>CAYYNC010000029.1:0-77610 GCA_964472745.1 uncultured Solibacteraceae bacterium
CGCCGATCCGCCTGGGCTGCCCTCATTGGCACTCGCGAACTGCCGGATTTAGGTTAAAGAGCTGTTGGCGAGTGTGCGCGAGGGCGGAGCCATCCTGCGCGGGGAGCGCAAGCCCTCACGCCGGTTTGTCATCGGGTCATCCGGAATACGAGCGATTCGCGAGCGGACCGGGCTTTCGCAATCAGAATTCGCGCAGTTGATGGGCGTGAGCGTAAAGAGGCTGCAAAACCGGGAGCAGGACCGGCGTGCTCCCACAGGACCGGCGGCCGCCCTACTCACAATCATCGCCAACGAACCGCGGCTGGCGGTGAGCGCACTTCACCGCCGGTAGTATCGTCGGGCGGGTCAACGTGATTTGTTCGGCGGCGCGGCGAGTTTCTGCGAGAACAGCCACTTGGGCAACTCCTCCTCGCCGTAGGCGCGATCCCAACTGTTGTGGCCGACACCGGGGTACTCGGTGTAGTTCGGGTCGCCGCCCGCCGCCTTGATGGCCTCGACCATCTTCTGCGACTCGGTGACGGGCACGGTCGGGTCGGCCGCGCCGTGGAAGATCCAGATCGGGGTCTTGCCGATGCCGCGGGCCGTCGACTCGTAGGGATCGCCTTCGGGCTCGGGTGGGGGCGGCTGGTTCGGGCGGCGCGGCAAACGCACGCCGCCGCAGATCGGGACGAGCGCCGCGAAGCGGGCGGCGTGCTTCGCGCCGATGGCGAACGTTCCGTAGCCGCCCATCGAAAGCCCGGTGAGATACGTCCGTGTTCGATCGCCCTTGAACTCTTTTGTCGCCGCCTCGAGCGCGGCGAGTGCGACCTCGATCACCTCGGGCGTCGTCCAGCGCTTGTCCCGCGGGCACTGCGGCATCACGACGACAGCCGGCCAGCGCTCGGGATGAAAGCGGATCGAGCCGCCGATGCCCACCTGCGTCTGCGCCAGACCGTTGTCGCCACGCTCGCCGGCGCCGTGCAGGAACAGAATCACC
The DNA here is from genome assembly GCA_964472745.1 of uncultured Solibacteraceae bacterium. Taxonomy (GTDB): domain Bacteria; phylum Acidobacteriota; class Terriglobia; order Bryobacterales; family Bryobacteraceae; genus CAYYNC01. The sequence goes on from CAYYNC010000029.1 coordinate 977, forward strand.
GGCCAGCGCTGGCTCTTCGTCCAATCCATCGGGACGTAGACCTGGTAGCGGTGGACCGCGCCGTTCAGGTTCAGGGTGCGGTTGAGGAAGCCGGTGTCCTTCTTTGCCGCGGCGGGGAGCGCGGACAGGGCGAGACACGTGAAGGCGAGCAAGAGTTTCTTCATGGCGCTACGTTGCAGCCTATCGCAATGCCGCGCCCGCCTGCTCAGCGCCGGAACTCAGCCATCCACACGTTTGCGGCGCGTTCCACTTGGCTGAACATGATTCTGTCGCGTCCGACGGTAATTCCGTTTTGGAGCTGGCGCCTGCCGTGGGCGTGGAAGACAGGAATCGGCGCCCCGGCTGGGCGCTTGGTGGCTGGATCCAACCTCTGAGCCCAGATGCACTCGAACCCGTCGAGGAACGACGTTCCATACAGGAACGCGCCGTCCGGCAACCATAGACGGAGCCCGGCCGTGTGCGTCAACCACGACGATTCCGGGGGAGGCGTTTCGCCCTGAAATGGAGCGACAATTTCCCGCCTCCGCCCAGAACCCAATTCGAGGAAACTGATCCACCGGCCATCGGGCGAAAACTTCCCGCAGCAGAACCAGCGGTCTCTTATCACTATCAGGTCGACCTTGCGGCGCGTCGCGACTTCGATCAGGGTCAAACGGCCGTCCAGCGTGTTTCCAGTAAGATACCTCCCGTCGGGAGACCAACCCGTCGCCTGCCCGCAATCCGGGCAGACCAACTCGGCGGCGCCGCCGGACGAGGGAACAAGGTAGATGTCCCACTTGTTGTCCTTATGAATCGAAAACGAGACCTGCGCCATGTCCGGGGAGAAGTTGGGCGAGTATTTGTCGGCGCGGCTGGCCGTCAGAGCTCTTTCCTCGCCGGTTTTCAGGTCCCTGATCCAGATTTCCTGGCCGCCCGTGCGGCCGGAGACGAAGACCAGCCGCGATCCGTCGTGCGAGAGGGAAGGGTGGAAATCCGGCGCGGTGTCGCTGGTGAGTCGTTGCGGCTCACCAGTGGTCTTCACGGAATTCGTGTCGATCGGCAGGCTCCAGAGATCCGAGTTCTCCGAGAGGCTTGCGAACGCCAGCCGCACCGCGTTGCCCGCGCCCCGAGCGACGGAGGGGCCTTCTTCAATCGCGGAACTGGACGTCAGCCTTTCGGGAACTCCAGCTACTTTCCAGCTTTGAGGCGTCATGCGAATTCGCCAGAGGTTCCTGCTGTCGCCCTGGCGTGCGCCGAAGATCACTGAATCGCCGTCGGGATGCCACACGCCAACCATCAAGGCCCAGGGGTAGACAGTGAATGGGCCGGTGAACCCCACTTTCCGGGTCTCCTGGAGCACGCCGGTTGCGATGGCAGGGCCGCCATCCAGAGGAGTCACCCACCAATCGATCGACTCCGCGGCGGGCAGATCGGTGTCGCGATTCCCGAGAAACAGCAAGTGCAGTCCGTCCGGCGTCCACTCGGGGTATGCGGCGCCGACAAAATCACCGCGCACTTGCCGTGGGGCGCCGCCCGAAGCCGCGACGACAAACATGCGGTTGAAACCACGGCTGCTGAAACCAGCGCCCCCGCCGATAACGCCGGTCCAATAAGCGATCTGGCTGCCGTCCGGAGAGAACCGCGGCCGCTGCCCTCCCGCAGCAATCTTGCGAGCGGCGCCACCCAGCGCGGAGACAACATAGATCCCGCCGCTCTCTCTTGCCGAGCTGAATACGATCGACGTGCCGTCGGGCGAGAACGACGGCTCGCGGTCCTCCGCGGGATCTTGTGTCAGGCGGATCGGCTCGCCACCGCCTACCTGCTTCACCCAGATGTCGAGATTGCCTTCGCCGGCCCGATCGGAGGCGTAGGCCAGCAGCTTCCCATCCGGCGAGAGCGCGGGATCCAACGTCAGTCCCGCATCCGTGGTGAGCTGCGTGAGGACGGGCGGCGGCGCGGTCCGCGGCCGCAGCAGCACCCAGGACGCGACCGACGCCGCGGCCGCCACCAGGGCCGCTCCCCCGAGAATCCAGGGCAACATCCGACTCCGGCGCGGCTGAGGCGCGGCCAGCAGCCGGCCCGATTCCGACTCCTCCTTCAGGTCTTCCAGCGCCAGTTTCACGTCGGCCATATTCTGAATGCGCCGCTCCGGATCCTTGCGCAGGCAGCGCGCGATGAGTTTCTCCATCTCCGGCGGCGTGTCTTCGTTGATCGTGCTCGCCGGCTGCGGCTCCTTGTTGAGGATCGCCGACAGCGTCGCCATTCGCGTTTCGGCTTGAAAGGCCCGCCGGCCCGTCACCATCTCGTAGAGGACCGCCCCGAACGAGAAAATGTCCGAGCGCGCGTCCACCGCGCTCCCGGAAGCCTGCTCCGGCGACATGTAGGCGGCCGTGCCAAGGACGATGCCCTCTTCGGTCTGCGCCTTCAGAGTGGCGGTTGACGCTTCCTCGCTGGTCGGCGAGGTCTCGGTCAGCTTCGCCAGGCCGAAGTCCAGCAACTTCACGAGACCGTCGCTCGTCACGATGACGTTAGACGGTTTGAGATCGCGGTGAACGATCCCGGCGGCGTGCGCCTTCGCCAGCGCCGCGCTGATCTGAATCCCATAGTTCAGCGTCTCGGAGAGTTTCAGGCCGCGGCGGCCGATGAGTTGATCGAGCGTCTTGCCTGGGACGAACTCCATGGCGATGTAATCGACGCCGTCGCAGGTATCGATGTCGTACACGTGGATGATATTGGGGTGATTCAGCGCCGATGCCGATTTCGCTTCCTGCACGAAACGGCGCTTGCGCTCCGCGTTGGCCATCGCGTCCGGCCGCAGGACCTTGATGGCCGCGAAACGATCGAGGTGCGTGTCGCGGGCCTTGTAGACCACACCCATTCCGCCTTCGCCGAGCTTCTCGAGGATGGTGTAGTGCGAGATGGTTCGGCCCGTCATGGCCGCGTGTCCTCAGTTCGGCCGTTCCGTGCGGGCCAGCCAGTCTTCGTTGAACTCCACGTGCTTGATGCTGTAGCGGCGGAACGTGTAAGTCAAGTGAATTCTGCCGTCGGCCGATTGCATCACGCACGGATAGGAGTACTCGCCCGGATTCGCTTCGAGCACGAGCGGGCGCTCCCAGCTCCTGCCGCCGTCGAGGCTGCGGGCAATGCTCAGCGGCGTGCGGTCCTTCTCGCTGTCGTTGAAAACGAGCGCCAGGTGGCCGTTGGCGAGCCTCGCGAGTGAGATCCCGGCGTTCGGGTTCTTGAATTCGGACGGCCTTGGCTCGCTCCACGTGCGCCCGCCGTCGCCGGACTCGCTCCACAGAATGCGCGGCGACGCGCGCATCATCATCAGGATTGAACCGTCCGCGCGCTCAGCCGCCGCGGGCTGCCCTCCGCGCGGGACAAAGCCGAAGCGATGCCAGCTCCGGCCGCCATTCGCGCTGCGGGCGAAGAATGAGCCGCCGCGCCCGCCCAGCGGCAGCAGGATCTCGCCGTTCGGGCGCACGATCGGCGGATTGCGCGGCAGCCCGCCGATGTCACCCACGAGCGGGCGATCTTCGGTCCAGCGGATTCCGTTGTCCGGCGACGTGCGGTACATCAGCGTCGTCTCGCCCCAGCCGCCGCCGCGCCGCAGCGGGCGGCTCGCGGTCATCCGCGCCCAGACAATCCAGATATGACCCTTCACGTCGCGGAACACCACGGCGTTGCCCGGCGGGTTGAGCGAATCGCGAACGAGCGCCTGCGGCCTGCTCCAGATGCGCCCGCCTTTCTTGCGCCGCGACAGAAAGAGGGCCTGATCGTCGGAGGATTCGTAGCTCCCGCCGTACCACACCGCCAGCAGATCGCCGTTCGAGGCCTCGGCGAGCGTCGAGGCGTGATGCGCCGGCGCGCCGCGGATGCTCTCGAAGATGAGCTCCGAGGAAAACGCAATGGAGCCATGGCGATCCGGGTGCTCGCGCTTTGTTCCGGGCCGCCCGACCGGAGCGCCCTCGGCCGCGGGACCTTGCGGCTCCGGCGTCTTGCCTGCCAGCACCGCCTCGATCGCGGCGGTCATGCCGCTCACCGCGCCTTGATACACTGGCGCGCCCTGCTTGTCGAGGAGCACCGTTTCCGGCGTGACCTTCGCTCCAAACCGCCGCGCCGCCGCCCCCGCGAAGTCGCGATACACCGGAAACAGCAAACCCGCGCTCTGCGCAAAATCGCGGATTTCCGCGCCCGTCTCCTCCTGGTTCGGGAAGACTGCGACCAACAGCACCCCGCGCAGCCGGAACTTCGCGTTGATCGCCGCCAGCTCCGGCGCCGCCGCCTCCGACGCCGCGCAGCGCGCCGAAAGGAACACGACCCCGGTCAGCGTCCGCTCGGCGTAGTTCGACATCGCGAAGCGCCGCCCGTCAAGCGTCTCCAGGTCCACCGGACCCGCCTGCAACAGGAGCAACAGCATTGCGGTCCGCATCGCGCGTCCACAATAACAATACCGCATCCATTGTGACTTTAGTCATCGTGGCGGCCCCGCGGCCCTCTTTACACTGGAATCACAATGAGTGAACTGATCGACAACCGCGCCCACCGCGTCCGGGCGCTCAAAGACATCATCAAGCGCCTTCACGCGGGCGAGGCGCCCGATGAGGTGCGCGAGCGGCTCGCACAGATCGTGCGCGAAACGGACTACTCCGAAATCGTCGCCATGGAACAGGAGCTGATCGCCGAGGGCATGCCGGTTGAAGAGATCACTTCGATGTGCGACCTGCACTCGCAGGTAACCCGCGACGTGCTCGTGCAACTCCCCGCCAAGCCCGTGCCGCCCGGCCACCCCGCCGACACGTTCCGCCGCGAAAACGAAGCCCTGCGCGGCGAGCTGCTGCGAATGCGCATCGCCATGAGCGAGATCAAGGCGCTCTCCGACGACGCTGACCCCACTGAGCCGCTGACGCGCTGGCGCCAGGCGTTCAACAACCTGATGGACGTCGAAAAGCACTACCAGCGCAAGGAAAACTGTTTCTTCCCATTCCTCGAGAAGCACGGCATCACCGGGCCGTCGAAGGTGATGTGGGCCAAGGACGACGAGATCCGCGCGCTGCTGAAGGACCTCGGCGAAGCGCTCGCCCAGCCGGGCGTCTCGGCGGCAGAGTGGAAATTACTGGCCGGAATCGCCGGAGAAGCCGCGGCCGGCGCGGTCGAGGAAATGATCTACAAGGAGGACAACATCCTCCTGCCGATGTGCCTCGACCGCTTCACGGAAGAGGATTGGGCCGAGATCTGGGCCTCCTCGCCGCGCTACGGCTGGTGCCTGGTGGTCCCGCAGCAAGGCTATCAGCCCGCCTCGCCCGTCGTCCCGCAGGGGATCGAGCTGCCCGCGTCCGAAGGCATCCAGTTGCCCTCCGGTAATCTCTCCGGCCAGCAATTGCTGGCCATCTTCGGCGCGCTGCCAGTCGACCTCACTTTCGTGGACGCCGACGATCGCGTCCGCTTCTTCTCCGAAGGGCCGGACCGCATCTTCGCCCGCTCCCGCGCCATCATCGGCCGCAAGGTGCAGCACTGCCATCCGCCGAAGAGCGTCGATATCGTCGATCGCATCATCTCCGATTTCCGCGCAGGCCGGCAGAGCGTGGCCGAGTTCTGGATTCAGCTTCACGGCCGCTTTGTCCACATCCGCTATTTCGCCGTGCGCTCAGAGGACGGCGAATACCTCGGCACGCTGGAGGTGACGCAGGACGTGACGCGCATCCGCGCGCTCGAAGGCGAGCGCCGCCTGCTTGAATACGACGAAGTGGCCGCCGGAGGTGTGAATTGATGCCGCTGCCGATCAACCCCGAAACGAAAGTCGGCGCGTTGCTCGACGCCTATCCCGGCATCGAGGACGTGCTGATCGCCTGGGCGCCTGCGTTCGCGAAGCTGAAGAACCCGATCCTGCGCCGCACGGTCGCCAAGGTTGCGACGCTCGATCAGGCGGCCCGCGTCGGCGGAGTCAGCGTGCGCGATCTTGTGATGAAACTGCGCGAAGCCGCAGGACAACAGGGTCTCGAGGCGCCGCCGGCGTGCGGCGAGGCATCCGAACAGGCGCCGGAGTGGTTGAGTACGCGCCAGGTTCGTTTCCGCATCGACGCCGACAGCATGCTCGAGACCGGAGTTCACCCGATCGGCAAGGTGCGCGAGTCCGTCGCGGCTTTGCCAGCCGGCGAGATGGTCCAGCTCACCAGCTCCTTCCGCCCCGAGCCGCTGCTCGAAGCGATGCGCCGCTCCGGCCTGCTCGTCTACTGCGCTGAAGATGCGCCGGGCAAGCACTCCACCTACATCACGCGGCCCTGAAAAAAGTCCCGCGTCCGGCTCCCTCCAGAGAACAGCCCGGACGCGGGACTTGGCCTGTCATCCGCGGGAGGATGCCGGTTACTTGTTCACGATGCGGATCATGGCCAGGTGGCGGGCTTCGCCGCTGCGCGCCATCATCTCGCGCTCGGCCTTCGAGGTGATCAATTCATGCCCCGCGCTGGCGCCGGGCGCCTTGAAACGGCTCAGGAAGCAAGTCTTGCCGTACTTGCTGAACACCAGCATTCCGTTCTCCACTTCCGGCTTCCAGGTGAGCGGGATCGTAACCAGGAACGCCTCTTCGCGTCCGCCCGGGATGCTGAGTGTCATGCCGCCCGCGATCGGTTCCGTCCGGATCGAGTAATCGCCCGCCGGAAACACCTTGTCATCCACGCCGAACTCAAAAGGGACGTTGGCCCGCAGAATCTGCGCCTGCGCGGATGAAGCGAGGAATAGGGAGAGAATGGCGACGGCGATAAGCGCCTTTGTGATCGCTGTATACGTCATTGTCTTTGCCTCCTTTCGGAATTTCTTTCACCTACTCCATTGAACGTGCAGAGACTGGTTTTTGTGCCGTGCTATAGAGCGCCGCCGGCGCGTTGGCGAGCTTTGGCGCGGTTTGGCGAGTTGCTGCGCTGAAGGGCGCGCCCGTTTGTAATCGGGATGCGCATGTCCGATTCCTCCCCGCGTTCCGTAGACCGGCCCGATTCGTGGAAACAGATCGCGGCTTACCTGCTCCGCGGCGCCCGGACCGTGCAGCGCTGGGAGCGCGAGGAAGGACTGCCCGTGCACCGCCTCCAGCACGACAAGCTGGGTTCGGTCTACGCCTACAAGTCCGAATTGGACGCCTGGCGGGAGAACAGCCGGCAGCAACTCGAGAACGCTCCGCCGCGCCCGCTGGACGCCGAAGCGTCAGTCGCCGTCCTGCCCTTCGCCGACATGACGCGCGAACGCGATCAGGAGTGTTTCTGCGAAGGCATCGCCAAAGAGATCATCGCCGCGCTGAGCCGCGTGCGCGGGATGCGGGCGGCTTCACGCATTTCATCGTTCCGCTTCAAGCCGGGCGCGATGGACGCGTGCGAAGCCGGACGCCGTTTGCGCGTGGGCGCCCTGCTCGAAGGCAGTGTGCGCAAAACCAAGAACCGCCTGCGCATCTCCGTTCAACTGACAGAGACCGAGCGGGGTTTCCTGATCTGGGCGGAGACGTATGACCGGCTTCTCACGGACGTCTTCGCCCTCCAGGAGGAGATCGCCCAGAACGTCGTCCGCGCGCTAGAGTTGACCCTGACTCCTCACGAGGAGGCTGAACTGGCGCGGAAGCCCACGCGCAGCGTCGAGGCGTACGAGCTCTACCTGCGCGGGCGGAAGCACTACTACGGCTATGGTCCGGCGGACATGGAGTCGGCCATCCGGCTGTTTACGCAGGCCACGGCGCTGGACCCCGGGTTCGCGCCGGCCTGGGCCGGGCTGGCCGACTGCTGGTCCTACGTGTATCTCTACGCCACGCGCAGCGACATAGTCCGCAGCCAGGCCGATTGGGCCAGCGCGCGGGCCGTCGAGCTCGATCCGTCATCCGCGCAGGCGCACGCCTCGCGCGCTCTCGCTTATTCGCTCACCCACAAACACGCCGAGGCGGAGAGGGAGTTCAAGGCCGCCATCCAGCCCGACCCGAATCTCTTTGAGGCCTGGTACTTCTACGCGCGGCATGCCTCCACCGCCGGCCGCCAGGAAGAAGCTCTGCACCTTTACGAGCAGGCGATGCGCGTGCGGCCCGCGGACTATCAGTCGCCGCTGCTGGCAGCGCAAAGCTGCGAGGATCTGGGCTTTCCTGGTGAAGCACGCGCAGCGCGCGAGCGCGGGATCGAACTCGCAGAGCGGCATCTCGAAGACAACCGCGAGGACGTCCGGCGATCTACATCGCCGCCAACGGGATGGCTGCGCTGGGCCTGCGCGAACGAGGCCGCGAATGGGCCGGCCGCGCCCTCGCTCTCCGCCCTGGCGACCCGATGGTGCTCTACAACGCCGGCTGCATCTATTCGCTGCTTGGATGTCCGGACGAAGCGATCGCCTGCCTGGAGAAAGCGGTGCGCGGCGGCCTGACTCAGCGCGGCTGGTACGAGCACGACTCCAATCTCGGCCCGCTCCGCTCGCTGCCGCGCTTCCAGGAACTGCTGCGCCTCCTGCCGTAAGCCCCCCTGAGATTTTCCGCGGGCGCCCATGGGATGCCGCCGAATCGCCTCTTTTTCTTACAAATTCATGTTCCCTTTGAATCCTTCCGTAGTCAGATTACTCTGATAGTCATGGACCATCCTCGGGGAGTGGTCCATCCAGGAGGGATACCCGGTTCTTTTGACCGGGAAGAGGACGCCTCGGCGTGGACTCCGCAACATTGATTGCGTAGAGATGCTCCACACCGCGGCAAGAAGGGATTTCGTCGATGTTCAGCTACAAACTCTTTGCCAAACTCGCCTTGTTCAATCTCGCCGTGGCTGGAGTCGCCATGGCCAACAGCGGCTCGCTGGCAGCCGCGCCCAACCCGCCCCTCAAGCGCACAGGCGCGACGGTGGACGGCGGCCAGAACTGCACTGTTTGCCACGCCAGCTTCGCGCCGGCCAACTCCGACCCGCGCGGCCGCCTGACAGTGAAGACAAACACCTACACGCCCGGCGTTCCCCAGTGGGTCCAGGTCCACATTGATCACCCTGAGGGCCGCCGCTGGGGCTTCCAGTTGACCGCCCGCGTGGCGGCCGATCCCACGAAGCAGGCGGGCACATTCATCCCCAGCAGTGACGTCCAGGTGAAATGCGATGACGGATCCCTTCGCGGCTCAGCGCCGCCTTGCGACGGCAAGCTGGAGTTCGCCATGCACACCGCAGCCTCCTCCCGCCTCGGAACGACGGGCGGAGTCGATTGGTGGGTGCAGTGGATCCCGCCCGCCACCGACGTCGGGGACATCGTCTTCTACGCCGCCGGCAACGCGGCCGACGGCTCCGCTTCAAACGTCGGAGACCGCGTCTACACCACCTCCGCCAGCATCCGCTCGGTCTTCGGTTCGTCAATGACGGCCACCATCCCGTTCCGCGCCGACATGTCTCCAGCCAACGAAGTGCCGGCGATTACAAACCTGAACGCCTCGGGCAAGGCGACGCTCTGGCTGCACCTCATGCGCGACGCCACGGGGAAGATCGTCTCCGGTTCGGTCGACTTCAATGTCCGCTACAACTTCCCGGGTGAAACGACGTTTACCGGACTGCACATCCATCGCGGGAAGGCGGGCGAGAACGGCGGCGTCACCGTCAGCAGCGGAATCTCGGGCAGCAATCCAGTTCAGAGCAGCGGCACGGGCGAGATCCGCCGCCAGGGCCAGGTGATGCCCGGCGACGACGCCGGGCTGGCGACGATCAGCGAGATGCTCGGCAATCCCGAGGGCTTCTATGTCAACCTCCACACCACGACCCATACCGGAGGCGCCGTACGCGGCCAGTTGCAGCGCGCCGAAGCGCTGGTATTGATGTCCCAGCTCTCGGCGGCCAACGAAGTGCCGCCGGTCGCCGGGCTCGACGCGAAGGCGACAGGCGCGTTTGTGCTGGTGGCCGCGCGCGACAACCAGGGCCGCATCACTTCGGCCGAGGCCATTTTCGACGTCAACTACAGCGGATTCGCCGAAGGCACGAATATCACCGGAATGCACATCCACCCCGGCGCGGCCGGCGTGAACGGAGGCGTCGCGATCGGCAGCGGGATCAGCAGCGGCTCGCCGGTGGTTGTTGGATCGACGGGCGCGGGCAACCTGCACTATGAGGTCGACGTCGATATGACGAGCCAGGCCGGGGCGCTCGCAGTCGCGGGCCTCTTCGCGGCGCCGTCGCAGTTTTATCTGAATGTTCACACCAGCGTGAATCCGGCCGGCGCCATCCGCGGCCAGATGCGGCGCACGGACGCGATGCGGTTCCCGATCGAGCCCAGCGGCGCCAGCGAAGTGCCCCCGGTGAACCGGCCCGGAGCATCCGCCGCGGGCATGGTGACGGCTCACACCATCCGCAACGATGACGGCACGATCGCCGCCGGCGTAGTCGTGTACGACGTGAATTTCCGTTTCCCGGGCGCCATCCGCTTCAACAACATGCACATTCACTCCGGCGCGGCCGGCGTGAGCGGCGGCGTCGTCATCGGCTCTCCGCTTACTCCCAGCGCCGTTGTGGATGCACCCACCGGCTTCGGCAACGTCTTCAAGATGTTCACCGCCGATGCTTCGGGCGCTGTCGCCGCGCTGAACGGGCTCGCGGCCAATCCCGAGCTGTATTACTTCAACCTCCACTCCAATGACAACCCGGCCGGCGAAGTACGCGCCCAGTTGGCGGCCGCGCAGACCGCCCTGCCGCGCATCAGCGCCGTCATCAATGCGGTCAGCGACCCCGCTCTCGAAACCGGAGCGCCGGGCGGCCTGATCACGATTTTCGGCAGCAACCTCGGCAAGGTCTTCACGAACCTCGACGGGATGCCATCCGCGAATCTGCCCACGACTCTGAACGGAACCAGCGTCAGCATCGGCGGTCTCAAGATGCCGCTGTTCATGGTCGTCCGCGAGCCGTCGTTCCTGCCCACGGACTTCATCGTCGCCCAGGCGCCGTTCGAAGCCACGCCGGCGTCGCATCCGGTCGTGGTCACCACCTCCAACGGAGCGAGCAACGCCGTCCCGATCACCATTGCGCAGAACGCTCCCGGCATCTACTTCGACGACGACAGCGTCATCGCGCTTCGTCTCGACGGCAGCCTGGTGCGCTCTTCCGCTCCGGCGCGTATCGGGGAGACGATCGTCATCGCCTGCAACGGCCTCGGCCAGACGGTTCCTGCGCTCAAGACGGGAGAATCGGCCGCGGGTCTGCTCACCAATCTCGTCGCTACACCCGTCCAGGTGCTCTTCGGCGACCAGGCAGTGAATGCCTCCGGCGCCGCTGCCGTTCCTACTCTGGTCGGCACCTACTTCGTGCAGGTCACGATTCCGCAAAGCGCAGGCACGGGCCGCGTGCCCATCGCCGTGCGGGTGGGCTCGGCGACCTCCAATCGCTCCACCCTGCCGGTTGCGGCGCCCTGATCTTCCACCCGCAGACGCAGTCATGAGGGGCCGCCGCTCAGCGCCGCGGCCCCTCGGCATTTTCCGCCCCGGATCTCATGTCACGATAGACTGAAGCGCTCGGTATGCATCTCTTTCCGCGGGTGGGTGTCCTGCTCTCTCTGGCGCTTGGGGCCGCCGGCCAACAACCTGTTCCCCGATTGACGGCCGCCCAAAAGGCCGAGGCGCGGCGCCTGATCGCGCAGATCGAGAGAGACCCGCGCGGACCTTACGGTCCCATCCAGTGGTTCTGCAAAGACGGGCGCATTCTCCCCGCCCAAGGAACCCCCTGCGGCAAAGACGGAGGCTTCCAGCACGCGGCGCCCGGCGATGCCGCGCGGCTCCTGGCGCAAATGAACTTCGATCTCGCCGGCTTGCTCGCCGGGCTCCCGTTTGCGCACTTCCTCGATGTGCCCAGGAACCATTTCCGGCTTCGCGAGACGGTGATGATCGATTACCTTACGGCGCGCGCCGGGGGCTGGATCTATGCCAGGACCTACGCCCGCCGCGGAGTCCGCCAGGCTGAAGACGAGGAGCGTGAGGGACGCCGGCTGCTCGTTCAGTTGCTCGACGAGCATGCCTGGGTGCAACGCCACTACCTGCTGGCGGTTCTCGCCGTCAGCGTGACGCCGCACGGTGCGAACGCCGGCCGCCTGCGCGAGATCCGCGCGCTTTCCACGCAGATCGCCGAAAAGGACCCGCGCTTCCAGCCGCTGCGCGGTAAGATCCATTCGCGGCCCGAAGCCTCCGACGCCAGCCGCGTCGAGGAGTATCTCCGCGCGCAGAAGCCGGCTGACCCGCAACCTGCGCTGAAACTCATCGAGCTGATACGCGCCGAATACTCGCCCGCCGCTATCCCCGCCGGCTGGAATTTTTACGCCGGCGCGGATCGCGGCGTCGAAATCCGCAAACAGCTCATGGCCGGCGGACTCAAAGGCGCGGAGCGCCTGGCGCTCGCCGATGAGCTCATTCGCCTCCAGGACATCGCTGTCCGTTCGGCCGCCGGTTTGCCGGCCCCTCGCACGCGCCGCCAGCTCGCGAAAGAGATTCATGGCTGGTTTCGCTATGCCGCCGCGGCCGGACTGCTCTCCTTCCGCCAGTTGGACGCGCTCGAGCAGGAGCTCTCGCGGCTCGACGGACGGGAAACGGTGGATGCCCCGCAATATGATCGCCTCGCCGACTACCTCGAAAACTCCATCGGCTGGGCGCGCGCCGCCGCCCTGCGCGAGCTCGGCGAAGTCATCCGCCACTATGAGTACATCACTCCTCTTGCCTCCGGACTCCTCGACGACGTACTCCGCCGCTGGGTCGTGCTTCCGCTCGCCGGCCGCATCGAGATGCTCGCCCACGACGCCGACGCCGGCGTCGGGCGCCGCCATCGCGTGCTTGAGGGAGCGGGCTCCCGCGGCATCCTCGCGCTCAATCCCGGCATCGCCATCGCGCACCTCGAGATTCTCGAAAACGTTGCGGATCAGCCCGACATCGAGCCCGGCCGCATCTACGTCATCCCCGCCACCGTCGCCGACCTCAGGCCGATGCGCGGAATTCTCACGCTCGACAGCGGCAATGCCCTCTCGCACGCGCAGCTTCTCGCCGCCAATCTCGGCATCCCCAACGCCACGCTGCCTTCTTCGCTCCTGCCGGCGCTGAGAAAACACCGCGGCGAGGAAATGTTTTATGCTGTCACGCCCGGCGGCACTGTCGTGCTTCGCCCCTGGAACAGCCTTTCCGAGGCCGAACAGTCGCTGTGGCGCACCGCCAGCTCGGGGAAACCCAAGATCGCGCCCGACACATCCAAGCTCGATCTTCAGGACCGCGCGCTGAAGACGGTCGAGCAGGCGACCGCCGCCGATTCCGGCGTGCGCTCCGGACCCAAGGCCGCCAAGCTCGGCCAGTTGAGACGCCATTTCCCCGGCATGGTCGCGCCGGGCGTTGTCGTCCCGTTCGGCGTCTACAACGCGCACATCTCCGCGAAAACGGCCGCCGGATCGAGCATCAAAGACGAGATTCGCGAGACCGCGATCGAGGCCGACCGCGTCCGCGCTTCGGGCGCCTCGCCCGCTGCTGTTCGCGCTTTTCTGCGCCCGCGCCTCGCCCGTATCCGCAAGGCGATCCGCGAGCTCGCTCTCGAACCCTGGTTCATCGATGACCTCCTGCGCTCCATGCGCGACGTCTTCGGCCCCGATGGAAGCTACGGCGTCTTCGTCCGCAGCGACACCAACGCCGAGGATCTTCCCGGCTTCACGGGCGCCGGGCTGAATCTGTCTCTGCCCAACGTCATCGGCACGCGGAACATTCTGCAAGGCATCAAGGACGTCTGGGCCTCGCCCTTCGAGGAACGCGCGTATGAATGGCGCGCGCAGGCGCTCGATTCAACGGTCGATGTCTACCCCTCGATCATCCTCCTCAGGAGTGTGCCTTGCGACAAGTCCGGCGTCCTCGCGACAGCGAACCTCGAAACCCTGGACACCGCGGAGCTCACCGTCAACGTCAACGAGGGCGTGGCCGCGGTGGTGGACGGCGGCATCGCGGAGTCCTTGCTGCTTGAGCCCGGCGGCGCGGTCCGCTTGCTCGCCCAGGCGCAGTCGCCTTACCGCAAGATTCTTTCACCCTCGGGAGGGTTAGCTGAAGTGCCGGCCTCCGGTTCCGACTTCGTATTGACGCCGCGGGAGATCGAACAACTTCGCCAGCTCGCGCGCGACGTGAAAGAGAGGTTCCCTCCCGAGCGCGACTCCTCAGGCGCCGCGCTGCCCTGGGACATCGAATTCGGCTTCGTTCAGGGCGAGCTGCGTCTTTTCCAGATTCGCCCGCTCGCCCGTTTCCGTGAAACGGCGCTCCTCGAAGCTCTCGCCGCATTCGATCCGAACGCGGCGTCCAGAACTGTCATCCGCCTTGGCGATCCGCCGGAAGGCAAGTAATCCCATGCCCGCGCGAAACGCAATCCTCTTCTTGCTCGCGATCGCGCCGCTCGGCGCTTATCCCCTCGACGGCGGCAAGCGCACCGGCATTCGCCGCCTTGAAGGCTACCGTCTCGCGCAACAGGGCGCGGTGCGCGGCCCCAAGATTCCGCCCGGCGGCCAGTGGACTGAGGACCGCATTCGCCTGCGCCTTGCCGGCGCGCGCACGCTCGACATTCCCGCCGCCATGCCCAAGGATCCCGCGCTCCAGCGCGGCATGGAGCAGATCCTCGGCGGGCGCAATCCGAGCTACGCGATGGCGCTGCTTGACATCACCGATCCCGCGCGCCCGCGCTACGCCGCCGTCAACGAAGACAACAAGCTCCTTCCGGGGAGCGTGGGGAAGCTCCTGGTGGCCGCCGGAATGATGGAGGCCGTGAAGCGGGTCTATCCCGATCCCGCCGCGCGCGAGAAATTTCTGCGCGACACGGTTCGCGCGGCCGACGCCTTCGTCCATCGCGACGGCAAGACCGTTCCTTTCTACGAAGCCGGTGCGCAGGCGATCGTCAATCGCCGCGTCGAGACCGGCGACCGCTTCAACCTCTGGGAATGGCTCGACCACATGCTCAGCCAGAGTTCGAACGGCGCGGGGTCGTTCACGTGGAAAGAAGCCGTGCTGCTGCGCCGCTTCGGCGCGAAGTATCCGCCTTCCGCCGCCGACGAAAAGGCCTTTCTCACCTCCACCCCGAAAGCCGGGCTCAACGCTGCCGCACTCGAAGCTCTCGAAGAGCCGCTGCGCGCCGCTGGTATCGACACCGGCGCGCTCCGCCTCGGCACGATGTTCACTTCCGGCGGACAGCGCATCTTTCCTGGCGCTGCCAGCTACGGCACGCCGCGCGAGCTTCTGCGCTGGCTGGTGCGTCTCGAACAGGGCCGGATCGTCGACGAATGGTCGAGCCTCGAGCTGAAGAAACTCATTTACTTCGCCCGCCCACGCTATCGCTACGCCTCCGCGCCCCCGCTCGCCCAGGCCGGAGTCTTCTTCAAGTCCGGCTCATTCTTCGAATGCGTTCCCGAGCCCGGCTTCGTCTGCAAAGCCTATGCCGGCAACAAGACGAACATCATGAACTCCGTGGCCATCGTCGAAAGCGGACCGCGCACTTATCTCGTGACGTTGATGTCGAACGTGCTGCGCATCAACTCGGCGAATGAGCACCAGCGCATCGCCGGCCTCATAGAGCAGCTTATCCGCGGATCAGTAGCCGGCCGGTGAGTGGCAGATGATGCGGTCCAGCCCCACAATCAGCCGCTCCAGCGCCTTCCCGCCCTCGGGATGCTCCATCATCGCCGCGGCCACGTAGCGCCGCCCGTTGTGCTCGATCAACGCCGCATCGGCGTGCCACTGCTTCCACGTGCCGGACTTGCGGTAAATCGCCACGCCCGGCTCTTGTGCGAGGCCCTTCACGAACTTGTGGTTGATGCCCGGCCGCGACAGGATCTCCTTCAGCTCGCGGCTCGCCTCCCGGTCCACCAGCCGCTCCTGGGCCAATAGCGTGAAGAAGCGCGCCGTCTGAAACGTCGTCGCGCCGTGCGAGAAGTTGTGCAGCGGATCGCGCTTCCAGTAATCGCCCGGACCGCCGTACGCCTTGCCCAGCCACAGTCCGCCGTTGCGCGAGTCGTAGAAGCGGTACTTCGGACTCGTGAGCGTCTCCGCGATCCGCTCGAAGCCGATCATGCGCACGGCCTTCGACGCATCGTTGTTCGACGAGAAACGCGCGATCCGCGTGAACATCTCCCGTACTTCTTGGGTGTAAAGGAGCTTGCCTTCGCGGATGCGCTCGAAGCCCGCAAGCAGGATCGCGATCTTCGGCAGCGACGCCGCGTACATCATCTGGTTGTCGTTGACGCCGGCATAGCGCGGGCGCTCCGGGTCCGTGACATCGACGAGAGACACCGCGAACTTGCGGTCCTCAACGAAGCGCTCCAGCTTGAGCTGCTGAACGAGTTCATCGAGGTGCGCGCTGAGCGCGGGGTCGGCGCTGAACTCCTCGCCGGGGCTCGCGCCGGATCCCAGGGCCACGCCAATCATCAGCAGAAGAACCGGGAACGCGGTTTTGCGCACTGTTTTCTCAGTCTACCCCGACAACTTCCGCAACATTCGTAACGCCGTCCCGCGCGAGCAGCCTCGCCAACCCATCCCTGATCCGCCGCACCACGCCCGGCCCCTCGTACACCACCGCCGTCAGCACCTGCACCAGCGATGCGCCCAGGCGCAGTTTGCAATAGGCATCCTCCGCGGTGAACACGCCGCCCGCGCCGATGATGCGGCAGCGCCGCCTGTCCATGCTGCGATACAGCTCCGCGATCGCGCGGTTCACCGCCGCCTCACAAGGCTTGCCCGACACCGCGCCCGGCATGCGCGCCAGCGTCTCCGCCGCAGTCCTTAATCCCGCAGGCTTGCCCGGAGGCAGGTTGACCTCGAACCCGCGCACATACTCCGCGCGCTCCGCGATCTTGAGGAACGCCTCCAGCTCGCGCGCGCCCGCAAACGGAGCCACCTTCAGAAACACCGGCTTCCGCGGTTTCAGCTCGCCGACGGCGTCCAGCAGCGCCGCCACGCGGCACGAATCCGAAACAAAGGCGCGCCCGTCGCGAGTGTTCGGACAGCTCATGTTCAATGTCAGGTAATCGCCATGCGGTTCAAGCACGCGGACAGATCGCACGAAGTCCTCGATCACCGCGTCATCGCTCTCCGGGGGAGCGTCCGCGCCGCGATTCGTATTCACGATGTTGATCCCCAGCGGGACATCGATGCGCACCTTCGCCAGCCGCGACGCGACGCGCTCCGCGCCGTCATTCGGAAGCCCGTAGTTGACGACGATGCCTTCGTCCTCGGGAATGCGAAACAGCCGCGGCTTCGGATTCCCCAGCGACAGCTCCGCGGACACCGAACCGATCTCCACGTGGCTGAACCCCAGCGCCGCCCAGAACGGAACACCCCGCCCGTTCTTATCGAACCCCGCCGCCAGCCCGATCGGATGCGCGAAGCTCATCCCTGCGACTTCGACCTGAAGCCGCGGGCCCGGCTCTCCGGCCCACGCCTTCACCGCCCCGCACATCAAACGCGATCCGCTCACCCGCTCCGCCGCCCGGATCGCCCGGTCGTGCATCCGCTCCGGATCGCCGCGGAACAGCAGCGGCCTCAGCACGCGCCGGTAGATCATGCCCCGCGCGCGGCCTCCTGGACCGCCTCCAGCACGCGATCGATGTCGCGCGGGCTGACGTAGAAATGCGCCGAGAGCCTCACGCCGCGCTCTCCGCCCTGTGCGCGCACGCGGATCTTGCGTTCCCACAACAGGTCCTGCAACCGGCGCCCCGTCATTCCCCGCACGCCAAACGTCGTGATCGCCGCCGCCAGCCGCGCGTCGCCGGGCGAAGTCAGCCGCGCGCCGGGAATCCGCGTCAATCCCTCGCGAAGCCGCATTGTCACCATTGAGTCCCAACGCTCGATGCGCTCCATCCCGATGCGGTTAATGAACCGCAGCGCCGCCCGCAGTCCCCACACTGTCGCCAGGCTGCCGGTGCCGTACTGCATGAAGCGGAACGCGCCCGCCTTCTCGTCGAAGACGCCGCTGGCCAGAGTGTTCCAGAACTTCTGTTGCACATTGCGCCGGATGTAGAGCAACCCGGCGCCCTTCGGCGCCAGCAGCCATTTGTGCGGGCTCGCGACATATGCGTCGCACCCCAGCGCTTTCACGTCCACGCGAATCTGTCCCACCGCCTGCGCGCCGTCGATGACCGGCAGCGCGCCGCGCTCGCGCGCCAGCGCGCACAACTTCCGCGCCGGAAGCAGAATGCCGAGCCCCGAAGTGATGTGGCTGAACATCACCACGCGCGTCCTGTCCGTCATCGCGCCGGAGAAAAGCTCGATCACGCCCTGCGGTCCGCGCGCGCAAGCCGGCAACAGCGGCAGCTCTTTCACGACGATGCCGTGCCGCCGCGCCTTCAGCCGCCAGCCCCCGATTCCGCCGGGGTGCTCCTGGTCCGTGGTCAGCACCTCGTCGCCCGGCTTCATATCGAGGCCGTTCGCGAGGAAGCTCATGCCCATCGTTGCGTTTTGAGTGAATGCAATCTCGTCCGCCTTGGCATTGATGAACGCGCCCGCCTCTGCGCGGAATTCTACAAGTTGCTGATAGCCCGTCAGCGGCTCGCCGTCCGATTGGTAGAAGGGCCAGTCCGGCAGCTCCCGCTCAAGCTTCTCGATACCTTCCGCCAGCGCCGCCACCACCTCGCGCGGCGACGCCCCGAGAGTGCCCGTATTGCAATACGTCACGCTCTCCGGAAACAGAAACTGCTTCCGCGCCCCGGCGAACACCTCTTCATCGCTCACGCCCGTTGCCGGAGCCCACAGCGCTCCCGCCGCGCTGCCGAGAAACCCGCGCCGCCCCATCGTCCCCTGCATGGCCGTTCACTGCCTCCGCCGCCCAGCCTATCACCCGAACGCCGCCCGCACCTCGCCCAGCAGCTTCTCCAACTTCACCCGCGGATCTCCCGGCCCCAGCGTCTCGATGGGCACGATCCCGCGGTAGCCGCCTTTCTCGATGAGCTCTCTCACCCGCCGGAAATCGGTGGGCGTCTCTTTGTCCCCATACCATACCGCCTCTTTTAACTGCCACGAGACAGCGTACGGAATCAGTTTCGCGATCTCCTCGTACGGATCGTGCCGCCGCAAGCTGCCCACGTCCAGGATCACGCCGAACCACTCCGAGTCGACCGCTTTCACGAGGCGGATTGTCTCCTCCGCCGTGCGCACGAAGTCGTCGTGGTTCTGCAATCCGACGATAACGCCGCGCGCGCGCCCATACCCGGTGCACTCCTTGAACAGCGGAACCATCCACTCGAGCGCCTGCTCGAACGCCCGCGCATCCGGAACCCTGCGCCCCGCAAACACGCGAATCACCGGCGCCCCCAGCTTCACCGCGACATCGATCCACTCCTTCACCATTCGCAGATCGCCCGCGCGAGCCGCCGCGTCCGGCGCCGCGAAATCGTTCCTCACGCCCGTCCCGTGAATCGAGACGCCCTTGAGGAACGCGCGCTTCTTGAGCCTGAAGATTGTCTCATCCGAGGGAACCTTCGGATACCCCGGAAAGTAATACCCCGTCGCATCCAGCGCGTCGATTCCGTGCTCCGCGCAGAAATCGACCACGTCCTCGAGCGTCATCTTCCCGTCGCGCAGAGGCTGGTTGAACGAATACGCGTTCAGCCCGATCCGCACCCGCGCCCCGGTGCGCGCCTGCGCCGCGGCAACGGACGCGCCCATAAGCAATGTCCGCCGTCGAATTCGAGTAGTCATCGCTTGAAACCCTGCATAGTATACACGACGAACCGCCGCCGCTCCGCCTGCGATAATAGTCGCGCGAATGTTTGAAGTTTTCATTTGCCACGCCACCGAGGACGCCTCCGCCGCCGCAGCCGTCGCCTCTCGCCTCGCCCGTGGAACGGACATCCAAACGACGCTGTGCGACTCCGGTTCCGCGCCCCGGCAGACCATCGTGGACGTGTTCGATTCGGGGCTCTCGTCGGACGCGATCCTGCTCTTGCTCTCTCCCGGCGCCGTCCCGCCCCGGAAATCCCGCGACATCTGGAAGCCTCTTCTCGATCACGTGGAGCACGGGCGGATGCCGCCCGTTGGCAAGGCCTTGCTGCGCGACTGCGACATTCCCCAGGTGCTTACCCGCAACTCCTTTTTCCACTGGAAGCACGACCCAGCGCAGGCCCTGCGAGAGATCGAAGCCTGGGTGATGCAGCTCGCAAGCGAGCGCGACAAGCCCGCGTTCTCGCCCGCCGCCCTGACACGCTTCAGCGGCCGCGAAACAGAGCTCGAACTGATGTGGAGCGCTCTTGTTGACAACACCGGCGGGGTCGCGCTGATGAGCCCCATGCCAGGCAGCGGAAAGACGGCGCTGGCGCAGCAATTCGCTCACTCTGCGCAAGATCACTTTCGAAGCATCCTCTGGGCGGACTGCGCGGACCGCGCGCCGGAGTTCATCGCCGGCGATCTCGCGCGGCAGCTTGGCGCGCGCGTCGAGGTCTTCGGCCGCGAAGCGTTCGGATTCCTTGGCGGCATCGTAAGCCGGCACCGGTTGCTCGTCGTGCTCGACGATGTCCGCAATCCCGATGTCCTCGCCGCCGTGCCCGCAGGCTTCTGCTCCGCTCTCGTCACGACAAGGTCCGCCACGATTGAACTGCCGCCTCATATCGGATCCCTCGCCATCGATCCGCACCGGAGCGTCGCCCCGCCTCCCCCCGATCCCGGCTCCGCCGAAGGACGCCTGCTGCATGCAATGACGGTCTGCCGTCCCAACGCCTTCCCCCTGGCGCTCTCAGCCGAAATCGCCGGCCTCGAAGCGCGGCAGGCGCGAGAAATCTGCGATGCCCTTATCGCCGCCGGCCATGCCGATCCCGTGGACGCTGCCGGAAAATCAATCCGGCTTCCCGCCCACTCTCAGCAGCCCCCGGATATCGCTCATCGCGCCAAGCACGCCCAGGTTCTCCTCTCGGTCTTCCGACAGCCGAGGGAAGTCCGCGCGGAATTCGCAGCCGAGCTCGAAAACGCTCTCGACTGGAGCTTCGCCAACCACTGGGGCGCCGCTGTCCCGCTCGCCCGCCACGCCTTCAAGTTCTTCAACGACGAACGCAGGCCCTGCGAGGCCGCCCTCATCTTCCGCCGCCTGCGAGCCGCGGCCCTCGAGCGCAACGACCACGCCGTCGCCGAGCAGTGCGACTGGGAGCTCTCCTGGATCGAAGATTCGCGCGGCTCTATCAAAAGCGCGGCCCCGCCTGTCGAGCAGCTCGGCTTCGACTTCGCCTGAGCCGCCCGGCGGCGATACGATGCAGGACGACTCCGCATCCGCGCGAGACCGCGCACATTCAGGCCGTCTGTTGAGATAAGCTGTCCACACAAGAAGGAATTGATCGCCATGAGTGAAACCACAAACACCACAACTTCGCGCCGCAGTTTCCTGACCAGCGCTGCGAGCGCCTCCGCCCTCGCCGGAGTCGCGCTGCCGCACGTCCACGCAGCGGAGAACAACATCATCCAGGTCGCCCTCGTCGGCGCCGGCGGCCGCGGCACCGGAGCCGCCGTCAACGCGCTCTCCGTCACCAACGGCCCGATGAAGCTCACGGCGATGGCCGACGTCGTCCCGGCCAAACTGAACTCCAGCTACGACAAGCTGAAGTCGCAGTTCCTCGAAAAAGTCGACGTCCCGCCCGAGCGCCGGTTCCTTGGCTACGACGCCTACAAGCACGCGATGGACTCCCTGAAGAAAGGCGACGTTGTCATCCTCGGCACCCCGCCCGCCTTCCGCTGGGTGATGTTCAGCTACGCGATTGAAAAAGGGCTGCACTGCTTCATGGAGAAGCCCGTCACCGTCGACGGCCCCACGACGAAGCGCATGTTTCAGCTCTCCGATCTCGCGTCCCAGAAGAACCTCAAGGTCGGCGTCGGCCTCATGGTCCGCCACTGCCGCGCGCGCCAGGAGCTGCTAAAACGCATTCGCGACGGCGCCATCGGCGACATCATCGCCATGCGCGGCTACCGCATGGGTCAGGGCGGCGGCACCGCCGGTCCGCGTCCCGAAGGTGTCAGCGAGCTCGCCTGGCAGGTGCAGCGCTTCCACGCCTTCCTCTGGGCCAGCGGCGGCGTCTTCAGCGATTACTACATCCACCAGATCGACGAGTGCAGTTGGATCAAGGGCGCCTGGCCCGTCGAAGCCCACGCCCTGGGCGGCCGCCACTACCGCGGCGACTCGCTCGACCAGAACTTCGACACCTACTCCGTTCAGTTCGTCTACCCCGACGGCACGCGCCTCTTCTTCGACGGCCGCAACATGAAGGGCGCCCGCGACGAGTTCGCCAGTTACGCCCACGGATCGAAAGGCTCCGCCGTGATTTCAACGCTCTCGCACACGCCCGGCATGACGCGCATCTACAAGGGGCAGAAGATTCCGGCTGTCACTTCGCGCGCGCAATTGCCGCTGCCCGAAGATCCCAACGTCGTCTGGGCTTATCCGCAGCCCGAAAAGAGCCCCTATCAGTGGGAGTGGGACGACCTGATGGAAGCCATCCGCCAGGACAGGCCCTACAACGAAGCCCGCCGCGGCGCCGAGGCCAGTCTTGTCACCTCCATGGGCCGCATGGCCGCCCACACCGGGCAGATCATCACCTACGACCAGATGCTGAACTGCCCGCACGAGTTCGCGCCCGATGTCGACAAGCTCACCGCCGACAGCCCGGCGCCGCTCCAGATGGGCCCCGACGGGAAGTATCCGGTCCCGCAGCCGGGCATCCTCACCGACCGCGAGTACTGAACGCGTGGTCTATTGTTTAGGGACCTCAGGCGGGCGCGCCCCTGACGCCAGCTCCGACTTCTTGTACTTCGGAGCGCTCACATACCCGCTCACGCGGTCCTTCGAAACGCGGTTCACCACCAGCTCGAGCGGCTGCGCCCACTCGGGCGACGTGATGTAGATCGGCTCGTAAAGGTTGACGTTCTTCTTCTCGAGCTTGTTGTCGTCGACGATCATCTCGAGGTTGAAGCGCTTGCGCTTCACGTCCGCCTTGCGCAGCGCTACGTTCAACGGCCCGACGCGCTGGAAGGTCTTCGACTTGAGGATGTCGAACTCGAAGTAATCGCGCTCGCCGCGCCGGCGCAGGCGCGGGCGGAGCAGGCGCCACAGCGCGCTCGCGCTTCTCGAAGCCGGCAAGACGCTGCTCCAGTATTTGCACCTGCTGCCTCATCTCGACCAGCGACGCGTTGAGGTTCGCTTGCTGCGTCTCGGCCGCGCGCGCCGCTTCGCCGCGTGCGTGGATGCCATAGCCCACGCCCGCCAGGCCGGCGATGCTTGCGCCGATCACCAGCCACAGCGCGGCTGCGTGTTTGAAGCCGCCGCTGTTGCCGCGTTCAACACCAGTGTTGTTCTCGTCCGTATACATGCGGTTACCTCCAGCTCACTGCTTCACCGAAGCTGTCGTTCCGGCTTCGGCCCCGGTTCGCAGATCTCCCGCGGAAGCCTGCGTCGCGGTCCGCACCGCCGCTTCCACCTCGGCCTCCGGCATCTGCGACCGTAACGCGCGGATCGCCTCGCCCAGCGATTCGCCGCCCGCGATCATCCGCGCGCGGAGATCCTTGAACGGAATCCCGAGGTTCTTCGACACGTGCAGCGCGGCCACGAATTGCCCCGTGCTCTTGAACCCCGCGGAGGACTGCTCGAACGTCATCCCCTCAGGCAACAGCGGTGTCAGCCGTTCCTGCAATCGCGGATTCCGCCGGATTTCCGCCGCGGCCGCGCTCTCCAGGTGGCCGATCTTGGCCGCGCGGACGTCCTGTTTCGCCATTCGCTCAGCCGTCCTCACGCTCTCCTTCACGTCCTTCTTGTCCATCTCGGGACGAAGCTGCTGAATGGCCTTGCCCAGCGGCATCCCGTCGCCCTCTGTCATCCGGCTCTTCAACTGCTCGAACGGGATGCCGAGATTCTTGGAAGCATGCAGCGCCGCAATGAACTCACCCTCATTGCGGAACCCCGCGGCGGCGGATTGCACATTGGCGCCCGGCGGCAGCATCGGAGCCACGCGCTGCGAAAGCCGCGCGTTATTCTCCAACCGCACCGCCGCGGACCCGCCCATCGCTCCTCCCGTGCGCACCGGCGGTCCGCCTTGCTCGCGCGCCACCGGTGCGGGCAATCCCACTTTCTCGAACAGGCACGCCTTGTCGCCAAGCTGTGGCCCCACCCGGAACGCCGTATGGACGCCGCCGGCCCCGCCGCCGGAAATCGCCACGTCGCAGGCGATGTTTGTCCGTCCTTCCTCCCCGCAAAACGCCGTTGTTGCGGCCGCCTGAAGAATCCCGCATCCCCGCGCTGGTAAAGCGTTTCCCGCCGTCTTCCGTCACAATGGTTTCACAACATGCAAGCCCTTCGCATCCTCTCCCTCGCCTTGCTTGCCGCCTCCGCCACGGCGGCCTTCCGCGCTTCCGCGGTCAAGATCGACATCACCCCCGCGAAATCCGAGTACCTCCTAGGCTACGCCGCGCGCCAGTCCACCGGTGTCAACGACCGCATCTACCACCGCATCGTCGCCCTCGACGACGGCAAAACCCAGTTCTTCCTCGTCTCCTCCGAGATCTGCCTCGTCTCGCCCGCCGAGTATGACAAGGTCGCGGCCGCACTGGAAAAACAGGCCGGCGTCAACCGCCTCAACTTCTGGTGGACCGTCACCCACACCCACTCCGCCCCCGAAGTCGGACCTCCCGGACTCGCCGCCGCCTTCCTTGGCGACCGCTACACTCACCCCGTCGATTCCACTTACACCGATTCCGTCGAGCGTTCACTGATCGACGGCATCATCGAAGCGCGCAAGAAACTCGAGCCCGCCCGCCTCGGCGCCGGCTGGGGCTTCTCGATGGCCAACATCAACCGCCGCGCCCGCGATGTCGAAGGCGAGACCACGCTCGGATTGAACCCCGACGGCCCCGCCGACCGCCGCATCGGCCTCATCCGCCTCGACCGCCCCGACGGCTCACCCATCGCCCTCATCTCCAATTACGCCATGCACGGCACAGTCCTGGGCCCGGCCAACACTCTGATCAGCGGCGACGCCCAGGGTATCGTCAGCGAATACGTCGAGCAGAAGATCGGCGCGCCGATGCTCTACATCAACGGCGCCGCCGGCAACCTCGCCCCTATCTACAGCGTCTACGACAACCCCCGCAGCGGCCATCTCAAGCAGTTTCGCGCGCTGCTCGGAGAACGCATCCTCGCCGCCAACCGCGAGCTCCGCGTCACCACTGACGACGTTACCCTCGAGCCTGCGGCCATCACCGTCGAAACGCCTCTCAAGCCCGGCCTCAAGCCCGTCTCCGAATTGAAGGACTACATCCTGCCCGACGCCGGCCTCGTCCGCCTCCCCGTGCGCCTCCTGAAGATCAACCGCGACATCGCCATCTGGGCCGCGCCTCTCGAGCTCTTCTGCGAAATCGCGATGGAGGTCCGCGACCGCTCGCCATTCCCCCACACACTCTACTTCGGCTACGCCAACGGCTGGCTCGGCTATCTCCTCACCGCCGCCGAACTCCCCCACGGCGGCTACGAGCCGCGCGTCTCGCCCTACACCGCACGGGCGGAGTCCGACCTGAAGAACGCGGTCCTGATCCGCCTGTGGGGCAGATCGCCCGATCTGCCCTCCGATCGCTGATCGGGCTCTTTACTCCCACCTGAGCGCACTCATCGGATCGATCCGCGCCGCCCTCCACGCCGGCACGAACCCCGCCGCCAGCGAAGCCGCCAAAAGCGCCCCCGCGCCGGTCGAGAAGACCCAAGGATCCCAAGCCTTCATCCCAAAAAGCTGGCTCTCGACATAGCGTGCGGCCCCCAGCCCGCAAAACACCCCAGCGACAATGCCAACTCCAATAATGAGCACCACCTCGCGCAGCACCAGCCCCACCACGCTGCGGGCCTCCGCGCCCATCGCCATGCGAATCCCGATCTCGCGAGTCCGCCGCGTCACGACAAACGCCAGTACTCCATACAGCCCCACCACTGCCAGCAATGTGGCCAGCGCCGCGAATCCCATCGACAGGAACGACAGCAGCCGCTCATTGCTCAAGCGGAAATTCAACTGCTCGTCCAGCGTGCGCATGTCCGTCACCACGAGATTCGAATCCACGCGCCGCACGACATCGCGCAGCACCGGCATCACCTGCCGCAGATCGCGGTCCGTCCGCGCGTACACCGTCACCTGCGTGACATTTGTCATGTACTTCTCGCCGCCCATCGACACAAACGTCTGCCGCGGTGTTTCTCCGCGAACATTGTGGTAGCGCGCATCGCCGAACACGCCGACAATCTCCATGTCCGGTGTGTTCCCCCGGCCCTGCGCCATCATTCGCCCCAACGGGCTATCGCCATCGAAGTAGGCCCGCACCAGGGACTCGTTCACAAGGCAGCGGGTTTTCGCCGTCCCCCAGTCGGCCCATGTGAAGTCGCGGCCTGCTTTCACCGGGATTCGCAGCGCCTCGAAGTATCCCGGCGTCACGGCGTTGAAGAAACTCCAGGGATATTCGTCGCCCTTTTTCTCCACGCCCGGAATCGTCACGCTGCTGTCCCACCGGCCCCCCGTCAGCAGGCGGGCGGAGTTCGCGCCTACCGCCTGCACGCCCGGCGTCGCCGCCAGCCGCTCGATCACCTCGCGGAACACCTGCATCTTCTGGGGCGTCGTGTACACCGTCGCCGGCCGCACCCCGAACATCACCACGTTCTCGGTCTTGAAGCCCAGGTCCACCTGCTTCAGCTTCGCCAGCGATCGCGCGAACAGCCCCGCCCCGATCATCAACATCGTGCAAAGCCCCACCTGAAGCCCAACCAGCAGCTTTCGCATCCGCACGTGTCCGTGCCCGCCCGCGACCGATCCGCTGTCGCTCTTCATCGCCGCGGCGGGTGTCAGCTTCGACCCTTGCAGTGCCGGCGCTATCCCGAACAGGACCGCTGTCACCAGGGTCACGCCCGTCGTGAACGCCAGAATCCGCAGGTCCGGCGCCGCCGAAAGCGACAGGTTCGCCGGGTCGAACGGCAGGAACCGGATCAATCCCCGCGCCAGCCAGTAGCTCACCACCAGCCCCGCCGCGCCGCCCGCCACCGCCAGCATCAGGCTCTCCAGCATGAACTGCCGCACAATCCGCCCGCGGCCGGCGCCCAGCGCCGCCCGGATCGCCACCTCGCGCTGCCGCGCCGCCGCCCGCGCCAGCATCAGGTTCGCCACGTTCGCGCACGCGATCAGCAGCACCACCGCGACGAGCCACTGCAACACCACCAGCGGGCGCTCGAACCCTTCCCTCAGGAACGACTGCCCGCGCTCCGCCGGGATCAGCGAAAACGTCTGCTTCAGGAAGCGGTCCTTCAAGTCCGGAAACTGCGAGAACATCGGCCCTTTCAGTTCCTCCTCCTGCATCTGCCGGTACAGGACTTTGAGCTCCGCCTCCGCTTTCTCCCTTGTGACGCCCGGCTTCAACCGCCCGAACAGATAGAACCACGCGTACCGCTCGTCTTCGATCGCGTCCCAAGTGGGCGTGATCGCCGGCTTCATCATCACGGGCACAAACACGTTCACCGGCAGACCCGCATCGGTCCCCTCAAACCCCGCCGCCGCCACGCCGATCACCCGGAACGGAGTGCCGTTGAGCCGGATGTCTTTGCCGATGACTTCGGGCTTGGCCGCAAAACGCGTCCGCCAGAAGTCGTATTGCAGCACGGCCACCGGATGGGCGTTCTTCAGCCGGTCGTCGTCCGGGGTGAACACCCGGCCCGCGTACGGCTTTACTCCCAGCACCTGGAAGTAGTTGCCGGCCACCAGCGCCACGCCGATCTGCTCGCTGCGGTCCTCGCCCAGCAGCCCCGCGCGCTCCACGCGCACCCCGGTCAGCCCGCTCAGCACCGTGTTGCGGTCGCGGAACTTCAGGTATTGCGGGTGCGCGAACGTGTGACGTCCATCGCCGCTCTGCGACCCGATCCGCCCGCCCTCCAGCCTGAACTGGATCAGTTCCTGCGGACGTTCCACCGGCAGCATCCGCAACAACACTTGGTCCACAAGTGTAAACATCGCCGTGTTGGCGCCGATCCCTAACGCCAGCGACAACACCGCAACAGCCGTAAAAACGGGCGATCTGCCCAAACTTCGTGCAGCCAGACGGATTCCCCGCATGGCTTTATATACGTACATCCCGCAAAAACGTTCGGCGATTCCCTTCACAAGGCGCCCGCCCGCGCCCGCCGCTCGTTGTCGATCAGCGCCCGTTTCCGCTCAACCCCCCAGCGATACCCGCCCAACTCTCCCGTCCCGCGAATCACGCGATGGCACGGAATCACCAGCGCCACAGGATTCCGCGCGCACGCGCGCGCCACCGCCCGCGCCGCTGCCGGCTGCCCGATTCCCGCCGCGACCTCGGAATACGATTGCACATCCGCATACGGAATCGATTGCAAATACCGCCACACCTTCATCTGAAACGCCGTCGCCCGCACGTCCAGCGGGAGGTCCAGGCTCGGCCGCGTCCCATCGAGATGCGCCCTCAGCGCCCGCATCCAATTCCGAAACTGCTCCGGATAGTCGTCCCCCATCGGAGTGATCCGCGCCGCCGGATACTCCCGCTCCAGCATCTCCAGCAACTCCGAGTCCGTATCCCCGAACTGGACGAAGCACAGCCCGCGGTCCGTCGCGCCGATCATCAATCGCCCCAGCGCGCACTCCGCAGTCGCGTACGAGATCGACACGCCCCGGCCGCCCTGCCTGTACTGCGCCGGCGTCATTCCTAACCTCGTGTCCACGCGCTCGTAAACGCGGCTTGCCGATCCGAAGCCCGCCGCATAAATCGCGTCCGTCACCGAGTTGCCCCGGCGCAGCTCGCCCCGCAACGCCTCCAGCCGGCACGCCTCCAGGTACTGCCGCGGCGTTACGCCCACCGCCGCCTTGAACCGCCGCTGGAAATGAAACGGACTCATGCCCACGTGCCTCGCGATCTCCTCCAGCGCCGGCGTCTCCTCCCAATGCGACCGCATGAACTCGATCGCCTTGCGCACCGCCGCAATCTCCGCGCTCTGGTCCGCCGCCTCCAGAGGCCGGCAACGCAGGCACGCCCTAAACCCCGCCGCCAGCGCCTCCTCCGCGCTCGCGAAGTACCGCACATTCTTCCTCAGCGGCAGCCTGCATTTGCACGACGGCCGGCAGAACACCCCGGTCGTCGCCACGCCGAAATAAAACCGCCCGTCGAACTCGCGGTCGCGCCGCTCCACGGCACGCCAATACAGCTCCTCTTCAACAATCGAACGATGCATGAGAACACGATAACCGCGATCCCGCCTCGCGATCCATCCGATTCTTGCGGTGGAAGTGGGGCCGGCCGCCCGGCCCCACAACTCAGAACGAAAGCCGCAGCGCCAACTGAATATTGCGCGGATCGTTCGCTTGCGACGGCGACACCACCCCGAAATTCGCCGACCCCAAAGTCGTGTTCGGCTGCCCGAACCACGGCGTGTTGAACGCGTTGAACGCCTCCGCCCGGAACTGCATCCGCACGCGCTCGGTCAGCGGGAACGTCTTGAAGATGCTCAGGTCGAGCACCGTCGGGCGCCGGTCCCGGATGTTCGGGAACCGCGACCCCAGCGTCCGCAGCGTGAACGGCGGCTGCACCGTGAACGCCACCGGCTCGTCGGCGCTCGCGCAGTTCTGCCGCACGCCCGTCAGCGTCGTCGTGCAGGTGTTGAACCACCGGTCCCGCGTCTGGTTCGCCAGCTTCGGATTCACACCCGTCGCCACCGCCCCGCCCGGCGTCCCCGTCGGAATCCCCTTCTGCGCCAGCAGAATCCCCGCCATTTGCCAGCCACCCAGCACCTGTGTCTTCAGCCCGCGCCCCGTCTTGAACCACGGCAGCGAATACCCGCCGCTCACCACCAGCCGCTGCGGCGAATCCACCGAAGTCAGCACGCGGTCGAACTCATTCCACGACGCCTGCGCGTTCAGGTAACCCACCGCTTCGATCGACTTGCTGATCGTGTAGCTCGCCAGGAAGTGCGCCCCCGACGACAACCGCTTCTCAATCCGAAGCTGGAACGAATCGTAACGGCTGCTGCCTACCGAGCGGGAGTTTTCTGTAATCCCAAGGAACTGCGGATACGGCCTCAACAACTGGCCCCGCGTTGTGTTCGCCGCGTTCAACTGCGTGCCCGGCAGCAGGCCCGCGAACGGGTTCGGCACCGAAGCGTTCAAGCCCGTCCCCAGCGCCAGGTTCTCTTTACTCACCTCGTTAATGCCCTTGCTGGCTTGCAGGCTCTTCGTCATGCTGCCGATGTAGCTCGCATCGATCAGCAGGCGCCACGGCAATTCGCGCTGGATGCCGAACGAGTACTGATGCACCACCGGCACCACGCGGTCGCTGTTCCTGAAGCTGATCCCGCTCCCGGCGAGCGTCGCCAGTCCGCGCGAGCTCCCCGGCACCGGGATGTAGCCCTCCGGGAACGGATTCTTCAGCGTATTGAACGGCGTGATGTCGCCGTCGATCGACGCCACGTACGGAGTTGTCACGCTGAATCCCAGGTTCCCGCCCGGGTCGAACGTCGGCAGAAAGCTCATCCCGTATCCGCCCCGGAACACCGTGTTCGACGAAAGCTGGTAGGCCGCACCGATGCGCGGCTGCCAGTTGTTGAGGTCGCGCTTGAACGGGAATCGCGTCCCGTTCACGCCCGAGAACAGCAGCCCGCCCTTCACCTGCATGCCCGGAACTTGCAGATTGCTCGTCGACGTCGGGTCGAATCCCACGTTGTGCCGGTCGTACCGCTCCACCAGCGGCGACTCGTAGTCCCACCGTAATCCCAGGTTCAACGTCAGGCGCCGCGTCGCCTTCCAGTCGTCCTGAATGAATCCCACCCAGTAGTTGTTCGCATACGCCGGGTCCGCCACCCGGTCCGACCCGCCGCTCGCCGGATACCCCAGCAGCAGCGAAGCGAAGGCATTGCCCGACGCCGCATCCCCCGCCAGCGGATTGCGCTGCGTAAAGCCTTTGGTGAAATTGAACGTCGCGAACGACGACGTCGGACGCTGCTGGTTGTTCAGCATCCGCCGCACCTCCACTCCATACTTCAGCGAATGCGCCCGGATCACCTGGCTCAGCGTCTCCGACCACGACCACGTGTCGCTGAACGTGAACTCGCTCCCGGTCGACCGCTGCGGCCCGAAGGCGGAGTAGTCGGTGTAATTGATGCGCGGGAAGAACTTCCGCGGCAGCGGGTTCACGATCGACGCCGGGAATCCCAGCGTCGAAGGATCGAAGCCCTCCGCGTGCTGCGCGATCGCGAACTGGTGGCGGATGTAACCCAACCGCGACACCAGCACCGTCGTCGGCGTCAGCGCCGAGGTCAGGTCAAAGTTGCCGCCCTGGTTGATCCGCCAGTGGTCGTACCACGGCGAAGACCCCCGCACATAACCCGCGTAGCTGTTCGATTCGTGCCGGTTCCCGCGCACATAGCGCGAGAAGAAGCGGTGCTTGTCGCCCACCTGCTGGTCAATGCGGATGATGTGCTGATCGTACTCGTCCGACACCGTGTTCGGGCTCGCCACCAGGTTGAAGAACCCCCGTGCGTCGCCCGCCGTGTTCGGCGGGGCGATGTAGTTCACGATGTTCTTGGCCACCGGATCGATGCGGTTCGCCGGAACAACGTTGCTTCCGAACGGCTGCCGCGTGTACGTGTTCCCGCTCTGGACAGTCGTCAGCGGATCGTAGATGATGATCGGTTGCCCGTTGGCCTGGATCGTCTGCGAGAAATCGCCCGCCCGTTGCAGCGCCGTCGGCACCGTGTACGTCTGCGGGAAGGGAATCGCGCTCTTGATCTTTTCCCAGCTATACATGAAGAACGTCTTGTTCCGCCCGTCGTACAGCTTCGGCAAATAGACCGGCCCGTCCACCTGCACGCCCGGCTGATTCCACCGGAACGAGTTCTTCCCGCGCCCGGCGGCGTTGGATTCAAACGCGTTCGCGTTCAGCTTGTCGTGGCGGAAGTAGTGGTAGATGTTCCCGTGCAATTGATTGGTGCCGCTCTTCAGGCTCACGTTCACCGCGCCGCCGCCCGTGCGCCCATATTGCGCATCGTAAGTATTCGTCTGCACCTTGAACTCCTCCGTCGCGTCCGGCGACGGCACGAAGCTCAGGTTCGACGGCGAAGTCGTCTCCGTGTTCGTGTTCGGCACGCCGTCGAGCAGGAACTCGTTGGTGAATTGCCGCCCCCCGTTCATCGCGAAGCTGTCCATGCCGCCGTTGTCGAACGGCCGATTGGAGCGGCTCTGCCGCGTCGGCGTGTACTGCACGCCCGTCGCCACCGCCGCCAGCATGAACGGATTCCGTCCCAGAAGCGGGAGGTCCTTCACGGCCTCGCGGTCGATCACCTGCCCGCTGTTGGCCGTCGCCGTCTGGAGCAGCTCCACTTCGCCCGTCACCGTCACTTGTTCGGTGACGCCGCCCAGCTCCATCGTGAAATCCGCCTGCAACCGGTCGCCCACGCGCAGCTCCACCTTGTCGCGTACGGCCTTCTTGAATCCGCTCGCCGTCACCGTGATGGAGTACACGCCCGTGCGCAAGAACGGCAGCGTGTACGCACCCGCAGCGCTGGTGACGGTCTGCGTCACCTCGTTGGTCTCCTGGTGCCGCACCTCCACCGTGGCGTTGATCAGCACGGCGCCCGATTGATCCGTCACCGTGCCCGTGATCGTCCCGCGAGCCTCCTGCCCCCTCGCCGGTACAACCGCAACCGCCGCACACAAAACCGCCATCCAGACCGCGCGCGCCAGGCGCGAAGCCAAACTCGTACGAAACTCATGCAGGTACATCATCGCCTCCATGTGCGAAAGGGCGGCCTTACACTGATCGTGCCCCCGACGCCAGAACTTACATCGTTGTTATCACAAGAACGCGCCGGGCACAAGCAAACCTCCGGCCCCGCCCGCGCGCTCCACTCTTTCCACCCCTGCGCCCAGGCCGCCGCGCCAAGCAACACGAAAACGCAAAGCCGCAATCCCATGCCGGGATCGTACCAACCGCCTCGAATGCTTTTAACAAGATCCATCCCTCTGCACAAAATAGCTTTGTTAAGAGGATGCCAGGTCTGCCATCGAAGTGAAACCCCAAGTCAGCGATCCCGCGCCCGCGCTCGCATTGACTGCCGCGGATGGGACGAACTTCTCCCTGGCCGAAGCCGCCGGACGACCGGCCCTCATCATCCTCAGCCACGCCGCTTGACCCTTCGGCCGCGTTGACCTGGTTGATGTGATTGAGCTTTACGCCGAAATCAAAGCTCTGGACGCCGGGGAGGATGAGTTTCAATCGGCGGTATGGCAATTCTATTTCCGATGGACCGTGCAAGCCGGCCCAGTGCCGGGAAAAAGGCAGAAACCGGATTGAGACTGGAGTTGAAGCGACGCCGCCGTGAGATCTTCGTGGCCGCTTTTGCGGGCAAGCCTGCCCGGCGCAACTCTCCACTGCATGAAGGGAGGGCGCCGCAGTCCCTGCCCCAGATCGAGCGCGGGGGCCGAGGGCAGTGCGCGAGGACCAACCTGGATGTTCTTCCTTTCACCCCGGCTGGGCTCAGGGTGAAGCCTTAGAACCCAGGACTGCATCGCGCGGGAAGATCGTTTGGCGCTCCACGCGATCAATGCGCATTTGATGCGGCGCTTGCCACCACACCACTGCGATGGGCATATCATGTCTGGACCGGCGCGTCGACACGGGCGATCAGGAGAAGGTGGAGCGCGAGATCACCGAGATCGAGCAGACGATTCTCGACGGCATCTTCCGTATCATCCTGCACGATCTGCAAGAGGCTTGGGCGCCAATCACCCCGATCCGGTTCACCGTGGAAACGCACGAGGCCGAGCCGCAGTCGCTTCAGATCCCCGCGCCCGGCGAAGCCGTGGCGTCCGTCGGCATCGAGATCCGCGCCGGCGAGACCGCCGGGATGCTGAACATCGGCATCCCCTCGATCATCATCAAGATGTTGCGCCAGAAGTTCGACCGGCAGTGGCCGGTGCGCAAGCCGGAATCGAGCGAGGTGGACCAGCGGCGGATGGCCGGCCTGCTCGCCTCATCCACGCTGCGTATGGACGCCCGCATCCAGGGTCCCAGTCTGAGCCTCGCTGACATGATGCGGCTCAAGCCCGGCGACGTTCTCGCGTTTGACTTCCCGACACGGCGTCCGGTGGACCTGCTGCTGAATGGGCGGTTGCAGTACCGCGGGCGCATCGTGGCCAGCGGGCGTAAACGGTGCTTCGAAATCCAGAGAGCCGGGGACGACTGAGCGCTCCCCCTCCGCGAGCCCCGCGCCCGGCAATCTCCTCCGGGCGAAACTCCTCCTCGTCCGTGAGGTCCGCCTTCGGTGCTCTCGCCCAATTCCTCGGGCGCGGGGCTCCAGTCCGCTCCCTCGCGTGCCGGGAGGTCCACCACTGCGTTGCCGCGAGGAAGCTCCGGTACCTAATCCCGATGGGTCATCAATAGTTTCTCGCCGGTCGACCCATTCGGGTGTATACTACGTTTGCCCGGCGCCCCAGCGGAAGAGAAACCGGCGATTTTACCGTTAAACGCAATAAAGCTCATCCAGTCAATGCATTGGCCGGCGGCCGGGGATTGCGTTTCACGGTTCGCCGCGGAGGATGGTGATGGACGCGACCGCAGCCCGCGAGCCTTCCGCCGAAGAGGTCCGCTCAGCGTTGCGCCGCATTCTGGCTTCCGCGACGTTCGCCGACAAGGAGCGCCTGCGCAGCCTGCTGCGTTTTATTGTCGAGGAGAAACTGAACAACCACTCCGCCCGGCTCAAAGAATACAGCCTCGCCGTGGCTGTCTTCGGGCGCGACGAAGACTTCGACTTCAGGAACGATTCAATCGTCCGCGTTCAGGCTCGCAATCTGCGCCGCAGCCTGGAGGCCTACTACGCCGGCGAGGGCCGCGAAGACCCGACTTCGATCAATATCCCCAAGGGCTCCTATGTCCCCGTCTTCGGCGACCGCCTCGCCGGGCCCAGCGAGCAGCAACGCCGCCGCGCGCGGCGCGCTGAGATTGCCCTGCCGCTGCTGGCGGTCGCCCTGGCCGTGACCGCCGCTGTGTTCCTGCTCATTGCGCACAGCCGTGACCTTGCTTCCACGATCGCCGTGATGCCGTTCCTCGCGGCCTCGGGCGCGCGGGGCGAGGAGATGGCCGCCGCCAGCCTCACGGAGGAGCTGGCGGCGGAGCTGGCCAGGGACCGGGCCTTCCGTACTATTTCGGCTGCGCCGCGGCAGGGCGCGGAGCGCGCCGGGGGCATCATTGAGGCCGGACGCCGCTCCAAGGCGGGCCTCGTGCTGACAGGCGTCGTTCGCCGCGGCGCGGGCGACTGGCACGTATCCGCCCGCTTGATCAGGGTGGACGATGGCCTTAACTTGTGGTCAAACTCGTACCGGGTGACGGACGAGGGATTCGATGGGTTGGCCGCCTCGATCAGCGAAGCGGTTCTGGGCGTCCTGAAATCCGCGAACCAGCCGTAGCAGCGCCTTCAGCCGATCCCCGCATCCGCCAGGAGAGCCTCCGCCG
This sequence comes from uncultured Solibacteraceae bacterium, assembly GCA_964472745.1. Lineage (GTDB taxonomy): Bacteria > Acidobacteriota > Terriglobia > Bryobacterales > Bryobacteraceae > CAYYNC01. The sequence continues at coordinate 36,405 of CAYYNC010000029.1, forward strand.
CCAGACGCCCGGACATCATCGCCCCCTGAATCGATGGCGTCGAGCGGTGATCCCCGCACACGTATTGACCCGCTCCGGCGCGCGTCTCCTTGATCCACTCCATGGGAAACACCACGGGCTGCGCATGCGAGATGCGGTACAGGCCGATCAGCCGCCACTCCAGCGCCACAAGCCCGTACCAGCGCTTGAGCTGCGCCCGCACCATGTTCAGCAGCGTCTGATCGTCCCGCGTCTGGTTGCCCAGCGTGGTCACCGATACGAGGAACTCGCCCTCCGGCGCATAGCCCGGGTGGAGGGTATTCATCACCACGAGGTTGTTGATCACTCCTTTGCTCCCGCCATTGAGCACGATGATCGGCTCCTCCACCGGCGGCTCCTTGGCGGCGAAATAAAGGCAGCAGACCCCGCGCGACGGGACCCCGCGCTCGCCGCCCAGCAACCGCGCCGCCTCGGGGCCCTCGGTGGCGATCACCACCGCTGCGGCTCGCAGCGAGTCGCCCGATTCGAGCGTGACCTTCGTTCCTTCCACCGCCGCCACGCGTGTTTCCAACTGGATCGAGTCGGGCGGCAACGACTCAGCAAGCTGCGCCGGAATCGCTCCCATGCCGCGCTCCGGAATCGCGGCGTCGCCCTCGGCAAGCATCTTGAAGACGAACTCGAACATCCGCGCCGAGCAGCCGAGCGTGGAGTCCAACAGGATGCCGCCGTAGAAAGGCTGGAAAAAGGAGTGGATCATCCCGCGGCTGAAGCGCCGCCGCTGAAGGCTCTGGCGCGCGCTCATCTCCTCTTGGAAGAAGATCTCTTCCACCGATCTGCCGAGCGCCTCTTTCCGCAGGCGGTAGACGCGGTACTTGTCCAGCAGGCTGCCAACCGGTGAAAACAGGGTGGACAGCACGCTGCCGGGGTCACGCCAAGGATCCGTGATGCGGTTGAAACGCCCGCCCATCCGGACGAGGGCTCCGGGGACAAAGGCGGCCAGCCGCAGGGCGTCGTAATCCAGCTCCGCGAGCGCCTCCGGATACGCGGTCAGCAACACCTGGAATCCCCGGTCGAGCAGGAAGCCGTCCACTTCGTCAGTCCGCACGCGGCCGCCGGGCGCGTCGGATGCTTCCAGAATCCGGAACGACACGCCCGCCCGATGGAGCCTCCGCGCGCAGCAAAGGCCGGCCAGGCCGGCGCCGACAATCAGCACGTCGGGTTGATTCACAGCCATTCGGAGTCCTTCCGCCGGGATTCAATCTGCTCCCGCGCCTGGCGGATCTTGCGCAGCACGAGGAACTCGGAGAGGTTTTCCGATGTCAGCATGCCGGCCAGGCGGTCGCCGTCGAACACCAAGGCGCAGTTGCCGCCTTGCGCCAGAAGCGCCGCGGCGTCGGGCAGGTCCATGTCCGGCCGCAAGCGGATAAAGTCCCGCTCCATCGCCCCAGCGACATAAGCGTCAGGCCCTTCCGCCGCCATGGCCCGCAGCAGCCCCGCGCGGCCCAGCAGTCCCGCCACCTCGCCGCCCGCGAGCACCGGGAAGTCCTGCTGCGATGTCGACAATAGCAATTGCGCCGCGTCGCGGATCGTGTCGCTGTGCTTCAACGTACGGAAATCGGTGACCATCGCTTCCGACACGGGCGCGCCGCGCAACAGCACCGCCGTGGTGCTGGCAATGCTCTCCTGCATCGCGCCCACATAAATGAAGAAGGCGACAAACACCCAGACGAAGTTCGCCGACAGCAGGCCGTAAAGGCCCAAGAATGCGGCGAGGCCGATGCCGAGCCGCGCCGTGATGCGCGTGGCGTCCTCCACCGGTCTCCGCAACGCCAGCAGTGAACGGAACGCCCGCCCGCCGTCCATGGGAAACGCCGGGAGAAGGTTGAAGAAAGCGAGGATGAGGTTGGCGGCCGCCATGCGCGGGACAAGGTTGGAATCGTCGGCCTGGTTCCAATGCGCCAGCGAGATCGTGCCTCCCCGGGAGTAGATCCAACCGAACAGCCCCGCTCCCAGTACGAAGTTCACCAGCGGCCCCGAGAGAGCGATCCAGAACTCCTCTGCCGCCCGCGGAGCGCGCTCCAGCCGCGCCACGCCGCCCAGGGGCAGCATGACGATCTCCACGGTCCGGATACCGTAGTGCCGCGCCGCCAGAGCGTGGCCCAATTCGTGGAGCAGGATTGAACCAAAGATGCCGAACAGGTACAGCGCGGTCCCCGGAATCGACTGTTTGCCGCCAAAGCCCAGGAAGATCAGCCACACCACAAACAGCCAGAAAGTGAAATGGAAGCGGACCGGGGCGCCGAAGATCCTCACCGAACCGATCGATCCCGGCGTCCGCGCAGGTTGTGGTGTCGGGGCGGTCTCCGGATGCATGCAGTTAGCCGAGCAATACGACCACAATACCAGATCGGCCGCGGCAGGGGCCGTCAGCCGGACCTTCGCGGCCTCGTTCGGTTCGACAGTTCGCTGACGGAGCGGATATGACGGTGATAGGACCAGCCGAGGTTCAACCCGGATGGACGAAGGGGACAGCGGGATGGCAGACAGGGTGTGGCTGTCAGTAGTCAGCGCATCTCGCGGAACACATACTTTTCACCAGTGACCAGGGCGAGATAGTCGGGCCGGTCGCTGGCGCTGGTGTGCCTGAAGCTGCGCAACACCTGGCCGTGAAAGAGAAGGAACGCGCCCGGCATCTGAAAAGCGTCGCCCGCCAGCCGGCCCAGACCGTGACGGTTCAACACCGCGGACTGGAATCCGCGCAACCACACCTTTGGGCCGATCAGCTCGCCAAAGGTACCGCGCCGCAAACCAAATGCCCGGTAGAGCGCGCGCTGGGGATCGCTGATGCTGGCTACTCCGTCCAGGCCGTGCTTGGCGAAAAACCGCCTCCCGGCTTCCTCGCTTCCCATGTGGACCAGCACAAGGCGGGTTCCGTTCTCCTCGATCTCCGCGCGCCGCCGGGCCAGGTCGGCCAGAGCCTCGCGGCAGAAGGTGCAGCCCCAGTGGCGGAGGAATACCAGCAGTACCGGCGAGAGACGGGTGAGATCCTCTAGAGCGACGCCGAGACTGGTTCTCGTCCGCAGGGAAAAGCCCAGTATTTCCGGCGTGATAGACCGCTTGAATGAAAGCGCCTCTTCATATGCGCCCATGAGAATGCCCGCCAGAGGAGCGGCCCAAACCAAGTCGTTCACAACGCCGAGCCACATCGCTTCACGGGGGAAATGGCCCGCGGAAACTGCCCAGGCAAGCCCGGCGAATCCACCGAGCTTGCTCAGCATCCCGATGAGAATCACCGGCCAGTGGCGGTACGGGTTTTTCGCCGCAAGGAGGAATCCGAGTCCAAACAGCCCCGTGAGCAGTCCCAGATCCTGAATGATGTCAGGGTAGCTCGGCCTCGACAAACCAGCCCAGTCGAAAATCGCGGCCGGCGACCAGACCAGGAGAGCGCTCCAGGCAATGTTGTAGATGCCTGCCGCCTGGAGGAAGGAGGTCATCCAGGGTTTCGGCGGCGATTCGAGAGCAAGGTCCACGCGCATTGGGTTGCCAATCCCTTGATGACGCGCGGGGCGCCCAGGATGGGAAGAATTGCGCTCGCGGGCGCCCGGCGGATTAGGCGGCCGTATGCGCCGCGGCGGCGGGGTTGGCCGTTCCGCGGACGCAAGTCTTCTCCAGGAGCTTCTTCAGAGAGCCGGCGTTTCGCGCAAGGTCGAACTTCATCTCCGCTTTCGCCCTCGCCGCCATGTGCATCCTCAACCTGAGGTCGTGCTCGGTCAGCAGCCTGTTGAGCGCCTCCGCCAGTGCCAGACTATTGCGCTGGGGCACGATCAGGCCTTCGCGGCCGTGCTCGATCAGCTCGCCGATCCCTCTGATGTCGGTTGCCACGATCGCCCTGCCAAGCGCCAGCGATTCAAGGACGATCTCCGGGAAGACGTCCCGGCTGTCCTCTTCGCTCGCCACCGAGGGCACGACAGTGACCGCGCTGCGCCGGATTGCGTCCAGAACGCGCGTTTGCGGCTGAGCCCCGGCCAGAGTGACGCAGTCGCCGACTCCCAGCGACTCCACCAGCGTTCGGAGGGCGCCCTCCTGCTTGCCGCCGCCAATGATCGTGCAGCGGAACTTGCGTCCGCTGTCGCTGAGCAGTCGGCAGGCCTCGATGAGATAGGAGAAGCCCTTCCTCTCGATTAGTTTGCCGGCGGCGACAATCGATGGAATCGGGAAGCCCAGTTCCTCGCTGGCCGTCATGCGATCCAGCGGCAGGCCATAACTGATGTGACTGATCTTCGACCCTCCAGGTGTGAGCTTGCGCAGCCATTGCAGGTTGAGCTCCGTCACCGCGATGCCGAAGGAGCACTGCTCAATGGCCTGGACAAGCAGGCTGCGGTATTGTCCGCCAGGAGGCTCCGCCAAAGGCGGTTGCGTAAAGCTGAACGATCGCCCGCCGAGCCGGGAGGCCAGGAGCGCGACTTCAAGGGTCGAACTGTTGATGTGCGTGTGGAGGTGCTGGATGCCGCGGGAGCTCAACGCTGAAGCCAGCCAGAGTGAATGCAGGAAGGGATGGAGCGCGGTGTTGTCGCCGCTGCACAGCGCTTCAATAACGAGATCTCCGACATTGAACGGGTCCAGATGCAGTTTCGCCGTCGCTGCCTGGATCAACCTCCACATCTCCGCCGAATCCGGGGCGGGCGAGTAATTCACCGGCGCGTGCAGCTCGGCCAGCCGCGGATGGAAGCGTGGATCACCGGGTTTGTTGAGAGAAAAAATCTCGATTTCAACTCCCTGCCGTTCCAGCTCCACGATTTCGTTGAGCAGAAATCCTTCGGAAAACCGCGGGAAAGCGCCGGTCAGATAGGCAAGTTTCATCGTCTGCCCTCTCTTCCTTTCCGCCTGGGCAAACAGGCCTCATTCTCCCCAAGCCAAGCGCCCGCCCTGCGAAACCGCCTGATGGACTACAGGGTTTCCCAATCTACTTGCGGCCGTCGTCTGGGCGTTCGAACCACGCCTGGCGAATGCGCACAGTGAGCGCAAATCTTCCCCTTCGCGGATGAGGCCACTCTCTCACCTCAAAGGCTACTAGGGAAATGATGCAGTAAGCCTAGAGGTACTGTCAAGCCGAAACTCAGGTTAAGCGCTTGAGAAGAATGCAGAAAGCCCCGAGGTTGACGTTGATGCGATCTTCCTGCTTGAGGAGAACGGAACGTTCGTACTAACTGGGCGCTGACTGAAAGATCTGGCCCTCCTGTGAGTTTTCTTTGACGCCCAGGCGCCGGCAGAATTCGCCGCGGGCCTGTAGAATATGCCCGCGAACGCAGTCCCGGAGGAATTCCAGCAGCGGCGTGGACAGCGTGAGGGAACCCTCGCTCAGTCGCCGGCTGAGAGCCGCCACCTGCATAGCCAGGCTGCGGCGCTCGATGCGCAGCTCCGCCTCCTCGGGGAAGAGCGCTTCTTCGCGGGAAAAATGCCGCTCCGCAAACGCCGCGAATTCCGCGATCATTCGCAGTACGTCCGGCCTGGGTGCGCTCACTTTCATCGAATCGTGCAGGCGGTTGACGATCTCGACAAGCACGAAGTGCTGCCGGTCCATCTCGGCATTTCCCCCGCAGAATTCCGGGCTCCAATCCAGAAACGCCATCCTGACAGGCATATCGGCAGCCACGGCCAATTGCCTGACGCCTTGCTGCGCCCTTTCGTGAAAAGTCTTCCCCGCCTTCCCTACGCAACCGGGACGCGGAAGAAGATGCGCGTGCCCCCGCCGGGCGCGGAGTCCCATCTCAGAACTCCTCCCAGCGCCTCGGCCCGCGCTTCCATGCTGCGCAGGCCGTGGCCGTCCCCCGATTCGCGATTCGCCTCGAATCCCGAGCCGTCGTCACGGATCGCTCCCGCAAGCTGATCCCCGTCCCGCGTCAGAAGCAATTCGACATTCATGCAATGAGAGTGCCGCGCTGCGTTGTTGATCGCTTCCTTGAAGATCAGCAGCAGATTGCGCCGCGCGTCGAACGAGATTGCCAGATTCTCCACGCCCGGGCTGAGATGCAGCCGCCAGCGGATGCCGAGCGGCTCCAGCATGCCGCCCGCGAAGTCGCGCACACGTTCCGCGAGATCGGAGGCGTGGTCGCGCTTGGGATTGATCGACCAGACCACGTCGCTGATCGATTCCACCAGCGTCCGCGACTGCGCGGCGATCTGGTCCAACAGCAGCGAGACATTCTCGCCGGGCACTCCGAGCCTGCGCTTGGCCAGCTCGCTCAGCACCGCGATCCGGGTCAGCGACGCTCCAATGTCGTCGTGGAGGTCCGTTGCGATCCTTGTCCGCACCCGCTCCAGCGCCACGCGCCGGTGCAGCCGCCAGCGGTAGAACGTGTGCGCCGCCCCAAGCGCGCACACGGCTGCCGCCAGCCGGAACCACCACGTCTGCCAGATCGCGGCCTCAATCTCGAACTCGACCACCGCCGTCTCGCCGCGCTGGCCATCGGGCAGCGCGGCGCGGACTTCCAGAACGTGTTCGCCCGCTCCGAGCGCGGCGAATCGCAGCGACCGGTCGCTTGTGCGCTGCCAGGTCCCCGCCGGCGCGCGCAAACGATATTCGTACGCAGTCCCCATCTCGCGCCCCGAGGTCACCGCCGTGAATTCGACCTGCAATGAGTTCCTCCCCGGACCGCCCCGCAGACCGGCCACGCGTCTCGTGGCCAAACCCGGCACGTCCTGGACGACGCCGGCGAGGTAGACCGAACGGACATAGCACGGCGGAGGCTTCCTCTGCGGCTCCTCCAGCGGGGTGAGCCGGGAGACGCCGGCAGTTGTCCCAAACCAGAGGCTCCCATCTGCGGCTCGCGTGGAGGCGAGGACTGTGTTTCGCGGGAGCCCGTCGGCCAGGGAGTAGTACTTCACATCGCCGGTTGCCGCGTCGAACCGGTCCAGCCCCCGGCCCGTAGCCAGGTAAAGCCTTCCGGCCCGGTCCTCGACGAGGCCATGCACGCGATCGCTGCTGAGTCCGTTCGCCGTGGTGAAGACTGTCTTGCGCGGCCGCGCCGCCTGCGTGTCGTCCAGGCGGACCAGCCCCTGGTCCGTTCCGTAGAGGAACCGATTGCCGGAGTCCAGATGGAAGCCGTAGAGCGCGCCTCGCGAGAGGCGCCGCGGCTCGTCCGTCCACCTGAACTCATCCCCCCGCAATCGCATGGGGGTGGCCACGCCGTCGGCGAGGGCCCAGATTTCCCCGCGGCTGTCTTCGCCGAAGCGGATCACGAGCGGCGAAGCCGCAGGCAGGCCGCGGCCGGGGGAGAAACCGCGAGTCGCGCCGCGACGCCTGTCCAGGTGCATCACCCGGGGCCCCGTCCTGCCGTAATCGGAAATCCAGACGTCCTGCCGGGAGTCAATGAAAAGCGTGAGCGGCCGGTCGACAGGCCACGATTCAACCGGCGGCGTCCGCTCGAGTTCGGCGATGCTCCCTACTCGCGGAAACCGGTACAGCCGGCGCATCGTCGCCGCCCACCAGTCACCGTTCGGCGCCTGGAGCAGACAATCGTTGGTGTTCATGCCGCTCCAGGAATCTTTGGGCACCTGGAGCGAGAATGGGCGGAATCGCTCGCCGTCAAAGGCGCTGAAGTGGACCGAGTGGCCGTCCCCCGTCACCGCGTACAGTTCGCCCTGTCTGGAGACGTGGAGCATGTAGACGGCATTGTCCGCGAGCCCGTCCTCCTGTGTGTAAGTGACGAATCCTCCCCGCGCGATGCGGGCCGCGCCTTCGCCCGCAAGCCACAGGTTGCCATCCCTGTCCGCCGTGATCGATTGAAAGCTGTCGGTCTCCAAACCGCTCGTGCGGCCGAACCTCCGAACCGCGTAGTCGCCGCCCTGCCGCGGTCTCATCCGGAAAAGACCGTTTTCCGTCGCCACCCAGAGCTCGCCTCCCGGCCGCTCTGCCATGCCTCGGACCCACCACGTAGACATCGGCCAGGAGCGTCGCTCTACAGTCCGGCGGGTTTTGAGGTCGAAGACGATCCTGTGCAACTGCGCTTTTCCGCCAAGCCACAAGCGGCCCTGTGAGTCCGCAAATGAGGTCATCAGCGGATCAAGTCCTCCGACGCCGGGGTCGAACCATTCTCCGCTTGCTGACCGCACGGTCAGTTTGTGGTAGGCCAGCACCCACAGGCTGCCCTCGCGGTCCTCAGCCAGGCTGGCGACTGTGTCGCGCGGCCCGCGCGGCTCCCGCGCAAAGCGCCAACCGCCATTCTGTGAAGTCCCCTGAAAGAGCCCGCTTTCGGTTCCCGCCCAAAGGCCGCCCGAGCGCGGGGCCGCCAGCGCAGTCACCTTCATGCCGCGCAGATGAGTGTCGCACGAGGCGCGATTCGCGCGCAGCTCGAAGCGGCAAAGCCCGCCCTCCGTGCCCACCCACACCGCGCCATCGCCGGTCTCTGCGAAAGCAAGGATCGCCGGCCCCGGCAGCCCGTCGCTCATTCTGAAGTTGAGGAAGTCGTGGCCGTCGAATATCGATAGCCCATCGCCGGTTCCGAGCCACATGTACCCGCGCGAGTCGTTGAACACGCGGTACACCTGGTCCGACACCAGGCCGTCGGACGAGGTGTAGACGCGCACGGGCAGCCGCTCCGCAGTGAGTGTGAGCAGGGAGAAGACAAGCGCTGCCGCGATGTGGCCCCTCATAGGGAATCCAGGTTACCTGTGCGGAGGGCGTTCCGCAACAATGCCGCGCCGGCCGCAGGGTCGAGATGCGGCCGGCGCGGCGTCATCGGCGCAAGTGTCAGCGCGTTTGGGAAGCGATAACTCGCGTCAGCAGCGTGCGGACCGCTTGGCGGTTCTCGCGTTGGGCGGTCACGAAGTCCAGCCAGCTCTTGTCCGGGTGGATCTTGCTGAATTCCTCCTGTGAGAACAGCGCCGCGGTGATCGCGCTCGCGCGGTCCTTGTAGGTGGTGGCCGCCGCGTGGTCGTAGGGTTCCGCCGTGCCGCGCGGAAATACCAGACGCCACGCCGACCAGGCAACTTCCTGGCCCGACTTCACTCGCGCCGCGTGGATCGGATGCGAGATCGTTCGCAATATCGTGAGGTTTTCACTCTGCCTGCCCGGCGAGCTCTTGTAGAACGTCATGACGCGGTAGTCGCCCACCGCCGCCGGAGTCATCGCCACGTTGATCAGCAGTTCACTGCCAAGCCCTGTCGAAATCTCCCTGAGCTTGGCCTGGTATTCCTCGAAAGTCATGCCGAGCGCCTTCTTCGCGTAGCCGTCCCAGGCGCCCTGCGGCGCCTCGCGCGGCGGGCCGTCATAAACCATGGCGCCGATGTGCGTGACGCCGCCGTGCGTGCCCGGATACTGGACCTGCGCGACACTCCAGCGCACAACGGGCGCGCCGCCATCCATCGCCGCTTTGATGAGCTTTGCGGTTACGTTGCGCGCGAAGTCGTTCCATTCGGCGGTCTTGCCCGGCGCAGCCTTGGAGTAGTAGAGAACCACGTACTGGGGGTTCTGCTGCTGCGCCACCAGAGTCTCGCCGGCAAACGGCAACGCCGCCATCGCCAGCATGATTGTCATTCTTCTCGTCATCGTTTCTCCCTCTTCACCCACTCGTACTCGATCAGGCTGCGCGGTCCGACAGCGCCGGCCAGCCGCTCAAACAGCCAGATGGTCAGCGAAGCGGCGAGCGGAACCAGGAAAACCCACAAGGGAAAATAGTCGTGAAACACTCGCATCCTCCTCTTTCTTGCGGGCCCGCGGCCCGATTGAAGCAACAATACCCGAAGTGCGCGTTTTGGGGAAGCTACGCATTCACGTAGGGGTTATCGGATGAGGCCCTCGCGCAGGGCCTTGGCGACGGCCTCGGACTTGGAGTGCACCTGGAGCTTCTCGTAGATGCCGCGCATGTGGAAGCCCACCGTGTGCACACTCACGCCCATCTGCCCGGCCGCCGTTTTGTAGTGGTGGCCGTCCACCAGCAGCTTGAGCAGCCTCGCCTCCTGCGGCGAAAGCCGGTACGGCGCGTTCGGCGGCGGCTGCACCCGCCGGAAAAGATCGACCACCCGGCGCGCGATCTCCGGCGACATCGGCGCTCCGCCCGTGTGCACTTCGTGGATCGACTCCAGGAGCCGGTCCGGCGGCGTGTTCTTCAGTAGATAGCCGCAGGCGCCGGCGCACAGAGCTTCGAAGATGCGGTCGTTGTCGCGATACACGGTGAGCATCAGCACCTGCACTTCCGGCGCGATCTCCTTGAGCCGCTTCACGCCCGCGATGCCGGACATCCCCGGCAGGCCGATGTCGAATAAGGCAACGTCGAATTCACCGGGCCTGAGCGCCGGCAGCGCATCCTCCACCGACGCCGCGCGGCGCGTGCACCGGATGCCGGCCGAGCCGTCCATCAGCGCGGCGAGCCCATCGCGCAACGCGTCGTCGTCCTCGACGATCAGCACGCGGATGGGCCCGTCGCTCAATCGGCTCCTGCTTTCCAGACCATGCTACTGCCTGCGGATCTCAGCGATGATCCGCTCGATCTGGCTGCGCGCGATCTTGCGGTCGTTTCGCACCCGGTCGATATACTCGGTGTAACTCTTGCCCGGGTGCACATTCTGGAATTGCACGGGGTCCATGCCGCCTCCAGCCGCGACGGCCGCCGCCAGATCCTTGTAGCGGTGGACCACGACGTGATCGTAGCGGATGTTCTCGCCGGTTGGGGAGCGCAGGCCCCACGCCGACCAACCCGTGCGGCCCGAACCGCGCTGCATCGAATCGACCATCGACGGCTGAAGCCAGTTCGTCAGCAAGTCGCGGTTGGCGGCGAACTTGCCCTCGGCCGACTTGTATTGAATAACAGTCTGATACTCGCCTTCGGGCTGGCCGGGCGCCATTGCGATGCCGCGGTATAACTCGTTGCCCGCCGCCGTGCGAAGCGGATTCACCTTCTTCAGCCACTCGTCGTAGCTGATTCCGAGCGCTTTCTTCGCGGCGGCGTTGTACGCATCGGCGGTTTGCACAGGCGGGGGTCCTGCAAAAACCGTTACCAGGTTCACCATGCGGCCTTCGGGACTCACTCCGCTGTAAACCGGCGCGGCGGCAGCCCAGTAGATCAGGCTCGGCGTCTGATTCATCCGCTCCTGCATGATCTTCTTCAGATCCGTGCGCAGGATCTCCTGATATGCGCGCATGTTGGCTTGCGGCACGAGGTAGTGCGCCACGACGGCGTACATCTCTTCCGGCTTCGGCGTCTGGGCCGCGGCGGTCGACAGCGCTGCCGCGGCGAGGACAAGGAACGAACGTCTTTGCATCCCGCGAATTCCTCCTTCTCGGCAGTGTAGGCGAACGCGGCGCGAGAAAACACCTACGTATTCGCGTAGGGAGGCGCGTTCAGCCGATGAGCGCGAGGGCTCGCTCGCCCGACTGGTCGATCGGGTCAATGCCCGAAAGGATGAGGTCGGCGTGCTCGCGCTCGGGCAGGATGTGCAGGTGGGCCATGGGCCGCACTGTCGTTTCGAACTGCCAGCGCACGCTCTCGGGCGTGCGGCCGCGCTCGCGCACGTCGCGCTCGAGGCGGCGCGCGAAGCAGACCTCGTCTGGCGCGTCGACGTAGAGCTTGACGTGGAGCAGGTCGCGCAGCTCGGGCCAATAAAGCGTGAAGAGCCCCTCGAGGATTACCAACTCGCCGGGCTCGATCAGTTCATCCCCTGGCGCGCGGGCGTGCGTCGCGAAGTCGTAGTGCGGCGCGCGGACCGCCCGGCCGGCGGCGAGGGCGCGGGCGTGCTCGAGAATAAGCCCGCGGTCCAGCGCCGCCGGTTCGTCGAAGTTGCGCCTGGCGCGCTCCTCCAGGGGGAGGTGGGACAGATCGATGTAGTAGACGTCGAGATTCAGGACGGGCGCGCCTGTGCGCCGCTTGAGCCACTGCGCGAGCTCAGTCTTACCCGAGCACGAGGGCCCGGCGATGCCCACCAGGCGCGGCCCCATCCCGTCTCCCAACTCAGGCCCGCGCCGCCGTCTGCAAGTGCGGCGGCGGGGGAGGCGGCGGCGCTTCGAGCTTCACGCTCACAAGCTTCGAGACGCCCTGTTCCTGCATCGTGACGCCGTAGAGGACCTCGGCGGCCTCCATCGTTTTCTTCGCGTGCGTGATGACGACGAACTGCGTTTGCGCCGCCATTTCCTTCACAAGCTGGACGAAGCGGCCGACGTTGGCTTCGTCGAGCGGAGCGTCCACTTCGTCGAGGACGCAGAACGGACTCGGCTGATATTTGAAAATGCCCATCAGCAGGGCGACCGCGGTGAGCGCCTTCTCGCCGCCGGAGAGGAGCTGTACGTTTTGCAGGCGCTTGCCCGGCGGCTGAGCGACGATCTCGATGCCCTGCTCGAGCGAGTCGCCCTCGCCGATGAGGCGCATCTCGCCGGTGCCGCCGCCGAACAGCGTGCGGAACATCTCCTTGAAGTTCTCGTTGATGACGCCGAAGGCTTCGTTGAAGCGCTTGCGGCTTTCTGTGTCGAGGTCGTGGATCGCTTTCTCGGTGTCGCGGATAGAGTCGAGCAGGTCCTGGCGCTGGGTGTTGAGGAAGTCGTAGCGCTGCTGCGCCTCCTGGTATTCGCTGAGCGCTTCGGGGTTGACAGGGCCGAGCGCCTCGATGCGGCGGCGCAGCTCGTTGACTTTGTCTTCGGCGTCGGCGACGGAGAGCTCGTCGGTCTCGGCGGCCTCCTGCGCGACTGTGAGATCGGCGACGCCGATGCCGAGATCGCGGCGGCAGGTCTCGTCGAGGTGCTTGAGGTCGCTCTCCTTGCGGACGAGGTCGAGCTCGATCTGGCCGCGCTTTTCCAGGGCGTCACTGGCTGAGGCGCGAAGCTGGCGGATCTCTTCCTCGCGCGCTTCGAGGGCGGCGCGCTGCGTGGTTTCGAGCTCGGCGAGAGTGTTCACCGTCTGCTCGAAGTGTTGCTGCTCGCCGGCGAGCTGAGCGGCGCGGTCCTCAAGCTGGATGTTGCTTTCGAGCAGTCGCGAGCGCTGTGTGCCGATGCGCTCCATTTCGCTGGTGAGAGCGCGGCGGCGATTGTCGAGCTCGGCGGACTGCTGGTTCAGCCGGCCGAGGGCCTGCGCCATGCCGCGGGCGCGCTCTTCGAGTCCGGCCTGCTCGACTCGCAGCACCGAGTGCTCTTCGGCAAGCTGTGCGACGCGCGCGCGCAGAATCTCGAGCTCAGCGCGGCGCTGCTCGAGCGACGACTCGAATTCGGCGCGGGCCTGGTCCTTTTCGTCGGCGAGCGTCTGCCTGGCCGCGCGCTCTTCACGGGAGCGGGCTGCGTCGCGCGCGAGGCGATCGAGCTCGAGGCGCGAGACAGAGAGCTTTTGCGCGGCGCGGGTTTGCTCTTCGGAGATCTTGCGCATCTCCTGGTCGAGCACAAGGGTTTCCTTTTCCTGGCGCTGCTGCTCGCCGCGCAGGCTTTCGAGGTCCTCGGTGAGGACCTGGATTTCGCGCTCGAGGCGATCGAGGAGCTGCTGCGAAGCGGCGACCGCTCCCTGGCGCTGCTCGGAGAGCGTGGTGAGCTCGCGGAGCTCGCGCTTGAGGGCGAGCGGGCCGGCGCCCGTCTTTTTGCCGCCGCTGACGGCGCGGCCGTGATAGCAGACGCCGTCTTCGAGCAGGAAGAAGAGCTCGGGGTACTGCGTGGAGAGGCGCTGCGCGGCTTCGCGGCTTTCGGCGAGAAAGCAGCGGGCAAGGCGCGGGATGAGCGCAGCGGGGACGTTGGTGAGGCCGTTGGTGAAGCGGAGGCCATCGCTCAGGCGGCCGGCGATTCCGGTTTCGGGCCCGATGGCGGGCTCGGGAACGGAGACGGCGTGGACTTCCGTGCCGCCGGGGACGAGATCGGGCTCGACGAGGAAGGTGGCGCGGCCATCGAGCTCGCCGCGCAGCAGGTCGACGCCGCGCCGGGCTTCTTCCCAGGTACGGACGACGACGTATTCGAGCTCGTCGTGGAGGAACTCTTCGGTGGCGCGCTCGAAGCGCGGATCGGTGAGCTCGACGAAATCGGCGAGCACGCCGAGCGGCTTGAAGTCGTGCGCCTGGCCGCGCTCGACGGCGGTGAAGAGGCGCTTGACGGATTCGGTGGTATAAGCGCGGTGCGAAAGGATTTCTTCGAGCGAGTCGCGGCGGGCCTTCAAGCGCGAAGCTTCTGCGCGGAGTTGGTCGAGCTCGCGGCGCGTTTCCTGCGCCGAGGTGCGGCGAGCCTGGAGGTCCTCTTCGACGCGCTTGCGGCGGTCGGTGATGGATTCGAGCTCGAGCTGGCGCGCGGCAAGGCGATCGCCGAAGTCCTTCTTTGCTGCTTCGAGGCGGTGGAGGTCGGCGCAGGCGGACTCTTCGTCCTTGGAGACGCGGGCGGTATCGCGCTCGATGCCCGAGAGGTAGGTGTCGATCTGGCCGATCTGGTTCTTCAGCGTGGCCGCTTCGCCGAGGAGGCGCAGCACCTCGTGGCGCGCCTGTTCGAGAGCGCGCTCGCCTTCGCGCAGTTGTTCCTGGGCGGTGTCGCGCTCAGCGGTTTTTGCGCGGAGGCGCTCGGAGGCCTGAGCGGCCTGCGCTTCGAGCTCGCGCATGGCGGCGGACATGTTCTCGCGCTCGTGCTCGAGCTGAGTGAGGCGCTGGCCGAGCTGCTCGATTTCGTTCTCGCCTTCCTGGAGGCGTTGCTCGATGGCGGCGGCCTGTTTGGCCTGCGATTCGATCTGGCCGCGGGCGCGCTCGGATTCGATCTTCACATCGTTGAGGCTCTTGCGCGCAGAGGCGAGGTCGGACTCGGTCTTGTAGGCTTCGGCGCGCGCTTCAGCGATGGCCTTTTCGACCGCTTCGACGTTCGCGTTGAGCTCCTGGTAGCGCTGGGCGGCGGCGCTGAGGCCGGCGGCGATGCGTTCGGCGTCCTGATGGAGGAGGCGGTAGCGGCCGGAGAGCGCGACGCGGAGGGCGGCGTCCAGCTCGCCCTTGAGCTCTTCGTAGCGGCGGGCTTTGCCGGCCTGGCGCTTGAGCGAGTTGGCCTGTCGTCCGACCTCTTCGAGGATATCGAACACGCGGGCGAGGTTTTGTTTCGCCCCTTCCAGCTTGGCTTCGGCGAGGCGGCGCTTGGTGCGGAACTTGGAAATTCCGGCGGCCTCTTCGATGATGGCGCGGCGGTCGAGCGGCTTGGAGCTGAGGATCTGGCCGACGCGGCCCTGCTCGATGATGGCGTAGCTTTCGGGGCCGAGCCCGGTGCCCATGAAGAGCTCCTGGATGTCGCGGAGGCGGGCGAGCTTGCCGTTGATGAGGTACTCGCTTTCGCCGGAGCGGAACAGGCGCCGGGTGATGGTGATCTCCTGCTCTTTGGAGGCATGCCCGTTGGTGTGACCGTTCGTGTGGCCGTTAGCGTGGCCATTCTCGTGACCACTTGCGGATGCGGGCATTGCGGGCTTCACGCCGGGGACGGCAGTCTGGCCCTCGGGATCGACCAGGACCATGGTGACCATGGCCATGCCGAGGGGCTTGCGGTCGCGGGTGCCGGCGAAGATGACGTCTTCCATGCGCGAGCCGCGGAGGCTTTTGGCGGACTGTTCGCCCAGGACCCAGCTTATGGCGTCGCTGATGTTGGACTTGCCGCACCCGTTGGGGCCGACGACGGCCGACACGCCGCGTCCGGCGAAGCGCAGCTCCGTGCGCTCGCAGAAGGACTTAAAGCCCTGAAGTTCCACGCGTTTCAGTATGAGCAATGGCGTCTTCCTTTCGACGGAAAGCCAATGTTTCGACGCGCCTGACCAAGCCAAGCGGCCGCTCGGGGGGGTTGATTTCGACTATACACGCCCTGGTCCCCGAAGTAAAGCGCTTTGAGGGCCAAATTCTGTGGTCGCGTGGCCGGGACCACTATATCTTGTGCTGCCGGTACGGGGATGCCGCTTGGCGCTACCCCGACATATGCGTTAGATGCGGGCCAGGGGGGCGCGGTCTTCGGGGAGAAGGGCGCTACCGGGGATTCCGGAGCCGACGGGGTGGGCGGGTGGGCCAGGGCTGCCGGGCATCGCGGGGAAAGCGGACGCTCCGCAACATGGATTGACCTGTGCAGAGCATGAAAGATTAAATAATCTTGAATCGTCGCTGCGATTGTGGAATCACCCATGTAGCAGTTCTTTGCCCCACCCCAACGGACCGTCGGCGCGCCGCGCCGCGGGATCGCCTGTCCGATCACGTAGTGGACGGGACGTGTGCGTGGAGTGAGCTGCTGGAGTGACGAAACGATTGAGGAGCAGTGGCAGTGAAAGAAAAGGGCGTCGTGAAATGGTTTAATTCGGCGAAGGGCTACGGCTTCATCCAGCGGCAGACTGGTGAAGACGTCTTCGTCCATTTCAGTGCGATCCAGATGAACGGATACCGCACCCTGGAGGAGGGCGCAGAGGTCGAGTACGAGCTCGAGCAGGGTCCGAAGGGTCTGCACGCGAACAATGTAACCCGGGCGTAGGCTTTGGGGTCTGTCATTCCGTCCGAGGGCAGGCTCGAGGCGTGTCGGCTTCGGCTGGCTGAGCCGGAGAATGACGGACTGGGTAACGACTCCGTGCGGCGGAGTGCGCGCGGTCGATTATGGCTATCCTTCGATAAGAAGAGAACACGAAACTCTTTGCTGTCCACAATAATTGCTGTTTTGTTGACGGCAAAGATGTTATGGGTTTGTCCGCGAGGTTTCTCCTGCGCTTTTCTTCCCTCAGGTGGCTGAAACCACGCAGGTACTGTCTTCCAGAAGATCAGCCAGAAGATCAGCCGGATCGGGGCGCAGTGCCGCATCCTGATCAAAAGCGTGGCACGGCGCGGTGGGCAATTTGCTCGCCGGAAGCGGGCCTGGATTCATAAGATCTTTTCGATCAATCGATTAGGGGTGGAAGATTTATTTTCATCGGCAGTGATTGGCGATTCCGGGCTGGGGTATAAAACATTCTTGGCCGCGGATGGACAGGATGGACACGAATTACGGACAACACGGATTGGGAGGAAGCCGGGTGGGCTGGCAGGTAGAATTGGGGGATGGCTTCAAACGTGAGAGGCGCCGGTTCTAGGCGGCGGGGGGACTCGACGCTTGGGTTTGTTGGGGGGATTGCGGTTGGGGCGGGGTTGACTCTCGGGCTGCTGGTTTTGCAACCGGCGGGGTTCGCCCGGCTGCCGGGGCTGGACCGGCCCATTACGGATGCGTTTCACTGGCTCTACCACAACAAGTGGTGGGACCGGACTATGCAGAACACGCGGTGGCTGGGCGTGCGGACGATGCAGACTCCGCTGGACATGTGGGTGTTCCAGGAGATCCTCCACGAAACACGGCCGGACGTCATCGTCGAAACCGGGACCCATCAGGGCGGGGCGTCGCTGTATTACGCCACCATCCTCGACGCTCTTCAGCGGGGGCGGGTTCTCACCGTTGACATCAGCAGCTTTCCGAATCAGCCGGAGCATCCGCGGATTACCTACCTCGTGGGATCGTCGACCGCTCCGGAGATCGTGGAGAGAATCACGAAGTCGATCGCTCCCGGGGAGCGGGTGATGGTCATCCTCGATTCGCTGCACAACAAGGAGCACGTGCTGGAGGAGATGCGGCTTTACGGGCCTTTGGTGACGCCGGGGAATTATCTTGTCGTGCAGGACACGCATTTGAACGGGCATCCGGTGCGAGTGCCGTTCAGTCCCGACCCGGGGCACGAGGGTCCGATGGAGGCGCTGGCGGAGTTTCTGCCGCGGCATGCCGAGTTCGCTGTCGACCGGAGCCGGGAGAAGTTTGGGCTGACTTACAATGCCGGCGGGTGGCTGCGGCGGGTGGGGCGGTAGCTCAGGGGGTCCTTTTCAACAGGAGGGTCCAGGAGGGGTTCTCTGCCACTTCCTCGAAGTTCGATTCGAGGTAGGGTCGGTAGAGGCGGCGCAGCTTTTCGGCTTCTTTTGGGCGTAGGGCGGGGTCTGTCGTTACGAGGATCGCGGTTGCATCGGAGATTACTTTTTCGGGCGGGGGGTAGAGCTTTTCGCTGAAGGTGAAGCCTTCGTGGAGCCAGGCGGCGCCTGTTTGGGTTGGAGGGCGGTGTTGCAGGTAGGGGAAGGGGTTCAGGAAGGCTAATGCGGCTACCTTTTCGGTGGGTTTTGTGTGGGCGTTCAGGAGGTGAAGGCCACTGCTCAGGGTTGCGGCGCAGGCTTGGGGTTGAGGGTCGTTGCGGTGGAGGGCGGCCTGAAGGAAGCCGTTCGTTTCGCGGTAAAAGAGGATTCCGGTTGAAAAGCTCAGGAGAACCAGGGCTGCGGCTGGCGGGCGGCGGGTGAAGAGCGGGGCGGCCAGCAGGAGGATTGCTACCAGGAATAGGGGCAGAGACTGAGGTTGGGTGTTGGTGGCGAGGAGGGCCAGGTCGGATAGGGCGGCGGTTGAAAGAAGAAGAACACGGCCTGAAGGCCATGCTACGGCTAGCAAGGTGGCGAGGGACAGGGCGGCGTCGGGGAGGGCCAGTATCAGGGGTTGCTCGCGGATTCCCGCGGTTTTGACCTGGGCGGCCATTCTCAGATCGTGGAACCAGGAGGGGTAATCGAAGCCTATCAAGGGGGATAGGGACAGGAAGGCGACTGCGAAGGCCGCGGGCCAGTGGCGGGATTTGGGGCGGGCCAGGACGATCAGCGCCAGAGCGACCAGGAAGTAGCTCACTTTCAGGAAGAGCAGGACGGCGAGGGCGGCTCCGGCGTAGGCGTGCCATTTACGGCTTTCGTCGAGGACGGCGAGGAGGATCGTGATGAGGATGAGGTAGGCCAGGCGGTTATAGAACATGGGCTGGCCGGATTGTTCGGAGCTGAAACCGAGGGGGTAGGGGGCCAGAGCGAGCAGCGGGAGAAGGAAGGAGATGGGGATTCCAGCGGCGGGGCGGAGGCGGGCGGCGAGGAGGATGCCGGGGATGAGGAAGGGCAGGGAGACGCTGAGGCGGCCTAAGGAGAAGCCGTCGTGGCCCTGGAGGCGGAGTCCGATGCAGTGGGGGAGATAGGCGACGGGGCCGAGGGGCGAGTAGATGTCGTGGTGGACGAGCTGGCCGTGGAGCATGCGCCAGGCGACATCGTAGAAGACGTAGGGGTCTAGGCAGTAGACGCGGGCGGGAAGGGCTCCGAGCCAGAGCGAGAGGGCGGCGAGGAGGGCGAGGAAGGCGAAGGGCGCGGCGAGGCGAAGGGGCATGGTCAGGGGAGGCTCAGGCGGAGGCGGAGGACCTGGGCGAAGCAGAGGGCGGCGATGCGGGCCCAGCGGAGGAGTCCTTTGAGGGACTGCGTGCCTCCGGTGCGGGGGAGGTGGGTGATTTCGACTTCGGCGACGCGGTAGCGGAGCCGGCGGGCGAGGATGGAGACCATGACCATGGGAATGAAGACGTCTGTGGGGATGCGGGCGAGGACGGCGCGTAGGGGCTCGCGGCGCATGAGCTTGAAGGGGCAGTTGGCGTCGTAAATCCAGGTCTGGAAAAGGGCGAAGATGCTAAGGCGCAGGCCGGTGGTGACGAGGCGGCGGAAGAGGCCGTCGGCGCGCGCGCGGCGGCGTCCGAGGACGAAGTCGGCGTTTTCGCGGAAAGACCAGAGCCGCCAGAATTCGGCGGGGCGGTGCTGGCGGTCGGAGTCGGTCTGGAAGATCCACTCGGTTTGGGCGAGGTCGAGCCCGTGGCGGACGGCGCGGCCGTGCCCTCCGTTGACGGGGGTGCGGACGGCGTCGAGGGCGGGGATTGAGGTGGCGAGGCGGGCGAGGATTTCGCCGGTGCGGTCGCGGCTACAGTCGTCGACGACGAGGAGGCGGGCTCCGGGGATGCGGGCGACGACCTCGTCGTGCCACTCGCGGACGGAGGCTTCGATGATGTCCTGCTCGTTGTAGGCGGGCATCACGACGGTGAGCATCAGGCGGTTCTCCGGGGTCCGTTGACGAGGGCGGGTTGCCAGAGGGTGAGCTCGGGCGCGCCGGCGGCGAGGCGGTTGACGAGCTCGACGCCCTGCATGAGGGAGTGGTCCTGGTTGGAGACCTCGTATTTCCAGGCTCCGAAGCGGCCGCGGCTATAGACGGCGTGGTCCTCGAGCTCGCGGAGGATGGGGTGGAGAAGGGCGTCGCGGCCGAGGAACGGCGTGGGGTAGCCGTGGACGGCCTTGTGATACCAGGTGGAAACGATGTCCCGGCGCGAGGGGATGAGGCGGGTGGCCTCGAGGCCGCGGATGACGTCTTCGACGATCGCCGAGGCATCGACGGGCTTGGCGGGGGATTCGGAGACTTCGAGCATGAGGGACCAGAAGCGGGCGGGTTCGGGGACGTTGGCGGGGGAGTAATTGGAGAAGAGCGTGGCGCGGTAGAAGGGGCAATCGGATTCGGGGAAGTACATCCAGGATTTGTCGCGGAGGTGGGCGGGGGCCTGGCCGCGGAGTCCGATGCCGACGATGTGGGAGGAGGAGTAGAGCAGGGGCGGGGCGGGGCGGCCGGCGAGGCGGAGGAGCGAATCGAGAGGGATCGTGGAGATGAGGATGTCGTAGGGTTCGGCGGCGCCGCCGACGAGAGTGAGGCGGCGACGGTTGAGGTCGATGGACTCGACGGGTGTGTTGAGGCGGAGCGTGCCGGCGGGGAGGCGCGCCGCGAGGCGGCGCCAGATTTCGCCGGTGCCGCCGGAGGCGGGGAAGCGGAAGGTGTTGTTGGGGCCCCAGCCGGCGTCGGGGGTGTTGTCGAGAATGTGGCGGATGAGGCGTGGGAGGTCGATGGTGGAGACGCGCTCGCCGACCCAGGCGGTATCGAGGCGCTCGGGGGGCCAGGCCCAGACCTTGAAATTGTAGGGGCGGAGGAAGAGGCTGGCGATGCCGGGTCCGAAGGCCGCGTCGATCCAATCGCCGAAGTGGGAGGGGGGCGGTCCGTTGCGGCGGGCGGCGGACTGGATGAGGCCGGCGAGGCAGCGGAGGAGCTGGGGGCGGGGGAGGAAGTGGATATTGCGCTGGAAGGGGTAGGGGACGAAGCGCTGGAGGGTCCAGACGTAGGAGGCGCGGAGGTGATGGAGCCATTCGCCTGGGAGGAGGGCGTCCATGAGTCGGTCGAAGTAGTCGTAGTGGGAGAACTGGACGTGGCCGCCGATGTCCCAGGTGAAGCCGTCGGGGGTGGTGAAGGAGGCAGCGAGGCCGCCGGGGTAATGGTTTCGTTCGAGGAGGGTGAAGTTGCGGAGGCCGAGCTCGGCGAGGCGCCAGGCGGCGCCGAGGCCGGTGGGGCCGGCGCCGAGGATGGCGATGCGAGACTGGTGAAGTTCGGGGTGCATCCGCTGGGTGCGTCCAAACCATGATACGAAGGGCGGAGGCGGCGATGTCCTGTGGTAGGGTGGTGGTTCGCCGTGTGACCTGAGAGAGATCGATGAGGAAGCGGATATCGCCTGGGGTGTTTTGTGTTCTTGTTTACGGGACCGTGTGGGCGGCTATTATCTGGACCGGCTTCCCTCTTGATTCCGACCCACCAAGGCGGAAGGGTGCGAGCGGCAGTCAAGCGAACGCGGCTTACTACGACACGGTATACAAAGACGGGACCCGGGGAGAAGTAGGGGGGGAGTACGCTGAACTTGCAGTAAGGGGAGCGGAATCGTCGCGAATCAAGGAGAGGGTGACTGAATTCGCGCGAAGGTACGGTCTGGAGAACAAGCGGGTTCTGGAGGTGGGGGCGGGAAGCGGATACTTGCAGGACGTTGTGAGCGATTACACGGGACTGGATATCTCGGCGGAGGCGAGGAGACGCTTCCACAAGCGGTTTGTTCAGGCGTCGGCGGCCGAGATGCCGTTCGAAGACAGCTCGTTCGACGGCCTTTGGAGCATCTGGACGCTGGAACATGTTCCGCATCCGGAGTGGGCCTTGGAGGAGATCCGGCGGGTGGTGAAGCCGGGAGGGGTGATTTTCCCGCTACCGGCGTGGACCTGCACGCCGTGGGCAGCGGAGGGCTACCCTGTGCGGCCGTACAGCGATTTTGGTTTAGCCGGTAAGTTGATCAAGGCGAGCATTCCGGTCCGATCCACCTGGTGGTATTACGTCCTGCAGCGGGCGCCGGTGCGGGCGATGCGCCTGGCGGCGGCGAGCGTGAGGCAGGCGCCAACGCGGTTGCGGTACAGAAAGCTGGAAGCGAACTACACGAAGTATTGGATGGAAGACAGCGACGCGGTGAGTTCGCTTGATTTTCCCGAGGTGATGCTGTGGTTCCGAAGCCGCGGGGACGAGTGTTTGAGCTGCGCGGGCGATGTGAAGCAGTTGTTCTTGCCGGGGGAGGAGTTGGTAGTGAGGACAAGAAAGTGATGGTGTATGCCAACGATGAGCAGACGAGAACGGTCGCGTTGTCCATGCGCCGTTAAACGCGGACTACGCTACACCGCCGGCGTCCTCCGGCTCGTAGATGATTATCTTGCTTCCGGCACTCCCGATTCTGAATGAAACCTCAAGGAGCGAGCGCAGACGGTCACGGATGCGCGCGTGGTCCTTTGGCTCGGCAATGAGGAGCATGAAGCCGCCGCCGCCGGCGCCGAGCAGCTTGCCGCCGGCGGCGCCAGCTTCGAGCGCGGCTGAATAGATACCGTCAATGGCAGGATTGGTCACGCCTTCGGCCAGCTCCCGTTTCAGCCGCCAAGCGTCGTTGAGCAAGCCGCCCAGCTCCGCGATTCTGCGCGACGGGCCTTGGAGGATCTCGGAGGCCTCCGCCACCATCTGGTGAATGCTTCTCAGGTGAAACTCGTTCTGGTCCATTCCGGCGATTTTGCGACCGGCGATGATCGCCGCGGTCCTCGAGAGGCCGGTGAAGAAGAGGAGCATGTGAGATTCGAGCTCGCAGCGCCTGTCTTCGCTCATGATGATGGGGGTGACGTGGAAAGTCCCATCGGGATTGAAATTGATCAAGTTGGTGCCGCCGTACGCAGCCCAGATCTGATCCTGAGAGCCGACATTCTCACGCAGGACCGATTGCTCGATACGGATCGCCTCTTTCGCCAGCCACTCGGGAGAAGACATCAAGCCCTTGAACGCACGAGCGGCATTCAACATCCCGACCGTGAACGAGGAGCTGGACCCCATTCCAGAGCGAGCGGGCAGGTCGCCATGGTGCTGTACTTCGACGCCCTCCTGAATGCCCTGTTCCGCGAGGACCGCGCGGACCGCCGGGTGCTGAATCTCATCGATACTCTGCGGCAGCTCGATTCGCGAATAGACTACGCGGTGCTTGTGCTCGAAGAACGGCGGCAGCCTCCGGATGCTGATGTAGCAGTACTTGTTGATCGTGGTCCCAATCACGGCGCCGCCGTGGCGCTGAAACCAAGTGGGGTAGTCGGTTCCTCCTCCGAGGAAGGAGATGCGAAACGGGGTGCGACTGAATATCATTGCGGCGGTTTGCCTTCCAAAGGACGCCAGGAGCCGAAGACCGCGGCCGCGCCAGCGAGGGATTCGGGCGTGCCGATGTCGATGAATGCCCCATGGGCTTTGACTGCGTAAATCGTACCTGGTGGTAGCTGCTCGAAAAGATCACGCTCAAGGGATCCGACAGCCAACCTAGCGATGCGGTCGAGAACAGGCTGTTCAAACAGGTAGATTCCCGCATTGATCCAGGCCGAACCGGAGAGCCCTGGGTTCTTCTCGAGGAAACGCTCGATGAATCCATCCGCAGCGATTTGAACTGTCCCGTAGCGCGAGCCGTTTTTAACCTCGACGCAGACTAGGGAGACTCCTACTCCGGAGGCGAGGTGGGCGGCCAGAACTTGCTGGAGGCCGACGCCGACGAACGTATCTCCGTTCATCACCAGGACAGGCCGGCTGGTGAGCGTGGGGAGGGCAAATGCTACCGCCCCCGCTGTTCCGAGGGGCTCCGGCTCCACGACCATGGCAGGGGAGAGGGGCAGTCTCTCTGCCTGTTTTATCCACTCCACGACAGCGCCGGCCCGATGACCAAGACAAAGCGTCAGACGCCGGACGCCCTGCTCAGCGAGCCACGCGAGCAAGTACTCGAGGAAGGGGCGGCCGGAAATGGGCGCCAACAGCTTCGGAAGGCCGCCCAAGACAGGCGCCAATCGTGTACCCAGCCCCCCTGCCAGAACAACGACGTCCAACTCGCAAATGGACAGAGCGCGTGACATCGGCTAATGAAGCAGTGAACTTTCTTCTAGCAGCTTTCTGGGAAGGCGATAGGCGGCCATCTCTTCGATGTGCCGCCGCGTTTCCGGGCCGAACTTGCTTTCAACCATGGAGAGGTAGGAGGAATTGGAGAAATACTCGTGGAAGGCGGAATCGCGGAAGTGCAGCACCTCCGCCGCGCTCACTTTTTCGGTGGGCAACGGCAAGCAGTCGTAACTGTGCTGCGAAAACCCAGACCATCGTTCTGGAAGAGGCCATCCACGTTGAAGGGCCAACTCGTAGAGCTTCGAACCTGGATAGGCCATGGCTGAATAGAAATTCGCGAATTCACAATTGAGTTCCTTGGCGAGGTCCAGGGTCATGCGCATTGTGGACAAATCGTCATCAGGCAAGCCGAAGATGTAGTTGCCGATTACGTTGATGCCGGCGCCGCGGATGCGAGCGACAATTTCGACGATGTCCTGATGATCGAGCGATTTCTCGGCCCCATCGCGGACATGCTCGCTTCCGGATTCGATGCCGAGCGCAAGCCAGCGAATCCCGGCGGAGCGGAGGAGCTGGAGCCGCTCAGGCTTGACCGTATCGACACGGGCATAGGCCCAGATGTTCAGTTCGTGCGCCCACGGCCGGGCGGCCAGCAACTCGCAGATGCCGGCCACATGGCGGTCGTTGAGAACGAACATCTCGTCGATGATCTTGAAGGTCCTGACCCCATACTTGGAGTAAAGGTGTTCGATCTCCTGGACCACCCTGGGGGGATTCCGCATGCGATAGCGGTTCGTGCCGAACGGGGCATTGATGCAGCAGAAGGTGCATTTGAAGGGGCATCCGAGGGAGGTGTAGATGGATGCATACGGCTGACGTGAGCCCAGGTCGCCAAAACACTGCCAGTTGTGCGCCCGGTACTTTTCCATGGGGAGCAGATGCCACGCGTTTCCATGGAGATCCTCGTCCAGGTTGGAGATGAGAGGGGCAGGAGGATTGTGGCGGATGAGGCCCTGGGAGCGCCAGACGAGTCCTGGTACTTCAGCGAGTGATTCCGGCGCCCCTTCCCTCAGGGCGAGTGCGAGCCGCCAGACCGTGGCGGGGCCTTCGCCGGAACAGACGAAATCGGCCGCCTCTTCCTGCAATGTGCGGAGCGGGAGCGCAGCAACATGCCCGCCCACCAGAATGATCCTGGTGTCCGGCGCAAGATTCCGGATCGAGCGGCAGGCCTCGCCCGCTCCCATCATTTGCTGAGTGGAAGCGGAGGGCTGATGGCCGAACACTACCATGCAGACAAGGCGGGGGGCGATGTCGCGCACCACGCCCGCGAGTCTCTCCGGTCCGATCTGCAATGCTTCGGAGTCCAGGATCTCGACGGAAAGCCCGCGGTCCAGGAGGTAGCCGGCGATGAGGCGCGCCCACAGGGGCGGCTCGACGGCGGTCAGTTGATCCCCAAGCTGCTGGTAGATCTTTTCCCTACCGCCGGGATTGACGAGCAGTACATCCAAGACAGCCATGGGGATTCCCCGAAACCTCAGCCTCATCCAGCAGACCACGGTCAGGCAGCGATGGGCAACCGATCAGAAGTCGCGGCGACGCACCTCCGGTCTAGTACCCGGCGGAGCATACCGACACTACGAAGTACGCGCTGCACATGTTATCTTTGACCTGGAACAGGGGGCTCCAGGACGACGGGAGCGCGATGATCCAGTAGGGATCCGGTGCGCGGGTCTTCACATGACGGAGGAGTGGCGTGACCAGGCCAGGTAATCGAAGACCAGTCCGCAGACAGCGGCCCGGCGGCAGTGCTTTGCGCAGGAAGATGTCGCGAGAAAGGTGCGGGAGCGTAGCGGGCGGATAAATGATGAAGACAACGGTCCTTGCCCTCACACTCAATGAAGTGGAGGGGGTGAAAGCAATCCTCCCTGAAATCGATCGATCCTGGTACAGCCAGTTGATCGTTGTGGACGGAGGTTCGAAAGACGGCACGATCGAGTGGTGTCGAGACAACGGCTACGACGTTTACGTTCAACGGCAGAGGGGGATCCGATTCGCGTACCTCGAGGTGCTGCCGCAGATCGAAGGCGACCTGGTGCTGACGCTCAGCCCCGACGGAAACTGCGATCCGAAGTTTATCCCAGCGATTCTGGAGAAGATGGGAGAAGGCTACGACCTGGTGATCGGATCCCGCTACCTGGGGGCAGCGAAGAGCGAAGATGACGACATCGTGACCGCATTCGGGAACTGGCTCTTCACAAGAACGGTCAATGCGCTGCATGGGGGATCTTACACGGATGCGATGGTCATTTACAGGGCATTCCGGCGGGATTTGATTTACGAACTGGACCTTGACCGTGAGGAGTCGTACCGGCTGCCCGAGAAGCTCTTCCACACGGTGATCAGTTGGGAGCCGCTGATGTCGGTGAGGGCGGCGAAGATCAGGAAACGGATCGGAGAAGTTCCAGTGGGAGAGCCGCCGCGAATCGGCGGAGAGAGGAAGTTGCAGATCTTCCGCTGGGGCGCGGCGTACTACTTCCAGTTCTGGCGCGAGTTGTGGTTCTGGAAGGAGCGGCAGCGGCAAGAGAGCGCCGCCTTAAGGGGCCAGAGATGACGGGAAGCGCCGAGGACCTGCCCGATCTGAAGCGACTGTACCGGACGTTGCGTCTCATCCGGCGCGTCGAAGAAGAAGTGGCGCGGATCTATCCGACGGACAAGATCAAGAGCCCGGTTCATCTCTCGATCGGGCAGGAGGCGGTGGCGGCCGGAATCTGCGACGCACTGCTTCCGGATGACGTCGTTTCTCCGACCTACCGCTGCCACGCCGCATATCTGGCCAAGGGCGGCGATCCGAGGGCGATGATGGCGGAACTTTATGGGAAGGACGCGGGTTGCGCTCGAGGGAAGGGCGGATCGATGCACATGATCGGCATGGACCGGTGGGTCCTGGGAGCGTCGGCCGTGGTCGGGACCACCCTGGCAGTGGCTGCCGGCTATGCGCTGGCGTTGAAATGGGAAGGTCAGGGCCGGATCGTCGCGGCTTTCATTGGAGACGGCGCCACGGAGGAGGGAGTATTTCACGAGACACTCAATTTCGCCGCGCTGCACCGGCTTCCACTGCTGGTGGTTTGTGAGAACAACGGTTACGCGATCCACACGCCGATAGAGAAGCGCTGGTCGACCAAACTGCTTTGCGAGCGCGTGAGGACGTATGGAATGCCGGCGGACAGAATCGAGTCGGGCGACGTTCTGGAACTGAGGAGCAAGGCTGCCGAGAGGATTGCGGTGATGCGGACGGGTGGGGGGCCGGCATTCATGGAGTGTCTGACGTACCGGTGGAAGGAGCACGTTGGGCCCGGTGAAGACTACGATGCCGGCTACCGCACAAGAGAAGAGCTGGTGGAATGGCAGAGCCGGGATTCCGTGGCACGAATCGCAGCGATGCTGGCGAATGAAGAGAGGTCCGCCATCGACGCAGCGGTGGAGAAGGAGATCGCGGAGGCGACCGAGTTCGCCGAGACGGCCGAGTGGCCCCGGGCTGAGGAGTTGTACAGGCATGTTTACGCAGAGTGACGGCGGCCGGCTGTTGAAATACGTGGACGCGCTGCGGGAAGGGGTTGAGCAGGAGATGGAACGCGATCCGCGCGTATTCGTCTTCGGCCTGGACGTGGATGACCACAAGGCGATTCAGGGTTCGACGCGGGGGCTGCAAGAGAAATTCGGGAGGGACCGGGTCTTCAATACACCGCTCTCAGAGGACGCGATGACAGGGGTGGCGCTGGGAGCGGCCATGGCGGGGCTGCGTCCGATCCACGTTCACATCAGGATGGACTTCCTGATGCTGTGCATGAACCAACTGGTGAACATGGCGGCCAAGGCGCACTACATGTATGGTGGGGCCGTCAAGGCGCCGATGGTGGTCCGCAGCATGATCGGCAAATCCTGGGGGCAAGGCGCGCAGCACAGCCAGGCGCTGTATTCGATGTTCATGCACGTCCCGGGGCTGAAGGTGGTTGCCCCGTCAAACGCACACGATGCGAAGGGGTGCATGATTGCGGCGATCCGAGACGACAATCCCGTCATCTTTGTCGAGCACCGGCTACTCTACCCGACAGAGGCGTACGTACCCGCTCAGCCGTACACTGTCGAGTTCGGCCGCGCGAGGGTGTGCACTCGCGGCGATGACATCACGCTTGTGGGGATCTCCAACATGCTGGTGGAATGCCTGAGGGCGGAGGAGTTGCTGCGGGAGAAGGGGATCCATGCTGAAGTAATCGATCCGATCAGTCTGACTCCGCTCGACGCCGAGACGATCGTCGGTTCGGCGCAGCGGACGGGAAGGCTTCTGGTGGTCGACAATGCCTGGACAAATTGCGGAGCGAGCGCGGAGATCGTGGCGCGAGCGGCGGAGTCGTGCAACGGGCTGAGCGGGATTCACGCAGCCCGGCTGGGTTTCGCGCCGGCGACGTGCCCTCCGAGCCCGCCGCTGGAGCAGGAGTTTTATCCGAACCCGGTGAAGATCGCGCAGAAAGCATACGCCATGGTGCGGGGCGCGGGGGAAACGTGGTCCCCTGATCCGGAGAGGGCGGCGTTGAGCTATCAGACGCAGTTTCGAGGACCGTTCTGACGGGATTAGACAGGACACGGGATGTATTACGAACTTGCCGCTTCATCGTGGGGCGAAGAAGAGATCGACGCCATTCAGCGGGTGGTCAAAAGCGACAGGTACACGATGGGCGAAGAGGTAGCCGCGTTTGAGCGGGAGTTTGCCGCGTACTTCGGCAAGCGATACGCAGTGATGGTGAACTCGGGGTCTTCGGCGAACCTGATCGCGACGGCGGCGTTGTTTTTCAAGCGGGAGCGGCCACTGAAACGTGGCGATGAGGCGATTGTCCCGGCCATTTCCTGGAGCACGACGTACCATCCGCTCCAGCAGTACGGACTGCGGCTGAGGATTGTGGACGTGGAGCTGGAGACGCTGAATCTGGACACGTCGAAACTGGAGGCGGCCCTGACGCCGAGGACGCGGCTGCTGGTGGCTGTGAGCATCCTCGGCAATCCGGCGGCTTTGGATGTCATGAGAGACTTCGCAGACCGGCACGGCCTTTACCTGTTGGAAGACAACTGCGAATCGGCGGACGCCGAGCTGAACGGGCGCAAGACGGGGACATTCGGGGACGTCAACACGTTCAGCTTTTTCTACTCGCACCACATCTCCACGATGGAAGGCGGAATGGTGCTCACCGACGATGAAGAGCTGTACCAGTTGATGCGGTCGCTGCGGGCGCACGGGTGGACGAGGGACCTGCCGGTGGGTTCGCCGCTGTTCGGGCGACGGAGAGAGGACCATTTCGAGGCGTACCGGTTCATACTTCCGGGGTATAACCTGAGGCCGCTCGAGATGAGCGGAGCGATCGGGAGGGAGCAACTGAAGAAGCTGCCGAAGATGACCGCGCAGCGGAGGGCGAACCTGGCGGTTTTTCAGAGTCTCTTTCAGGGAGATGAGCGGTTTATCATCCAGCGGGAGAACGGGAAGAGCTCGAGCTTCGCGTTTACGATCGTTCTGAATCCTTTTGCAGGCCTGGATCGAAACAAGATCTTCGACGCCCTGCGAAAAGCATCAATAGGATTTCGCATTATCACAGGAGGATGCTTTACAGAACACGACGTCATCGAACACTTTGAGTATGAAGTAGTGAAATCGCTACGAAATGCGGAACAAATACACTCCTGGGGATTCTTTGTTGGCAACTACCCAGTGAATCTAGAGAGCAAACTGGCCGCATTGCACGAAGTGCTTGATCAGGCGTGCAAATAGCCTTTTGGAGACATCGCCTGAGAGAGTCAATCACTCAGCATGCTAGAACCAATCAAGTGTTTACTGGACCGAGCAGGAGCCGTCGCGCGCCTGGCATCCGTTCAACGCCTGTGCCTAGTCGTTCTGGTCACTGCCGTGTTCCACCATGGAATCTGGGGAGGCGCGCCGCGGGCCGACCAAATAGCCTACTTATATCAAGCGAATCAAAAGCACACCTTCCTGGAGATTCTTGCAGACGCTCCTTCGTGGAACCGACTCCACGCTCCAGGAGACCAGATTTTGTTTCGACCAGTGCTGTATCTCCTCCTGGTCTCTGAATACTGGCTGTTCAGATACAACTTCGAATACTGGCAGGCTTTCTCGCTTGCTCTCCATCTACTTGTTGTCCTCCTGATCCACAATCTTCTGATGAGAGGAATTCTCGCCTCGACGACGTGGCCCTTTTGGATTGCGGGCGTCGTGGGATGCGGTTTCCCGGGTTGCGAAATGGTGCTTTGGCATCACCTGGCAGGATACCTCCTGTTCTGTGTGTTTGCGCTCTTATCGATCAATCTTGCGGTCCGCGGCATCGAAGAGCGGCGCAGCGGCCTCCTGTTCGCTTCGGCACTGCTGGCCGCGGCGGGCGTGTTCACATTCGAGGTAGGAATTATTCACGCCGCCGTTACGGCAGTCGTCTTGAGGCGCCACTCCGATAGATCCATGCGAAAATTTGGTACAGTCTTTGCAGTGATACCACTTGTCTATGCCATTTACAGCATCGCCGATTACTCTGCACGGTCGGTCGACTTGCGGGATGTCCAAGAGAGCGGCGGAGCAAGTGCTTATTGGATTGCGGAGAGACTGGGCACAGTGCTGCACGCAGCGGTTGTGCAAATGTGTTTGTGGAGTCTGAGTATTATTCTTCCGACGTTTTATCAAGTGGCGGCGTATTCAAGGGCAGTGTTGCTCGGGTTGAGAGCAGATCTATTGTCTACTTTGGTGAATGCCGGAGTTCTTTTGTGCGGAGCAGCGGGGACGTTGAGGTTGTTGATGACGCGTGAACACGCTCTGCACAGAGTGCGGTGGCGGGCATTGATACCCGTAGCAGCGTTTATCATCTGCTATTCAACGTTGATTGCTGGCGGGAGGTCGGCGCCGCGCGGCATAGCCTATACGATCATCGGCAACGTGTACTACGCTTACGTAGTCTACGCGGCGATGGGCGTTGGAATGGGATTGTGCACCCTGGACTCCCAGCGGAGCGGAGAGACGGAGGGGAGAGCCGGATCGGGCCTGCTTCTTGCGGCAGTGGCTGGAATGGTGTGCTTGGGCGCCGTGGAGTCGTACGATCTGGCCCTGCGATACAGGACAGAGTTTTCTCCTGGGCGGATGCAAATGATCGAGTCGGTCCGACGGTGGAACCAGGAGGCGGAAGGAAGACCAGAGGCGCGATTCAGGACTGCTGAAGACTGCGATGACGTGGACGAAGTGTGGCCGTTCTGGTTCGAGCGTATCAACGGGCAGTTCAGGAAGATGGGAGACCTGAGGTTGTCGGATGCCCTTTTTCCGGAAAGGTCGTACCGGATTGGAGTTGCCCTTGGTCAGCGCGTCGCGGACAGCAGCGTAGAGGCAGTGCACTGTTCTGCGAGTTTTCGTCGATGATAGATCGGACGTTTCGTCGGTTGGGAGAAAGAGCATGAAATTGACGGTGCTTGTGACCGGCGGGGCTGGCTATTTGGGTTCAATCCTTGTGCCGGAGTTGCTGAAGGAGGGGCACGAGGTGATCGTGCTGGACAACTTCATGTACGGCCAGGCGCCACTCAATGCGCTTTGCAGTGATACGCGGTTCAACGTTGTCAGGGGCGATGCTCGGGACGCTGAAGTGCTCAAACCTCTAGCGGTGAAGGCGGATTTGGTGGTGCCCCTTGCGGCGCTGGTCGGGGCTCCGGTTTGCAGCATGGATCAAACGGGCGCAGTGAGCGTGAACCGGGATGCCATCATCACGCTGATGAAGTTGATGAGCAGAGAGCAACGAATCATGATGCCGGTGACCAACAGCGGGTATGGGATTGGGGAAAGAGACAAGTACTGCACCGAAGAGACGCCGCTGCGCCCGATCACACTGTACGGGCGAACCAAGGTGGAAGCGGAGCAGGCCGTGCTTGAGCGGGGGAACTCGATCAGTTTCCGGCTGGCAACCGTTTTCGGAATGTCCCCGCGGATGCGAATCGATCTGCTGGTGAACGATTTCGTGTACCGGGCAGTGCATGATCGCGCGGTCGTGTTGTTTGAGGCGCACTTCAAGCGGAACTATATTCACATCCGCGACGCGGCGAGAGCATTCATTCACGGGATTCGCGAGTTCGAGTCGATGAAGGATCAGGCGTACAACGTTGGGCTGTCGGACGCGAACCTCTCCAAAGCGGAGCTCTGCGCGAAGATCCGGGAGCACGTTCCGTCGTTTGTGTACCTCGAGGCGCCGATCGGCAGCGATCCTGACAAGCGGGACTATATCGTGTCGAACGAGAAGATTGAACGCACGGGGTTCAGGCCCGAGTACTCACTCGACGACGGGATCCGGGAACTGATCAAAGGGTACGGGATGATCCGGAACACGGTGCATGGCAACGTGTGAGGCCTGAGTGACCTGCCGTTGGGAGAGAGAAGGCAAAGCACGGGATGGGTGGAATACGCAAACTTGCGGCGGTTGAGCTCGTGGAACGAAGGCTGGTCTTCCGCAACTCAAAGTTCGAGGTATTCAGCGACCACATTCGGGACCCCAGCGGCAGGGAGGTGAGGGATTACCTTGTCGTCGCTCCACTGGAGAAGGCCCCGGCGGGAGTCACGGGTGTCGCCGTGCTTCCGATTCAGGAGGGTGCAGCCGTTCTTCTGCGAATGTTCCGCCACCCTCCGCGCCGCCCGGTTCTCGAGGTGCCGCGGGGCTTCATCGACGCGGGAGAGACGCCGGCCGTGGCCGCGGCCCGCGAGTTGAGAGAAGAGACGGGCTTGCTTTGCCGTCCGGAAGAGATGATTCCGCTGGGGTACTGCTTTCCTGAAGCGGGAATCCTGGCGGCGCGAGTCGCACTCTTTGCGGCTCCGGACTGCAAGGAGGCGGACGCTGACGAGGCCGGGGAACCAGGGCTGGGAGAAACCGTGAGGATTCCCCTTTCGCTCATCAGAGAACAACTGGCGAGGATGGAGTTCGAGGAGACGACGACCTGCGTGTGCCTTCACAGGTACATGCTTGCGAGCGAATCCAGACTGTTGCTGGAGCGCGATGGAGGGAGGGAATGAGCGCCGTTGACGGAGGGAGGGAACTCAGGACCGGAGACGGAGTTTGGGTGGAAATCCTGCGGCCCGGCGCCGCGCCAGCGGGAGGGGCCGCACTTTTTCTTGATCGCGACGGCGTGATCATCGAAGAATGCGGTTACCTGTCCAGGTCAGAGGAGGTCCGGCTCATTCCGGGAGCGAGCAGCCTGATCAGCCAGGCGAACGCGATAGGCATCGGCGTGGTGATTGTCACCAATCAAGCGGGGATCGGCCGCGGATACTACGGCTGGACTGAATTCATGAACGTTCAACAGAGGATGATCGAACTTCTGGCAGCGGAGGGGGCGGCTGGTCCTGACGCAGTGATCGCCTGCCCGTTCCATCCACAAGGCATCGGGCAGTACGCACACCCCGACCACCCGTGCAGGAAGCCTAGACCGGGGATGATCCTGCGGGCCGCGGAACTGCTGGGAGTGGAACTGGCCGGGTCGTGGATTGCGGGGGACAAGGCTAGCGACCTCGAAGCCGGCCGCGCGGCAGGGTTGGGGGGTGGCTGGCTGGTTCTCAGCGGCTACGGGCCGCGCGAGCGCGCAAAGGCCGATGCGCTGAGGACGAAGTCATTTCCGGTGGAGGTGGTCGCTTCGATCGCTTCTGTCGACCTCGGGAGGCTGAGATCGGGGGATCGGGAATCAGAAAAACGCGAGTAATTCACGGACAGGCGCACTCAAACATCATGCGCTTGAACTCCTTATTGAGCAGCGCGAGGCGGCAACCTCGCAGGCGCAACGCCTCCAGAGTTGAGTTGCCGGTTTCTCCGATGTAGTAAACCAAGAAACGCTTGCGTGCCGAAATGAACTCCTCGAGCGGCAGAATATTGCGCGGAGCCCAATCCCGAAAGGCCAACAGGATATTCTCGTTCGTCGTGTCGGTGGTCCGGCTGGCCGTGGCCAAGTCAGTCAGGTAGAAGAGCCGGTCGCGCAAAGGGGGCGAGGAGTAATGTCGCATCGGCACAAAAAGCAAACCTTCGGCGACGGCGATTGGCAGATCGCCGTGCGTGGAGTTGCTGACGTAGGAAAGGTGGTCGCCGTAAGGGACGCTGAGAGGGACTCCGCTCAGCAGAACAGATGTCAGGAAGAAGTGGGCGAAGAAGACTCCAAGCGCGCCGACCAGGATTGCCGGTCTTGCGCGAAAACACGCGGCCGCTGCGAAACCGCCGAGAATGGAGGGGCCCATCGCCCCTGGGAGAACATACCTGACGTGGAAAGTGCCAGTGACCAGGACGGCGAAGGTGAAGCAGAAGAGTGGGAAGGCGGTGAGGACGGAAGCCAGGACGAGGTCAGGCAGAGGGATCAGGATTTCAGGGAGAGCCGGCGGATCGCCTGTCTCTCGGCGCAGAAGAAGCGGCACCACCACGATGAGGGCCAGTACAAGGGGAAGGAGAGTTGAACGGTAGAGGGAGTTGAAGGATTCGTATAGCGCCCCGTATGTGGGGCGGGCGAAATACTCAGGGCTGAGAGAATTTCCAGCCACGTTGGCCCGGACCGCGTCGATGATGGGCAGCCACAAGAGAATAACGCATGCGCCGGCGGCGATGGCGATCCAGACACCGGAATCGAACCGCCGCCGGGAAAAAGTACGAGCCAATTCGGCGCAGGCCAACGGGGCAATGACCAACAGGGAGTAATAGTGCAGGGAGACGATGGCGGCCAGGGAGAGAACAAGGCCGGCCAGTTTGAGTTTGCGAGCCGGGCCGGGTTCAGAGCACTGCTGCCAGAACAGGATGGCGAGGCCCGCCAGACCGAGAACGAGGGCATAAGGCCGGGCCTCGTAGGCCCAGCGGTAAGCTCCGCTGTGAACGAACAAAAGGACGGAAAAAAGAGCGGGCAACGTGGAAGTCCGGGCGCGGACGAACAGGAAGACGGCGGCCGAAGCCAGCCAGAAGCCGAGGACCGCGGTCAGACGAACGGAGATCCCGGAGGAGCCCAGGAGGGAGAGGATGGGCCGATTGAGCAGGTAGTACAGGGGCGGGTTTCCATCGAGGGCATTCGTAAGAGCGCGCCAGATGTCAGCGAATGAGGGGAGTGAGCTGATATAGAGCGCGAGAATTTCGTCGAGCCAAAGCGGCCGGACGCGGGCGGCGGAAAACGCTCCGAGGAAGTAGACGATCGAAAAGCACAAGAACGCGAATCCCGGAGCACGATCCAGAGTCCGCCCGAAGTGAGTGGACGACTGAACCGCCGCATCCACGGCGGAGCGGAGGCGCTGTGAGGCGGCGGACAAGCGGCGTTCGAACATGGTGAATAAGCACTTGTCAGGATAGATGATCGCTCGTGCCGCCGCTCCGTCGAGAGGCTGTGTGGGCTGAAGGGCGCGCTAAGACAGTTGATCACTTCGGGTTGCCAGGTCACTACGCGGCCCGGAGAAAGTGGGAGAGAGGCGAGCGAAGAACACAGCCTGGTAGGCGAGTAGGCCGGGCATGAGGGTGGTGAAAACTCGGAGGACCGTCGAGATCAGGCGCATGAGACGGGAGGTGGGGGGGAGGCCGAGGACGAGCTCGAGAGGCATGACGGTGGTTTTTGCCTCGAGGATTTCGTAGCCGGATTCTTCCAGGAGACGGCGGGCGGTGCGGCGGGTGAAGAAGCGGAGGTGGGTGCGGTCCATGATGCCGCGGTCGGCGTAGTCCCACTTGCCGAGGAGGAGATTGAGGCGGACGGTGATGTTGGCGACGTTGGGGAGGGAGACGAGGATGCGGCCGTCGTTGGAGAGGAGCTGGCGGACCTGGTGGAGGATGAGCGCGGGGTCGGGGAGGTGTTCGAGGACGTCGAGCAGGAGGATGCGGTCGAAGCGCGTTTGCTCGAGCGCGGGGAGGGCCGGTGCGAGGCCGGCCACGAGGTCGCACCGATGATAGTCGCGCATCGCGGCGCGACACTGGGGCGCGTCGAGGGCGTCGATGCCGGTGACGGCGCAGTCCTGGCGCGCGAGCCGTTCGGCGATGTAGCCGTGGCCGCAGCCGACATCGAGGACGGACTGGCCGGGCTGGACGAAGCGGGTGACGTAGTAGTGGCTGGAGAAGAGGCCGAGCTTCAGAGGGTAGTGAACCCAGTATTCCTCGAATTCGGGGGCGCTCCGGACCGATGAAACGGTGAAGCGGTAGCGCAGGACGGCGCGGGCGACGTTGCGGGCGTAGCGGAGACCGTCGACGTAGCAGAGCTCCTTGCCGTAGTAGGTGGGGATGGGGACTTCGCGGATGCGGAAGCCCTGGTGGTTCAGCTTGATGATGATTTCGGTGTCGAAGTGAAAGTCATCAGTCATGCGATCCATGCGGAGCTGCCGGAGAGCGGCGAGGGAGTAGGCGCGGTACCCGCTGTGGAACTCCGAGAGGCGCATGTTGAGAGAGGCGTTCTCGAAAGCGGTGAGAATGCGATTGCCGATGTACTTGTAAAGCGGCATTCCGCCCTTGAGCGGACCGCCGTAGCGGCGGGACATGCGGGAGCCGAAGACGGCGTCGGCTTCGCCCTTGACGATGGGGGCGTAGAGGTGGGAGAGGATTTCGGGGGCGTACTGGCCGTCGCCGTGAAGGAGGACGACGATGTCGAAGCCCTTTTCCATGAAATAGGCGTAGCCGGCTTTCTGATTGCCGCCATAGCCGAGGTTGCGGGGGTGGCGGAGGACCGTCAGCTTGGGGAGATTGCGAAGTGCCTTGATGCCGACGGCGAGCTCGTAAGTGGCGTCGGAGCTGGCGTCATCGAAGACGAGGACCTCTTCCACGTTTTGCCAGACGTTGGGGGTGATGCGCTTGAGTACGGGGAGGAGGGTGTTGACGGCGTTGTAGGTGACGACGAGGATGCCGATGCGTTTACCTTGGGCCGGGGCGAGGGCCGAGTCGTCCTGAAGAGGCGTGGCGCGGAAGAGGGGTGCGGGCTCGAATGAAAGTCCGGCCTGCTGCGAGGTTTCCAAGGGATCGGCGTCGCGCGGCGTGGAACTGAGCATGGACGACTCCCCAATGTAGCACCTGAAGGGAGGCAAATCAGTGCGGAGCGCGGGTGTGGACCGGACGGCGGACGGCCTCAGCGATCGGAGGTTGCCGGGGGAGATTCAGCGAGGCGCGGGACCGGGGCGTCCACATCAGCGATCCAGACTCTGCGGCCGGGGAATCCCGCGAAGAGCCGAGCCCGGCCGCGATCGTCCGGGAAGCGCACCCAGACGACTTTTGCGGCATCGACGGCGGCGCGATTGTAGACCCATTCGTCGCGGAAATCGTGGGTGGGGCCGTACCTGACGAGTACGAGGTGGTTCCCCGGGGTTTGTTCGAGGCGGCGGAGGATTTGATCCCGGGCGGCGTAGCGGCGGTAGGAGTCCTGGTCGTAGGCCTCGATATTGAAGAACAGGCCCTCGAGAGCTCCGGCCGCAAGCAGGAGTCCGACGATGAGCGCGGCGCGGGCCGGCGGAAGACGCAGCCGCAGACGATTTCTGATGCGGCGGGCGGCTATTGCGAGCATGACGGGGATGACCACGGCGGTTCCGGCCGCGGCGTTGGGAGACAGAGTGATGTAGAGCGAGGAGAACGCCAACTGTCCGGCGAGGATGAGGAGGGAGAGGGTGACCCAGCGATTCCGTCTCTCCATGAGGGCGATGGCGCTGAGCGCAAGAAGGGTGAACCCGCAGTAGAAGAGGACGATGAACCAGGGCTTGCGCAGTTGCATGCCCAGACCGGCGCGGGTGAACATCTCATCGCGGAGCTGGCGCGGCCAGAGGTAGCATTGACGCTGCTCGGGGGTCAACTCGCGGGCGGGGTAGGGGACGGGGGCCTGGATGATGGGGGTCTGGGGAACGCCCTGAAGCTCACGGGAGAGCTGGTAGGGGAGTTTGAGTGGATCGCCGGTGACGGCGCGGTTATGGGCGAGGGTCCAAGCGGCGAAGAGAGCGATCACCGGCAGGGCAGGGAGGATGAGGCGGGGGAAGAGAGACGTCAGCCGCTTCAGTTTCCAGCAGCGGAGGAGAAAAGGCAGAGAGAAGCAGACGGCGAGGGCCATGCTCTCGTAGGGGCGGTGCAGCCAGGCGATACCCCAGGCGAGAGCGGCGAGCAGCGCATATCCGGGGGAGGGGGCGCGCAGCCAGTGGATGAGGCTGCCGGCGAGGAGGGCTCCGGCGGCGAAGGTGAGCGGACCACCGACGTAGGAGCTGCTCCAATAGGAGAACGCAAAGTAGCGCAGTCCGCAGAGCAGACTCATGGCGAGGGCCCAATGCGGGGACATCAAGGCTGCGAGGAACCAGTAGACGGCGATGCCCATTACAGCGCCGGAGATGAGCACGCCGATCCAAGGGTGGCCGAGGACCTGGCCGGCCGCCAGGATCAGGCCGGGGCCGGGCGGGTAGATGGAGGAAAAAGTGGGCTCCTGGACGATGTATTCGGTTTCGAGGAAACGGGCCATAGGGTGGGGGGGATTGGCGAGGCGGCCCTGGGCGAAGGTGTCGGCGCTGAAGAGGTAGCCGAAGTCGTCGTGCATGGCGGGGATGGGGACGGGGAGCCAGGGGAGGAGGGCCAATCGCAGGAGGGACGGGACGAGGGCGGCGAACAGGAGGAAAGCGGCGGTGCGGGAACGGGAGCGGGAGCGGTGAGTTTGCGGGGGCTCACCGATGACTGAGTTCGTCATGAATTCTCATTATGCGCAAGGGGCGGGAGGTTCAGCATTGTGCGAAGTGCGCGGTGGAGGCCGATGGAGGCGCGCTGATCACGGGGGTGAAAGTGCAGCGGCGATGCTGAGGGGTTGAAGCACAGGAGTAGGGGCGTCCGCTTTGACGGTCCAGAGGCGCCGGCCGGAGAAGTAACTGAGAAGAGCGGGGAGATCCGCGGGTTCCGGGTCGGCGGCCCAGACGACCTTTGAATTGTCGATTGCGGCGCCGTTGAACACCCATTCGAAGCCGGCCTCATGTTCGGGGCCATACCGCACGAGGACCAGATGACGGCCGGGCATGCGATTCAAGCGTGAAGCGATCTCGTTTCGGGCGCGAAAGGTCCGGAGGAAGTCGCCGGTCAGATGGACGACATTGAAGGCGAGGCCTTCGATTGCGGCGCTCAGGAAGAGGGCCGTCATGAGCCAACCAGCCGCGCGGAGGCCGAAGTGAAGACGCAGCCGATGGAGCATCCGCCGAGCGGCGATGGCCATGAGGAGAGGAGGCACGAATGCGACGCCCGCGATCATGTGAGGGGCGAAAAAGGGATAGAGAGAGGCGGCGGCCAAATGTCCGCAGAGGAGCGCGAGGAGGGTGAAGGTCCATTTGTGGCGGCGATCGGCAAGTGCGGCCACTGTCAGGAAGGTGAGGAGGCCTCCCCAAAAGAAGAGCATCACGTGCCACGGCTTCTTCAAAAAGATCAATAGTCCGCGTGGCCATGAGAGCAGCGCGTTGCGGGCGCTTAACTGCCGCTCGTACGTCTCGGCCTGGCGCTTGTTGAGCACAGCAGGGCGGGGGATTGGTTTCTGGATGAGGAGCGACTGAGGAACCCCCTGCTGCTCCTGCGCGAGCATGTAGGGGAGTTTCCAGGGGTCGCCGGTGACAGCGCGGTTGTGAGCGAGGGTGAGGGCGAGGGCCGCGCCGAGCACCGGCAGGGCGGGAAGGAGGAAGCTCGCCAACCACGGGCGGCGGGTGCGGCGGGTATGCCATAGGGCAACGGCGGCGGCGAGCGCGGCGAGGACGACGGCTTCGTAGGGACGATGCAGCCAGACAACGGACCAGCCGAGGACGGCGAAC
The DNA here is from genome assembly GCA_964472745.1 of uncultured Solibacteraceae bacterium. Lineage (GTDB taxonomy): Bacteria > Acidobacteriota > Terriglobia > Bryobacterales > Bryobacteraceae > CAYYNC01. Next base: position 76,241 of record CAYYNC010000029.1, read on the forward strand.
ACAGCATGAAGGGCGCTTGGATGGCGAAGCCAGCGGACCATGCTTCCGGCGAGGAGGAGCCCGCCGGCCAGGGTGAGGGCTCCTCCGAGGTAGTAGTCGCTCCAGTAGGAGAAGGAGAAATAGCGGACGGCGCAGAGGAGCGTGATGGAGAGGGACCATCCGGGGGAAACGAGGGAGCGGAGGAACCAGAGGAGGGCGAGTCCCATGAGGGCTCCGGAGAGGAGGACTCCGATCCAGGGATGGCCGAGGAGCTGGCCAGCAGCGAGGGTGAAGCCGTGGCCGAGGGGGTAGATGGAGGCGTAGGAGGGGGATTGGAGGACGTAGATGGTTTCGAGGAAGCGGGCCATGGGGTGGGGCGGGTTGGCGAGGCGGCCGTGGAGGAGGGTGTCGGCGATGAGGAGGAAGCCGAATTCATCGTGCACGGCGGGGAAGGGGATGGGCTTCCAGGGGAGGAGGGCGAGTCGGGCGAGGACGGGGACTAGGGCGGAGAGGGGGTAGGAGAACGGGGACCCGATCATTCTGTGGCGGATGGGGAAAGACACAGCCTAAAGGCTATGTTACGGGGGAAGACGCGGAAATGGGGGGAGTTCCAACTGGGGGGGAGGCGCCAGACCCAGGATTCGGCATCGCGCCAGACGGGGTCGGCGGAGGAGACGAGCCAGGCGGCGACTTGCGGGTTTTCGCAGAGCGCCGTGGTGTCACCGGGTGATTCGAAGGCAGGCGCGAGTGAAGCTCGACGCGAGTTGGCCTGGCTTTGGGGCACTCCCTGCTCTTTGGCGTTGTTGACGCCTTCGAGAAAGAAGGGGCGGGCGGTATAGAGGGAGTAGAGCGGGTTCACCGATTCGGTGGGGCGGGCCTGGATGCGGGCGCCGCGGGGGAGGACGGAGTTGAGGTATTCGAGGGCGTGGCGTCGCTCGAAGTGGAGGGCTCCGAAGCTGCGCGGGTCGATGTCCTGAGCGTAGAAGCGGACGGTGGGCGTGGGGGCTCCGCGGGCTTCGAGGCGGGGGAAGAAGGAGCGGAACTTCCAGAGCTCGAGGGCGGTGGTGGCGAGTCCGATGGCGAGGGCGAGGGCGGTGAGGGAGCGGAGGCGGAGGGGGCGGATGCGGTCGAGCCAGACGGCGGCGAAGAGGATGGCGGCGAACTGGAGGGGGAGCGTGCCGCGCCATCCGATGTCGTTGGTGGGGGTGTTGGCGGAGGCGATGAAGGCGGTGACGATAAAACTGGCGGCGGCGAGGAGAGCGAGGGGCCGCGGGGTGTGGCGCCAATCCCTGAGGGCCAGCCAGGCCGGAATGGCCACGAAGCCCAACTCGAGGAAGTAGTGGAGGGGGAGGAGGGCGATGTCGAGGACGAGGGCGAGTCCGAGGGTGGCG
>CAYYNC010000030.1:0-74414 GCA_964472745.1 uncultured Solibacteraceae bacterium
ACCGAGGCCTACAACATGGTCCCTGGCCGCGATCCCCAAAACCGTTAAGCACCCGTTGGGGATCGCGGGCGTGTCCTGGAAGTCGAGGATCGTGCCGGTGCGGACGCACGATAGCGACGGGCAAGCTCCGAACACGCGCGTTGCGCTGGGCATCAAGACGATGGCGACGGCGAGCGTCCGGGTGGCGAACATGAGCATCAGCAGCAACCTGGGCAGCCTGACGCTGTGCAACGCCATTGAGGATTTGCAGGCCGCCGGGGCGCTGGCCGTAGCGGCGGCGGGCAATCAGGGCGCGAGCGACAAGAGGTATCCGGCGGCATGCAGCGGAGTGATCGCGGTGGCCAATCTGAACAGCGCCGACCAGCGGGTGGCGTCGAGCAACTGGGGAGGATGGGTGACGCTGGCGGCGCCCGGAAACGCGATCATCAGCACTGTGCCCAAGGGGAGCTGCTCGCTTTGCGATCCTTCGGGCTACAGCACGGCCGGGGGTACATCGATGGCCGCGCCTCTGGTGGCGGGCGTGGCGTCGCTGGTTGCGGGCCGGGACTCCTCGTTCACCGCGAAGCAGATCCGCGACATTCTCGTGAACACGACGATCCCGATCACGACGGACAAGCCCGTCGGACGCGGCCTGGTGAACGCAGTGGAAGCGGTGTTCAACGGCAACTTCGAATCGAACTTTACGTGGTGGACGTACACAGGCGCCGCCGGCATCATCTCGCAGATCGGCAAGGAGGTGGCCCCGGCCAACGGGAACCGCATGGCGGCGCTGTACGCGGGCGGCTATCATCCAACGGATGAGACGATCCTGAGGCAGAGCTTCGTCGTTCAGACCGCGCCGTACGCGCGGCCGCGACTCCGTGTGCGGCTGGCGATGTTCGGGCCCAACAGCTTGAAGTATGTGGCGAACAGGCCGCGGCTGAGCATCAGCGTGGGGCGGGACAATGTGTTCACGCTGCTCGGCGCCATCGAAAGCGACGATTTCAGCCAAAAGGTGACAGGCGTCTCGACCTACTACGACCAGGCGGGCGCGTCGTGGACCGGCTGGAAGACGTTCGAGTTCGATCTGCCGGGCGATTTCGCGGGTCCGGCGCAGTTGAGGATCAGGATGTACAACGAGAACGGCCTGGCGGCGACGGGCCTGGTGGACTTCATCCAGGTGCTCTGATCTCCGGCGGGCCGCTCCCGGACGGCCACGACGCCGGCGGCGTATACTTGAGCGTAAAGCGGGGCTGGTGATGCATACGCACTTTTGCCGGAGGCAGTGGCTCAAGGCGGCGCTGGCGGGCGGGGCCGCGGCGTCGTCGAAGGCGCAGGCGAGTTCGCTGGCCATGCCGGGGCCGTACCGCGGGCGCGTGGTTGAAGTCTTTCATGCGGGTTCGATCGTTGCGGGGGCGTATCAACGCGAGCCGGTGGCGGAGATGATGAGGCGCGGCATGGCCGAGCTCACCGGCGGGGGGAATTGGGCGGAGGCGTGGCGCGTTTTTGTTTCGCCGGGGGAGCGGGTGGGGATCAAGCTGAACCCCGTTGGGATGCGGTCGGGCGTGATCTCTTCCGCCGAGGTGGTGCAAACGGTCATCGACGGGCTGACGGCCGCCGGGATCGCGAAAAAGGACATCGTCGTCTACGACCGCTATCGCGATCAGTTTTTGCAGGCGGGGTTTCACAAGTGGCTTCCCGAGGGGGTGAGGTGGACTGCGGCGGTGGCCCGGTATGACGAGGTTCAGCAGGCGATTGAGGGGTACGATCCCGACCACTACATCGACATGGCGCTGACTCTGCCGGGGCAGGATGTTTCGAATGCGACGGCGCGGCGGTCGCATGCGGCGCTGTACATCACCAAGGAAGTGGATAAGCTCATCAACCTGTGCATGCTGAAAGATCACCAGTCGGCGGGGATCACGATGGCGCTGAAGAACCTGTCGCACGGGCTGGTGAACAACGTTTTCCGCAGCCATTCGACGAACACGCTGAACGCCTGCGGGGCGTTCATTCCGGCCGTAGTGGCGATGCCGGTGATCCGCAATAAGACGGTGCTGCATATCTGCGACGGGGTGAAGGGGCTGTATCACGGCGGTCCGAGCGGGCTGCCGCAGTTTGTGTGGGAGCACAAGACGATGTACTTCGCGACCGACCCTGTGGCGCTGGACCGCGTGGGTTGGGAAGCGATTGACGCGCAGCGGGCGCGCGTGGGACGGCGGCCGGTCGCCGAGGATGTTCCGGACCAGCATTCGACGTTCCTCCGGAGGCAGCCGGAGCACGTGGAGTTGGGAGGGGCGCTGGGGCTGGGCGAGTTCCGGCGCGAGAAGATCGATCTTCGCAAGATCAGACTGGGGTAGGCGTATGAAGCGACACATCAGCAGGAGAGAATGGTTCGCGGCCACACTCGCGGGCGCTACGGCGCATTCGCTGGCGTTTTCCGCGCAGACGAACTCGAAAGCCGCGCCTTCGCGGCTGGGGATTCCGGGGTTGTACCGAGGGCGGGTGGTGGAGGTGTCGCATCCGGCTTCGATCGTTGGGGGAGTTTACCAGCGCGAGCCGATCGAGTCGATGCTGCGGCGGGGGATGCGCGAGCTCACCGGCGCGGAGGGTTGGGCCGATGCGTGGCGGCAGTTCGTCACTCCCGGCGAGGTCGTCGGGATCAAAGTGAACCCGGTGGGCCGGCCGCACGTGATTTCGTCTCCGGAGACTTTACAGGGGATCATTAGCGGGCTCAATGCGGCGGGGATTCCGAACAAGGACATCGTTGTTTACGACCGGTACCGGATGGAGTTTCTGGAGGGCGGGTTCGATAAGTGGCTTCCGGAGGGAGTGCGCTGGTCGAGCGCGACGCAGCGGGCGGATCAGAACCAACAGGACATCGCCGGCTACGATCCGGATCACTACATGGACATGGCTTTGGTGAATCCGGGGCAGGATCTGAACGATCCTGCGGCACGGCGGTCGTTTGCGGCGCGGTACATTACGCGCGAAGTGGACAAGCTGATCAATCTTTGCGTTTTGAAGGATCACCAGTCGGCGGGGATTACAATCGCTTTGAAGAACCTTTCGCACGGATTGGTGAATAACGTGGCCCGCAGCCATTCCACTCGGTCTTTGAATACTTGCGGCGCCTTTATTCCGGCTGTCGTGGCTCTTCCGGTGATTCGGAATAAGACGGTTTTGCATGTTTGCGATGCAGTGAAGGCGCTTTATCATGGGGGGCCTTTCGGGCGTCCGCAGTTTGTATGGGAGCACAAGCGGATGTATTTTGCCACCGATCCCGTGGCGCTCGATCGCGTTGGGTGGGAGGCGATTGATGCGCAGCGGATCGCCGTCGGCAGGAAGCCTTTGGCCGAGGATTTGCCGGATCAGTGGTCTACCTTCATTCGCAGGCAGCCGGAGCATGCGGAGATTGCGGGGGCTTTGGGGTTGGGGGAGTTTGAACGGACTAGGATTGATTACAGGGTGATTAAGCTGGCATGATAGGGCGCAGCCTCATGGCTGTGCTGCCTGGAACGCACAGCCTGAAGGCTATGTTACTAAACACACACAGCCTGAAGGCTATGTTACTAAACACACACAGCCTGAAGGCTATGTTACGGCACAGCCTGAAGGCTATGTTACGGCACAGCCTGAAGGCTATGTTACGCGGTGGCGGCGGGCTCTTTGATTGTCAGGGACTTCACTCCCGGGATGTTGCGTGCCACCTTTTCGACTTCTTCGAGCTCGTCGGGCACGATGCCGCTGATCGTTACCGCGCCCTGGCAGGCTTCGACCTCTACTTCGAGGTGCGCGGTGAACGGGTTGAGCGCGAGCTCGGCGCGGACGCGGCTCGAGACGACGAGGTCGTCCATAGCCGCGCGGCATTCGGGAGAAAACTCGAAGACGGCTTCGTGCGTCATGGCCGTGACCAGGCGGCAGGCCTGATCGAGGCCGATGTGCTCCAAGTTGATGATGAGGTCGTAGAGAGACGGGTCGTCCCAATCGACGCCGTACAGGAACCTGGCCCACTTGCGGCGGTCTTCGTCCATCTTTTCGATGTGGGCGATGGCGTCCGTGCGGCTGAGGCCGAGGCGCTCCATCGCGCTGCGGATGCGGTAGCTGATCGGCGCGTTGACGCGCAGGCGCATGACGCCGATGCCGCCCTTGAGCAGTAGCTGGCCGAGCAGGCCGTGATAGATGGCGCGGCCCTGGCGGACCTCTTCGACCAGCGCGTTCTGCATCAGGGCGAGGTAGATGTACTTCTTGTGTTCGAGCGTGCCGATTCTCGAGGGCGGCCGTTCCAGAGCGGCGCGAAGCTCCTTCTCCGAGACGCCGCGGGCGGCGGCCCGCTCGACGATGACGTCGCGGTCGATGCAGCGATAGCCCAGCTTATAGGACAGGCATTCGGCCAGCGCTTTCCCGCCGCTGAACGTGCCTCTGGAGATGGTGATGACGGACATCTGAGTTACTCACGATGCGAGGTTCGGATAATGTTTCCGCGGGAATCGACGACTTGGACCTCCAGCGCGGAATTCGCGCCCAGCGCGTGGGTGGCGCAGGCGAAACAGGGGTCGTAGGCGCGGAACGCCATTTCAATACGGTTGAGAACGCCATCCGTGATCTTTTCGCCGCGGCGGATGAGCGACTCGGCGGCCTTGCGGATGGAGACGAAGATGGGGCCGTGGTTGTTGGTTGTGCCGACGATGAGGTTCACCTTGCGCAGGATGCCGCGCCCGTCGGTTGTGTAGTGATGATAGAGCGTGCCGCGCGGCGCTTCGACGCAACCGACGCCTTCGTAAGGCGTGGCGGTGGGGATGGTGCGGACGGGCCCGCTGAGGATCTCTTCGTCCTCGACGAGCTCGGTGACGCGCTCGGCGGCGTAAAGGATCTCGATGACTCTGGCCCAGTGCGTAGCGAGGGTGTGGTGAACGGGCTTGCCGCCGAGGGTCGCGTACATGCGTTCGTACTCGGCCTGGGCGAGAGGCGTCGCCATTCCGTCGGCGGCGTTGAGTCGTGAAAGCGGGGTCGCGCGGTAAAGCCCGGAATCCTTGCCCTCGGCGAAGCCGTTCCAGCCGACTTTCTTGAGGAACGGGAACTTGAGGTAGGTCCACGGCTCGATATGCTCGGCCAGAACATCGAGGTAGTCTCGCGCATGGAACTTGACGAACTCCTTGCCCGCGGGGTCGACGATGCGGATCATGCCGTCGTAGAAATTCACCTTGTTGTTCGCGTCGACCGTGCCCATCGAGTAGAAGCGATGAGTGTAGGTGTCGCTCAGGATGAGGTCGACGTAGGCCTGGTTCTTGAGAACGATCGCTTCGAGGATGCCGAGGGTGAACTTGGCGAACTCGACGAAGAACCGGCCGTGTTCCGCGATTTCATCGCGCTCTTCCCTGGTGAGCGGCTTGGCGAGCCCCCCGGGCAGGGATGTGACCGGGTGGATGGCCTTGCCGCCGATGAGCGCGACGGAGCGCTGGGCGCGTTTGCGCAGCTCGATGACCTTGCGCCCGGCGTCGAGACCGGCCTTGGCGATGACGCCGAGAATATTGCGCTCGGCGGGCGGGGCGTCCGGGCCGACGACGAAGTCCGGCCCGCCGAGGGCATAGAAGTGCAGCGTGTGATCGCCGACGAAGAAGGCGGAGTAGAGCAATTCGCGCAGCTTCTTTGCCGCGGGAGGGGGCTCGACGCCGAAGACCGCATCGCAGGCCTTGGCGCTGGCCATGTGATGCGCTTCGGGGCAGACGCCGCAGATGCGCGTGGTGATCCGCGGCATCTCCTCGACGGGCCGGCCGACGCAGAACTGCTCGAAGCCGCGCAGCTCGGGGACCTGGAAGTAACAGTTGGCCACAGAGCCGTCGTCATGGAGGAAGATGGTGATCTTCCCGTGGCCCTCGAGGCGCGTGATGGGATCAATGCTGATCTTCTGCATGGGGCTGACCTCCGGCATGGCGGCAATGGAGCAGCGAAGCGGGGACGCTGAAGCGATAGAAGAGACCGGCGGGATCGGGGATCTGATCGAGAGTCGCGTTGATCTCGTCGGGATCGTGAGAGTCGATGACGCTGGCGATAGCGCTGATCATTTTGGCGCCCTGGTCGCGGACGCGCGGCGCGGCGCCGTAGCAGCCGCGGCAGGGCATGTTGGCCTTCACGCACAAAGCGCCGCAACCGCCGCGCGTCGCGGGGCCCATGCAGACGATGCCCTGATCGAGCAGGCATTCGTCCGGCTTGGCCTCGATCTCCCAAGGGCGATAGAAGCGCTTGATGCGTTTCTCCAGGCGCGTGCGGCCGCATTCGTCGCAGCAGGTTTTTTCGTTCGCGCCGAGCACCGCGCCGGCGGGCGGGAGCGGCGCGCCTGTCATTATCGCTCCGAGCACGGCCTCGATCTGGTGCGGCTGAGGCGGGCAGCCGGGGATGAAGTAGTCCACGGGCGCCGTCTGCCCGAGCGTGCGCACTCGCTCATAGAAGCGGGGGAGCTCGAGCTCGCCCTCGGGCACTTCGGTACTCGGCTCGGGATATCCGTTGGCGATGGTGGATGGCGTGTCGCGGTAGGCGGCACGCAGGATGTCATCGCGCGTGGTGAGGTTGGCGAGCCCAGGGATGCAGCCGTCCATGGCGCACGATCCGAAGGCCACCAGCAGCTTTGCCTTGCGGCGCAGGAGCCTGGCCATCGATTCGTTCTCGCTCGTGCGGATGGCGCCGTTGAACAGGCATAGATCGATCGCGCCGTCGTCCATCGCCTCCACATCCTTGTACTTGAAATCGAGCGCGCAGGGCCAGAAGACGAGATCGAAGAAGGCGGCTACGTCGAGGATCTTTTCCTCCACGTCGAGCACCGCTACTTCGCAGCCGCCGCAACTCGCGGCCCAATAGAGAGCGAGCTTGGGCTTGCTCATGCGTGCACCTCCTCTTCGGCCTGGAGAGCCGCTTCGTCTTCTCCGGCGATGGGTTCAATGGGCCCCAGCTTGCGGATCTCCTCGGTGAACTGCGTGGAGATCCGCGCGAACTTTTCGCCCTCGCTGGCCGAGATCCATTCAAGGCGCAGGCGGCGCGAGTCGACGCCGTAGGCCGAGAGCACGCGCTTGAGCATCAGCACGCGGCGCAGCGCCTTGAAGTTACCTTCCTGATAGTGGCAGTCGCCGGGATGGCAGCCGGCCACCAGGACGCCGTCGGCGCCGAGCCGCAGCGCCTGGAGAACGAGAGAGGCGTCGACGCGGCCGCTGCACATGACGCGGATGATCCTGAGGTTCGGCGCCGATTTCATGCGGCTGACGCCGGCCAGGTCGGCGCCCGTGTACGAGCACCAGTTGCAGAGGAAACCAACGATGCGAGGCTCGAAGTTCGCCATTTCTCAAGTCCTCCTTACACCGACAGAACGCCTTCCAGCTCGGCTTCGATCTGTTCTTTGCTGAAGCCGTAGCCCGTGATCGCGCCGGCGGGGCAGGCGGCCACGCACGTGCCGCAGCCCTTGCAGAGCGCGCCGTTCACGCGCGAAACCTTGAGGTCCTCGATGAAGTCGATCGCATGGTACGGGCAGAGGCTGTTGCACATGCGGCAGCCGCCGCACAGCGTTTCGTCCACTTCGGCGCGGATGGGGTCGATTTCGACGATGCCTTTCGAGATCAGGGCCAGCATGCGCGCGGCGGCGGCGCTGGCCTGGGCGACGGAATCGGGGATGTCTTTCGGGCTTTGCGCGCAGCCGGCGACGAAGATGCCGTCGGTTGAGGTCGCCACGGGGTCGAGCTTGGGGTGGCGCTCGAGGAAGAAGCCGTCGGGGCTGCGGCTCAAGCCGAACAGGCGCGCCACGCGCGCGGCGTCCTTGCGCGGCTCGATGGCGTTGCACAGGATCACCATGTCCACAGGGATTTCGCGGAAGCGGCCGATCAGGGTGTCCTCGCAGCGGATCAACAGCGTGCCTTCATCCTGCTTGGACCAGCCCGCCTGCACGACCTCCGCGACTTTGCCGCGAATCACGTTGGCGCCTTCGTGCAGCACGCGCGAGTAGAACTCTTCGTAGCCTTTGCCGAAGGCGCGCATGTCGATGTAGAAGTTGTAGACCTCGGCGTCCGGGCAGCGCTCCTTGACCAGGTGGGAGAACTTCAGCGCATACATGCAGCAGACGCGCGAGCAGTAGCGGTGGTGGTTTTCGTCGCGCGAGCCGACGCAGTGAACGATGCCGACCGCGCGCGGGGGCTTTCCGTTCTTGAGCAGGACGCGGCCGCCGGTAGGGCCTGTCGCGTTGAGCATGCGCTCGATATCGAGGCCGGTATAGATGTTGTCCAACCGCCCATAGCCGTATTGCGCCATGGGCGCGGGGTCGAAGGTGTCGTAGCCGGTGCAGACCAGGATCTGGCCGACCTCGATCTCGATCTCGCTGTCGGTCATGTCGTGCTTCACGGCTTTGGCTTCGCAGACATCGACGCATTTCTGACAGGCGCCGGTCTTGAAGTGGATGCAGGCGTCCACGTCGATTCGCGGGACTCGTGGAACGGCCTGGGCCGTGGGAACGAAGATCGCGGTGTTCGGACCCAGCAGGAACTCCGGCGGCTTGCCGCGATAGTCCTCCACCTCCATGCGGATGTGCGATGTGAGACAGACGCTGGCGCAGGCGCCGCAGGCGATGCAGGCCTCGGACTCGCGGCCGAACGGCGTGACCACTTTGCGCTGGACCCCGCGGTCCTCGAAGCCGATGGCGCACGCGCCCACGACCTCCTCGCAGATGCGCACGCAGCGGAGGCAGAGGATGCAGGCGTCGTCGGCTTCGTCGCGCAATTCGCTGGTGAAACGCACGCGCTCGAGACCCGCCTCTTTCGCCAAGTCCTGGAGGACCCCCACGTTGGGCCACCGCGCCAGTATCATTTCGAGCACGATGCGGCGGGCGTCGCGGACATGGGGCGTATCGGTGGCGATCACCATGCCATCGCTGGCCGGCGTGTTGCAGGCCGTCACCAACTCGTAGCCGCGCCCGGTCTGAAGCTGCACAACGCAGATGCGGCAAGCGCCGAACGGCCTGAGCCAGGGGTGGTAGCAGAGCGTCGGGATCCGCACCTCCATCAACTCCGCGGCGTGGAGCAGCGTTGTGCCTTCCTTGACCTGGGTTCGCTTGCCGTCGATGGTGAGGTTGATCATGTTGCGCTCCTTACTCGACGATCACCGCATCGAAGTGGCAGACATCGACGCAGACGCCGCACTTGCCGCACTTGGTCATGTCGATGCGGTGGGGCTGGTTCTTCTCGCCGAAGATGGCCTTCTCCGGACATTCGCGCTTGCAGACGCCGCAGCCGTGGCCGCGCTCCACACAGATTACGGGGTCGATACGGTAGGTGTTCAGCTCGCGGCAGACATGCGCCGGGCACTTGTGCGCTTCGATGTGGGCGAGATACTCCTCGCGGAAGTAGCGCAGGGTGGTGAGAACGGGGTTCGGGGCGGTCTTGCCGAGGCCGCAGAGCGAGGTCTGCTTGACGATCCAGGCGATCTCCTCCAAAGCGCGGAGATCGTCCAGCGTGCCGTGGCCGCCGGTGATCTTGGTGAGGATGTCGAGCATCAGCTTCGTGCCTTCGCGGCACGGCGTGCACGCGCCGCAGGATTCGTCCTGGGTGAACGCGAGGAAATAGCGCGCGACGTCCACCATGCAGGTGTCCTCGTCCATCACCACCATGCCGCCGGAGCCCATCATGGAGCCGACCTCGGTGAGGCTTTCGTAATCGATTGGCAGATCGAGGTAGTCGCCGGGCGCGGCTTTCTTGCCCGCGACGTATTCGATGGGCTGGTCCATCATTCCCGCAGGGATGCAGCCCCCCGACGGCCCGCCGGTCTGCACGGCCTTGAACTTCTTGTTGTTCGGAATGCCGCCGCCGATGTCGTAGATCAGCTCGCGCAGAGAGATGCCCATCGGCACCTCCACCAGGCCGGTGTTGCGGATCTTGCCGACAAGCGAGAAGACTTTCGTGCCCTTGCTCTTTTCGGTGCCGATTCCGGCGTACCACTGCCAGCCGTGGCTGATGATCGGCGCCACGTTGGCCCATGTTTCGACGTTGTTGATGCAGGTGGGCTTGCCCCACAGGCCGTACTCGGCGGGGTAGGGCGGCCGGGCGCGCGGGTCGCCGAGGCGCCCTTCGACGGAAGCGATGAGCGCCGTTTCCTCGCCGCAGACGAAGGCGCCCGCGCCGCGCGTCACAGAGAGGTCGAAGTCGAGGCCGGAGTCGAGGATGTTTTCGCCGAGCAGGCCGTATTCGCGCGCCTGGTCGATGGCGATGAGGATGCGCTGGACCGCCAGCGGGTACTCGTTGCGGATGTAGATCACGCCGTGGCGCGCGCCGATGGCGCGGGCGCCGATCAACATGCCTTCGATCACTGAGTGGGGATCGGATTCGAAGATGCTGCGGTCCATGAAGGCGCCGGGGTCGCCCTCGTCGCCGTTGCAGATGATGTACTTCGGCTCGCCTTGCGCGGCGCGCACCCGCTCCCATTTCACGCCGGTGGTGAAGCCGGCGCCGCCGCGGCCGCGGAGCCCGGCGCGCTTCACCTCGTCGATGATGCTTTCCGGCGTCATCTCGCAAAGCGCCTTGGCCAGCGCAGTGTAGCCGTCGCGGGCGATATAGTCGTCGATCTTCTCCGGATCGATCAGGCCGCGATTGCGCAACGCGACAAGGCGCTGGCGGCTGAAGAAGGGGATGTCGCTCATGCGCGGCGCGGGCGCGGGCGCCTCGGGCGGCGTGTACATCAGCTTCTTCACCGGCCGGCCCTTGAGGAAGTGCTCCTCCACCAGCAGGGGGACCTCCTTGGGAGTGAGCTGCTGATAGAAAACGCCCTCGGGCTGGACGACCATCAGCGGGCCGACGCCGCAGAATCCGTTGCAGCCCGTTGTCACCACCTGGACCTCGTCGGCGAGACCGCGCTTGGCGATCTCCTTCTCCAGCGCGTCTTTCATCTCCAGGGAGCGGTTCGAGACGCAACCCGTTCCCGCGCAGACCATGCAGTGCGTTCGATGTGGCATGACGCGCGCCTCCTTAATGAGTCCTTTCGCTTCCGATCGCCAGGGCGTACTTTTCGGCGACGGCTCCGCCCAGTACGTGCTGCTCGAAGATCTCTTTGACCTTGCCTTCGGTGAGGTCGACGTACTTGACCGGCGCTTCGCCGATCAATTCCACCGTGATCATCGGTTCGCGGCTGCACAGGCCCGCGCAGCCCGAGGTGGTGATCAACACGTCATGCAGATCGCGTTCCCTGACCTCGCGCATCACGGCTTCCATCACGTTGCGGCCGCCCGCGGCGATGCCGCACGTGCCCATGTGGACCGTGATCTTCACGCGCCCGGCGCCTTCGCGCAGCAGGGTGGTTTTGCGGGTCTCTTCACGGATGCGCGCGAGGTCCTCCAGCTTAAGCTTGGGCATCGGCTGCTCCTTTCATGTATTTCCTGAGAATCGGCTCGATCCGGGTGAGGGTGACCTTGCCGTAGAGATCCTGGCCCACGGTCACCACGGGCGCGAGCCCGCAGCAGCCCAGACAGCGGACGGGCTGCAATCCGAAGTTGAGGTCCGGGGTCGTCTGGCCCGCCTTGATGCCGAGCTGGCGCTCGATTTTCTCCATGATCTTGACGCCGCCGCCGACGTGGCATGCCGTGCCCAGGCAGACCGACACCGGATAGCGGCCGCGCGGCTTCAGGCTGAACGCGCGATAAAAGGTGGCCAGGCTGTAGGCGCGGCTCAACGGGATGTCGAGCGTTTTGGCCAGGTGCCGCAGGACGTCTTCCGGCAGGTAGGTGTACTCGTGCTGCACCTCCTGAAGCATCGCGATCAGCGCGCTTTTGCGGCCTCCGTGCTGCCTGATGATTCCTTCGATCGTTGCCAGTTCCATCTCCGTCTCCGTTCCCGGCACCTTACGGGCTGCGGGTTTCACTCATCTTCAAAGGGGGCGTCTCCAACTCCTCCAGTCGCCGCTGAACCGCGGCGATTCCCGCGGCCGAATTGAGTGGAGCGCCCGCGAGCTCCTGCTTGATCTCCAGCGAGCTGAAATTCGATCGCGCGCCGTCCACTTCGTGCTCGAAATTGAAATCGACTTCGGGATTGCCCACGACGAGCGCGAGCACAGTCGAGGCCAGGTCGCCGAGGGGTTGGCGGTCCGGGTGGCCGAGCTCGAATGTTGCGACGACCCGTGTTCCCACGCCGGGCTCGGAGTGAATGCTGAATTCTCCTCCGCCGGCCTCCGCCGCCTGCGCGAACAGCGGAAGGCCGAGCCCCACGCGGCGGGTCGTTCTGGTCGTATAGAAAGGGTCCAACGCCCGAGCGTGCGCTCCCTGCGTCATCCCGCGGCCGTCGTCGGCGATCTCGATGGTCAGCTTGTCTTCGCGGCGGCTCTCGCTGACGCGGATTGTCACATGCCGCGCGCCGGCGGCGATGGAGTTCTCCGCGATGTCGAGGATGTGCAGCGCAAGCTCTTCCATGGCGCACCTACGCGGAGACGCTCCGGCCCTCCTTGCCTTGAAATGCCTTCCTGATCTCGTCCAATGTCGCCTCACCGAGCAGGAACGCGGTCCTCCCGTTGCCCACTTGCTCCAGCGAGTGGGCGTCCGACGATCGCACGAACGGCCGCGAAGCGCATTCCGGGAACCTGCGGCGCGCCTCTTGCAGGGTAATGTGAGGGGAAAGCTCCAGCGCGTCGAGGTCGAGATCCGCCGGGATGAAGCCGAGCTGGCCGATGATGCCGAACGACTCACGGTCAATGTGAGCGGCGATCGCCAGGCCATCCAGACGATGGATGGAGTCCACGACCTCTTCCAGCGGCAATTGCGTCGCCCCGGCCAGCAGCCTGTCGTTGAAGCCGAGAACGGTATGTTCTTCGTCCACCACCACCTGCATTCCGAACACGTCAGGGTTGTTCCTGCCGGGCAGGTTGTCGTACACGATCTGCTGAAGCCTGAGAGCGCGGTCCACGTTGTCGAACAGCGCGAGGATGTGGACCTCCTCCCTCGACGTCACCTCCATTCCCGGCAGGACGGTGAGATCGTGACCGATCGCTGCGCGCACAACCGCCGGCGAATTCTCCGTGGAGTTGTGGTCCGAGATGCCGATCACGTCCAGACCGCGCCTCTTGGCGGCGCCGACGATCGACCGCGGCCCCATGTCGAGCCCGGCGCACGGCGAGAGGCAGGTGTGCACGTGGAGGTCGGCGCTGAACCACTGCATCATCGGCGTTCCCCCCGGATGCCGAGGGCGTAGAGACGGCCCGCGGCTTCGAACGCGGAGAGCGGCGTGGCAAGCAGCACCACGTTCTCGCTCTTCGCCTTGGCGACGGTCTCCTCATCCGGCTTCCGTCCGTTCACGAAGATCACCGCGCTGAGCTCTTTCAAAACGGCCACGGCGACAACATTGGCGTGGGTCTGCATGGTCACCCAGACATTGCCCGCCCCGGCGTGGCCGATGACGTCGCTGAGCATGTCGCTGGCGTAGCCGCCCGAGATTTCGCGGTCCGCCGCGGCGCCGCCGGCCAGCACATCGAGCTCGAGTTTCTGAATCGCTTCGCGCACGGTCATGAGTGGGCCGCCTTTCTCGCCACCGCCTGGGCGGCGCGGCTCGACAGGACCACGCACTCTTCCATCGAGGCGCGGCCGAGCACGACATCTTCGGCGAAGCTGTGGCAGGTTGGCGCGCCGCAGGCTCCGCAGTCGATGCCGGGCAGCAGGCCGCAGTATTCCTGGATGCGGCGGCGCTTTTCAATCGCCCGGGCCAGGTCCCTGTCGAGGGGGGCGAACGGGCGCGAAGGGATCCGTCCGGGGACCAAGAAGTAGTTCTTGCGATACAGCCGCCGGACTTCTTCCGGATTCTGAGCGGGCGTGCTTCCGAAGCGGGCGACCAGGCTCAGAATCCGGCTGCGGGCGACATAGGCGTTCTCCACGGTCAGGGAGCCGCCGCAACAGCCCTGCTCGCAGGCGTGACACTCGACGTACTTCACGTCGCCCAGCCCGCGGTTCTCGATCTCGTCGAGGACGCGCTCCACGTCCTTCAGGCCGCCGACGGCCAGGCTGTTCTCCGCGCGCAGCGAAGAGACCTGACCCCCCAGCACGGGCCAGCCCAGGCCGGTGCCGCGGACCGGCTCCCCATTCGCGCAGTCGTTGGGGAGGTCGGCGATCGCCGACAGCAGCGGCCAGTAGACGTCGGAGATCGCGATGGCGCCGTCCACGTCTGAGCGCATCTTGCGCGGGGGGTGCTTAATCGCCACCATTTTGGCCGGGCAGGGGGTGATGTATATCACTCCGATCTCGTCGCGCTTCAGTCCGAGGTCTTTCGCCTTGCGCTGCTTGGCCTCGCGGGCGGCGATCTCCATGGGCGAATCGATGGGGATGAGCTGATCGATCAGGTTGGGGTACTTGGCCTGGATCAGGCGGACGACGGTCGGGCAGAAGGGCGAAATCAGAGGCAGGGGCCCGCGGTAATCGGCCAGGTGCTCGTCGATGGCTATGCTGACCGCTTCGCTCGCGCGCACTACGTCCCAGGCGTCGTCGAAGCCGATTCGCTTGAGCGCTTCGAGGATGGTGCGCGGCAACAGCTCGCGGCGGAACTGGGCGTAGAGCGCCGGGCTGGGCAGCGCGATGGTGTACTTGAAGCGCGAGAACTCGGTGAACGAGCCCGTTTGCGGGGCGATCGCGCCGTGAGGACACGCACGGACGCACTCGCCGCAGTCGATGCAGCGGTCTTCCAGAATCAGCGCCTTCCCGCCGCGCACGCGGATGGCTTCGGCCGGACAGGCCTTGAGACATGCCATGCGCCCGGAGCATTTCTCCGCAAAGATGCGCACCGAATGGAAGTACCGTCCCATGTCACACCCGGATCAAGATGTCCAACTCCGTCCCCCGATCCAGCACCGACTGGATTCGGAACTCGTCGGCGTTCTTCCTGATATTGGGCAGCCCCATGCCGGCGCCGAAGCCCATTTCGCGGATTTCGTCGGGCGCGGTCGAGTAACCTTCGCGCATCGCCAGATCGATGTCCGGAATGCCGGGACCCTCGTCCGTCACGGTAATGCGCAAGTCCTTTGGCGTAACGCGCAACGTCATGCTGCCCTTGCGTGCATAGAGCACGACGTTCATCTCGGCCTCATAAGCCGCGATGGCCGCGCGCCGGATCGCGGCCGGGGAGATGCCGATCTCCCTCAGGATCGACTTGAGCGTCGTCGATGCTTTGCCGGCGTTCACAAAGTCCCTCCCTTGAATCTCAAACTGCTGAGTGAAGAGGATCTCCGCGGGCATCGCCGGTGACTTCCTCCACGTCGGTGAAGCCGCTCAGTCCGCAGGCGAACAGGCGGCCGCACGCTTCGAACATCGGCAGGTGCGTCGCGAGGACGACGATCCCATTCTCCCGGGCCAAATCAATCGCCTCCTGGTCGGGCCATTTTCCGCGCACGTAGATGATGGCCCGGACATCGGCCACATCCGCCGTGCGGACCGATTGCACGTTGGTCAAGCCCGTCAGCAACACCGCTTCGGGCTTGATGAAGGCCAGCACGTCGCTCATCAGGTCGGCGCCGCAGCCCACCGACACCTCCACGTCGAGGCGGTCCTCGCCGCACACTACCCGGCAGTTCAGGATTTCGCGGACGCGCGACAGCTTCATGAGGCTACCTTTCTCACCACCTGGCGGCCGAGCAGGATGGTGCGGTTCTTCGGCACGCGCGTGGCGGGGCACACGTTCCAGCACTGGCCGCAGCCGGTGCACTTCGACTCGTCCACGTATCGCGCGTTGCGGCGGATGCGCACCTTGAAGTTGCCGACGAATCCGGAGACGCTGGTCACCTCGCTCAGCGTCAACAGCTCGATGTTGTCGCGATGGCCGACCGACACCATCTTGGGCGTGAGGATGCAGGCGGCGCAGTCGAGCGTGGGGAACGTCTTGTCAAACTGCGCCATGCGCCCGCCGATGCTGGGCTCGCGTTCGACCAGGTAGACCGTGCGGCCGGATTCGGCGATCTCGAGCGCCGCCTGGATGCCCGCGATGCCCGCACCCACCACGAGCACATTGGGATTGATATCGGCCTTCGTCGGCTCCAGCGGCTGGTGCAATGCCACCCTGCGCACCGCCGCCAGGACGAGCGCTTTCGCCTTCTCCGTGGCCCGCCGCGTGTCGTCGTGAATCCAGGAGCAGTGCTCGCGGATGTTGGCGATCTGCACCAGGTAGCGATTGAGCCCCGCTTTCCTGGCCGCCGTGCGGAATGTCAGCTCGTGCATCAGAGGCGAACAGGCGGCCACGACGATGCGGTTGAGGTTCAGCTCCGCGATGTCGTTGCGGATCAGCTCCTGGCCGGGGTCGGAGCACATGAACTTGTAGTCCCTGGCAACGACGACGCCGGGCGCCGACGAGATGAAGTCCCGCACCTGGTTGATTTTGACCGTGCCCGCGATGTTCGCCCCGCAGTGGCAGATATAGACCCCGATGCGCACGTGCCCGTTATGCTGCATCGCTTCGCTCCTTTCCTACGCGACGCCCGCCGCCACCGGCGCCGTGATCTGAATGAGATTCCTGTGGAGGCCCAGTTCCTTTTCGGAGCACCCCAGCGCCATACCGAGAAGCTGCGTGAAGAAGAGGACCGGCATCTGAAACGACTTGCCGAACTTCCTGTTCACCTGCTTCTGGTAGGCCTCGAGGTTCACCTGGCACATGGGGCAGGTGGTCACCACCATGTGCGCGCCGTTTTCGGCTGCGCATTCGAGCAGGTCCTTCACCAGCTCGAGGCAGACCTCGGGGAACGTGGTCATCAACATGCCGCCGCAGCAGCGGGTCTTCATTGGGAAGTAGACAGCTTCGGCGCCGAGGCGCGAGAACATCCGCTCCATCGTTTCGGGGAACTCCTGGTGATCAAAGCCGCGCTCCGGGCGGACGATCTGGCAGCCGTAATAGGGGGCGTAGGACATGCCCTCCAGGCTGCGGCGAGCCGCGGCCGCGATGCGGTCGATGCCGATGTCGTTGACCAGCACGTCGAGCGGGTGGCGGACCTTCACGTCGAGGTTGTACTTAAGTCCCGCCTCGCCCAGAACGCTGCCGACCTTGTCGCGCAGCTCGGGGCTTTCCTGCAAGAAGCGGTTGGTCTTGAGCAGGACCGTATAGCAGGCGCTGCACGGGGCGAGCAGCTCGTGACAGCCGTTCTGGCTGGCCAGGGCCAGGTTGCGGGCGCTCACAGCCAGCGAGGTGGTCTCGCTGACGCTCATGTACATGGTGGCGCCGCAGCAGTTCCAGTCCTCGAGCTCTCTGAGGCCCACGCCGAGGGCGGTGAAGACCGCGCGCAGGCTTTCGTCGTATTGCTTCGCCGCCGCTTCCAGGCTGCATCCGGGGTAATACATGTACTCCATACGGGCCTCCTTACGCCGCCGGGCGCGGGGTCTGAGAGACCGCGCCGTAGCCGACCATGCCCTCGACAAAATCGGGCTGCGCCTTCTCGCGCGGCAGCTCGAGCGCCTCGGCGGCGCTCAGGATTTTGCGGATCGCCTCAACGCCCTTGATCCGCCTGGGCCACAGCGAAATGCGGCCGCGACGGAACATCTCGACGCCCATGGGAAGCAGCTTCAGCAATTGAAGCGGGTTCCGTTTGAGGTAATACAGGGCGAGCAGCAGGAGCTCGTGATTCCGGCCGTAGCGGTTCACCAGCCGTACGAAGCTCTGCGAGAGCAGGTAGACGGGGAACCGCTCAGGATAGAGCCCCGCCTCCATCGCCGTCCGCTTCATCGCATAGAGCAAGTCAGTGATCTTGATGGCCTGGGGGCAGCGCGACGTGCACATGTAGCACGAGGCGCAGAGCCAGATGGTGCGGCTGCGGAGAATCTCCTCCATGCGTCCGGCGCGGAAGAGCGCGATCACCTGGCGGGGCGAGATATCCATCGCGTAGCTCACGGGACAGCTTCCAGTGCAGGTGCCGCATTGCAGGCACCGCGAAATCCGATCGCCGCCGGGGACGAGGCTGGCCTGTTCGAGGAACGTGCGCCTCAGCTCGCTTTCCCGCCGCGGCAATTGGCCCGGAATCCAGGTTTCCACGGGCATTGCTGGACCCTTTCGCATCGCTGCGCCGCCCGGAGGCGGCGGTTGCGGGACTCAAGTGCTCGAGGCCCTATTCGGGGCAGGGCCGAGATTGCGCGAATGACTGCTGGCTCGCGGTCAGCGCCGTCTGGCTCGAAAACTCTCCGCGGCCAGCGTACAGATACATCCGCCCGCCGCCGAGAGCGCTGACTTTCCCGGCAGGAGAGACCGCGAACGCATTCGCGGGCATCTCCTCCGGCTCATGGGATTGAGCGGTTCGGGACGCGGAGGCCGGGAGGGGCTCCCGGCCGGCGCGTTCCGGGAAGGGCTGGTATTGCGAATCCTCGCTGTCGAGGAGGTGTGAGACGCGGCGTGGCGCGGCGGGCTGTTGTGGGTAGACTGTCTCCGTCCTGGCCCCGGAGCGCATTGCGCAGCCGAGCGCCATGAAACGAGCGATGGTCCCGGCGACCACAGCCTCTCTCCTTCGGGACGATCGTCCCCGCCACTGCGGCCTGGCTCAAGCCGTCACTTAAACTATAAATAAGATTTTCGGATCGCGCAATCTCTAAATGGCGGTTCGCCGCTTTTTTCACAGGGCGATGCGCACTTCGTCCGGACGGTGGCCGGCGGCCTGGCCGAAGACCTGCTCGTAGACCGAGCGGAGGTACTTGAGGCCTTCGCTGGCGAGCTGCTCGGGCGATTCGGCCAGCTTGCGCCAGATGCAGCAGAGTTTCGCCACGCTTTCGATGCTGGGGTCGAACGATTCGATGGTAATGCAGCCGTCGTAGTGGACCTGCTTCAGGGCTTCGAAAAACGCAGTCCACGGGACCAGACCGGTACCGGGAATGCCGCGCTGGTTCTCGCAGGCATGGACGTAGCCGAGGTGCTCGCCGGTGTCGAGAACGGCCTTCGTGATGTCGTCCTCCTCGCGGATCATGTGGAAGGTGTCGAGGTGCACCTTGACGTTGGGATAGCCGACGTCCTTGATGAACTTCACCGCGTCCGCGGCGATGTTGATGAAGTGCGACTCGAAGCGGTTCACGGGCTCGATGCCGAGGATGAGGTTCGAGGTGTTGAGGGCGTGGGCGGCGACTTCGCGGTAGCCTTCGACGCCCCACTTCCACTCGTCCACAGTGCGCATCCTGCCGGTGAGGTAGCCCCAGCCGCAGTAGATCATGCCGCCAAAGACCTTGGCGCCGGCCTCGTTGCTGAGGTCGACCAGCATCTTCGCGAAATCGATGCCGGCCCGGCGCACTGCCGGGTCGGGCGAGATGGTGTTGCGCTCGACGGGCATGCCGTAGCCGAGGTTGATGGTGAGGCCGAGGTTGGCCGCGGCTTCGCGCACTTTGCGCGCCGGGAAGTTGCCGGGGTCGAAGGGGATGATCTCCACGGCGTCGAAGCCGAGGGCTTTGCACTTGTCGAGCAGGGGCAGGTCCTTCTCGATGAAGGTCTCCCTGAAAAGAAGAGAATGAATTCCGAAAATCATGATTCCGCTCCCGTCGGGAACGAGTATATACCCAAGCGCTGCCGCGATGCTGATAGGGTAGTTCGGAGAAGGAGGACAACGTGCCCAAGAACAGACGCAACTTTCTGATGGCCGCCGCGGCGGGCGCGGCGCTGCCCGCCGCCGCCCCGGCGCAGGCAGGCAAGCCCGAGCGCAAAGTGCACTACCGGGGAGGCAAGAAGCCCGAGAAGCCGCCGCTGTTTTCAGGCGCCGTCTCGTACGGCAACCTTCTCTTCATCGCCGGCAAGGGAGCCCACGTCGAAGGAGACATCAAGTCGCACACCAAGATCGTGCTCGACGAGATCGAGAAGGAATTGGTGAACGCCGGATCATCGATGGAGAAGGTCCTCAAGTGCAACGTGTACTTGAGCAAGGCGGAGGACTACGGGCCGATGAACGAGGTCTTCCGCGGGCGGTTCGGCGAGCACCCGCCGGTGCGGACGACGATCGCGGCGGCGTGGATCCCGGGGAATTCGCTGGTCGAAATCGACGTGATCGCTTACATTTGAGGCGCGGTCAGGGCTTTTGCGCGGAGGGGCGCGCTCCGGCCGGGGTCCACTCGATGCGGCGGGAGTGCGTCTCCTGCCAGGCGTTCCGCACGTCCGCCGGGAAGCCCGCAACCATCTCCTCGAGCCGGGCGCGCAGCTCGGCCGCCACATCCGGATACTCTTCCGAGCAATCGTAGCTTTCCTCGGGGTCGCGCTCGAGGTCGTACAACTCGGGTTTCGGCAGAGGCAGGTTGATACGGCCTTCCTGAGGCGCCGGGAGCCAGGGCGGGATGTTATGCCGGGAGACCTGGAGCTTGAAACGGCCCGAGCGGATTGCCTGGGCGTGGCGATTCGTGAAATAGAGCAGCGGCGGGCGCTCGAGATACTCCTGTTCTCCGGCAAGCAGCGGCCACAGGCTGACGCCGTCCATAGGGCGGGGCGGCAGCGCGGCTCCGGCGAGCTGGCAGGCAGTGGGGAGAATGTCGAGGAGAGAGCCTGTAACGCTCGTGACGCGGCCGGCTTCGATGCGTCCGGGCATCCTGGCGATGAAGGGCACGCGCATGCCGCCTTCGTAAGTTTCGCCTTTGCGGCCGCGCAGCCTGCCGGGACTGCCCTGGTACCAGGGGCCGTTGTCGCTGGAGAACATCATGAGCGTGTTGTGATCGAGGTCCAGCTCGCGCAGCGCTCTCAGGATCTCACCGACACTCCAGTCCAATTCGGCCACGGCGTCAGCGTAAGCGCCGAGCCCGGTGCGGCCCTTGAAGCGCGACGAACAGCCGAGCGGAATGTGCGGCATGTTATGCGCGAGCATGAGGAAGAACGGACGGTCGCGCCAGTCGTTGAGCGCCTGCACGGCCCGGCCTGTATAGCGCTGCGTCAACAGAGAGTTCGGCGTGTTGCTCTCGATGGTTTCTCCGTTTTGCATGAGAGGCAACGGCTGCATGTCGTTGCTGAAGGGAACGCCGTAGAATTCGTCGAAACCACAGTTGACCGGCAGGTACTTCCTCTTCGAGCCCAGGTGCCACTTGCCGATCAGCATGCTGGAATAGCCGGCAGGCTTGAGCGCGGAAGCGATCGTGCTCTCCGTTTCGGGAAGGCCGGTGTCGTCTTCGGGAAACAGAACGTCGTTCAAGCCCATGCGCGCGGCGTAGCGTCCTGTGATCAACGCCGCGCGCGAGGGTGTACAGACGGGGCTGGCGGAGTAGAAGTGCTCAAAACGCACGCCCTCCTGCGCCATGCGGTCGAGGTTGGGGGTAGGGATGCGCGATCCGTAGACACCGAGATCGCCGTAGCCGAGATCATCGGCCAGGATCACGACGATGTTGGGTTGGGCGTCCTGGGCGCGACGCGGAGCCATGGCTCGCGCCGCGGCGGCCAACAGAGGCGCCTGGACGAACGACCGGCGCGTCGGGTGCATCAGATGAAGTATACACCGCCCTGGAGAGCGGCGGGGCAGCCGAAAAAGCCCTAAACTACTGGAAGTACCAGCCTTGTTGGCAGCGCGGCGAATACAAATAGGGGCGCAGCTTTGAGGAGCGCCAATGCTGTCTTGTCGATTGACTTGTCTTCACAACTGACGGCGGGCGGGAGGCGCGCGTTGCCGCTGAGCCGCCCCTCTGATTCGTACCTGATCAACTTCAACGTGACGCTCGACACCGGGCTCACCAGCCGGTCCACGAGCATCGTGCCCCCAACCTCGTGAAGAAAGCGCTTCTGCCGATCGATGAGCCCGGCTCGATGATGCCGGGCGCCGATCCGAACATCCGCTATTGTCCCGCGAGAGCGGCGCCCAACACCTGTGACGACAACAATGCGTTCCCCGCAAAGCCTGTCGCTGGAGATCCGAACAGCGTGCAGTTCCTGGGCATACCGTTCAATCCCCCGGGGATGACGGCGCCGCGAAACCTGCGAATCGTCAATCTCCGTGGCAGAAGGCCGGCGCTTCCTTCAATCCCCCGCCGGTTCCGCCGATGGCGACGGCCGCTATGGCGGTAGAGAACATTGGTTCTCCCGCAGCCGGCGGTCCTGGACGGCTGCAACGGCAACAACACCCGCCTGGCGCGCAAGCCGGACGCGAATAGATACGAGGATGGCCGGACTCTCATTCCACGTCCCGGACCCCTGGGCGGCGGCGGACTGTCCGCGGACTTTACAGCGCCCTTATTCCGCGCTGACGTCGCGCCCCTCGATGCAGTGGCGATTTCACCCTGCGTGAAGAAGCAGACCTCCACGATTACCGCGTCGCTGCTGACGGCCGGAGACCGAAGAGGACCTCGGTCTCCGGGTGCAGCAGCACCCAGAAGCCGTACAGGCCGAGGGCTGTTCCGAGGGGGACGTTCAGAAGCTCGATCGCCGACAGCACGATCGTGAGGATTCGGGCCCAGGGCTTAAAGGCCATGAGGCCGAAGCCGGCGATCAGTCCGGGCAGCGACAGCACCAGTAGTAGGAGAAAACCGGCCATTCCCAGGATGCCCAACACCCCCATGCCGATCAAGGCGTCGTGAGAGCCATCCTTGATCCCGACCAGGGCCGCCAGGCCGCCGAAGAAGACCAGCGCTCCCAATCCGATCAGGATCCCCAGGCATCCGAACACGATGTGCAGAATGCCCAACGTCTTCACGTGAGTGGCCATACCGTCGTCCTCCTTGAGGTCACTAACAGATACGCACCCCGCCGACCGGCAGTTCGGCGAATCGGATGCTTATGCCGCCGATTTCAGCGCCGCCGCGGCGGCCTTTGCCACAACCTCCGCTTCGCCCGGCTGCATCATCCAGACGCCGAAGACCAGCTCGCTGGCGTTGGTCATCGGGTTGACCTCGATCGAAGGGTCACCTTCGCGCAGCTTGCGCGCCACCTCGCGCGGCGAGATGCCGACCTTCGCCTGGTCCCAGCGGATCTTCAGGTGCGGGACGTGGTTGGCGATCGGCGGCACGAACACCTCTGTCTCCACTGTCGGCACCTTTTTGACGGCCTTGACGATCACGTCCACCCGGCGCTCCCATTCCTTCCACTCGGCTGCATGATCGCGCTTGATGTACATGTCGAGCGCCACCATCATGCCGAGCATCTCTTCCTTATTCACCTTCATTCCGCGGGCGACTGAATCGCTGTACGGGGAAGTGTTGAGCCGAGCCGCCTCGATGAGATCCTTTCGGCCGGCGAGCAGGCCGGCGCTTTGCGGTCCGCAGATGCCCTTGCCGCCCGAGAAGGTCACGAGGTCGTAACCCATCTGGATGTACTTCTTCAGGTTCTCGACAGGCGGCACGTCGGCGGAAGCGTCGTTGAACGTTGGGATGGCCAGCTCTTTGCCGAGCTTGACCCAGCCGGCGTTGTCAATCTGGCCGCGCGGCTCGGCGTCGTTGAAGAAGAGCATCATCGCGGTCTGAGGGCCGGCCTTCTGCTTCAGCTCCTCCGCGGTTTCGATCTCCACCATGCGGACGCCGCAGGCGCGGACGGCATGGTCGTAGCCGTAGCGGTGCGACTTCTGAATGAGGACCTCGTTCTTCATCCCGGTGAGGTCGGGGACGCGCAGGATCTTCTGCTGGTCCTTGCCGGTGATGCAGGCGGCGGTGCCGACGGTGAGCGCGCCGGCCGCGCCGGAGGTCACCATGGCGGCTTCGGCGCCGAGCATCTCCGCGATCCGCTTGCCGACGGCGTCCTGGACCTCCGTCAGCCGGTAGTACTTGCGCGAAGCGTAGGCCATCGCCTCCATCACTTCGGGCGGCATGAGCGAGGCGGTGAGCGTAGTGTAGGTTCCCGCCGCGTTAATGAACGGCTTGACGCCGAGCTCGGCGAAATAGTCCTTGGTCTTCGGCCAGGAGCGAGCCGCGGAAGCAGCGGGGACCAGAGCGCCGATCAGCGGCGCCTGGGCGAGTCTCTGAAGGAAAGTTCGGCGGTCAAACACGGTGGAATGATTCCTCTTCATGGGTTAGTATCCCGCCTCCGGGCAGCGGAGTCCACTCTCCGAGCCCGCAGACGACTTGATGACTTTTTGCTTACCTTTTGCAGACGACTTCATACGGAATCAGCTCCAAACTGGCTTTGTCAGACAGAGGAGGCAAAACATGAACCCTTACGAGTCGATGCAATTCCTGGTGGTCGCCATGACGACGAGTTGGCTGGGCTGGTTCCTGCTCGGGAAGGCAAAAGAGGCCTTTCGGCGTCACGAAACGCTGAAAAGGCAGATCAGGGCGCGTGGCGGATACGAAATCCCCGTACCCACCTTCACGCGAATGTCGCGGAGAGGCGGGTTCTGACGCCAGGCGGCCGGCGCGGTTTTGGCGTAGAATCGTCAGACAACCGGACCTGGGAGCCGGACCTCTGGCGAAACGCGAATACCATTTCGGCACGTTCCGTCTGGACGCGAGCGGACGCCGCCTGTGGCGCGGCGCCGAGGAGGTTCCGCTCCCGCCCAAGGCGATGGACGTGCTCGTCCACCTTGTCGAGCACGCTGGAGAAGTTGTGATGAGGGAGGACCTCATGGAAGCGCTGTGGCCCGGTGTTTATGTCGACGACCACGCGCTCTCCGTGCAGATTCGCGAGGTGCGCAAGGCGCTGGGCGACGACCCGCACCACCCACACTACATCGAGACGCGCCACCGGCGGGGGTATCGCTTCCTGGTTATACCTCAGGTGGCCGCTCCGCCGGCGACGGCCAAGCCGGTTCGCGAACCGGCGGCCGCGGTCCCGGTGACGCATTATGCGCGCAGCGGCGACGTCAACATCGCCTACCAGGTGGTGGGCGATGGGCCCATAGACCTTGTGTTTGTCATGGGTTGGGTGTCGCACCTCGAGTATTTTTGGAGGGAGCCTTCGTTCGCGCGCTTCCTGCGGAGGCTGGGTTCGTTTGCGCGGTTGATCCTCTTTGACAAGCGCGGGACCGGCCTCTCCGACCGCGTGCCGATTTCGCAGTTGCCCACGCTGGAGCAGCGCATGGACGACGTGCGGGCGGTGATGGAATCGGTGGGCAGCGAGCGCGCGGCGATTTGCGGAGTCTCCGAGGGCGGGCCGATGTCGGCGCTGTTTTCGGCCACCTATCCGGAGCGGACCACGGCGCTGGTGATGATCGGGGCGTACGCCAAGCGGCTGCGCGACGCGGGGTATCCGTGGGGCCCTTCGGCGGAAGAGCGGGAAGCATTCTTCCGCGAGATTCAAGAGCATTGGGGCGGTCCGGTCGGCATCGAGGAGCGCGCGCCGAGCATGGCGCACGATCCGGCGTTCCGCGAATGGTGGGCGGCTTACCTGCGCATGGGAGCAAGCCCCGGCGCGGCGGTGGCGCTGACGAAGATGAACGCGGAGATCGACGTGCGGCATGTCCTGCCGGCGGTGCGCGTGCCGACGCTGGTGCTGCACCGCAAAGGGGATCGCTGCCTGCGCATCGAGGAGGGGCGGTATGTGGCCTCGCTGATTCCGACTGCCCGGATGGTGGAATTGCCGGGGGAAGACCATCTGCCGTTCGTCGGCGACCAGGAAGGGATGCTGGACGAGATCGAAGAGTTCCTCACCGGAGTCCGCCATACGCACGAGCACGAGACCGTTCTTGCGACCGTACTGTGCGCTGATTTCGCTGGCGCCGCGGAGCGGCTGCGCCCGCAAATCCGCAGTGAGATCCAGTGGTTTCGGGGCCGCGAGGCGAGTCCCGGCGGCGGGGGACTGCTGGCGACATTTGACGGGCCGGCGCGCGCAGTCCGCTGCGCTAGCGCGATTGCGCAGCATGCCGCGCGCGCCGGTTTGACGATGCGCGCTTCGCTCCACACGGGCGAATGCGATTTCAATGACGGCCACCCGGTGAAAGGACTTGCCGTGACGTTCGCGGAGCGGATTCTGTCGCTCGCCGCGCCGGGGGAGATCCTGTGCTCGGGCGCCGTCCGCGATATCACCGCGGGGTCCGGGATCGCCTTTGAGCCGCGCGGGCAATTCTCCGTGAAGGGTGTGCCGGGCGACTGGCGGCTGTTCCGCGTCGCGCGGTAATTCCTTGACAAGCGCGACGCCCGCGCCATACTTTGAATGCCAATATGCTGGGAATCCGACTGGCCCTGATTGGCCTCGCCGCCGCGCTTGCGCTTCACCCGCAGGCGCCTCAATACGACCTGCTGCTGAAAGGCGGCCATGTGATCGATCCGAAAAACGGCATCGACGGATTGCGCGATGTCGCGGTGCGCAACGGCCGCATCGCGGCGGTGTCGGAATCGATCGCGGCGTCGTCGGCCAAGCGCGTGGCCGATGTTACGGGGCTTTACGTCACGCCGGGCCTGGTGGACATCCACGTTCACGTTTATGCGGGCACGGGCATCCGGGGCTCGTATGCGGGCGACAACAGCGTCTATCCCGACGACCACGGTCCGAAGGCCTGCACAACGACGATGGCGGACGCGGGCTCCTCGGGCCACACCAATCTCGATGACTTCCGGCAGCGAGTCATCGCGCGTGCGAAGACGCGCGTGTTCGCCTTCATCAACATCGTCGGGCGCGGGATGATGGGCGGGCCGATCGAGCAGGACCTCGGCGACATGGATGCGAAGAAGACCGCGGCTGCCGTGATGGCGAACCGCGAGATCGCTATCGGCGTCAAGACCGCGCATTACGCCGGACCGGAGTGGGACCCGGTGGACCGCGCGGTGGAGGCGGGGCGGATCGCGAACGTGCCGGTGATGGTGGACTTCGGCATCTTCCGCAAAGAGAGGCCGCATGAGGAGCTTCTGCTCAAGCGCCTGCGCCCGGGCGACATCTACACGCACATGTACCTGGAGCGGGTGCCGATGCTCGACGCCGACGGGAAAGTGCGCCCATATCTGTTCGAGGCGCAGAAGCGCGGCGTGATTCTCGACGTCGGACACGGCGGCGGCAGCTTTGTCTTCCGCTACGCCGTGCCCGCGACGCAACAGGGGCTCTTCCCCAACTCCATCTCGACCGACCTGCACATCGGCAGCATGAACGCCGGCATGAAGGACATGACGAACGTGATGTCGAAGTTTCTCAACCTGAATATGCCCTTGAAGGATGTGATCCGCGCGTCCACGTGGAACCCCGCGCGCGAAATCCGCCGCGAAGAGTTCGGCCATCTGACGGTGGGCGCGACGGCGGACATCGCGGTGCTGCGGCTCGACCGCGGCCGCTTCGGCTTCCTCGATGTCGAGTGGAAAAGGATGCATGGCACGCAGCGGCTGGGCTGCGAGATGACGGTCCTGGGCGGGAACGTGCTCTACGATCTCAACGCGCGGGCGTATCCGCCGTGGAAGTAGAGCCGGCACTTCGCAGTCATCCAGCGGCCCGCATCCGGCCGGTCCACTGCCTGACGATGTCCACGAACGCGGCCCGCTTTGACTCGATGTCGGCCATGTCATTGAACTGCGCGAGGCAACGGTCCTTGGCCAGCCATTTGAGGATGCCCTGCGGGTCGTTGATCGCCAGACCTTTGTCGCGCAGCTCGGGCTTTACCGTCGCGCCGGTGCGGAGAACGGCCTGCGCGCCCTGCTTTGCGCGAAGATGGAACGTCGCGAAGTAGCCCAGGCAGCGGAATCTGGGCGCGTTCCATTTGATACCTTCCGTAATGCTGGCGTCGGCGGAGAGGATGACCTGACGCAACAGCTCCAGCTCCGGCTTCCGCGGGTGTTTGAGCTCGAACGTGAACTGCGCCACGCGATCCTTCTTCCTCCCTGCTGCGTTCTTCATCACACCCCCTCGCATCCTACTGGCCTCGCGCCAGGCGCGCGGCCTGAGCCAGCAGGTAGTTTCTTTCCGGCAGGCTCGCCGTTCGCGCCAGCGCGGCGCGGTAACTGAGCATTGCGCCCTCGCGATCGCCGGCCCTTTCCAGAAGGTGTGCCCGAACGGCGTAAAGGCGATGGTGATCGCGCAGGCGCTCATCCTCGCCGAGCTGGCCGATGAGCCGCAGCGCCGGCTCGGGTCCGTGAACCATCGCGACGGCGACGGCGCGATTCAACTGCACCATGGGGTTGGCGGAGATCTTCGCGAGGAGGTCGTAGAGGGCGAGGATCTGCGGCCAATCCGTCCCGGAGGCTGTCGGCGCTTCGTCGTGGACGGCGGCGATCGCAGCCTGCAACTGATAGGGCCCGATGGCGCCCTGCCTGAGCGCCGCGCTGATCAGCGATACGCCCTCCTGAATCAGCGTGCGGTCCCAGAGACTGCGATCCTGCCGGTCGAGAGGGATGATCTCGCCGTCTGGTCCGGTGCGGGCGTTGCGCCGCGCATCCGTGAGCAGCATCAGCGCGAGAAGCCCGGCGACCTCGGCGTGGTCCGCCAGCCGGGCGTGCAGCAGCCGCGTCAGCCGGATCGCCTCGCCGGCCAGGCCGGTGCGCAGCAACTGGTCCCCGGAACTGGCCGCGTAGCCCTCGTTGAAGATCAGGTAGAGTACGTGCAGAACGCTCCGGAGATTCGCGGCCTGTTCGTCGCGCGCGGGCATGCGGAAGGGGATGCCCGAATCCCTGATTGTCTGCTTGGCGCGGCTGATACGCTGGGCCATCGTCGCCTCGGGGACCAGAAATGCGCGCGCGATTTCGGCGTTAGTGAGTCCTCCCACGGCGCGCAAGGTCAGAGCGATCGCCGACGATGCAGTGAGCGAAGGATGGCAGCACATGTAGAAGAGGACCAGCGTGTCGTCTTCATCCCGGGCGGCGTCTGCCTCCACGGGCGGCAGAACGCAGCCGGACTCCAGCGCCAGCTCGGATTCGCGCCTCCTCCGCGCGGCGTCGCTGCGGATCCAATCAGCCATCCGGCGCGACGCCACCTGAGCCAGCCACGCGCGGGGGTTGTCCGGAACGCCATCCCGCGGCCACTGTGCGGACGCGGCGAGCAATGCCTCCTGAACCGCATTCTCAGCGGCGGAGAAGTCCTTGTATTTGCGCGCCAGGACTCGGAGCACCTGCGGCGCAAGCTCGCGCAGCAGGTGCTCGAAGTCGATTTGGATCACTGGAACTCTTCCGGCGGGCCGCTCATGATCTGCCGGACCTCGATCGGCATATTGAGCGGGGCGCCGCCAGGCCCGGGCGCCGAGGACGCGCGAGCCGCAACCCGATAGGCCCGTTCCGGGCTCTCGACATCGATGATCCAGTAGCCGATCAGGAATTCCTTGGACTCCGGAAAGACCCCGTCCGTCACCGGCTCGCCGTTCTTTCCCGCACGGACGATCTTGGCCTGATCGGGCCAGGCAAGTCCTTCCGCTGAAACCAGTTCGCCCGATTCCTTCAATTCCTTGTTGAGGTTCATCATGAACCGGATGTGGGCCCGGATTTCCTCCTGGGACCACGTCATGATGCCCTTCGACAGACTCTCTTTGTCGGCCCTCATGCCCATCATTAAGATGTATTTCACGGCAGCAACTCCTTTCTACTGCTGAGTCGGAACCGAGCCGGCGTTCTCGACATGGGCGGCGCAGAATTATCTGGAAGCCTGGGCCGTGTTGGCAGCAGTTCTCCTGACTGGTGCGACGCCTGAGATCTTCATTGGGTCGACGCCTGCCGGGATAACGAAGTCCACGAACCCTGCGAGCATCTCTTCCCAGCTCTGGTCGCCCCAGTAGACTTCTTTCTTCGGGTCGGGGTTGAAGGGATTGTTGGGCGAGTTATCGTACCAGGCTGTCACCTCGATGTGCGAACCTTTCGGGAGTGTGATGGGCTCGGCCAGCAGGTAGCTCATCTGCCAGTTGAAGTCATACTTCGGAACTCGCAGAAGAATTTGGGTCTTTCCTTCAGGCAGGACAGCCCGGTATTCCATCGCCTTGCCGCGCAGGTGCATGTGAGGGAAGAACGACTGGAGCTTCACGTCTTCGTGGACCGTGACACGCGCCTCCACCTTGTGGTTATCCGCGCCGGGCGGGATCACCAGTTGCCGGTTGGAGACGAAAGCGTTCACTACGCGCTCGCGCGGCGCCTCCTTTGCGAAGACGATGCCGACCTTGCTGCGGTCTACCGCTTCCCTGCCGGATGCTGTGTAGTGCATCTGGAAAATCAGGTCGCTCCCGGCAGGGATCAGCCGCGCCTGTCCGGGGCGGGTGACGTAGGCGTCGCCACCGGGAACGTAGACAGAAATCAGCTCGGCGCGAGCGCGCTCATCCCAGACCAGCCCCTCGAGAACGCCTTTGCCCGTGTCGGGCTTGCGCTCCTTCGGTCTGTTGCTGAGGTGAGGCACAAACGGCACACCGGGTCTGGCGTCCTTGTGGAACTCCGAGCCCTTCGGGCGAGCAAACAGCACGATGTGATGGACCACGCTGCGCGCGCCCGGCCGCAGCTCGATCTTCTCCACCCATTTGTCCGCGGTGAAGTTCGTGGGGACGACGAAGTAGGTGTAATCGATCGTTCCCTGCGCGGGGACCTTGTAGTCCGCGCCCATATCGAAGACGGCGTCGGGTTGCCCGATGGTCCAACCGTCGTTGAACTTGCGCGGCACGGGGGCGTCCTTCGGATCGCCTTCCCTGGCGCCGGTCCTGACCCAGGCGGTGAGCGTCTCGATCTCGGCGCTCGTGAGCCGCCGCTCGTTCAGGAACTTGCCGTGGGCCGGGTCGGCGTGCCACGGGGGCATCTTGCCCGTCGCCACCGCCTGGCGGATGGCGGCCGCGTAGGGCCGGGCCTCGGCGTAACTCATCAGCGGCATCGGCGCTGCTTCGCCCTGTCTGTGGCAGCCCTGGCACTTGTCCTGCAATATTGGCAGGATATCTCTGTTGAAGGTCACCTCCGCGTCCGCGAACGCGGCGGAGTGAAGAAACAAAACGAACAGCAGCCCTCTCGGCATCGACTCTTGCCTCCTCCGTGGCGCACACCGGGTTCCAGCCGGCATTGTGGACAGATTAGCACGGTTTTGGCGGTTAGGAGCCCGGTTGATGCAACCAGGGACAGGCTACCGGGGGAGACCGGCGATCTCTGTCCGAATCCTGTAAAGGGTTTTGCCGGCGGCGATGTAGAGCGTCCTCATATCGGAACCGCCGAAGGCGTTATTTGTGATCGTGTCCTCGGGGACGGCGATGAACTGGATCAACTTGCCGGAGGGCGAGATCACGTGGACTCCGCACTTGGTGTCGAGCGTTTCGGCGGAACCGCGCGGCCTGTTCAGGCCCGCGGAGGCGTAGAGATTGCCCTGGACGTCGATGCTCATGCCGTCGGCGCTGCGGCCGGGGTAGAAGTTATAGTGGACGCGCATGTTGCGGACCGCGCCGTCGGGGAGAAGATCGTAGGCGCGGATCATCCTGGCGCCGTCCTTTTCCCGATTCGCTTCGACAAGATAGAGGGTGCGGTCGTCGGGAGAGACCTGGATGCCATTCGGCCGCTGCACATCCGGCGCCGAGAGGATGCGTGCCAGCCTCCTATCGGTGTCGATGCGATAGACCGCCGCACCCTGCATGTCGGTGAAGTAGAGCCGCCCTTTCGCGTCCATTGTGACGTCGTTCGGCCCCTCGAACGGCCGTCCCTGGTAGTTTTCCGCGAGCACCTCCACCTTGCCGGTGAGCAGATCGGTGCGTGTGACTCGCGGCTTGCCTTTGACGCGCCCTCCGGGCCAGGAGAACTCGGCGCCCTCGCAGGCAACCAGCCGCTCCTGCGGGTCGATCAGGAGGCCGTTGGCGACGTTGCTGTTCTCGCGGAAGACCGACAGCAAGCCGTCCGTGCCGAGCCGCATAATCCGCTGGGAGATGATCTCGGTGAAGTAGACGTTGCCGGCGCGGTCCACCGTGGGCCCTTCGGTAAACGCCAGCGACGCCGCCACCTCCACCTCCTGCGCCTGAGCCGCGGCCAGCGCGAAAACCAGCGGTCCAAGTGCTCGCATGGAAGGAATCGTAGACCCGCGGACGCGGGCGGCGCAACACCCGCCGGCATACAATGTAGGCAAGCGCCCGTATTCGCCGAAAGTAAGGAAAAAAGAACAATGATGAAAAAGATCACAATGCTGTTTGCCGTAATGGGACTTCTGCTCGCGATGGCAGGGTGCTCCTCGCGCCGGCAGAGTGCAGAGGAGAAAGTTGCCGAACTTCAGAAGCAACTCGACCAGGCGCAGCAGGAGGTTGAGAAGCAGAAAGCCAGCGCGCCGGCCGAAGCGCCGGGGTCGCAGGCCCAGGGTCAGGCCCAGCTGGGAGCGGCCCCCGCGTCCGCAGCTCAGGGCCGGCAGCCGGCGTCGCAGCCGGGCTCCGCGCCCGCGTCGCGCGTGGCCTCATCCGCTGCGCCCGCCGCGTCCCAGGTAGCGCAGAAAGCGGCTCAGCCGCCCAGGCCGGTCGAAGTGACCATCCCCGCCGGAACCACCGTCGTCATCCGAACGACGAACATGCTGAGCAGCAAGACCGCGGCTGACGGCTCTGAATTTCATGCCAATCTCGAGGAGGACCTCGTGGTCGGCGGCCGGGTGGTCGCCGCCAAGGGCGCAGACGTCACCGGCTACATCGTGAGCGTCGATTCAGGCGGAAGGGTGAAGGGGCGAGCGACGCTTGCCGTGGGACTCCGTTCGATCGCGGGTGCGAACGGCCAGCCGATCAAGGTTTCTACCGAGAGCCACACGGCGACCGCCAAGAGCACGGTGAAGCAGGACACCGTGAAGACCGGAATCATGACCGGTGTCGGAGCCGCGATCGGCGCCATCGCCGGCGGTGGCAAAGGCGCGGCTATCGGCGCGGGCGCCGGTGCTGCCGCCGGTGTCGGAACCACGATGGCGACCCGCGGGGCTGCCGCGGAGATTCCCGCCGAGAGCGTGCTTACGCTGAAGCTTGCCGCGCCGGCCACGGCGGTTTTCGACAAGTAACGAAGCCGCTACTTCGCGCCGGCTGCTTCGAGCATTTGGATGATCTCGGGGCCGGCGGCATACATGCGGCGTTGGAACTGCGGACCCTCGCGCAGCGCCGTCGATCCGTCGGGCATGACG
This sequence comes from uncultured Solibacteraceae bacterium, assembly GCA_964472745.1. Classification (GTDB taxonomy): domain Bacteria; phylum Acidobacteriota; class Terriglobia; order Bryobacterales; family Bryobacteraceae; genus CAYYNC01. Next base: position 32,805 of record CAYYNC010000030.1, read on the forward strand.
AGCGTCGCATCCGCGCCCTTCGCGAGCAACAGGCGGACGACTTCGACGTCGCCCTAAATCGTCGCGCGGCACAGCGGCGTGTAGCCGCGCTCGTCTCTCGCGTTGGGATCGGCGCCGCGCTCGATCAGAAGCCGGGCGATTTCGAAGCTGCGTTTTGTGATCGCGATGGTCACAAGCGGATCCTGGACGCCCAGCTTTTGTGCCATCCGCGCGAGCCGGCCGTCCTGCTCGATTCGACAAAGCCGGACCGGAACGCGGACAGGATCGCCCGCCGCGAATTCGGGCCGGCGCCCCGATCGAGCGGTTCCCTCGCGCGTTCCGCGTCGTTTTCGAGAATCGCGCGATAGATCATGCCGTGATCCGGGAACTGTTCGGGCAGGATCGCCAGGGCGATCATCGCCCCCAGCGCCAGCGCGGTCAGGATCAGCCTCTTTGTTCTCTTTCCCATCACCGCTGCTCCTCAACGATTTTCAAGTCCACGCGGATTTGCTTTGCGCCCAGCCGCGCTCGCGCCCCTGAGGGGCCGTGCAGCGTGATCCGGCCGGTGACATCGGCGAGTCCGGCCTCGCCGCGGTCTTCGTCGAACAGCACGGCGGGCCGCGCCACTGCGTCGTAGACGTGGCAGTTTTCGAAGTCGATGCCGCCCGCCTGCTTCGTAATCTCGGGGCGCCGCTGCTGGATCAGCACTGGCACGCGCGGCTCGGCGGCGTCGCGGTGCGCTGAGACCCATGGGCTCTTCCAACTGCAATTCACGAAGCGCACGCGGACGCCCCTGGCCGACTTATCGTAGATGCGCGCGCCCTCCTTGCCAGTGTTTTCGGAGGTGCAGTTGATGAATTCGATGAGTCCGGCGGGGCCTTCGTCTTTCACCGCGCCGACGCTCATGCCGGCCCAGCCGCGCTGGGCGATGTCCTTGAAGTCCTCGCGCGCCATGCCGGGGGAGCCCATGCGCGAGTGGCAGTTTTCGAAGCGGATCGACACCGGAGCCGAGGTGCGGTCCAGCGGCCGGAGGTAGATCAGAATCGCGTGGCCGCTGTTGTTTTCGAACACGGAGTTGCGGATGACGCAGTTCACCAGGCGCTGATCGGGAGCGTCGGGTTCAAGGTCGATCCCTGCTTCGGGGGGCGTTCCGCTGGTGGAGGAGAAGACGCAGTTCTCCACGAGCAGGTTCACAGCGCTGATCACGCTCATCCCCTGGCGGTGATTGTCGTGCATCGTCACATTGCGCACGGTGACGTCCTCACTCCACTTCATCGTGCCGCCGCCGTCGATGTAGACGCCGTCGCCGCCCGTGCTTTCGATGCGCAGGCCCTCGATGAGGACGTTGCGGCAGCCGCGGATCGAGATGCCCATGCGCCACTCGGCTTTTTCGTAGGGCGGCTTTTGATAGTCGCTCTTCCACATGCGCAGCGTGGCGCCGTAGCCGCGGATGATGAGGTTGCGCGCGTCCATTGCGGTGAAGAGGGTGTCGCCGCGTCCTTTGAATTCGCCGCGCTTGGCGAGCACGAGAACGCCGGGCTCGAAGATCAGCTCGAGATCGCCGCGCAGCTTCACCGGTCGAATGATCCACGGCGCGCCCATGTAAGGCACGGTCACTTGTTTCGCGCCGGAATCGATCGCCGCCTGCACAGCCGCTGTCGCGTCTTCGCGCGAGAAGCCGTACGAGGACGCCTTCACGCGCTCCTGGCCGGCCGCGCCTGCAAACAGGGCGTACGCCGCGAAAATTCTCAAGCCTGCATTCAACATGTTCCGCCTTCCCCGGGAATATCGCAGACGATGAGGTCCGGCTGCTTGAACAGGCCCGATGCGGCCGCGGTCCCGTCCGGGCGCATCACGGTGGAGCAGCCGCAGTGCATCCAGCCTTTCCACGCGCCGCCCTTCACGCAGCCGAGCACCGCGTTGGTTGCTGCGACCCACATGCCCGTTCCGCGCGCGACCTTGCGGATATGCCGGCGAAACTCTTCGGCGTTCTTCTTCATCTCCTTCACCGGCGCGGCGAATCCATGTGGTGCAAGGAGCAGCCACGCGCCCATCTCCGCGGCGCGGCGCGGGATCTTGAGGTCGAAGTTGTCGGCGCAGATCGTCAGGCCGACGCGGCCGAACTCGGCGTCCACCGTCTTCACGCCTTCGAGCGGACCGGCGTCGTAGAGCCTTCGCGTCAGCTTCGGCAGCGTCCTGATCTTGCGGTGCTTGAGAGCGATGTGTCCCTCGCGATCAATCAGCACCGCCGAGTTGTAAACCCGCTCGCCGTCACGCTCCAGGCATCCGCCGCAGATCCACAGCTTGTGCTTCGCCGCGAGTTTTGTGAGATACGCGGTGTACTTGCCCGGAATTGACAACGCGTCTTCGCGCGCGTTCTGATGCAGCCAGCCGAAATCCGCCGCCTCCGGCAGGCAGACGAGATCGGCGCCGCGGCGCGCCGCTTTGCGGATCGCCTCGCCCGCCAGCCGCATGTTGCCCTTGAGGTCGCCGTCCACGGCCGCGATCTGGGCGAGTGCGACGCGCAAGCGGGGCGATGCCATTCCTTATAATTACTGCGAAATGCCCGCATCCGTCCGCGCCGCCGCCATCCCAATCAACAGCCAGCCTGGCAACATCGAAGGCAATCTGGCCCGCATCGCGGACGCCGCCGGCTGCGCCGCGCGCGAAGGAGCGCAGCTTGCGCTGTTTCCCGAGCTTTCGCTCTCGGGCTTCATCCCCAATCACCCCGCCGGAGACCACGCCGCGTGGCTGCGAGCAGCGCTCGCCGCGGCGCGCGCCGCGGCCCAACCCGTACCCGGTCCGGCGACCGATGCGCTTGTACGCATCGCGGCCGGCACAGGACTGCTCATCGCCGCGGGACTGCTGGAGGACGCAGGCAATGTACTGCACAACACGCACGTGCTGGCGGGACCCGCGGGACTGCTGGGCGCCTGGCGCAAGCTGCACGTGCCGATGTTCGAGATGCCGTTCTACAACGGCGGCGCGGGCCTTGATGTGGCCGAAACGCCGCTCGGCCGCATCGGCGTGAACATCTGCTTCGACGCTTTGATCCCGGAGTCGGCGCGGCTGCTCGCCGTGCAGAACGTCGAGATCGTGCTCTTCCCCTTCGCGGCCGACCCGCCGCCCGGGACCTCCGCCGCATGGGCCGACTGGGCGCTCCCCGCGCTTCGCGCCCGATGCGTGGAGAACGGAGTCTTCGGACTCGCCGCGAATTACTTGGGGCACGTGGAGTGCGCGGGCGTCGAGCAGACTTTTCCCGGCGGAGCCGCAGCCGTTGGCCCGCGCGGCGAGATCGTCGCCGGCCCGCAAGCGGAGATGCTGATCGCGGATTTTGACCGCGCCACGCTCCAATCCGCCCGCGCCGAACCCGAATACCTGTTCCGCTTCCGCCGCCCCGAGATTTACGGCCCGCTCACGCGCCTGGCGTGATTGGGCCATAGACTTGCGACCGGTGAATCGTGCGGAGCACGTCTTTACCGGCGGCTACGAGCCCAACGATTGTACCTACAGCGGCCCGCAGACCCCGAATGCTGGGCTTGCCTCCCATCACCGCAGGGTTCCTCGAAATACGGTCGAGCGCAGGCGAGTACTCCGCTTTTGTGATCCGGCCACGCCAGCAGGGCGAGCGGCCCTCGGGCGGAATCCATGCGACCTCGCCCGAATGCGGAATCATCATATCTTCTGCTCGTCGATAGTCGCTGAACTGGCCAATCCACGGCGTGAGCACGCCCTTGCCGCCGGCATCGCGATATCTTTCACCCTCTACGCTCACGATCTCGCCGGCTGCTCCGAAACGGATGTTGAGCGGCACGCGAGCGCCGCTGTCCTCGAGCGTCGCCCGCACTGTCGACTCGTCTACTGCATCCCGCCGCACGCCCGCCGATGGCGGCAGCGCCGTCGGCGGCCATGCAGCCTCGGCCGGATAGCGCATCAACGCGCCCGGCGCCAACTCCGGCGCGTCTCGCCGGATCGACCGGCGGAATCAGACGCGCCAGCGTTACGGACATCGCGCCCTCGCCACGAGAATTACTGTCGCGCACTTGCGCCGCCGTGAACGGCGCCCACTTGCCCGGCCGGGCCGCGGACTCACCCGCCTGCCCGAATCGCGCCGCCCGCGCCATCGGCTGCCCCGGCGTCAAAGCGAATTCGAAACAGCGTCCCACGGGGCCGGGGAGTCCCGCAAGCCGGGCCGTCTCTTCTCTCCACCTCGCCACGACCCAGCTATCACATCGCCGCACGTCTGCGCGAAGATCGGAACGAGAAGCATGACGAGCTACATCCACCCGCGCGACGAGATCCTCGCCACCATGGAGCGCATCTACCGCTACCGGCTCACCACCACGTCGGGCGGCAACATCTCGCTGATCGAGGACGACGGCAGCATCTGGATCACGCCCGCGCGCATCGACAAGGGCGCGCTGCGGCGGGATGACATCGTCTGCGTGCGCCCCGATGGGGTAGTGGAGGGCATTCACCCGCCGTCGTCGGAGTTCCCGTTCCACCGCGCGATCTACAACTCGCGTCCCGACCTGCGCGGCATTGTGCACGCGCACCCTGTGGGGCTTGTCGCGTTCAGCACCAGCCGCCGGACGCTCGACACGCGCCTCTTTCACCAGGCGCGGCACGTCTGCGGCGTGGTCGGGTTTGCGCCGTATGAGCTGCCCGGCAGCGAGGCGCTCGGCGTCGCCATCTCCGCCGCGTTTCAGGGCGGAATCCGCTGCGTACTGATGGATCACCATGGTGTCGTCGTCGGCGGCCATACGCTCCAGCACGCCTTCCAGCAGTTCGAGACGCTCGAGTTCACCGCGCAGACGATCATCCGGGCTGAGACGCTGGGCGAGGTGCGCTACCTGACTGACGACGAAGTGGCCGTCCCTCACCGCAACGCTCCGTCGATCCCGCCGTTGCCGCCCGGCGTGCCTACCAGCGCGGAGAAGGAAGCGCGGCGCGTGCTCTGCGAGTTCGTCCGCCGCGGCTATCAGCAGCGCCTCCTCATCAGCACCGAAGGCAGCTTCTCCGCGCGACTCGGCCCCGACGAGTTCCTCATCACGCCATACCAGGTGGACCGCCACAAGGTGGACCTCTCCGATCTCGTGCTCGTCCGCGGCGGCGCCGCGGAGGAAGGGAAGCGTCCCAGCCGCGCCGTGCTCAATCATCGCGCGGTCTATCTGCGCCACCCCGCGATCGGCGCGCTCGTCAACGCGTACACCGTCAACGCGACGGCGTTTTCCGTCACCGGTATCGCGCTCACTTCGCGCACGATCCCCGAGAGCTACATCTTCCTGCGGGACGTCGGGCGCTTGCCCTTCGGCGTTCAGTTCACCAATCCCGATGCCGTTGCGGCCGCAATCAGCCCCGACCAGCCGATACTGGTGCTGGAAAACGACGGCGTCTTCGTTGCCGGCAAGACTGTGCTCGATGCCTACGACCGCCTGGAAGTGCTCGAATCCACGGCCCAGGCGCTCATCGACGCGCGTCCTCTCGGCGGCGTCCGCCCGCTGCCCGACGAAGCGCTCCGGGAGCTTGAATCGAAGTTCTTAACACGCCCGCCGAAGTGCTAATCTCCAAATCAAAAGCGGAACGCGGAGGATAATCATGACCATCACCACGCATCCGAACTTCATCGATGGGCGCTTTGTCGCGCCCGCGGCTGAACCCATCTCCGTGCTCAATCCGGCTACGGAAGAGGTGATCTCCGCCGTGCCGGACTCGCCGCCTTCCGCGGTGGACGAAGCGGTCGCAGCGGCGCGCCGCGCGCAATCCGCATGGGCCAAGCTCCCGCCCATCGAGCGCGCGCGCCACTTGCGCGAGATCGCCGCCGCCATTCGCCGGCGCCAGAAAGAGATCGCTCGCACGATCGTTGAAGAGCAGGGAAAGGTGCTGCCGCTGGCCGAAGTCGAGGTCGCCTTCACCGCCGACTACATCGATTACATGAGCGAATGGGCGCGCCGCATCGAAGGCGAAATCCTGCCAAGCGACCGCCCGAACGAGAACATCTTCCTCTATCGCGCCCCGCTCGGCGTTGTCGGCGGCATCCTGCCGTGGAACTTCCCGTTCTTCCTCATCGCGCGCAAGATGGCCCCCGCGCTCGTCACCGGCAACACCATCGTCATCAAGCCCAGCGAGGAGACGCCGAACAACGCCGCCGCCTTTGCCGAAATCGTCGCCGCCAGCCGCTTGCCCGCGGGCGTCTTCAACATGGTGTACGGCCGCGGCGCCAGCGTGGGCCACGCTCTCGCCGCGCACCCCGGCATCGACATGATCAGCATGACCGGCAGCGTCGAATCGGGCGTCAAGGTGATGCAGGCCGCCGCGCAGAATCTCACCAAAGTGAATCTGGAGCTCGGCGGCAAAGCGCCCGCACTCGTGCTCGCCGACGCCGATCTCGACCTCGCCGTCAACGCAATCAAGAGCTCGCGCGTGATCAACACCGGCCAGGTCTGCAACTGCGCCGAGCGCATTTACGTGGATCGCCGCATCGAATCCGCTTTCACCGAAAAAATGGTCGCCGCGATGAGCGCCACGCGATTCGGCGATCCCCTGAAGGAAGAAAACCTCGACATGGGCCCGCTCATCAACCAGCGGCAGAGGGAGAAGGTCGAGTCGATGGTCGCGACCGCACTCAAGGAAGGCGCGGAATTGCTCACCGGCGGCCACCCCGCCGGCGATCGCGGCTACTATTTCGAGCCCACCGTGCTCGGCGGCGTCCGACACGAGATGGGCATCATCAAGAAGGAAACATTCGGTCCCGTCGTTCCAATCGTCGCGTTCGACGATCTCGATCAGGCCATCGCCTGGGCCAACGATTCAGAGTACGGCCTCACGTCGTCGATCTACACCAACAGCATCCACGTCGCCATGCGCGCCGCCAACGAGCTGCGCTTCGGCGAAACCTACATCAACCGCGAGAACTTCGAGGCGATGCAGGGCTTCCACGCGGGCTGGCGGAAATCCGGCATCGGCGGCGCCGACGGCAAGCACGGCCTGTACGAAAATACGCAGACCCACACTGTCTACGTGCAGTACAAGTGAATAGGCTGGTTCGGAAGTTCGCTCACGCGCCCGCGCAGCTTGATTTGCGTTCGAACCGCCGAAGGTCCTCGAATTGGCGTTGAGCAACGCTGCGGCGTTGCCCGTTCTCAATCAAAAAGCGGCGTGAAATCGGTCGCTCGGGAGGGCGGCGGCGGCTTGGGCCGCGATCACCAACATCCGGCAAGCCTCGAAATCGACGATGACAACGCCGAAACCTCCGCTCACTTCCTCAGGATCTTGTCCATGGCCTTTCCCCTGGCCAGTTCATCCACCAGCTTGTCCAGGTAACGGATCTTTTGCATAAGCTTATCCTCGATCTCCTCCACCCGGTAGCCGCAGATCGCGCCGGTGATCTTGGAGACGTTCGGATTGATCCGTGGCGCCCGGGCGAAGAAGGTCTCGAAGTCGACCTTCTCGTCGATCTGCTGTTGCAGCGTCTGTTCATCGTAGCCCGTCAGCCAGTGGATAATGGCATGCACCTCCTCTTTCGTGCGGCCTTTCTTCTCCGCCTTGGCGATGTAGTGGGGATACACGCTTGCGAACGCCATTCTGAATACTCTCGTGTTGTCCATGGCCTTGTTGCTCCTCGTAGGTTAGCGCGTTTGTTCGAAGCGCGATCAGCGCTCCCAACCAGGTGCGACGGCCTGGATCCGGCCTGTGTTTGATAGCGAAGATAGGCCACTCCATTAGTAAAACGGCGCTCTTCCAGGAGATCCGGCCTTACGCATAAGCCGGCGGGCAAGACCCGCTTGCCGCGGCCAAGCGCAGTGGCCACGGCGAGCGGATGATACTCGCCGGCGAGCCCGGCCCGGTGCGCTTGGGCGGCGAGGGCGGGACCACCCGCCGGAACACTAGCCTTCGTGAAGTCCTGCGCTAGGTCGTCTTCAACTCAACCACGCTGATCGACCCCGCGGGGAAGCGCCAGCGCGGCTCGCCCGCGGGCAGCGTTCGCTCCGCAGGTTTGAACACATCGGGCTCCATCGGACTTGCGGCGGTGCGCAGGTCCTGCGGCGCGATCTCGAACACGCGGCCGCCCGCGATGCGCCGCCCCGCGACGCTGAAGCCCGTCTCGACCGCGCGCGAGAGCTCAGTGTTTGCGACATGCAGGAACACAGTGTCTCCCGCCGTGCTCGCAGCGATGTCCAACCCCGCGGGAGCGCTGCTGACCGCCGCGCCGTGGACGCCGGCGTGTTTGCGGAACAGCCGCGACACGGCGCCCGCCGGCGTCATGTACGTGAGCTTGCCAGGCGTTTGAAGCAGCAGTGCATTCACCGTCCAGCGGTTGCCTTCGAAATCCGCGATCGTTGCGATCTTGACGCGGGCGCCGTGCCGCTGATAGATGTTCCACGACCGCGCGTGGTACACCGCCGAAAGCCACTCCAGCAGCAACGGGTTCGCATTGTGCGGCGGCAGCGAGAGGTGTCCTTCGGTGATCGCCACCCTCATGCGCGGACCGGCGGCGTCGATCATCTCCTTCAACCGCGACTCGACGCGGTCGGCCAGCTCCATCAGCTCCGCCCAAGCCTGCGGCACGTCCCTCTGATAGCGGATGCCGCGCAGCACGGTATCCTTGCGGCGCGGGCTCTGGCCCATCATGTGGAACGCGATCATGTCGAGCCACTCGCCCGCGCGCTCCACCATGTCGCGCGCCCAATATCCGTCGCGCCCGCGGTCGCCCCAGCCGATCAGGCGAATGCTCTTGTCTCGCGCCTTCATCGCGCGCGCAAATTCGATGGTGCGCGCGATCGCCTCGTCTTTCGCAAAGCACGCATTGCCGTACGAGGTCTCGTTGCCGATCTGCCAGAGCCTGATGTTGTACGGGTCGCGGACGCCGTGCGCGCGCCGCTCGCGGTTCGCAGGGTCGTTCGCGTAGGAGACCCAGTCCGCCGCCTCGCGGCTGTCGCCGGTGCGGTCGCCTTCCTTCGCATTGCGATAACGCGCATCGCCGTCGCCCATGAAGTTGACGCACATCAGCGGCTCCGCCCGCACATGCTGGCAGAGGTCCACAAACTCGTGCGTGCCGACGCGGTTGGTCTCCTTGCCGCCCCACACGTAATTGCGCGCCCAGGGGCGTTTCGCCGCCGGACCCACGCCCTCGCGCCACCGGTAGTAGCGGCTGTAGAGGCCGCCCCAGCGAATCACCTGCGGCGCGAGGCCGCGCGTGGCCTCTACGAAATCCGCGCGCCAGTCGTCGGCGTCGTAATCCCACGCCGCCTCCACCGAGGAGTCCGTCGCGCCCAGCGGTTCCATGAACTGCATGTAGAGCCACGGCGAGATGTCAAACAGCGGTTTTGGATCGACAACGACGGCAGCGCCCGCTTGCGCCAGCGTGGCGGGCGCCGCGAGAAATTCTCTGCGCCGCATCGCGCTCACCACATCCGCGCCTTCGTCCAGGCGTCGAGGAAATCCTTGCCGCGATAGCGGATCGTGCGGTCGTCCACCACCTCGCCGCCCAGCGCCTGCTCGGCGTCGATGCGCAGCGAGTTGCGCGTGGTGTATTCGATCTCGATCGTCACCGGACCGGCCACCTTGTACGGCTTCACCTTGCCGATCAGCCCAGCCGCGCGGCGCGCGCCTTCACGGATGGCGTCACGCGCCATCTGCGCGGACATCGAGATGCACGCATACCGCGCGAGACCCTCTTTGACCGCGACCGTCTCGGCCTGCGGCGCCAGCGACTTCATCTCCTCAACGGCGGCGACATCGCCGGTGAGCAACAGCACCGGCACGTCGTACCAGCCGGCCAGCATCGTGCGCGTCTCCGTCTCGCCCACAGGCTTGCCGTTGAGAAGGATGTTCTGGATTCCAAGCGAACTGTAACTGTGCGCCATGACGCCCTTGCGCACGTTGGCTTTCGAGTGCTGCCCGAGGAACGCGATGCCGCTGTAGCCGCGCTCCAGCGTCATCGCCCGCCCCGCGGGTCCGATGAGCAGCTTCGCCTTCGGATGAATCGTCGTCACTGACAGCGTCTGGCTGCCGTCATGCCCATCCCACACGATCACTTCGTCGACGCCGCCCGCGAGAAAACCCTCCACCGCGGCGTTGATCTCCCCAGTCAGCAACGCACGCAGCTCCGGGTCTTTCGGCTCCGTCTGCTCCTGCCGGCAGATGCCAGCCACACCCTCGGCGTCGGTGATCATGAACACCGTCTTCTTCTGCTGCGCCTGCGCGGCCAGCGCAAGGAGAACCATCAGGAATCGCGTTGTCATGATGCGAGTATATGCCTGTCTCCTGGTCAACACTACAACTGCGCCTTCATGAAAGCGCCGGCGCCGGCGGCGCTCCCCAGCGCGAGTGTGACCGCCGCTGGTCCCGGCGCCTCGAGCGCAAGCCTGTTGACGGCTTCATTGATCGCGGCGACCGAGAGCGAGTCGAGCATTGATCTTTCGACCGCGCCGCTTTTCCTCCACCGCCTCAGCAGGAACAGAACCCGCTGGTCCCAGAATGGGAGGTGGCGCGGGACGCCCGCAATCGTCCAACCCGCGCCGGCCGGCGGCTTGAGCGCAGCGCCGTCCAGCCGCCCTGCGAGTTCGTTGAGTTCCGCGCGGGCTGACTCGTTCTCAAGGATGTATTCCGCGATAGCCACGGTCCCTCCAGTTCGATCTCACCGTCTTCGCCAAGCGAGTTGCGATTTCCAGTTTGTCCCCTCTGCTCCTGCTACCCTGATGTGTTCCCCGAATGGAGTCTGGTCCGCTTCGCCTCAGCCTCAGTCCCCACGGCCGCCTGCTGCTTGCGCGCGACCCCGCCGAGCCCGTGCTCGACGCCGCCCTCGCCGAGCGTCTGCTGCGGGCCTTTGCGCGCGGCTCCGGCCACGGACTGCTGCAACTCGGCGCCGCTGAAGCCGGCACGCCGATGCCGCCGGTCTTCGCGTACTGGCGCGAATTCGGGGCGCAGTATGTCACCGCCCTCTGCACGCGCGTCGAAAGCGACGCGCCGCCGGCGCGGGCCCATGTCGCCGCACCCGAGAGCGCCGATCTCGAGCGCATCTCCTTTGCCGCGCCGCCGATGCTCGGCGTCGAGTATCTGACCGCGGAGGTTCTCAAGGCGCTGTGGAGCGAGATGGATGGCGCGTTCCAGACGGAGCTTGCGGAGGAGAAGTGCGGCGTGCAGGAGTTCCTCAAGCGCCGTAACCCTTCCTGGAACCTCGTTGGCCGCGTGCACTTCAACCTCGCCGAGAATCGCAAGGATCCCGAGTGTCCCTTCGCCTTCCTGGCCACTTATACGACGCGCCTCTCCGCGCAAGCCAAAGCGCAGCATCTGCCCCTCGGGCGGGCGCTTGGCGAATATGCCGGCGCGGCCGACAAAGAACGTCTGCTTTCGCTTCTGCTTCCGGTCCAGCGCGCCTCCGAATCGTGCCCCTGGCTCAAAGAGTTGGTCAATTCCAGCGAGATCTTCCATCCATTGCGCTGGACCCCGCGCGAAGCGCTCCAGCTTCTTGGCGATGTCCCCCGCCTGGAAGCGGCCGGCGTCGTCGTCCGTATGCCCGCGGCGTGGCGCGGCAATCGGCCGCCGCGCCCGCGCGTCACCGGCACGGTGGGCGCCAATCCGCCTTCACGGCTGGGCCACGGCGCGTTGCTCGATTTCCAGATGTCGGTCACGCTGGACGGCGAGCCGCTCACCGAGGCCGAGATCCGCGAACTGCTTGCCGGCGTCGAGGGACTCGCGCTGGTGCGCGGCCGCTGGGTGGAAGTGGACCGCGAGCAACTCGCCCGCCTCATTGCCCGCTTCCGCGAAGTGGAGGAGTCCGCCCGCGAAAACGGACTCGCGTTCGCCGAAGCGATGCGCCTGCTCGCCGGCGCCGGCGTCGCCGCCGCCGACGCAGCGCCCGCGGCCGGCTCCGAGTGGGCGCAGGTCGCGGCCGGACCTTGGCTCGCCGAAATCCTCAAAGGACTCCGCAGCCCGCAGGGCCTCGCACAGATCGATCCCGGCCCCGCGCTCAACGGTCAGCTTCGCCCTTATCAAGAGGTGGGCCTGCGCTGGCTCTATCTCCTCACGCAGCTCGGCCTCGGCGCGTGCCTCGCCGACGACATGGGCCTCGGCAAGACCATTCAGGTCCTCTCGCTGCTTCTTGTCCTGCGGCGCGAAGACGGCGCCAGGCGCCGGCCCAGCCTTCTGGTCGCTCCGGCCTCACTGCTCGCCAACTGGGCATCGGAGATTGAGCGCTTCGCTCCCAGTCTCTCCGCGCTCATTGCGCACCCCTCGTCGATCCCGCCCGCGGACCTCAAATCCATCTCGAAGGAGCGGCTCCGCGGCGTCGACCTCGTCATCACGAGCTACGGCTCCCTGCTGCGGCTGCCCTGGATCGCCGAAACAAACTGGCGCCTCGCTGTCATTGACGAAGCGCAGGCCATCAAGAATCCCGGCGCGAAACAAACCCGCGCCGTCAAAGCGCTGAAGGCTTCTTCCCGCGTCGCGCTCACCGGCACCCCCGTTGAGAACCGGCTTGGCGATCTCTGGTCGATTTTCGACTTCATCAACCCCGGACTGCTCGGCTCTTCGAAACAATTCGCCGATTTCGCCAGGCGCCTGGCGAACGATCCTCACGCCTCCTATGCCCCGCTGCGCGAACTCGTGCGGCCCTACATCCTCCGCCGCTTGAAGACCGACAAGAGCGTCATCGCCGATCTCCCCGACAAGACGGAGGTCAAGGCCTGGTGCCAGCTCAGCCGCCGCCAGGCCGCTCTGTATGAGCAATCCGTCGGGGAACTCGCGAGGCAGCTCGAAACATCGGACGGCATCCAGCGCCGCGGTCTGATACTCTCCTTCCTGATGCGCTTCAAGCAGATCTGCAACCATCCGTCGCACTGGCTCGGCGACGGCGCCTGGAGCGAACAGGACAGCGGCAAGTGGGCGCGCCTGCGCGAGATCGCGGAAGTGGTCGCGGACAAGCAGGAGAAGATGCTCGTCTTCACGCAATTCCGGGAGATCACCGCGCCGCTGGCCGAATTTCTTGGCCGGGTCTTCGGCCGTCCGGGCCTCGTATTGCACGGCGAAACCGAGGTCAAGAAGCGCCAGGACCTTGTGCGGCGATTCCAGGACGACGAATCCGCCGGCTTTTTCGTCCTGTCGCTGAAGGCCGGCGGCGCGGGGCTGAACCTCACCGCCGCCTCCCATGTCGTGCACTTCGATCGGTGGTGGAATCCGGCTGTCGAGAATCAGGCCACCGATCGCGCCTTTCGCATCGGCCAAACAAGGAACGTGCTGGTGCACAAGTTCGTCTGCCGCGGAACGGTCGAGGAGAAGGTGGACGACCTCATCGAATCCAAGCGCCGTCTCTCGGAGGAAATCCTTGAGGGCGGCGCGGAGCTGCAATTGACCGGACTGAAAGACGAAGAGCTGCTTCGTCTGGTCTCGCTCGATATAAACAAGGCCTTGAAGGAGACATAGCGTGGCTTATTACGATTGGACCTGGAGACCTTACGTGCCGGTGGCCCAGCGCCGGTACAATGCGATGCGCGAGATGGAGAAGCTCAGGAAGAAGGGCCACGACATCTCGCCGGTGGTGATCGAAGGACGCGCCATCGCCCGCACTTTCTGGGGCAAAGCCTGGTGCGACAACCTCGAGAGTTATAGCGACTACTCCAATCGCCTGCCGCGCGGCCGCACCTACATCCGCAACGGCTCGGTCGTCAACCTTCAAATCTCGCCGGGCATCATCAAGGCGCACGTGAGCGGGTCCCATCTGTACACGGTCGAGCTGAACGTGGCGCCCGTGCCGAAGACGCGCTGGGAAGCCATCTGCGGCGATTGCGCCGGCGCCATTGATTCTCTCGTCGAGCTGCTTCAGGGCCGCTTCTCCAAGGGCGTGATGGAACGCCTCTGCCGCCAGAAGGAAGGACTGTTCCCCTCGCCGCGCGAGATCAAGCTCTCATGCAGTTGCCCCGATTGGGCCAGCATGTGCAAACATGTCGCCGCGGTTCTCTACGGCGTGGGCGCGCGCCTCGATCACCAGCCTGAGCTGCTGTTCCGGCTCCGCAAAGTCCGTGAGGAAGACCTCCTCGCCCACGCCGGCAAGGCCATCCCGCTCACCAAGGCGGCCGCCGCTTCCGCCCGGGTCCTCGCCGCCGATGACCTCGCCGAGATGTTCGGCGTCGAGATGGCCGAAGCCGCGCCCGCGACATCGGCGGGGAAACCGGCCAAGGCGAAAGCGCCGCCAACAGCCAAAGCCGCGCCGAAAGCCGCGGACGCGCCGGCTACGTTGGCCGGGCCAAAGCCGCCAAAGCCGAAGACCGCGGCGAAACAAAAGGCCGGCTTGAAGCGCCAGTCCCCCGCAACGCCGGCGCCGAAGTCCAAGCACGCCGCCCGCAAGCCGCGGAAAACGATGCGCGAGCGATGGTCGCGAAATTCGTCCTGACGTCCTATTCCAGCTCGAACACCACGTACTGCAACCGCCCCAGGCGCTCCAGGTGCAGCACCACCGGCTGTCCCTGCGGCAGTTTCTCCACCCCCGCCTTCAAATCCGCCAGCGAACGCACCGGCATGTTGTTCACCGAATAGATGACGTCGCCGGCCGCGAGCGGCTCTTCGCGGCTCGACATGTCCGCGACAATCCCCGCCACGACGGCGCCCGACAGCTTGCGCAGCGTGGGCAGCAGCGGCATCACCTTTTCGTCCAGGTCCACGGCCAGGATCCCCAGTTTGGGAACGATGTTGGCGTCGCCCGAAACCAGCGCCAGAATGCGTTCGGGATCCTGAGGCCGCTCCGCCACCGCCACGCGGATCTTCATTTCCTTGCCCGCGCGAAGCACATCCAACGTGATCGTCTCGCCCGCGTTCTGATAGATATTGACGCCGAACTGCCGCGCGTTCTCCATCGGCTTGCCGTTCAACGCCAGCACGATGTCGCGCACTTCAAGTCCCGCCGCGTGCGCCGGCGCGCTCGGCTCGACGTCGGCCAGGATCACGCCCCAGTCGCGCGGCAATCCGAGTCCCGCCGCGATCGCCGGCGTGATGGTCTGCGCGATCACTCCGATGCGCCCCCGCCGCACGCGCCCGTGCTTCCTGATCTGTTCGTAGACGCTGCGCGCGATGTTCGACGGCGCGGCGAAGCCCACGCCCTCGTTCCCGCCCGACTGCGTGAGGATGAACGTGTTGATGCCCACCACTTCGCCCGCGGGATTCACCAGCGGGCCGCCGCTGTTGCCCGGATTAATCGATGCGTCCGTCTGGATGTAGATCATCGGGTCGTCCTGGCGCACCTGCCGGTGCACCGAGCTGACCACGCCCATCGTCACCGAGTTCTCCAGCCCGAAGGGGCTGCCGAACGCAAACACCATCTGGCCTTGCCGCAGTTTCTCCGAATCGCCGAACTTCAGATTCGGCAGGTTCGTTCCCTCGATCTTCAGGACGGCGATGTCCGTCTCGCGATCCGTGCCCACCACCCTCGCGGGCACGAGCTTGCCCGCGGGCTTCAACACCGAAGTGAACCGCATCTGCTCCTCGCTCGGCTGAGGCAACAGCACCTGAACGCGCCGTGCGGTCCCCACAACGTGCGCGTTGGTGATGATGTAACCCGAGGGATCGACGAGGACGCCGGAACCGCTGCCCCGGCGTGCGCGCAGCAGGCCTGTGCCGCCCTCCTCTTCGGCCGGAGCGAACCCCCGCGTGATGACCTGCACCACAGCGGGGTCGACCTTCTCCACCAATTCCTCGAACTGCGTGCTTAACGCGGACAGCGTGGATGCCGCGTCACGGCGCGTTTGGGCCGTCGCGCCCTGCCCCAACAAGGCGGCGGCGAACAGGACTTGGATCAGCAACCGCATGGGAATATGATGCCCCGCTCGCCCCGCCCGATCCAACGGCGTCGATCCGGACTGTGATGACCGAAAGCGGGCAAAAGAACAATGACGTGCCTCCCCTGCCGCAACCGCATCCCCGGTTGCGCCCCTGGCGCGCGGTCTTCTCCCGCTGCACAACCGGCGCGCCCTCATGGACCCGAACGATGCGTTCCCCGGCTTTGAGCTCGACGCCGGCGACCGCGCCCGGGCGTGCGGGTTTGCCGGCGTCATCGCCAGAAATCATCTCTCCTCCAGGACGCCGGGCGATGCCACTCGGGAAGGATGCAGGCTGACTCTGGGCCCGTTTGAATCCGCAGGAGTCCCCTCATCGGAAAGGATGCCTGCGAGTGAAGCGCCTCTCGCCTTTTCCTCGCTAAGCTGCCCCGGCCCGGACTCAGCGGCATCAGGCATTCGCGCCGGATGGCGCTGCGGCGGAATCCTACAGCCGGCCCCGGGCTGGCAACTGCCTCACTGGACCGCGAGGGCTTTCGGCACAAGGAGCCCGAGGCCGGTTTTCTGAGCAGGCGGCTTGACGCAGTGTTTCGCTCGCGTCGTGAGCGCAACGCCGCGAGTATCGGGAGAAGGACTGACCTTGAGTCCGCAGTCCGCGCCCCGGTCCCGAATATACTGCGTAACGCATATCCGCACCCGGGCCCGCCTACGGCACTCTCGGGGCGCCAAGACGCCAGCCGGCCTGCCTCTCCCGGGTACTGTACGTCCTTGTACGAAGGAGGTCCGCACAACTCGGCGCGTCCGTTCAGAAAAGCGCTCGAATTCGGCGGATTCAGGTGTTTACTCCCGACGCGGGGATCAAAACTGGGATACCTGGCCTTCTAGGGGGTCGGGTAGTTGTGTGCCTGGTTTGCTGGTTCCCCGGTCGACAACTCATCAGAAACAAACCACAAGAGAGGAGTATCAGCAAATGAGGAAGCGAACCCGCTTCGCGATCCTGGCCCTGCTATTGGCCTGCTTTGGCGCAGGTCTGCTGGTCCAGGCACAGTCTCCAATCGCACTGACGAACAACCGCGCGGACGTCATCGTCGAGTTTCGGCGAGCGCTCCACGCCAACGAGCGCGCCCAGCTCCAAACCCAAGGTCTGCGTTTCTACCAGGCCATCGGCTCCAACCGCTACCTGGCCCGCATCAGTCAAAAGGGACTCGACGCGGTCCGCGGGCACGGGCTCTTTGCCCGCATCACGCCCGTCACGGTGAACGACAAAGTCGTCGCGAGCATCCGCACCGGCAACCCGGCCCGGCATGCCCGTCTCCCGGACGGCAAGATCAGCGTCATGGTGCAGTTCTATCCCGACGTCGAATTCGGCCATGCCATGTCGCTGCTCCGCCGTTACGGCCTCACGCCTCAAACCGGTGTCACCGGCTTCAATCTCGGCGGCTTCCTGAACGCCCAGGGAACCCAAGCGCAGATCATCGATCTCGCGCGCACTTCGTTCGTGCAGTATGTCCAGGAGACCGCGCCGCCGGCCGGACTCGACAATGCCACCGCGGCCATGCTTTCGAACGTGGACGACGTCCAGGCGGCGCCGTACAACCTCACCGGCAATGGCGTGAACGTGGGCATTTGGGACGGCAGTCCTGTCTGGGCAACCCATCAGGACCTGACTCCTCGGGTTACAAACATGGAAAACAACGGCGACGCCTTCGCATCCCAGGATCACGGAACGCACGTCAGCGGGACCATCGCCAGCAGCGGCGCCAACAACGCCACCGCCCGAGGCATGGCGACTCAGGCCACCATCTTCGCTTTCGGATTCTCCGACGCAGGCGATGAAGCCACCGAACAGCAGAGCGCCGTCGACAACCAGGGCATCCGCGCCTCCAATCATTCCTGGGGGCCAATCCTCGGCTGGGACTGCGGCGGCGGACCGCCCTGCACCTGGTCCGACACCGGAAACCACAACCTCTTCGGCGCCTATGAGGGGCGGGCGGTTGTTTGGGGCACACTGGTTCGCAACAGGCCCAATCTAACCGTCTCCAAGTCCTCCGGGAATGACGACGGCGATTGCGATCCGAGTGACGCAACCGACTGCGACGGCTTCTTCGCGCCCAATGGCGAGGCATACGACCTGATCGGCACATTCGGCAACGCCAAGAACATTCTCACCGTCGGAGCTCTGAACGACGACGGAACGACGAAGGCCGGCTTCAGCGGTACCGGCCCGTCCGACGACGGCCGCATCAAGCCCGACATCGTGGCCAACGGCGTCAGCCTGACTTCCACGTGCGCCGGCAATATGGCCAATGACGACGACAACTATTGCTCCAAAGGCGGAACCTCGATGTCCACCCCCACAGTCACGGGCATCGTCGCGCTGATGATTCAGCACTACCGGCAGCGCTACGGCGTTACGGCCGCCCCCTCCGCCGACATCATGAAGGCTCTGCTCCTCAACACCGCCACCGACCTCGGCCGCCCCGGCCCGGACTACAGGTTCGGCTTCGGGAGGGCCGACGCCCTCGCCGCGGCGCAAACGATCGACGCCGGACCGGTGCGCATCATCACCGACGCCGTGGACAACGGCCAAACCGACGAGTATCTGCTGCCCGTCCCCGGCGGCGCGCCAAGTCTGCGCGTCACGCTCAACTGGATCGATCCGCCCGGAGCCGGCAGCACCAGCGACAACGAAGCAACCGCGGACTTGGTGAACAACCTCGACCTGGAGCTGGTCGCCCCTGACAACAGCCTCCGCTTCCCCTTCACCGGTCCGGGACGCGGCAACCCAACCGGCAACGCGACAAACGGCGGCCCCAATAACATCGACAACGTCGAGCAGGCTGTGGTCGCCAACCCGGCGCAGGGTTTCTGGAAGGTCCGCGTTCGCGGCACGGCCGTGCCTCAAGGCCCCCAGAACTACGCCCTGGTCTCCAACGTGTCGTTCAGCCTCCCCGGCCAGCCGGAGATCGAGGTGAACGCTCCGCTGGCCTTTAACGAGATCTGCATGGGTCAGACTGAGGACCGCACCGTGTCCATCTTCAACACGGGCGGCGGCGTTCTCCAGATCTCCAGCATCACCGTCGGCGGATCACCGGCGTTCTCGATCCTCTCCGGCCCCACGCCGCCGTTTCAGATCCAGCCTGGCGCGCACGTGGACCTGACCATCCGCTTCGCGCCGAACGCCCAGAACCAGAACTACAACGGGACCCTGACGATCCTCAGCAACGACGCCGACGAGGGGTCCATCGTGATCCCCATCACCGGCTCCACGGGCGCGCCGCTAATCGACACTCTTATCTCCGCCAACGGCAACTTCGGCGACGTCTGCCGCGAGGCGCATAAGGACATGACCCTCACGGTCAACAACTCCGGAAGTTGCCCATTGAACATCAGCAACATCACGTCCAGTTCCACTGACTTCACCGTCGCCACGGCGCTCACCTATCCGGTGACCGTCGGCGCCGGCGATTCGCTCGAGGTGCCGATCCGCTACAAGTCGAGCAATCTCGGCTTGGACAACGCGAACATCACCGTCACCAGCAACGCCGAGAACGCTCCCAGCCGGGTCGTGCCCGTCTCCGGCAACGCGCCTCCGGGCGATCTGAAGGTGTCCGGCTCCACCGATTTCGGGAATGTTTGCGCCGGAGTCAACGCGGAGAAGATCGTCGAGCTCTGCAACCTCGGCCTCTGCAACCTGAACGTCACTTCGGTCACGTTGGAGTCTCTCGGCGGCGGAGTGTGCAACGAGTTCGTGATCGTCAACAACCCATTCGCAACGCCTGCGCCGATCAGCAAGGACTTCTGCACTCCGGTGACTATCCGCTTCACTCCGACTTCGGTGGGCCTGAAGCAGTGCAACCTCAGAATCGTCACTGATGATCCCGAGACGCCGACCGTCATCAAGCTGGTGCAGGGTACGGTTCCGGCGGCGGACCTCGTGGCGCCTGCGAACATTAGCTACCTCCCCGAGGTGATCCAAAGCGTAGGAGCCTGCACCAGTCCGAAACCCTGGGTGGTCTCCAACAATGGAACCTGCCCGGTGCTCGTGACCGATGCCGCGGTGAGCGTCGGCGCAACAGACTACTCGCTGCTCGGCAAACCCGAGACGCCGATCCCAGTCAAGCCGGGCCATCAACTCGGCGAAGGCGACCTCAAGTCCATCTTTGGACCCACGGTCCTCGCACGGCAGCGGACCGGAACTCTCAGCGTCACCTGGGAGGTTGACCCGATCACTCACGCCACTACCACAACCAACACCAACGTCTGTGGCGAGGGCGTGCGCACCGGCGCCCGCGTCCTGGTCACCATCGGCGGCGTCCCCGCGCCCACCGGAACCGTTGAGAAGATCCAGCTTGCGCGCATCACCGGCAACAAGAACAGCCAGATCGTGGACAGCGTCAGCGTCGCCAAGGATCTGCCGCTCACTACGGTCGCTCCGAGCGGAGCGTGCTTGGGCTTCCAATACCACAGGGAGTACGGCACGGTCTCCAATCCGCTCATGCTGTTGCCGGGATCTTACCGGGTCACCGCGACGGCCATCGTCGCCGGCAAACGCAAGAACATGACAGTGAGCTTCGACGTGTCGACCTGCGACTTCAACCCGACCGTCGTCGTTCCGTTCTAAACCGCAAACCAACCGGGCAGGCGGGCTTGTCCCGCCTGCCTGCCTCCCTCGCCCACAATGGTTCAACGTCCGCGCAGTCCCACCGGTCCGACCCGCGCATCCTGGGGCGGCGCACTCTTGAACACGATCACCGCCGGCTCGCGGAGCTTTTGCGCCCGGGCATGTCCGTCTTGGACGTCGGCTGCGGCACGGGCTCGATCTCGGCGGGCATCGCGGCAGCCGTAGGACCTGCGGGATTCGCCGTCGGTCTCGATCGCGACGCGGGCCTGCTCGAAATTGCAGAACGAACCCACGGCGGCATCCCCAACCTGCGCTTCGAGCTCGGCGACGCCACTGCCCTGAGCTTCGTCGCGCGGTTCGATTGCGTCACCGCCGCCCGCGTCATGCAGTGGATCGGCGATCCGGCGCTGGCCATCCTGCAAATGAAACGCGCAGCAAAGCCCGGCGGCATCCTCGTCGTCCTCGACTATAACCACGCCGCCAACGCCTGGGAGCCCGAGCCGCCGCGCGCCTTCCAGCGCTTCTACCGCGCCTTTCTCGATTGGCGCGAGACCAACCATTGGGACAACCGGATGGCCGACCGCCTGCCCGGCCTGCTTCACTCCGCCGGCCTCACGGATATCGAGTCCTCGATGGAGGATGAGATCATCACCCGCACCGATCCCGGCTTCTCCGAACGTGCCGCCCTCTGGCTCGAAGTGATCGAGAATCTGGGCGACCGCGTCGCGGCTGAGGGCTTCTGCACTCCCGGCGAACTCCAGGCCGCACAATCCGCCTACCGGCCTTACCTCGCGGCGGAGCTGGCAACGCAGACGCTCTCGATGCGCACGGTCAAGGGACGCGTACCCGGCGCACCGCACGGTTGACGCCCCGCTCCACATGCAGCTATTCCATTGAGATGAGCTCAGTCGCACTCGTCACCGGCGGCGGCCGCGGAATCGGACGCGCCTTCGCCCTCGCGCTCTCAAAACAGGGATGGCGCGTGGCCGCAGCCTCTCGCACGCAGGCCGAGTTGACCGAAACCCTGAGACTCCTCAACGCCGGCGCTGATGCCATCGCCATCCAGGCCGACGTGACCGGTCAGCGCGCCGTTGAGAGTATGGTCGCGACTGTTGAAGAAAAGCTCGGCCCGGTGGACCTCCTCGTCAACAACGCCGGCGCGGGACCGCCGTTCGGTCCGCTCTGGGAATCCGGCGCCGATGAGTGGTGGCGCAACATCGAGGTGAACCTCAAAGGCCCGATGCTCTGCTCGCGCGCCGTCCTGCCGGGCATGATCGAGCGGCGCCGCGGAACCATCATCAACGTCGCCAGCGGCGCGGGCACGGTGAGCATCCCTTACCTTTCCGCCTACGTCACCGCGAAGACCGCGCTGATCCGCCTCACCGAGTTGCTCGCGGACGAGCTTCGCCCGCACGGCGTCTGCGTCTTCGCCATCGAGCCGGGCGCCGTGCGGACCGCGATGGCCGAGCAGCTCCTGCAATCCGAAGAAGGCAAGCGCTGGCTGCCATGGTTTCAGCGGATTTTCGACGAGGGGCGCGACGTGACGACACAGCCCGCCGAAGAGTTGCTGTTGCATCTCGCCTCGGGCAAGGCCGCAGAGCTCTCCGGCCGATTCTTCACGGTGAAAGCGGACGGGCCGGTTCCGCTGAGCGAACCCGGAGTCCTGCGATTGGTCTCTATTGACTCTGGCGCGCGCCGCGAGCGCTGATCGTTACGCCGCCGACACTTTTGAGAAAGCCGGCGCCTTGCTGCGGCAGGCGGAGGATTATCTGAGGCGCGACGCCGGCCGCAAGCCGGTGATCATGACGGCTCGCCAGGCCGTGCAAACCGCCTGGGACGCGCGGCGCATCGCCATCCAGCGCATGGAGCGGGAGCGCCAGGACATCGGGAAGCGCGCCGCCGCCGGGCGCAAGGCGGCCGTCAGGGCCGCCGCTGAAGAAGAAGCGCGCCGCCGCGCCGCGGCGGAAGCGGAGCGGCTTGCCGCCGAACGACAGGCCGACCAGGCCGGAATCGAGGCCGAACGGATGCGCGTCGAAGCGCTCGCCCGCCAGCGCGAGGCCGAGGCCGCGGCCCGGCTGAAAGAAGCCGCAGAACGCGAAAGATCGGAGCTGCGCGCGCGCCTCCAGCAACAGCTCAACATGATTCTGGAGACCCGCGACACCGCCCGCGGACTCATCGTGAGCATGTCCGGCGTGCTCTTCGACACAGCCCAGCGCACGCTCCGCCCCGGCGCCCGCGAGAAGCTGGCGAAGATCTCGGGCATCGTCCTCGCCCATCCGGGTCTCAAGCTCGAGGTCGAGGGCCACACCGACAGCATCGGCGGCGAAGAGTACAACCAGCGCCTGTCCGAGCGCCGCGCCGAATCGGTGCGCAGCTATCCCGTTCAGCAGGGCCTGCACACATCGGGCATCACGGCGAGAGGATTCGGCGAGGCCCGGCCGGCGGCTTCCAACGACAACGCGGACGGACGCCAGCAGAACCGCAGGGTCGAGATCGTCGTCACCGGTGAGCCAATCACCATCTCGTCGTTGAAGGTCGCCGCGGCGCCCGCAAGCGGCCGCTAAAGGAGAACCGGCGAAATGCTTTTAATAATCTCTTCCGCGCTGATCCTGATGTGGCTGTTCGGCATCGTCAGCGGCGCTGAGGGGACGATCGCGCTCGCCGGGCCGCCGGACGATAGTACACTGGCGGATTCATGGTATGGAGATGAACGGCTCTCTTGGTCTCGAAATCCGCCGTAATACGTTGGCCGATCCGGCTGCCCCGGCCCTGCTGGCGCCGGGAATGCCGGCGCTCACAAGAGGTGAGTTGCTTGCCCAAGTCGACGGCATCGCATTCGCGCTTACCTCGGCGGGCCTCCGGCGCGGCGCTGTCGTGGCTGTCGTCGAACCCGGCGGCGCGGAATTGCTCTCTCTGTTCCTCGGCATCTCCGCCATCGGCGCGTGCGCGCCGCTGAATCCCGCGCTGTCGCCATCCGAACTCGAGTTCTATATGCCGGACCTCCGGCCCGACGCGCTGGTCGTCAACCGCCTCGACTCGCCCGCGGCCGCGCAGGCTCGGATGCAGGACCTCCCGATCTTCGAGACGCATCGGCTCATCTCTCACGCGGCCCTCGTCACGCAGCCGCCGCCGTCCCCGGAGCCGGACGCGGAAGCGCTTCTGTTACACACCTCCGCCACCACCGGGCGCGCCAAGCTCGTGCCTCTCACCCACCGCCGCCTGAACGCGATGATGGACAACGCAGCCCGCATACTCGAGCTGTCCGGGCGCGACCGCTTCCTCAGCATGATGCCCCTGTTCCACTTGCAGGGGCTGATCAGCGCCGCCGCCCAGTTGGCCCGCGGCGGTAGTGTCATCGCTGCTCCCGGCTTCGACGCCGTCCGGTTCCCCGAATGGATGGAGGAGTTCCGTCCGACGTGGTACACCGCCGGCCCTGCCCTGCACGGCGCGATCCTCCCCGTCGCGCGGAAAGAACAATCGCGCGTGCGCAGCGCCCCGTTGCGCTTCGTCCGCTCCATCGGCGCGCGTCTCCCGCCGCAACTGCTCGCCGATGTCGAAACCGCCCTCGGCGTGCCGGTCCTCGAAGGCTACGGCCTCACCGAAACCGGCGTTGTCACCAGCAACCCCCTGCCTCCCGGGCTGCGGAAGCCCGGCTCAGCCGGGCCGGCCAACGGCTCGGAAATCTCCATCCTCGACGAGAACGGTGCGCCCGTGGAACCTGGGCGGCAAGGCCAGATCGCCGTGCGTGGCCCGGCGGTCTTCGACGGCTACCGGCACAACGAAGAGGTCACTCGCCTCGCCTTCCGCGACGGCTGGTTCCTCACCGGAGACCTCGGCCGGCTCGACGAGGACGGCTACCTCTTCATCAGCGGCCGCCTGAAAGAGATGATCAACCGGGGCGGGGAAAAGGTCCTGCCGGTCGAAGTCGACGACGTGCTGATGTCCCATCCCGCCGTCGCCCGCGCGGCGGCGTTCGCCATGCCTCACCCCACTCTCGGTGAGGACGTCGCGGCCGCCGTTGTTGTCCGTGAGGGCGCCGGCGTTTCCGAGTCCGCGTTGCGGCGCTACGCCGCGGCGCACCTCGCCCCGTTCAAGATTCCGCGGCGGATTCTGTTCCTGGACTCGCTGCCCGCGGGCGCAACCGGCAAGCCCAAACGCGCCGAGCTCGCCGCGCGGTTGGCGGATGCGGTCCGGCCCTTTCATCCTCCTGAATCGGACATCGAGCTTCGTCTGGCTGCAATCTGGCAGCGGCTGTTGAACCTCGATCAGGTTGGACGGCACGACGACTTCTTCTCGCTCGGCGGCGATTCGTTCGCGCTGACTCTCTTCATGACCGAACTCGAGATCGAGTTCGGCGCGGCCGCGAACGCTCTCGACGAATCCGAGTTCTTCGCCAGCCCCGATCTCGCCACGATCGCCCGAATGCTCGAAGGCCACGCCCCGCAGCGCGGCTCCGCGCCGCTCGTCCAGCGCCCGCCCTACATCGTCTTGCAGAGGGAGGGAAAGCGCCGGCCCATCTTCTGCATTCCCGGAGCCGACGAAAACCCCTACTACTTTCGCGAGCTCGCCCAATGCCTCGGCGGGGAGCGTCCCTTCTACGTCCTGCGCGATCCGCGGCCGCTCGAGGCGCGCGGGCGCTACAGCGTGGAGGAGGTAGCGGCGCGCTACGCAGGCATTATCCGCTCCCTGCAATCGGAAGGACCCTACCTGTTGGGCGGCCATTGCTTCGGCGGAGTAGTCGCTTACGAAGCCGCGCGCCAGCTCCGGCGTCAGGGGGCGCGAGTGGACCACGTTGTCCTGTTCGAAGTCCCCGCGCCGGGCCATCCCAAAATCGCGCGACACTGGTGGCGCTACGCGCGCGCGGCGGGCGAGGTACTTCTTGGCCGCAGGAACCTCACTCTGAGCGAAGCCGCCGCCCACCTGAAGACCCTCGCCCGCTTAGCACGCCGCCGGCTCCCGGCCCCGGTCGCCGCCCCACCGCCCGCCACGCACCCCAACGTCGAGGCCATGCAATCCTACGTCCCGCGGCCCCTCGATTGCCCGGTCACGCAATTCATCGCCGCCGCCGAACCGCACAAGTCCGAGATTCTTGACGACCCTTTGCTCGCCTGGCGCGAGTACGTCGACGGCAACTTCGACGTTCAGCCCGCCGCCGGCCCGGCCGACGCCATCTTCCGCTACCCCCACGTCCGAACTCTCGCGGAGAACCTGCGGCGCGTGCTCGACTCCCACGGCGAATCCAGCCGGTGAATGCCGCCGGCTCTCCGCTACAGTCCGTCGCGACTCCCCGGACGTGCTAAGCATGGATGAAGACAACTCCGGTCAACGGCAGAGGCCCCCATCATGAATCGACGCACTTTTATGGCAGCCGGCGCGGGCCTGGGCGCGCGAACCATCCTCGGAGCGAACGACCGCATCAATCTCGCCCTCGTCGGAGCCCGCAACCAGGGCAAAGGCGTCGCCCGGCGCTCCATCGCCGCCGGCGCGCGCATCAAAACAATCTGCGACATCGACGACGCCATCTACGCCGCCGTCGCGCCCGTCCTGAACGCCGCGCAAGGTGAAATGCCCGGCTACGTAAAAGACTTCCGCGAGGTCCTCGACGACAAGGACATCGACGCCGTCATCATCGCCACGCCCGACCACTGGCACGCGCGCATGTCGCTGCTGACGCTGCAATCCGGCAAGGACCTCTTCATCGAAAAGCCCCTTTCGCAGACAATCCAGGAAGGCCAGTGGATCCGCGACGCCGCCCGCAAGCACAACCGCGTCGTCCAGGTGGGCACCATGCGCCGCAGCGGCCCGCACTTCATCGAGGCCGCCGCGTACGTCGCCTCAGGCAGACTCGGCAAAGTCCCCCTCATCCGCTGCTGGATGTGCCAGGTCCGCGCCTCCATCGGCAATCCTCCCGACAGCGACCCGCCCCCCGGCGTCGACTACGATCAGTGGCTCGGCCCCGCCCCCAAACGCCCCTTCAACAGGAACCGCTTCCATTACAACTGGCGCTTCTTCTGGGACTACGGCAACAGCGAGCTCGGCAACCAGGGCGTCCACATGCTCGATGTCGCGCTGATGGGCATCCAGCGGCTCCACGGCGCAGAGAACTCGCTGCCGCGGCGAGTCTCAGGCCAGGCCGGCATCTACTGGCTCGACGACGCCAAGGAGGTGCCCGACACGCAGGTGACCACGTTCGACTACGGCGACTTCGTGCTCGTCTGGGAGCTCCACTCGTTCGCCGACCATCACCCCATTGAGGGCGCGGCGGCCGGCACGGCGTTCTACGGAACCGACGCCACGCTCACCGTTGATGGCGGCGGATGGCGCGTCTACGACCGCCAGAAACAGATCGCCGAAAGCGGCGCCGCCCGCCCGATGACGCACGAAAAGAACTTCCTCGAATGCATGCGCACGCGCCAGCGGCCCAACGCCGACGTCGAGATCGGCAGACTCAGCACGACTCTCTGCCACCTCGGCAACATCAGCACCCTCCTGAAGCGCGACGTCGTCTTCGATCCGAAGACCGAGACCTTCGGCTCGGACAAAGAGGCCAACGCGCTCCTGCGCAAGACCTACCGCACGGGCTTCGCCCCCCCGGCCGTCTAATCACCAGCCGCGCCGCTCAAGCATAGAACCGCGCCCGGTGCGCCTCAGCATACCCCTGCATGCGCTTCCCCACGTCCGGATAGCGGTCGAGTACGTTCGTCGTCTCCAGCGGATCGTTCTCCATGTCGAACAGCGACAGGCCGATGCTCGCTTGCTTGTACTTCCCCGCCGCTCCGTCGTTGCCCGCTTCGACAAGCACGCGGTACTGGTGCGGAAGATGCAGCTTCCACCTGCCGTCGCCCGAGATCACGCCCTCGAAATTCGGTCCCGTCGAAAATGCATAGTACTCGCGCGGGTTCGCCGCCCCGGGCCGCCCGCTGATCAAATCCCACACATTCCCGCCGTCGATCTCGTGCTTCGGAAGCGGCGCGCCCGCAAGCTGCGCGAACGTCGGCAGCACGTCGATGGTCGACCACATTCGCGAGCTCGCGGCGCCCGCCTTGATGCGCCCCGGATACCGCAGAATGCACGCCGACCGCGTTCCGCCGTCGAAGCTCGTGCCCTTCGCTTCGCGGAACGGCGTCTTTCCCGCGTGATTGCCGTACGACGTCCAGGGGCCGTTGTCCGACGACATCAGGAAGATCGTGTTATCCGCGACCCCGTGCCTGCGCAACGCCTTGTCGATCTCCCCGACGCTCCAGTCGATCTCCATCATCACGTCCGCGTACAGCCCCCGCCCCGACTTCCCGCGGAACTTCCCGCTCACAAAGAGCGGAACGTGCGGCATCGAATGCGGCACGTACAGCAGGAACGGATTCCGCCGGTTGCGCGCGATGAAATCCACCGCGTGCTCCGTGTACCACGTCGTGAGATACGGCTGGTGTTCCTTCGTCACGCGCGGTATCGTCACCTTGCCGTTTTCCCAGAATTCCAGCGGATATTTCGCGTAAGCCTGCGGATTTTCCGGGTGAAATTCCCACATATCGTTTGAATACATCAGCCCGCACGACTCGTCGAATCCGCGCGCCGGAGGCCGCGTCTCCGGCTGATCCCCGATATGCCACTTCCCGAACACCGCCGTTCTGTAGCCGGCCGATTGGAATACCTGCCCCAATGTCGAGAAGGATGGGTCCAGTCCCCGCGCGCGAGGCCCGTGCGCCCCGAACACCTTGGTCCGGCAGGGAAAGCACCCCGTCAGCAAAGCGGACCGCGAAGCCGAGCACACCGCCTGCGGCACATAGAAGTTCGTGAAGCGGCACCCTTCGCCCGCCACCCGCCGCACATTCGGAGTCGGGTATGGCGGGCTCCCGAACGGATGAAAGTCCGAGTACCCCGAATCATCCAGGAAGACGATGACGACATTGGGCCGCGGCTTGGGCCGCTGGGCCAGAGCCTGAAGAAACGTCCTGCGCGAAAGCATCTCTCTCCGACCGTTCTATCACGCAGGGCGCACCCGCGCTGAGCGCCCATCTCGAAGCAACCGCTCGCGCTGTCTGCGGTGAATCGCGCTGAGGCCATATACTGCGAGGATGCGGCCCGCACTCGCTCTCTTGCTCCTCGCCGGCATCCTCCAGGCCCAGCCCCTCCCGCTCTCCTCCCCCGAAAAGGAAGGATTCTCGCCGGACCGCCTCAAGCGCCTCCACCAGAACCTGGAGCAGGCGGCGGGCGCCAACAAGCCCCCGGGATTCGTTTCGATGATCGTCCGCAACGGCCGCATCGTTGACTGGCAGACCTTCGGCCGCCGCGACGTCGAAGCCAATCTGCCCATGGAGAAGGACACCATCTTCCTCGTCTACTCCATGACCAAGCCCGTCACCAGCGTCGCCGTCATGCTGCTCGTCGAAGAGGGCAAACTCTCGCTCGCGGATCGCGTAGACGAGTTCATCCCCGAGTTCAAGGACCTCAAGGTCTACAAATGGGGGCCGGCGGATCAGCCCGAGCTCGCCGCGCCGGACCGCCCCATGACCGTCAAGCACCTCCTCACCCACACCGCCGGACTCACCTACGGCTTCGGCAACGGCGCCGTGGCTGACCTCTACCGCAAGGCCAGGGTCTTCGATGCTGGCTCTCTGAAGGAGTTCATCGGCCGCGCCGCAAGGCTGCCCCTCGTCGCCAGCCCCGGCGAAAAATACGAGTACTCGATCTCCATCGACGTTCTCGGCTATCTCGTCCAGGTCGTCTCCGGCACGCCCTTCGACCGCTTCGTCCAGGAGCGCATCTTCGACCCCCTCAAGATGCGCGACTCGCACTTCGTCGTCCCCGCCGAAAAACGCGCGCGTCTCGCGAAGATCTACAGCCTCCGCGAAGGCAAGCCGGCCGCGCAGAGCGGTCTCGACGCCAAGGGCGTCCCCTACGGCGGCATGGGCCTGTACTCCACCATCGGCGATTACGCCCGCTTCGCCCAGATGTTAGCCAACAGCGGCCAGTTGGACGGCGCGCGCCTGCTCAGCCGCAAGACGGTCGACCTCATGATGATGAACCACCTCGCCGGCTTGGCCCGTCCCACCACCGGCGGCGACGACTCCGACGGCTTCGGCCTCGGCGGCTCGGTCCGCATCGAGCCCGCCAAGTCCGGCCGCCCCGGCAGCCTGGGCCTGTTCGGCTGGGACGGAGCCGCCTCCACCCGCTTCCGCGTCGACCGCAAAGAAAACCTCGTCTACCTCCTCTTCACCCAGTGGATGCCCTTCGACACGCTCCTGCTCAACCGCTTCGAAACCCTCGTCTACCAGGCGCTCGTGGACTGAGATAACACCGCGATCCGCCGCCAGGCGAACCGGCGGGGACCGCGCTGCCGGACACCTGATATACTCCGCCCGGAGCCTCTGATGCACAAAGCACGTTGGTTGTTGCTGGCCGCGCTGGCCGCCAACGCGCTCAGCGCCCAGGAGCAATGGGTCTCCTGCGAAGGCAGCAGCGGTCCCGGCAAGGGCAGGCGCATCGCCGACTACACTCATTCCGGCAAACCCATCGCGGCACCGCGGGGTTCGACGCACGCCTTCAACCACTGCACGCGCCCCGATAGCTCCTATGCGCGCTACAGCTACAACAGCAAGGACCCCCAGGGCGGATGGGGCCGCCTCGTGCCAGGCGAGACCTGGATCAACCACCACGGCGCTCACCAAAAGGAGAGCACGCGTGGGGTGATCGCGCCGGGAATGGAGAAGCACCCGGTTCTGCGCGGAGCCGGCGACATCCGGGGGCCCTCGGATGTTTACGGAATCACTACCCTGCCGCCCGATGCGCAACCGCTTGTGTTGGGGCAGGTCTTGATCGGGATGAACCCCATAGATCCTCCGAACCCGGCCAAGAAGCTCGTTCCCGTGGCCCGGGTGCCGACCTTCACTGGCGAGAAAAACACGCCGGCGCGTGTGTGCACCACCACCATGGGACATGCCGGCGATCTTCAAAACGAAGGATTCGGGCGGCTGCTGGTGAACGCCTGTGATTGGGCTTTGAAGCTGGAGCGCAAGCTTCCTGCGCGCAGCAAAGCTGACATCGCCGGCGCCTACGCGCCCAACCCCATCCACGCGAAGAAGCAAAAGACGGGTCTCAAACCCGAGGACTTGAAGGAGGTCCGCGATGAGTGAGCTCAATTCCGGCGCCAGGTCGCGCCGCGGATTCATGGCGGGCGCTTCGGCCCTGGCCGGGGTCGTCCTGCCGCACGTCCACGCGGCCGAAAACAACACGATTCAGCTTGCGCTGGTCGGCTGCGGCGGGCGTGGAACGGGCGCCGCCGTCAACGCCCTCCAGACCAGGAGCGGGCCGACGAAGCTCGTCGCCATGGCCGACCTCGCGGCGTCCCGGATCAACGACAACCTCGACAAGCTGAAGACCCAGTTTCCCGCGCAGGTCGATGTGCCGCCCGAGCGGAGAGCGCTCGGTTTCGAGGCCTACCGCCAGGCGATGGATTGCCTCAAGCCCGGCGACGTCGTCATCCTCGGCACGCCTCCGGCATTCCGCTGGGTCCACTTCCGCTACGCCATCGAAAAGGGCTTGCACACCTTCATGGAAAAAGCGGTGACCGTGGACGGCCCCACCACGCGCCGCATGTTCGAGCTCGCGGCGCTGGCGGACGAGAAGAACCTCAAGGCAGGCGTGGGCCTGATGGTTCGCCACTGCCGCGCGCGGCAGGCGCTGCTCCAGAGAATCCGCGACGGCCAGATCGGCGACATCATCGCAATGCGCGCCTACCGCATGGGGCGCGCCGGCGGAATCGCCCCGCGCAAGCCGGCCGGGATCACCGAAGTGATGTATCAGGTGCAGCGCTTCCACGCGTTTCTGTGGGGCAGCGGCGGCGTCTTCACCGACTACAACATTCACCAGATCGACGAATGCTGCTGGATGAAGGGCGCCTGGCCCGTCGAGGCCCACGGGATCGGAGGCCGTCACTACCGGCGCGACTCTCTCGATCAGAACTTCGACACCTACGCGGTCGAATACACCTTCCCCGACGGCGCGAAGCTGTTCTTCCACGGGCGCTACATCCCCGGCTGCCGCGAGGAGTTCGCCAGCTACGCCCACGGGACCAAGGGTTCGGCGGTGATCTCCACGCTCGCCCACACGCCGGGAGTGCCGCGCATCTACAAAGGCCACTCGATCCTCAGAGTGGAGACCAAGGCCGACCTGCCGCGCGCCGCCGATCCCAACGCCGCCTGGGTCTTCCCGCAGCCGGAGCAGAACCCCTACCAGCTCGAATGGGACGACCTCATGGACGCGATCCGCAACGACAAGCCCTACAACGAAGTGCGCCGCGGCGCCGAAGCCAGCCTGGTGGCATCAATGGGCCGCATGGCCGCGCACACGGGCCACATCGTCACCTTCGACCAGATGCTCAACCACCCGCACGAGTTCGCACCCGATGTCGACAAGCTCACCGCGGACGGTCCCGCGCCCGTCATGCCGGACGCCAGCGGGAAATACCCGGTGCCTGAGCCGGGCGTCAAGATCGACCGCGAGTATTGACCGGCGGCCTCCCGGCCTTCTTGCGATCCTGAAAGTCCGGGATCATCGGTCAGAATGCGCGGGCCGGACAGCTCCGTGCGGCCCTGGGGACCGGTTCCGAAAGAAGCGCGCCACCGCTCTCTCACGCTCGCGGCGACAGCGTTTCCGGGCCGCGCGCCTCGGCAAGCGGTTTCGCGCATCAAACAGTTATTTCATGTCGCTGCCTCACCGAGATGACGCGAGTCAGGATCGGCCGACGGGCCGGCGTCATGCTCAACGCGCGCCCGATCCGCGGTGGGTCTGGCCTCGACGTGGGGCGTGGCGACCCCTCAGATCTTCACGCTGGCCGTGTTGGAGGGGCCGGATTCCTTGGTCCCGATCGTCGCTGTGACGTAGTATTGATAACTGCCGCTCGAGCCTGGCGTGTCGGTGTAACCTCGGGCGTCCCCACCGGGCGTCGCGACCACGGCCCACGAGCTCCACCGATTGCCCTGTTTCTTGCGGCGATAGACTTTGAAGCCGTCCGGATTGGGGGGTGACGGATACTCCCACTTCAGAATGGCGCTGTTGCCGGACTTCACGGCAGTCAGGTTGGACGGCGTGGAAGGCGCTGAGGGATCGTACACCGTGATCCCGATCGAATCGGTGCCCGTCAGTCCTCCTGAGTCCGTAACACTGGCCGTGACGGTGTGAGCGCCCAAATGGCTTGAGCAGTTAAAGGTGTAGGACACCGAACCGCCGACACCCATCGCTCCGGCGACACTGTCGGTCCATGCGAGAGAAGCGGTAAGGTTCCCCTCCTCGGGATCGGTCGCGGTTCCCGCGAAGGTAACGGCAGTGTTGCAGGCGTAGCTTGACCCGTTCGCCGGCGCCGTGATGTCGACCACCGGCGGCAGATTGGGAGGGGGAGGGGGAGCGCCCGCGTTGAGGATCGCCTGGTAAACGTCGATCCTGCCCGCTCCGTAAACGTTGTTCGGGCTGGCCGTGGGGCCGAGACCGCCGCACCCTTGACTGGAATACAGCTTGAGCGTCCCTCCAGTCAGCAGGTTCCTCGTGCTGGTGATCTGCCCGAGATACCCCGGCAGCTTCGACCAGATCAGCGCCACCGCCCCGGCGGTGTGCGGGCTGGCCATCGAGGTGCCGCTATAGTAGCTATAGCTGTTCGTGGGCACACTCGAGCGGACGCTCACACCGGGCGCGCTCACATCGGGCTTGACGATGTTGCCGAACGGTGAAGGTCCGCGAGAAGAAAAGCTAGCGATTGCGTCGTTGACGTCGGTGGCGCCGCTGGCGAAGGACTCGGGATAGTTGCCAGGATCGCCGGAGGTGCTGCAATTCGGCCCCGTGTTTCCGATCGAAAACGCGGGGAAGATGCCGGCTGCCACCCAGGCCTGCACATAGCTCTGGTACCACGTGTTCCCGCGCCCTCCGCCCCACGAGTTGTTGACAATGTCCGCCGCCGAGCCGCCAATCGACTGCGCGCACGAAATCAGGTGGCTGCTGGAGCAACTGGATGAGCTGCAACCCTTGCAGGCGATCCACTTCGCCTTTGGCGCAACACCAATCTGGTTGCTCCCCCCGTCGTCGCCCACCATGGTGCCCATCGTGTGCGTTCCATGGCCGTTGTTGTCGCAAGGAATCCCCCCGGAGCCGCACAGCCCGGTGGGATCCCACCAGTTCCCAGAGTGGGTAAATGTCCCGTCGGGGTTGCGTCCCCGATACTGCATAACCAGCGCCGGGTGGTTGAATTGGACGCCCGTGTCGATGTTGGCGACGACGATCCCTTCGCCCTTGTTGGCCAAGGTCGTCCAAACATCGTCGGCATTGATCTTGGCGATGTTCCACTCGATCGATTGAATGGTCGCCTCCGAAGAGACAGGTGGAACTTCGTAGATCACCTCGCGCTCCACGTACGCCACTTCGGGACGCCGCGCGAGCGCCCGCGCCAGCGCCAGATCGCCCAGCTTGATGTAAATCGAATTGTTGATCCAGTACGGCGTGAAGTCGACGTTTCGTGCGCGCAGGTAATTCGTCACGCCGGTCTGGCTGCGGCTGGCCGCCGCCTGGAGGGCATTCACGACGAATTGCCGCCGCGGCATCTTCTCCCTCATCGCCAGCGCCGGCTTCAAGTTTGCGCGTTCTCCGAAGTACACGAACATCGGAGCCGTTCCGTTCTCAACGTCCGTCAGAGTTCGGATCAGGATCGGGTCGATTTTGTGATCCACAGAGGGCTGCGCCGTCGCGATCAGCGATAGCGCCGCCAAGGCAGGCATCAGGACTGCAAAGGGCCGCATGGTTTCCTCCGGATTCAGCCAGGCATACGCCCGGACACCAGTTCCGCTTCAGTATACTGCACCTCCACCGCCGCCACAGTCCTCCTCGGGCGCCCGGACAACCATGAGAAACCAGCGCCGGAGAGCCGGATTCTCTGACAGTGGGCTCCTCGCCTCGCACGCGACTTGCCAGCGGCGCCCCAAACAGTGTTGCGCGGCTGCTTCCATCGTGTGGTTTGCGTTTCGTGCGGATCTCCTGCTCCGCGCTCGGAACAGAAGAACTCCCCGCACCTCAATGTCACGGGATTGTCGTTGCTCTTAGCCGGGGCCTCGTATGAATGGCCGTTGCCGTCCTGACGATCGACGGTGGCATGGCTGAGATCGGCATGCGCCTGGAAGCGGATTCTCACGCTGGTTTCGCCAGGCGGCGTCTTCGCGCTTCCTCAATCCGCGTCTGAAGCCTCGAGTCGGCGGGCTGTGCGGCTCCCTCTAATTCGTCGCACTTCTTCTCCAAATCCTGGAGATACTTCCCGGCCTCCTCCTGGTGTCCCGGATAGAAAGCGATCGCGCCGTGGATCTACGCCAGCGTCAGGGTAGGGAAGTTTTCACCGATCACATTGCAGCCCCGCCGGATTCTTTCATCTCCCCCACCGTCCTCTCACGAGGCGCGCACCGCCGGCAAGGCCGCTATAGCCTGCGAAGAGAGTGGGCAGGGCGCCCGAGCAGGCCCGCACCGAGTGGAAGCTGACCGGGAAGCCGGCGCCCTCATTCGGCGACTTTCGTGACCGCACGCCGAAGAGTTCGACGCGCGCAGCGGGTGATCGCCAAGGTCGAGTATCTCGACAATGGGGAGACCCCGCCGTTCGTGGTGACCTCCTGGGGACGGGCGCAAACGGAATCGCGCCGCCTCTATGAGGAGTTCTACTGCGCCTGTGGGGACAGGGAGAATCGGATCAAGGCACCGCAACCCGCGCTGTTCGCCGACCGGACCTCGACCGGTTGGATGGGCTCCAATCAGATCCGGTTGTATTTCTCCTCGATCGCCCACTGTCTGAAGCAGGCGCTGCGGAGGCCGGGGACGGACTTGAGTGGCGCTGCTTCAGGTTGGCCCTCCCCATTAAAGGGATTTCGCTCGATCCGCGGTTGTGAAGCGGGATTAGAACGGTGGACCGTGTGATTTCCCGAGACGGCGGCGCCGAGAGAATCCCCTATCATTGCAGGGGAACCGGCAACCGCGTGCGATTCATGGACAGAGGCTCCGCGACCGGACGCAATCAGAACGAGAACTTCAATCCCAACTGAATGCGGCGCGCGGCGGCTGCGGCGATCACCTGGCCGAAGCGCTGGTTTACTTGACGCCCCGCGGCATCCCAGCGGCTGGTCGTATCAATGCTCGTGAACTGCGTGTGGTTGAAGGCATTGTACATCTCGAAGCGGAACTGGACCTTCCGGGATTCGTTCGCCCCCCACCCGAAATTCTTGTACACCGAGAGGTCGAAGTTGTTCAAGCCCGGTCCGCGCACGGGGTCCTTGGGGGCGTTGCCGATCCCGTAGGTCGCGCTGGGGGGCGGATGCACGACGCTCGTGTTGAAGAAGCGCAGGGGGTCGCGTTCACCGAATGGCAGGTTGGGGTTTCCGGTGAGGTTAACCCGCGCGTCGATGCCGCTGCCGCCGGTGAGATCGATGGCCTGGACGAAGGTGGCTCCGATGCCGGTGGGCGCACCGCTCAAGAACAGCGCGACGCCGCCCACCTGCCAGCCGTCGAACACGGTCCGGCTTACCACGTTGTTCCAAGCAGTGCTGAGCTTCGGCAGATCATAGATGAAGTTCACGGTGACGTTGTGCGTGTGATCAAAAGCTCCTTTGCCGTAGTTCCACCGCTTGAAGTTGAGGTAGGGGTTGACGCTGCCGAAGTCTTCGTCCTGGTAGTTCATCAGCTTCGACCAAGTCCAGGTGGAGCCGAACACGAAGTTGCGCGTGAACCGGCGGTTGGCCTGCAGTTGCAGCGAATGGTAGTTGGAGGCGCCAGCGAGTTCGCGATACGTAATGTCGCCGTAACCGCGGTAAGGACGCAGGAAGTTGACCGGTAGCGGCCGGCCGGGCGAGGTGGGATCGGCCGAGGAGGGTAAGTAATTCGTTCCGTAGTTCGTCGCATTGATGTTCCGGTTTTGCAGGAGGTGACGGCCGACGGAGCCGACATAGGCGACATCGACCACAGTGCCGAAACCGATGTCCTGCTGGATGCCAAAGCTCCAGTTGTAAGTCGTGGCTAGGTTGTTTGAGCCTTCCTGTCCGGAAACGGCCGCCGGGCTATCGCTGAGCGGGGTGCCGAGGAGACTCGCGATGGTGGTGTAGTTAGCGGTGGAGGTGTTCACTAGCGGGCGTAATTCCGTCCAACTCATCACGTAGTCATCCGAGAAGCGGCTGAAGAAAATGCCGAAGCCGCCGCGGATCGCCGTCTTGCCCTTGCCGAAGACGTCCCAGGCGAAGCCAAAACGCGGCGCCAGTTTAACGCTCGGCGTGGGCAGGACCTTGGAGTCATAAACGCGCATGCCGTTGATGATGTTGCCGGAGCCCGGCGCGAAGGTGCCGATCTTCACTTCGGGCATGGTTTCCCCCGTCACTGGATTGCGGCCTAGGCGCGTGCTGGTGGGGGTCGCGCGATAGGGCTCGATCAACCGCGGGGCTTTCGCAAGGTCAAAGTCCTCGATGAAGAAGGCCGCCAGCCGGTCGCCGTCGGTATAGGTCGGCGAGACGCTGTAGAAACGCGCGCCCAGCTCGAGAGTAAGGCGCTTGTGCGGCCGCCAGGTGTCCTGCGCGTACCACTCGATGTTGGTGTAGCGGCCGTGCGCCTCCGGATGCCGGTCGGACTCGGTGTAGGAGTTCACCAGGCCCATCACCGCGTTCGAGTACGCGAAGTTGGAGTCGAACGGGTTGAGTACGTTGCGGCCGAAGTCGAAGGCGCCATTGAAGACGCTGGCCCGCGCGGCATTGCGCGCGACCTTTTCGAGGAAGAATCCGCCCTTGAAGTGGTGCTTGCCCCGGACCTTTGACAGGTTATCAGTGATGTTCCAGATGGACTGGGTGCCGAAGAACGGGAAGCGGCTTTCATACGTGATGCTCCCCGCGTTTGGCACGCCGCCAAAGGTCGCGTTGGGGAGCAGACCGAGCGGATTGGCCTGCGGGAAAAACTGCGGCAAACCTATGCCCAGCTTGTCCCGGTTGTTCTTGTCGAGCGACGCCTGAGGAATATCCAGATTCTGGTGCTGGCGGCTGACTCCCGCGCTGAACTCGTTCACGAGGGTCGGACTAAACGTATAAATCAACGAGGCGACCAGGCCCTTGGAGGGCGAATTGTAGGCAAGCGGCAAGTGCTGGAAGCCGACGCCCGAGAGACAGCAGACGTCGCCCGATTGGGTGTTCTTGCTGTTCAGCCCGCGCACAAAAGCGTTCGCCTTCGAGGAAATGTTGTAGTCGACGCGGAGCACTTCCATGCGATACGCGTTGTCGACCACTTGATCAAAAACGTAGTTGAACAGCCGCTGCGGATCCGTGGCGTTCGGCAGCGGGAAGAAGTTGAGTAGCGCTTGGCCGCGACGGTCGATCCGGTTTGTCGGCGCCACGTTGCCGGGAATCGGCTGGCGATTGTTTAGCGGATCGAGCACCGGAATCAGCGCGCCATTGGTGTCGAACGTCTGCGAGAAGTTGCC
This sequence comes from uncultured Solibacteraceae bacterium, assembly GCA_964472745.1. Classification (GTDB taxonomy): domain Bacteria; phylum Acidobacteriota; class Terriglobia; order Bryobacterales; family Bryobacteraceae; genus CAYYNC01. The sequence goes on from CAYYNC010000030.1 coordinate 70,639, forward strand.
CTGACGTTCGAGCGCGGTGGGGAAGGTGAGGCGCCGCGCGCCGGTCGGCGTTTTCCGCGGCAGCCATTCCTGGGACCAGAAAAAGAAGAGCTTTTCGCGCTTCGTCGTCACGCCCGGGATCAACACTGGCCCGCTCAGATAATAGCCCGGATTGTCGTACCGGTAACGCTGGCGCGGCACGCCCACCTGGTTATTGAAGAACTCGTTGGCATTGAATGCCTCGTTGCGTTTGAAGTAGTAGCCGCCGCCGTGAAACTCGCGCGAGCCGCCCTTGGTCACCACGTGGATCCCGGTGGTCGTGCGGCCGTATTCGGCCTGGTAGTTCGTCAACATGACCTTCACTTCCGCGATCGCTTCCACTGGCGGCGTGAACAGGGGCCAGAACTGGTTGCCGGTGTCCATCTGAGACACGCCGTCGAGCGTAGCGGTCACGGACGTGGAACGCCCGCCGTTGGCCTGCACGAAGCGGAAGCCGAAGCTGCGTGGCGCTTCCCGGTCTGAGACGTCATTGACACCCGGCAGGAGGCGCAACATGCCCGCGTAGTCGCGGCTCTTGAGCGGAACTTCCTGCAGTTGTCTCGACGTGACCAGACCGGAACGTTCCCCACTCTGCACCTGTATCCGGACCGCCTCGGCCTCCACCGACGTCGTTTGAGCCATTTCTCCGATTCGGAGGGTGATGGTTCTGAGGACGAGCCGTTCGGTGGCGGTCAGCACGAGGCCCTTCTGCTCGAAGGCCGCAAAGCCGGGAGCGGCCACCTTCAGGTCGTAGGTTCCCGGCAGAAGATCCGTGACAATGAAGGTACCGGTCCCATCGGTGTCCGTTTGACGGACCTGCGCGGTCCCTGCGTTGCGCAACTCAACCGTCGCCTTCGGTACCGCCGCGCCACTTGGATCTGCGATCGATCCCGAGATCTGGCCCGTGAGCTGGGCACTCAAGCGTGCAGCGAGCATCGCCGCCGCCGCCATAGTTAGAGCTAACTTGCGAACCGCAGTCATGTGAGCAGCCCCCCTGCCTGTTTTTATCGACCCAGTATAAACCCATGCGCCCGAGGCAGCAAGGAGCTGAATCTGCTTGCCCGAATCTGCTTGCCCTCCCCCAGTTTTGCGGCTGGGCGAGGGCTCCCTCAACGGTGGGGACAGGTTCGGAGCTTGGCAGGGAGCTGACCGCGTCATTCGCGGGCCATCGGCGCGTACCGCGGGGTCGTGTGCCGGCAGGCCCCCAAAAACCTCTGATGGAGGAGGCGGGGCCAAGATGATCGAGGCCACAACCGGGAGCGTGTCCCCTGCAAGCGCACACAATAGCGGAGCGTCCGGCAGACGATGCGGAGGAGTCAGCGCGGGCAGAATCGGAGGCGATCGTATGACTTTTCAGGTTCGGCGCGCTGTACCCTTGTTGCTCGCGGCCATGGTGGGGACACCGGCTGAGGCCGCCGCCGCGGGCATCCTCGTCACGCTTGTGATGACGGTAAACATGAAGACCGGGTGCGGTCCGGCGAAGGCGGAGTTCGTGCGCGCGCTGCCCGGCGGCTCCGCCGATGAGCCGTTCCGCATCCCGCGCGGCTACGTCCTTGTTGTCACCGGCGTCGACTGGCTCCACGGCAATGCGGCGCCCGGGTTCACCCGATCGCTTGTTTTGTACGTCGAGAACATCGCCGAGCCGTCGAAGCGCCAGCCCGCGTTCCGGTCGTCGATCCGGCTGAACAGCGACGGGGCGGGCGGCGCGGGCGAGCGGATGAACAGCGGCTTCAGGATCTCGTCCGCCGCGCGCGTGCCCCGATGTCGAGCCGGGTCCCGTGGACCCGCCGCTGCGGCTGGTGAGCCTGGTTCTTCGCGGCTACCTGACGCCGGAGAACGAGTGACCTCGAATGCCAGCCGCCCCTCACTCGCGGCATAGAATGGTGACTGCCGCGGGAGGCGGTTCCGATGAAGAAGAGATACGCGGGCGTGGTGGTGGTGATGTTGCTGCTGGCGGCGGCCTATGGCCTGCGGGGCCAGGCAATGCCGCAATGGCGCGACCTGTTCAATGGGAAGGACCTCACGGGATGGGTGAGCATCAACGTCGAGCCCGACACGTTCAAAGTGGAAAACGGCATGATCGTTTGCTCCGGGAAACCGACGGGGCTGATGCGGACCGACCGGCAGTACGAGAACTTCCTCTTGCACGTCGAGTGGATGCACACCGAGCCGGGCGGGAACTCGGGCATGTTTCTGTGGGCCAGCCAGGCGCCGAATCCTGGGACCCCGTTTCCGGATGGCGTCGAAGTCCAGATGCTGGAGCTCGATTGGGTGAAGATCAACACGCGCGAGGGCAGGGTGCCGCCGATCGCGTACGTGCACGGCGAGGTGTGGGGCGTGGGCAATCTGAAGACGACGCCCGATAATCCGCGCGGGATTCGCAGCATGTCGATCGAGAACCGCTGCAAGGGGCGCGGCGAATGGAACACCTACGACATCGTCGCGGTGGACGGCGTCATCAAGCTCGCGGTGAACGGCAAGTTCGTCAACGGCGTCAGCAAGGCGACGCAGAAGAAGGGCTACATCTGCCTGGAGAGCGAGGGCGCGAAAATCTACTTTCGCAACATCCGGATCATGGAGCTGCCGCCCGGCGTGACCTCGCCCGAGCAGACGGCGCCGCTCGCCCAATGAGCGCGCGGATCATCGAAGGCGCGTACCTGCGCGATATTCTCGATCAGCCGCGCGCGCTGAGGAGCGCGGCGGCGGGAGTGCGGTTGTCCCCGCCGATCGAGGACATCGCGCGGCGTCTCGCCGGCGGGGGGCTCAGGCGGGTTGTTCTGACTGGCATGGGGAGCTCGCTTTACGCGCTGTACCCGCTCTATTTGCGGCTGAACAACGACGGCCGCTGCTGCCTGCACGTTGAGACCGCGGAGCTGGTGCGCGCCATGACCGGCGTGCTCACGCCGGAGACTCTGGTGATCGCGGTGTCGCAGTCGGGCCGCAGCGGCGAGATCGTGCGTCTGCTCGGCATGCTCGGCGAAAACACGACGCTGCTCGGTGTCACCAACGATCCAACTTCTCCGCTGGCCGCGCGCGCGAATGCAACTGTGTTGATGAACGCCGGCGCGGAGTCCACAGTCACGTGCAAGACGTATGTCGCGACGCTGCTCGTGCTGGAATGGCTGCGCTGCGTGCTGCGCGGCGAAGAGGCTTCCGGACTCGGCGAGGCCGCAAACGCTGTCGAGAGCTATCTGGCCACATGGCGCGCGCGAGTCGATGAGTTCATGCGCCTGCTCGACGGAGTCACGCACGTGTTCGTGACGGGGCGCGGCGATTCGCTCGCGGCGGCGGAGACCGGCGGTCTCATCCTCAAAGAATCGACGCGCGTGGCGGCTGAGGGCATGAGTTGCGCGGCCTTTCGTCACGGCCCGTTCGAGCTGCTCGGCGCCCACGTATTCGTGATGGTCTTCGAAGGCGACGACGCGGCGCTCAACCGGCGCCTGGCGGCCGACGTCGCCGCCGCGGGAGGCCGCGCGATGCTGTTGGATGTCCCATCTGTAGCGCGTCCTCTCCGCCCCATCGCCGAGATCCTGCCGGTGCAGATGGCCTCCCTCGCGCTGGCCGCCCTGCGTGGCCGCGAAGCCGGAGAATTCGAGCGCGCGACGAAAATCACCGCCGTTGAATAACGGCGGCGTATGCTGGATTCTTGGGTCTGAAATTCTAAAAAATAGTTCAACAATGCCGCCTTCAGGCGGCGAGTAAGTTGATCACTTCCTCGATAGCGCGATCAGCCTTGTGATAAGCGGCTTCCAACTTGC
>CAYYNC010000031.1:0-69944 GCA_964472745.1 uncultured Solibacteraceae bacterium
GGAATCCTGATCGCCATCAGATTGGAATCAGCGATCGGCTTCGCTGGAATACGCACCAGGTCAGTGAGAAAGTACTTGCACAGGTCCAGCGCTTCTTGCGCGTCTCCCCCGCTGAAGATGCGGGGCGTCGCGTCTTTCTTCAGCAGATGGGCCTCAAGATTGCGGAGGCGAACCAGCCGTGAGTTGCGCTCCAATAGCATCTTGCTCTGGCCCCTCGAATTCCTGAAACGTTCGAAGGCCTCGATGATCGGATCGCGCGACCTGAGGCTTAAGATTTTAAAAATGGGTCCAATCCCCAGCGTGTAGCCAGGTTCGAGTAGGTATCTCTTGAAGGGGCGAAGTTCCGGGTCTTGCCCGGGCATGGCATGGGCGTGACGCAGCAGGGCCGGATCGTCCGAGACAAGGCGCCTGAACGGGATGAATAGACGAACGAGGAGTTCCTTCTCCACTGCAAGCACCGCTCGTTTAACGGCCAATTCAAAGCAGATCTGCTCCGGTATCTCCCGGCCGGAAAAGCTTCTGAAGTAGAGCGCCTCCACAAAAAGCCGCCGAGTGTCATCATGCAAGCTGGAGAAAGTCCGCCATAGCGAAGCGACTGCTCGCTGGATTAGCAGTTGATCGTACTGCGCCGGGTCGCGCCGCAGCCAGTTGGCCACGTATTCCTACACATGAGGCAGGCCGACAGCGTCGGAAACGGCCAACGCAATACTCAAAAACCTGTCCTCTTTGAGTTCCGGGCTCAGCGCCGGCTCTTTCTGGAGGTATCTATAGGCGTCTGCATAGTCGGCGTTCCGCCTGACAATGAGCTCGGCGATGCGAAGATTGTCGCCCTTCAGCGGCCCCCGCGTAAGCGCCGTCTCGGCATAGTCGATCGCTCGGTCGAGATCTCCGGCTTTTTCCCAGGCTTGGGATAATGGCCGGTTCAGAAGCGATTCCACAGCGAATGGCGGTTTCACGTCTTTCGAGGGATCCGCCCACAAGAGATCCATTCCGCAGATGCCCGGATTCCGGAGGCAAGCCTCCGATGCGATCGCGGCCTCGTCGAACCTCCCCTGCGCGAACAACAGGGAGCCGAGGAGAATCCGCGGGTCGGCATTCGATTTGTCCGCCGCACAGTCGATGGCCCTTTGGACCTGAGTCACCGCTCTTGCCAGGAGGGGCGACCTTGAGGGGGGGAACGTCAAGGAACTCGTCGAATTGCAGGCTGAGAAGGAGGCGCACGGCCGGCGGATGCGTATAGACACGCTTTATCCGATGCGCCACGCCGGTGTGCAGCCAGAAGTAGAGCGAGGCCTCCAACAGATAGAGTTCTTCAGGCGGTCTCAGCGCCAAAACATCTAAGCGCTCGATGACCTGCCTGATGCGATCTGGGCGTTGAAAGATGAAGGCGCAGTCCAACTCCCAGACTAGGCTTCTCAGCTCCTCCGTTTCTGACAGTGCAGGGGGCCGCCCAGAAAGGAGTCGACCTTCGATTCCAGCTCTCTTTGTTCCTCTTCGCGCTCTTCGTCCTGCTCCTCTTTCAGGCACTTGATCGCTTCGTGGAGATACCACAGCGCGGTGAACTTGGCCGCGAGTGGATGGGCGTCCTTCACATGGGTCTCAAGCTCGAGGAGATCCCACGCGGGCTGTTGGCCGAGCGACGTGGCCACGAACGGCCCGCCAAACGATGCGAACGATTCGAACGGGTCGCTGTCAATCCAGGGGATGGGGTCCCTGCCGACAAGTTCTCTTGCTGTTGCGAGCCACTTCTCAAGCATGGTCCCTTCAAGTCATCATACGCCGCGGCCTTTTGAGCGCAACTGCGGATCAGGCAGTAGTGACGCGGCGGATGGAGGCGGGGTGGGTCCAGGCTTCGGGCTTGATTCTCATGCCGAAGCCGGGGGCGTCGGGGGCGGTGATGTGGCCTTCTTTGGGGTACAGCGGGGCGTCGAGCATCAGGGGCCAGTCGTGTTCGTAGAAGCGCTGGCAGGATTCCTGGATCCAGCAGTTGGGCATCGCGGTCGATAGGTGCGTCGAGGCGTAGAACAGCAGCGGGCCGCCGGCGGTGTGGGGGGCGAAGGGGAGCTGGGCGGCGTCGGCCATGGCGGTGATCTTGCGGGCTTCGGTGAGGCCGCCGCACCAGCAGACGTCGAACATCACGAACTTCAAGGCGCGGGCGTCGAGCAGCGCCTGGAAATCCAGTTTGCCGGCCATGCGTTCGCCGGCGGTCAACGGCAACGACGTCGCTTCGGCGAGCTGGCGGTATTGTTGCGGGTTGCCGGGCAGGAGCATGTCTTCGAGCCACATCGGCTTGAACGGCTCCAGCGCCTTGGCGATGCGCATTGCGGCGGTCACGCTCCAGAAGGAATGGAACTCGATGAGGATATCGATGGAGTCGCCGAACTTGTCGCGCAGGATGCGCACGGGCTTAAGCCCTTCATCGATATCCGCCTGCGTGATGAACTGGTGGCGGTTGCGGCGCGCGGCGTTGTCGAAGGGCCAGATCTTGATGGCGCGGATGCCGTGCCTGGCTATCAGCTCCTCCATGATCTTGTCGGGCTCTGTGAGGAAGTCGTACTTGTGCGGGAAGCAGGTGTTGTACAGGCGCACGCGCGGATTGGCGCGGCCTCCGATCAGACGCCACACGGGCGCGCTGAGCGAGTTGCCGAGCAGATCCCATAACGCGAGATCGATGGCGCTCAGGCAGCGGATTTCGGCGCCGCCGGCGATCTGAAAGTCGATGGTGTGATAGAGGTCCATCCAGATGCGCTCGATGTCGCGCGGGTCCTTGCCGAGCAGCGCCGGGGCAAGGTGCGAATGGATCATCTCGGCTTCGGCGGCGTTGCGCGGGTAAGTCTCGCCGATGCCGCTGACCCCGGCGTCGGTGCCGATCTTCAGCCAAGTCCAGTGCGGCCAGAACGGCGCGTCGCCGCGCGTTTTCCAACAGACGGTCTCGATCCGCGTGATTCTCATCCGCGGCGCGGATTGCGCGGCCGCGCGAAAGGCAGACACAAGAGGTCCCGCGAGAGCGGGCAGAATGTCGCGGCGCGTGAGCATGCCGACATTCTGTCACGCGCGGCTCAGCGCTGGCTGGCGTCTCCCGCGGCGACGGCGCGATTGAACTCAGCCGAGCGGTTGCGCGGGATGCTGAGCGAATTCCAGGAGCCGTGCGCGAGGTGTTTGGCCAGGAACACAATCTGGCCCACGTGGTGGGCGTAGTGGGCCACCTGCCGGTTGACCGCCTGCATGACCGAGTGCGGTTCGCCGCGGATGGTGACCGTGCGCCCAAGGTCGGCGTCCGAGAGGGGGGTCAAAGCGTTGAAGACGCAGGCCCAGCCGTCCTCCCAAAGCTTCATGAGCGCTTCGCGCGCCGCAGGCGGGTCGACGAACTCGCTATCGCGATTGCGGTCGGGCTTCTCCCCGTCGCTGGTGAGGAAGTCCGTCCAGCGGGACCGCATGTTGCCGGCCATGTGCTTGACGATGACGGCGATGGAGTTCGCTTCCGGATCAAGCGCAACGAACAGTTGCTCGTCAGTGACCTGCGCCATGGCGCGCTCGGCGAGCTGTTTGTAGTAGCGGAAGACGGCGAGCGAGTCCTCGACGTAGGACGTGGTGAATTGGAGGGCCATAGCGCCAGTAAAGCATGACGCGAGCGATCCGCGTAGTCTGGAAGCAAGGAGGACTCATGCGGAGACTCATCACATCGGCGCTCTTGGCGATGGTGTGTCTGGGCCAGGCCCAGGACGTTCCGGTGTTCAAAGCGGACGTGGTTTCGAAGTCGGCGAAAGCGATCAATTACGAGCGCGGGAGCGGAGCGACCAGAATCGACTTCGCCGGGACGGCGATCATGCCGCAGGCGAAGGGCGAGGGCGAGGTGGAGAGCAAGAAGGGGTACATCCAGGTGGAGGCGAAGTTCGAGGGGTTGGACTCGCCGCAGAAGTACGGGGCGGAGTATCTCACCTACGTGTTGTGGTCGATCTCGCCGGAGGGACGCGTTTCGAACCTGGGCGAGATTCTGCTGAAGAACGGGAGGGGCAGGCTGAACGTCACGACCGAGCTCCAGATCTTCGGGCTGTTCGTCACGGCGGAGCCTTATTACGCCGTGCGGCAGCCGAGCGACCTGATCGTGATGGACAACGAGCTGAGAAAAGACACGCGCGGGAAGGTGTACATCATCGACTCGAAGCTGGAGCTGCTGAAACGCGGCCAGTACGAGAAGCTGGCCAATCCGCTGAACCTGCGCGTGGACACAAGGAGCGTGCCGCTGGAACTGTACGAGGCGCGCAACGCGGTGCAGATCGCGCGCTCGATCGGCGCGGACAAGTACGCCGCGGACGTTTTTTCGAAGGCCGAGGCGAGCCTGAAGATGGCGGAGCTGTATCCGCAGGACCAGCGGTTCAACGATGAGATCATCCGGACGAGCCGGCAGGCGGTGCAGATCGCGGAAGACGCGCGGGCGATCGCGATTGAGCGCCAGGAGCAGGAACGGCTGCAAAAGGAGAGGGACCGCATTCAGGCGGAGCGCGAGGCGGCGTTGAAGAAGGCCGCCGAGGAGGCGCAGGCGCGTCTGGAGGCCGAGCAGCAGCGCGCGCGGGCGGAACAGCAGAAGGCGCTCGCGGACCAGCAGCGCGCGGAGGCCGAAGTGCGAAGCCGAGCCGCGGAGAGCGAGCGTGCGGCGGCGGATCAGAAGCGTCTCGCCGCGGAACTAGCCGCGGCGCAGGCGGCGGCGAAGTCGGCCGAAGCCGAGGCGGCGCGCAAGCGGGCCGAGGAGTCGGCCGCGGCGGCGGAGCGCGCGAGGGAACAGGCTGAAGCGGAGAAGAAAGCGCTGCGCGAGCGCCTGCTCAACCAGTTCAACGCCGCGCTTCCGACGCGCGACACCGAGCGCGGCCTGGTGGTGAACCTGGGCGACGTACTGTTTGACAGCGGCAAAGCCGTGATCAGGCCGCCGGCTCGGGAGAAGCTGGCGCTGCTGGCTGGGATCTGCATGGCCTACCCGGGGCTGAAACTCGAAGCGGAAGGCCATACCGACAACGTCGGTTCGGACGAGTTCAACATGAAGCTGTCGGAACAGCGCGCGTTCGCCGTGCGCGGCTTCCTGCTCGAACAGGGACTGGACGCGGAGCGCGTGATGGCGCGCGGCTTCGGCCGGTCGAATCCGGTGGCCGACAATACGACGGCGCAGGGCCGGCAGCAGAACCGCCGCGTCGAAGTGATCGTGTCGGGCGAGGTGATCGGGACAGCGGTCGGCCGCTGAGCCTGGCGCCGGGATGATAGACTCGCACTGTGCTCAGGGCGACTGTGGCGGCGGCCGCGGCGCTGGCCGCGATGCCGGCCTGGGGTGAGACCGGCGTGGTGGACGGCAATGGACGCCTGGTGGCGATGCTCTACGCGGGCCAGGACGCGCAGGTGCGGACCGATCTCGTGCTCCCTTCGCCGGGCTGGCGCAGGACCGTGACGCTCACCTCGGCCGAGGGAGTGAGCGTGAGCCGGGGCGAGGTCTCGACATGGCAGGGCATCCTGCCGCTCGAGGCGGCGCAGCGCCTCGAATTCAAACAAGCGGTGCGGGAAGAGGGCGGGCGCGTCCTCATCACGCTGGACTACAGTGCTTTGAATGACATCCAGGCCGAAGGTCTGTTCTTCCGGATCAACATCCCATGGCACGACTTCAGGGGCGGGACCGCGGACAACGGACTGCGCTCGATTGAGCTGCCGGAGACCGCGCCGTCGAACAACAATCTGCTCTATGGCGAGACGGCGCAGCTTGGAGCGCGCAGCGCGGCGGGCAATGTGTGGTGGTCAGCGCGGTTCGGCCGAGTGTTTCCGGTGAATTTGCAGGACAAGTCGAACGAAAGCCCGAAAGCGTACACGTTCTGGGTCTATCTGCATCGCGGGAACCTGGCGGCCGGAACGCGCGGCATGGCTGAGGTCGAGCTGGCGATCGACGGCGTGGCGGACACGAGTTCGGCGAGCCTGAAACTGGATACGTCCGCGGCGCGGTCTCTCTTTGACGGCTTCGGCGGCAACTATTGCTTTCAGATCGAATCGCCGGTGACGCAGTACACGCTTGAAAACCTCAATCCGCGCTGGGCGCGGACCGAGATCAGCATGGTGGAATGGGCGCCCACGCCGGAGATCGAGCCCGCGGCGCGCGATGCCGAGGGCACGCGGTTGCGGCGGGAATTCGAGCTGATGCGAACGCTGAAGGAGCGCGGGATTCCGTTTGTTGCGTCGATCTGGCGTCTGCCCGAGTGGGCGCTGGGAGACCGCGGCATCAAAGGGCCGAACGACCAGCAGCGCCGCATCGATGAGGAGCGGTGGCCGGAGTTGCTGAATGCGCTTGGGGCCTACCTGCTTTATGCGCGCGATCAGTATGGCGTGGAGCCGGACTTGTTCTCGTTCAACGAGCCGGACATCGGCGTGCGCATCCTGTTCAGCCCGGAGGGGCACCGCGATGCGATCAAGCGGATCGGGGCGCACCTCGAAAGCCTCGGACTCAAAACGAAGATGCTGCTCGGCGACGTCAGTCATCCGCGCGGCACGCACGCGTACACGCGGCCGGCGGCGGAAGACGAGGAAGCGATGCGGCATGTGGGCGCGGTGTCGTTCCATTCGTGGGGCGGCGCGACGCCCGCGCAGTATGAAGCGTGGGCCGAGCTGGCGCAGAGTCTCGCCCTTCCACTGCTTGTGGCGGAGCTTGGCACGGACCCTTTGGGCTGGCGCGGGCGCAGCTACGACTCTTACTGGTACGGCATGGAAGAGGCGCGGATGTACCAGGAGATTCTCAAATACGCGCGGCCGCAGGGAACGATGTACTGGGAGTTCACGGCGGACTATTCGCTGGTTCGCGTGACCGCCGACGGAATCGAGCCGACAGGGCGCTTTTGGCTGACGAAGCACTTCACGGCTCTGACGCCGGCGCGGGCGGAAGCGCTGGCAGCGGAGTCGGATCACGCGAAGGTGCTCGTCTCCGCGTTCCGCAAGGACAGTGAATACACCGTGCACATCGCGAACGTGTCGGCCGAACGCAACGCGGCGTTGACCGGACTGCCCGCGGAGATTACGGCGTGGCGCGCGTTTCTGACGACGGAACAGGAGGGCTTCAAGGAGCTGGGCGCAATCGAGGCCGCGGACGGCGGAGTCCTGCTGACGCTGCCGGCGCGCAGCCTGCTGACGCTGATGTACAAGCCTCCGCCCGCGGAGGTTGGGACGCAATGAGCGCGGTTCTGCGCGGAATCCGCGACCGCTTCTTCTACGAGATGCATATGCGGGCGGTGCGGCGCGACTGGCGCGCGCGCCACGCGCGCGTCTACGAGCTGAACCCGGGATATCGCGCGCCGTGCGCGCCTGAGGTCGAACTGGAGCACGTGCGCATGTGGGAACGGCCGGGCGAGCGCGTGAAGCTGGATACGCTGCGGATCTGCGCGGCGCTATCGGGCGTGGCCGATCCCCGCATCGTGCCCGAAGAGGTTTTCGCCGGGCCCGTGGAGCATTGTCTCGCCGCGCCGCCATGGCACGTGTTTTTTTCGCACAAGAGCTACTCGGAGAGGCTACTTGAAGAAGGGCGATTCCCGCGCTCGTACCTGCATAACATCAATGGCCTCTATTACGACGGCGGCTTCCGCCCGATTAGCGCGCGGGCCGCGGAGGACCTCGTGGAGCGGCTCCCCTACCCAGTGGTCGTCAAGCCGAACACCGGCGCCGCGGGCGGCCGCGAAGTGCGGTTCGTCAACAACGCTGCGGAGCTGCGCGCGGCGGCGCGGGGGGCGAGCAACTACCTGGTGCAGGAGGTGGTGCGGCAGCACGCGGCGTTATCGCGTTTCAGCGCCCGCGGGCTGAACACGTTTCGTGTGTACACCTATCGCAGCGTGGCGAACGATGAAGTGGCGGTGCTGAACGCAGGACTTCGGATGGGCCGCGGGGGATCGCTCGACAACCTGACGGCGGGCGGCATCGCGTGCTACGTGAGCTCCGCCGGCCGGCTGCACGGCTATGCAATCACGAAATACGGCGAGAAGTTCGAGACCCACCCCGATACCGGCATCAGGTTCGCGGAGTGCGAGCCGATCCCGCGCTTCGCGGCGCTGCTGTCGCTGGCTGTCCGCCTGGCGGAGCGCATCCCGATGCCGCGCCTGGCGGGATGGGACTTCGCGCTCGACGAGGGTGGCGAGTGGCGCACGATCGAGGTCAACCTGCGGGGCCACAGCATCCGCTTCGCGCAGTACGCGGGCGTGCCGTTTTTCGGGCGGTTCACCGAAGAAGTGATCGAGCACTGCGCCCGGCATCCGCGCGCCGGGCGCGCGGAACTGGCGATCTACTGAGACGGCGCAGTCCGGCTGCGGAGGATGAGCGCGAGGGCGATGCCCAGGCGGCGGTCGAGCAGCCTTTCGGCGTCGGCTGAGAAGTCGGCGTCGAGCTCGGAGTTCGCCAGGCCCGGATAATGCGTGAAGAAGGCCGCCGGCTTGTCGCAAAACCAGAGCTGGTAGCGGGCAATGTTCTCGTTGCGCTCCAGCTCCTGGACGCGTCCGACGATCGTTCCGGAGGCATCGTGTATCGCCCCGCGCTCGAAGGAGCCGAGGCGCGCTTTGGTGACAGCGTCGTCGATTTCGAATACCGCGCCGGAAAGGGCCCGCTTGGCGATGTGCAGCACCGGCGCGCCGGAGGCGTCGAGCAGCGGCCCGGACTGGCGCATCTGGAACAGAGCGTTGTCGAAAGTGAAGATCTCCCGTGCGTTATCGAAGAAGGCGGGAGCGAGAATGCGTCCCGGCAGGATCTGATATGCGTCGAACCGCCATTCCGGTCCAAGGAGTGGAGCCGGCGGGACGGGCGCGCCCGGCGGCGGCCCATCGGCGGGAGACGGTTGCGAGAGAAGAGACAGATTGGGAAGAACGTGGGGGGCGGGAATCCCGGCGAGTGGCTCCTCGGCGGCCCGGCGGAGCCGGTACCAGGCCCCGAATACGAGCGTGAGGACAAAGAGCGCGATGAGCAGGGTAAGCCCACGTACGATGGCGTCGGTGTCGGGATGATGGACGCGCGCCCACTCCAGCACGAACGATTTCCAGGCGAACCGGGGATCAAGAGCGCTGAGCAGGCTCTCGAGGTGCGGAGCGAGGTCGCGGGCGAACCACGCGGCCAGAACAAACGAGAGAGGCGTGATGCCGGAAGCGTAGCTGGCGGCGAGAAAGGTCCTGCGCGGCTCTTCCAGAAGCGTGAAGGCGAAGGCCCCAAAGAGCACGGAAGATAGAGCGGCGAGAGTGGCTGCGGCGGGGAACGAGAGGAGCAGGCCGGCAACGACCGCAGCCGCGGGCGCCGCGGCGCCGCCTGTATTGATCAGCCCGAGTCCCTGGAGCAGTTGCCCGGTAAAGATCCACAACTCAAGCACCGGCCAGCACGTTGCGACAAGGAGCGCGGCCAGCGTGACAAGCCCGAGAGCAAACAGCGCCCTGAAGAGCGGCGGGGCGACCCGCTGCGGGGGACGGGCGGAGGGGGGAAACGCGAGGCGCAAAGCGAGAAACAGAGCGGCGAACCCGGAGACCAGAAATACCGCCGCCACCCGGACACAAAACCGGGCGATTGGCTGAAGGGCCGGGTCGGAGCTTGGTCCAGTGATCGAATCGTACACGAGCAGCGCCAGCGCCGCCGCAGACAACTGGAGCAGAGCAACACCCGCCTGGACGGGTAGGACGACAAAGCGGGCAAACCAGACGCCCGTCTTCATGATGAAAGGCGCGCCACTGGGCGCACGCACACCCGCGAGATCAGATCCCAGCGGGGGCGGCCTCCCCGGCAATCACTCGACGCCCGTCGCCGTCCCGTTGCGGAATAGCACAACCGTAGGGTGGACCTGCGCGCTTTGCCTGTACACGAACGTCTCGACCATGTCCCCGTTCTGCATGGTGCTGGCGCGCAGGCTCGGCGGAGCGAAACGCGCGAGGATTTCATTCCGCTCCGCCCCAGGTCGAACATCGGAGGGTAGCGGGTCACGCTTCACGCGGATGGTGGCGGAGGCGAGAGGCGGAGCGAACAGGGACGCTGTGGATCTCACTACGTTCAGATCCGGGACCGGCTGCTGTTCGCGCTGCGGGGCGGGTCGGGCGACTATGTAGACGCCTTTCTTCGGCGCTTCTTCCTTCCTGGCATCCGCAGGCGCGGCCTCGGGCTGAAACACTCTGAGCTGGGCCGGCTGGCCTTCGGGCTTTCCGATCAGTTTGTTCAGCGCTATCCGCAGCGGGTCGCGGAACAAGAACGCACTCACACTCAGGACCGCGACGACAACCAGCAGAGTGGCTGCGATTTGAAGCGTGTCTTCCGTACCCGGCTTGGCACGCGGGGTCTTCATTCTATTTTCCTCCGGGGCCCTAAGGCCGCTGTCATTCGATCCGATTCGGCGGCGCCAGCATGATCAGGCGGGAACGCACTCCCCCTCTCAAAAACCCGATCGGGGCCGAGGACCGTCCCCACTCTCCAGAACTGGCTCCGCTCCTGTCTCCTTCTTGCTCTGAGATTACTTTACCCCGGGATTGCAGATAATACAATTGCCAATCTCGAATGCCTAGTACGTATAGGTACAAAGTTTCCGTTGCGCCGCGGCTCACGGAAAAAGTCGTCCTGGAGGGCGAAGTCGGGTTATCATCAGCCCGAGAGGACAATTTCAAATGCGATTCTTCACCATGGCGCTGGGTGCTGCACTGGCAATGGCGGCGTCCGGCGCCACCGTCGGCGATGCCGCGCGGGGTCGCGAGCTGTTGAGCAGCCAGCAATGCCTGACGTGTCATAAGGTTGGCGCCGAGGGCGGCAGCCGCGGACCGAGCCTGTCGCGGTTGGGCGGAAGGAACTTCACCCAGGCGCAGTTGGCGGCCGAGATGTGGAATCATGCGCCCGAGATGTGGGCGTCGATGGAAGCCGCCAGGACCGCACCCCCCAGGATCACCACCGAAGGCGCGGCGGACCTGTTCGCCTACTTCTTCATGGCTCGGTTCTTCGAGGCCCGCGCCGACGTCCAGCGGGGGAAGCAGTTGTTCGAATCGAAGGGCTGCGCCGAATGCCACCGTCTGAAAGAGTCCGCTTCGAGCGTCGGACCCGCGGTGGAGAGATGGGCTTCAGTGGGCGACCCGATCGAGCTCGGCCGGCAGATGTGGAACCACGCCGCCAAGATGAACGCGGCGGCGAAGGCCAAGGGCGGCAAAGCGCCGCGGTTGACGGCGGCGGAGATGAACGACATCGCCGCCTTTGCAGGGGGCGTGGCGAAAGTCAAGCAGTCGCAGGCGCAGTATGCGCCGGCGTCGCCGTCCACCGGGGAGACGCTCTTTGAGGTCAAGGGGTGCGCCGGATGCCACAAGGGCGCAAACTCCCTGCCGCGTCCGGGCAGCCGCAGGACGACAGCGGAGTTCGCGGCGGCGATGTGGAATCACTCGTCGCAGATGAAGCAGACTTCGGAGATCCGGGAGGAGGAGATGAAGCGGCTGGTAGGGTATCTTTGGGCGAAACAGTTCGCCCAGGAGGCCGGGGATGCGCAGAAAGGCGCGCGCGTGTGGGAGGCCAAGGGCTGCGGTTCGTGCCACGGGAAATCGGCGCCGAAGATGACGCACGGCGAGGAAGTGAGCTCGTACGGCATGGTCGCGGTCCTGTGGCGGCATGGTCCCGAGATGCTCAGGCAGATGCAGGCGAAGAATATCGCGTGGCCGCGGTTCGCGGCTTCGGAGATGGGGGATCTGATCGCCTACGTGAAGAGCGCCAAGTAGCCGGGCGAACAGCTTCCCCAATCACCCGGCCGCGCGGGCTTGCGTTGAAAGGGGCGGTCGCAGAGCCTGAAGGCTCTGCTAGCGAAGCGCTCTGAACCGCGGCTGCACGCTGCGGGAGGCGGGCGAAGACAGAATCAGGGTGACGTATCGGATCTCGGCTACTTGTTTGCCGGCCACGTCGAGGGCGCGCAGCGTGAGCGGTCCGCGGCCTTGGGGGAGATCGATGAGCCCGAGCGAGAGCGGGACGAAGTCCTTGACGTATGACTCGGTGCGCGGTGCGCGGTCCTCCTGCATTCCGACGAGCGGCGGATCCCAGGGCTTGTCGATCTTCGCCTGAACGCGGGCGCTGTGAAACGACAGTTCCACGGTCGAGCCGACGCTGTCCCGCGGGCAGGCGTAGTGGATGAGCGCTTCGTAACGCCCGGCGCGGCCGACTTCGATGTCCCACGTCATGGCGTCGGAGGCCGCGGTCCAGTTCGTGAAGAACGAGCAGTTCGGGTGAATCGAGCTGCGCTTGATTTCTCCGTGAGCCACGCCGTCGCGCGCGGGAAGGCGGGTTTCGGCGGCATGGCCAACCGGGTAGGGCCGGTCGTCATTGCCGGTGCGCGCGAGCATCTCGCGGGTCCACTCGTCGAGGGCGGCCCGCAGGCGGGCCGCGACCTCGGGCTTTTCGGCGGCGATGTTGCGGTCCTGCATCGGGTCGGCTTCGATGTCGAAGAGAGCGCCGGCGGGATCGAGACGGTATCGCTGAGTTCGGACCGAGGCGCGGCGATTCTGCATCGTGAAGATCATGCGATCGGGCCAACCGGTTTTGTCTCCCGTCAACAGCGGAGCGAGATTGAGGCCGTCAAGAGGCTTGGGCGGGGTGAAGGGGATGCCGCTGAGCGCGGCGAAGGTAGGCAGCAGATCGATTGCGCCGGCGATGCGCGAGACGCGCGTCCCGGCGGGGATGCGGCCTTTCCAGCGAAGAAGGCAAGGCGCGCGCAGGCCGCCCTCGTCGAGCGAGCCCTTACGGCCTCTCAGCCCCCCGTTCCAGCGCCAACTGTTCGGGCCGTTGTCGGAGAAGTAGAGCACGATCGTGTCGCCGTCGAGATCGAGAGCGCGGATGCGATCGAGCACGCGGCCCACGTTCCAATCGATGTTCTCGACCATGGCCAGCGCGGCGCGCGTCATCGCGAGGTCTTCCCGCGCCGGGTCGCGCGCGGTGAGGCGCGGCGTGAATCCGGCGAAGCGGCGATAGAAGCTCTCCGGAACCTGCATCGGAGAGTGCGGCGTGTTCAGGGGCAGGTAGCAGAAAAACGGCCGCGACCTGTTTTGCTCAATGAACGCCAGCGCGCGATTGGTGAGGTCGTCGATGATGAATCCCTTGCCGCGGACCAGCCGGTTGTTGTGCTCGAGCTCGGAGTCGAAGTACTGGCCCCAGTGGCCCGAGGTGAAGCCGTAGTATTCGTCGAAGCCGCGCGCGTTGGGGTGGTAGGGGTGCTGCGATCCGTTGTGCCATTTACCGAATGCGCCCGTGGCGTAGCCGGCCGATTTGTAGAACTGTGCAATCGTCGTCTCGTCGAGGTTGAGCCGCTCCGCACCGGCGGTGACGCCGCGCACGCCCCCGCGGGGGTGATAGCGCCCGGTGAGAAATTCGGCGCGCGTCGGCGCGCAGACCGAGCAGACGTAGAAGTTCTCGAACAGCGCCCCGTCGCGCGCGAGCGAGTCGATGCGCGGCGTGCGCAGGTTGGTGTTGCCGTGGACGCTGAGGTCGCCCCACCCTTGATCGTCGGCGAGGATCACGACGATGTTGGGAAAGCGTGCGGGACGCTGAAGTCCGAGGGCCGGCGCGGCGGCGAGCGGAAGAAACGCGCGTCTGGTGAGCGGCATGATCGTCCTCCATCTTATTCGCCGATGAGGTGCGCGGCGACGACGCGATTGTGGGGCGCCCGGCGGTGCTCGAACAGATAGATGCCCTGCCATGAGCCGAGCGCGAGATGTCCGCCGATCAGAGGGATGGAGAGGCTCACCGGCGTGACCGCCGCGCGAATGTGGGCCGGCATGTCGTCGGGGCCTTCGATCGTGTGTCCGTGGGCGGGGTCGCTTTCGGGCGCGAGGCGCTCGAACCAGTTGCGCATGTCGGTCTGAACGTCGGGGTCGGCGTTCTCCTGGATCAGCAGCGAAGCGGAGGTGTGGCGGCAAAAAAGCGTCAGCACGCCGGTGCGCAGGCCCTGGCCGCGCATCCACGAGACGACGTCGGAAGTGAACTCATAAAGGCCCTTGCCCGAGGTGCGGACGCGGAATTCGGCGACGGCCTGTTTCATCGGGGGCTACTCGACGGTGACGGACTTGGCGAGGTTGCGGGGCTGGTCGACGTCGCGGCCCAGGTGGACGGCGAAATGGTATGCCAGCAACTGGAGCGGAACGACCTCGAGCAGGGGCAGCAGCAGCTCGCGCGAAGGCGGAATGAAGATGGTCTTGTCGGCCGATTCCGCGACTTCCTGGGAGCCGTCGGTCGCCACGGCGATCACTTTGCCGCCGCGCGCCTTCACCTCCTGGATGGTGGAGAGAGTCTTGAGATAGCGCACGCGGCTGCCCTCTTCGGCGGGGTCCATTGCGGCGAGGACAACCGTCGGGAGCAGCTCATCGATCAGCGCGTTGGGGCCGTGCTTCATCTCTCCGGCCGGGTAGCCTTCGGCGTGAATGTAGGAGATCTCCTTCAGCTTCAGGGCGCCTTCGAGCGCGACGGGATAGTGAATGCCGCGGCCGAGGAAAAGGAAGTCCCGCGAGCCTGCGAGCCAGGCGACAAGCGTCTCGTAGATGGCGTCGCGCGAGAGCAGGGTCTCGAGCTTTCCGGGGATGAGCAGCAACTCCCGCGCGAGGGAGAGCGACTCTTCGCTCTGAAGGCTGCCGCG
Organism: uncultured Solibacteraceae bacterium; assembly: GCA_964472745.1. GTDB lineage: Bacteria > Acidobacteriota > Terriglobia > Bryobacterales > Bryobacteraceae > CAYYNC01. The sequence continues at coordinate 14,615 of CAYYNC010000031.1, forward strand.
CGATTGTCCGGTGTACATCGCCAGCAGACACAAGGCGGCGAGCTGGGCGGTGAAGGTCTTCGTCGAAGCGACGCCGATCTCGGGTCCGGCCTGGCTGCTGAGAGCGGCATCCGCCTCGCGCGCGATCATCGACTCGATGGCGTTGGTGACGGCGAGGGTGCGCGAGCCTTTGAGCCGCGCTTCACGCAGCGCGGCGAGGGTATCGGCTGTTTCGCCGGACTGCGAGACAACCACCGTCAGCGTGCCTGGAGCGAGCACGGGATCGCGATAGCGGAACTCGCTGGAGTAGTCCACCTCCACCGGCAGGCGCGCCAGCCGCTCGAACATGAACTTCGCGGCCAGCGCCGCGTGCCAGGAGGTGCCGCACGCCACAAGCCGGATGGTGGAGAGCTCGGCGAAATGGTGGCGCGAAAGCTGAAGCTCGTCGAGGTAGACGCGGCCGTTTTCGGGATCGATGCGGCCCGCGAGCGTGTCGCGAACGGCGCGCGGCTGCTCGTAGATCTCTTTCTGCGTGTAGTGGCTGTAGCCGCCTTTCTCGGCGAGGACGGGATGGCGCAGGATCGGGATGATCTGGCGGCCCACGGGGCGGCCGCCGAAGTCCGTGATGCGGACGCCGTCGGGTGTGAGGATGGCGATGTCCCCGTCTTCGAGGAAGAAGACGTTGCTCGTGTGGTTGAGGATCGCGGTCACGTCGCTGGAGAGAAAATACTCGCGCTCGCCCAGGCCGATGACGATAGGCGGGCCGTTGCGCGCCGCGACGATCTTGCCCGGATCGCCGCGCGAGATGACGGCGATCGCAAACGGGCCGCGCAGGCGCGGCAGCGCGGCGCGCACGGCGTCCTCGAGATTGCCGCCGTAGCAGGATGCGACGAGGTTGGGGATGATCTCGGTGTCCGTTTCGGTCCTGAGCCTCCGGCCGGCGGCTTCAAACTCGTGCTTCAGCTCGAGGTAGTTCTCGACGATGCCGTTGTGGACTACGGCAATGTCGCCGCGGGCGTCAACGTGCGGATGGGTGTTCTCGACGCTGGGCCGCCCGTGCGTCGCCCAGCGCGTGTGGCCGATGCCGTACCATCCGTCGGCGGGATTCAGGCGCACCGCCTCGTCGAGATGGTGGACCCGCCCGACGGCGCGGCGCACGGAGAGGACGCCGTTGTGGGAGACGACCGCGAGCCCGGCGGAGTCGTAGCCGCGATACTCCATGCGGCGCAGGCCGTCGAGGAGAATCGGCACGGGCTTGCGACCGCCGATGTAGCCGATGATGCCGCTCATGAGGCTTCTCTAGAGTCTAACGGGTGCGGAACTCGAAAGTGAAAGCGCGGCTGCCCGCAGCGGCGCGCGGCACGGATGATAGCCTGGAGGCATGAAGACCGTGGGAATGCTTCTTGCCCTCAGTGTCTGTGCGGGAGCGCAGACATTCAATGCCAGGATCACAGGAACGGTAAAAGACCCGACGGGCGCGGCGACGCCGGGCGCGAAGATCACGGCCACCCAAATCGCCACCAACGCCAAGCGCACGGTGGTGAGCGAGGATTCGGGAGTGTACTCGATCCCGCTGCTGCTGCCGGGCGAGTACGTGTTGAGCGTTGAGGCGCAGGGCTTCCAGAGCCAGGAGCGCAAAGGCGTGCGGCTCGAAGTGAACCAGACGGCGACCATCGACTTCAGCCTTCAACTCGCGGGCGTGGCGACGGCGGTGGAGGTCAGCGCGGACCTGCCGCTGCTGCAATCGGAGACATCGAGCGTGGGCAACACGCTCGAGAACAAGCTGCTGATGCAGTTTCCGCTGCTCCAGCGCGATATCATGGGCGCGCTGCGGGCCATGCCAGGCGTCATCACCTCATCCCAGGTGGGCGACGCGCGCGGCGGCCGGAACGTGTTCAACTCCACCTTCAGCGTGGCCGGCGGGCGGACATCAACCAACGAAGTTCTGCTCGACGGCGCGCCGAATACGATCGGCGACTTCAACGGCGTGGTCAGCGTGCCGCCGCAGGATGCAGTGATGGAGATGCGCGTGGAAACCAACGCGTACTCGGCCGAGTTCGGGCGCTCGGGCGGCGGCGCCGTCAACATTGTCACCAAGAGCGGCGGCAACGAATACCACGGAACCTCTTTTTACTACCACCAGAACAACTGGCTCAACGCGAACAGCTTCACCAACAACCGCCAGGGCCGCAACCCCGATGGCACGGAGAGGCTTCCGCGGCCGATTGTGCGGCGGCATCAATATGGCGCGACATTCGGCGGTCCGGTGAAGCTGCCGGGAATCTGCGAGGGCAAAGACAAGACGTTCTTCTTCTTTGCCTGGGAAGGGCGGCGCGAGCGCGATCCGATCCAGGGACTCTTCAGCGTACCGACCGAGCTCGAGCGCGCCGGCAACTTCTCTCAAACCGTGGCGGCCGTGGGGTCCGCCCTGCAACCGGTGATCGTCTACGATCCCACGACCAGCGCGATCTCGGGAGGGCAACGCACCAGGCAGCCGTTCGGAGGCAACATCGTTCCGCAATCGCTGTTCAATCCGGTCGCCGTGCGCGTGCTGCGCGACATGCCCGGCGGCAACCGTCCCGGCGATCCGGGCACCAACCGGCGCAATTACTACTACCAGGACAAACAGGAGTACACGCGCGATCTGCTCAACTCGCGCGTCGATCACTTTTTCAACGGCAAGCACAGGCTGTTCGGGCGCTATAGCTGGCAGGCGAATCTTCAGAAGAACCCGGGCGAGATCGTGCGCTTCGCCGATTCGACTTCGGTGAAGGACCGGTTCCACAACGCGGCAGTGGACGACACCTACCAGTTGACGCCGCGGCTGAGCAGCAACTTTCGCGCGAGCTACGCCCGCTTCCTGGCCAACCAGTATCCGATCGCAACGCTGGGCTTCGATCCGACGACGCTCGGATTGCCGAGCTACATCCGCGATTCGGCCAACATCAGCTTCTATCCGAACTTCAGCTTCGGCTTCGTGGACATGGGCGGCCGCGCCTTCAATAAACAGCCGCGCGACACGTGGAGCGTGCAGGAGCAGGCAATCTACATCCGCGGCCGCCACGCGCTGAAGGCGGGCGCCGAGTGGCGCATGTACCGCTTCTACCCATTCCAGGTCTTCAACCCCACGGGTTCCTATTCCTTCAGCCAGCGCTTCACACAGCGCGATTTTCTGGCGGCGGCCACGCCCACGCAAGGCTTTGGGCTGGCGAGTTTCCTGCTCGGCTACGGCAGTTTCGCCTTCGAGCGCGTGGAGCCTCTGACGGCGGCAACGCAGTATTGGGCGGGCTACGTTCAGGACGACTGGAAGATCACCAGCCGGCTCACGCTGAACCTGGGGCTGCGCTACGAGTACGAAACGGGGCTGACGGAGTCGGGAGACCGGCTGACGTACTTCGATCCGGACTTCCAGGTCCCGCTGACCGGCGGCGATTGGCGCGGGGCGCTGTTGTTCGCCGGCGGGCGCAATCCGCGCTCGATCCGCAAAGCGCCGTCCAAGAACTTCGGACCTCGCGTCGGCTTCGCCTACCGCGTGCAGGACCGCACGACGATCCGCGGCGGCTACGGCGTCTTCTTCGTGCCGATCGGCGTCGAGCCGACGCTATCGACAACGCCGTTCAACTTCACTGTCAACGCCGACGTGGAGTCGCCCGAGGGCAAGCCGCTGACGAGCCTCTCAAATCCATTCCCTGCGGGAATCCCGCTGAACGCGCCGCGCGCCGCGGACGGGACATACCGCCTGGGGACGAACTCCAACATCGTGCTGCGCAACAATCCGGCGAGCTATGTCCAGCAGTGGAACTTCGCGGTGGGGCGGCAGGTGGGCCGGGCGCAGGTGGTCGACGTCACTTACTTCGGGAGCCGCGGCGTCCACCTGCCGATCCCCAACCTCGAGCTGAACCAGTTGCAGCCCGCTTATCTGGCGCAGGGCGGCGCGTGGCTGAATGAGCGCGTGGCGAATCCTTTCGCCGGGCGGATCAGCGGCGGCCTGCTGGCCCTGCCAACCATCCCGCGGATGCAGCTTCTCAAGCCGTTTCCGCAGTTCGCGAATCCCTCGACGGCGAACGCATACGGCGGGAGCCTGTTTTGGTTCCGCCCGCCGGTGGGCGATTCGATCTATCACGCGATGACGCTGCGGTACGAGCGGCGATTCGATCGCGGCCTGAGCGTGAACGCGCATTGGACCTGGTCGAAGCTGATCGACACCGGCGGAGGATCGAACGGGGCCGCCTTCACCGATCCGAGCGCGCTGCGCGACATCTACAACACGCGGCTCGAACGCTCGCTGTCAACGTTCGACGTCGCGCACCGGCTGATCGTCACCTACGCCTACGATCTGCCGTTCGGCCGCGGCAAAGCGCTCGCAAAGAATGCGAAGGGCCTGATCGACGGCTTGATCGGCGGCTGGACGGTCTTCGGTTTTCACACGATCGAGAGCGGACGTCCCGTGGTGGTGGGCGGCCCCGATCTCTCGCGGCTTGCGGGAGCGTCGCCGTCGCGCGCGTCGGTGGTGGCCGGCGTGGACCCGAAGATCCCCTACGACGTCGCACGGGCCAACGCAAGGGACTTCAATCCCGTCTGCAACTGCACCAAGCCCTGGTTCAATCCGGCCGCCTTCACGGCGACGCCGGAGTTCGTTATTCCCAATGGCCCGCGCACGCTGCCCAGCGTGCGCCAGGACTACACGCGCAATTGGGACCTCAGCGTGGACAAGAAGATCCGCGTCACCGAGAAGTTGAGCGCCACGCTGCAAGGCCGGTTCTTCAACGTGCTCAACCAGGTTTACTTCGCCGGCCCGAGCGTGACGGCGGTGAACGCGGCCAACTTCGGTTCGACGACGGGCGTCAATTCGGCGCCGCGGCGCATCGAGGCGGGAGCGCGGCTGGTGTTCTGACGGCGCGGCCGAAACAACCGCTTCCACTTTTGTTTCCGCCTGGTTCCCGCCGCGCAAGCGTTGATTTACGATGGTAGGGTCAGGAGGATCGTGACGGCGCGTATCTGCGTGCTGGCGTCGTCGAGCGCCGGCAATTCCACATTCATCCAGGCGGGACGCACCCGCCTTTTGGTCGATGCGGGGCTCAATCGCAAAGCCACCTTCGAGCGAATGGCCCTCATCGGCGAGGACCCCTACGCGTTGGATGCGATCCTTGTCACGCACGAGCACTCGGATCACGTCGCCGGCCTGCCCCTCATCGCCAAAAGCGTCAAGGCGCCGGTGTTCATGTCGCGCCTGACGGCGGAGATGATCGACTGGGGCGGCCCCCCTCCCGCGGTCAGTGCATTTCAGGCCGGGACGTCGTTCGAGATCGGCGACGCCCTGGTGCAGTCGTTCACCCTTCCCCACGACGCCGTCGACCCGGTGGGGTACACCGTCACATGCGGCGCGTTGAAGATCGCCATCGCAACCGACCTCGGCTACATGCCGGAAAGCGTGAAGTACCATCTTCGCGGCAGCCAGTTCATCCTCCTGGAATCGAACCACTGCCCGGAGATGCTCCGGGTGGGGCCCTATCCCTGGGTCCTCAAGCAGCGGATCCTCTCGCGTAAAGGCCACCTCTCCAATGAAGCGGCGGGCGAGTACATCGCCAGCCACCTGCCGGACGAAAGCCGGCTGCTGGTGCTGGGCCACTTGAGCGAGCAGAATAACTCCGTGTGGACGGCGGAGCTCACGGCAAAGCAGGCGCTCGAGAGAAGGGGGCTCTCTCCCTCCCTGCTGGTGGCGGAGCCGCGGGTTCAGACCGAATTATTTCATTTGTAGGAAATTATGATCGCACGATATACCCGTTCCGGAATGGGCCAGATCTGGAGCGACGAAAACAAGTATCGTCAATGGCTTGCAGTGGAACTGGCGGCGGCCGAAGTGCTGGCGGAACAGGGCGAAGTTCCCATCGCGGCGGCCCGTGCTCTGCGCCAGTTTGCCGGATTCACCGTGGACCGGATTCTCGAGATCGAGCAGGAAGTTAAGCACGATGTCATCGCATTCACTACATGTGTAGCTGAAACGATGAAGGCAGCGGGCGAGGCCGAAGCCAGCCGGTGGCTCCACTACGGCCTCACTTCCAATGATATAGTTGACACGGCACAGGCTCTGCAACTCAAAGAATCGGCGGAACTTCTTCTCGCCGGGCTGGACCGGCTGGCGGCCACGCTCAAGAAGCGGTCCATTGAGTTTAAGGACGCCATCGCGATCGGGCGGACGCACGGCGTGCATGCCGAACCCATCACGTTCGGCCTGAAGATCGCCCTGTGGTACGACGAAGCCGTCCGGGCCAGAGCCCGGCTGGCGGCAGCGGCGGAAGACCTGCGGTACGGTAAGCTCTCCGGCGCCGTCGGGACGCTGGCCCATCTGAGCCCGGAGGCGGAAGCGGCGATTTGCGCGAAGCTCGGGCTCAAGGTCTCGCCGATCGCCAGCCAGGTGATCGCCCGCGACCGCCACGCGGCGTTCGTTTCGGCGATGGCGCTCGTCGCCGCGCTTTGCGAGAAGTGCGCTTTGGAAGTGCGGCACTTACAGAGGACCGAGGTGCGCGAGGCTGAAGAGCCGTTTGCCGCCGGGCAGAAAGGATCTTCCGCCATGCCTCACAAACGAAATCCAGTGGTCTCTGAGCAGATCTGCGGGCTGGCCAGGATTGTCAGAAGCAACGTTCAGGCGGCGTTCGAGAACATCGCACTCTGGCACGAGCGCGACATCTCCCACTCGTCCGTGGAAAGGGTGATCCTGCCGGACTGCTGCATCCTGACGGACTACCTGCTGGCCAAGACGGACTGGCTGGTGGGAGGAATGAAGGTGTATCCCGAGCGCATGCGCCGTAACCTGGACATGACAAAGGGGCTTGTCTTCTCCGGGCAGGTGTTGCTCGATCTCGCGGCCTCCGGCATGCTGCGCGAGCAGGCCTACAAGATCGTGCAGGCTGAGGCGATGAAAGCGTGGCAGGAGGAGGGGGACTTCCGGGCAGCCATCGAGTCGCACCCTGACGTCCTGGCAGTGCTGACCCGCGATCAGATTGCGCAAGCCTTTTCAGTGGAGCGCCAGCTCCGGAGCGTCGACGCGATTTTTCAGCGCGTCTTTGGCGCGACGAGTGCGTGACATAGCCTTCAGGCTGTGGCTCTTGGAACGCCGACATTAGTAGTATGCAAATTGACGGGTCGGATTTGTCCGTTTCTGGAGTACACTGACTGCGGAAGGTATCCGAGTAGACGTGGTCCTTCACGTCCCTAGTTGGTGAGAACTTCACCGTGCCTCGGCAGACCGTAGCAAAGATCCCGGCGCAGGCGCCCCCGCGCACGTCTCTGGGCGTGGCCCGTGTTCTGTTAGCGGACGATAATCCGAAGTCGCGTCTGACGCTGCAAACAGTCCTCGAAGCCGGCGGTTACCGTGTCGATTCGGCTGCATCCGCCGCGGAAGCGGTTGGACTGATGGACCAGAAAGAGTACGCACTGGTGCTGACCGACATGTCGATGGAATCGCCGGAGGCGGGCGTCAAGGTGATTGCGCATGCGCGCATGAAGGATTACCGGCCGGCGACGGCGGTCGTCACGTCGTGGCATCCGGATTCGGATGCGGGCGACTCGGACCATGTTCTGGTTGAACCCCAGAACATCCCCGAGTTGCTCGGGCAGATCGCCACGCTGATCAGCCGCCGCGCTTCGCGCAGGGCGAGACGGCAGTCTAAGTGATTCGTCGGTAAAAGCCTGTCACGGAGACGCGGGAGAACCGAGGAGGGCAATCGCGCGCTCAAACTCGTCGAGCGCGCCCGCAAAGAAGTGGTCGCGCGCTTCGATCCAGTGGATCTCCTTGGGTCCCCAGAGATCCTCATAGACACGCAGAAGCTCCTCGCGAGGACCGAATTCGTCGTTTGTGCTCTGGAGGAAGATCCGCTTCTTGCGGCAGCGGTCGAGGATCTCGGAGTGCTTGTAGACAGTGGGGAATCCGGCCAGGATAACGCGCGCCGCGCCGGGCTCGGGCAACTGGCCGGCCAGCGTGACTGCAACGCGCGATCCGAAGCTGAACCCCGCGACCGTGAAGGGCAACCCGGGATAGCGCTCGCGCAGCGACTTGAGGCATGCGCGCGCATCGTCGACCTCGCCGCGGCCGTGGTCGTACTCGCCCGCGCTGAGGTTGACGCCGCGGAAATTAAAGCGCAGAACGGCCGCGCCGCTCGTACGCAATCCCCGCGCCAGGCGGTGAACCACCTTGTTGTGCATCGTCCCGCCGTGCAAGGGGTGCGGATGGCAGACCAGCGCCGCCTCGACGGGCTCACGGTCCGCGGGCTCTTCGATCATCGCCTCCAGCCGCCCCGCCGGGCCCTCGACGAACAGAGACTCGATGGTGCGCGGCAAGGCGGACCTCAGTTGGTGCGGTAGTTGGTGAACTGCATGTCGATGCCGAAGTCGCGGGCGCGCAGCACGGCGATGACATCCTGGAGCGCGTCGCGGTCGCGCGCGCTGACACGCACCAGGTCGCCCTGGATCGCGGCCTGCACTTTCTTCTTCGCGTCCTTGATCACCTTGACGATCTCGCGCGCCTTCTCGATCGGAATGCCGTTCTGGAGGCTGATCTCCTGCCGGACACTGGAGCCCGCGGCGTGCTCGATGGGGCCGTAGGTGAGCGCCTTCAGCGGCACCTTTCGCTTCACCAGCTTGCCCTGGAGCACCTCGACGACGGCCTTCAGCTTGAACTCGTCGGCCGAGGCCAGCAGGAGCTTGCGCTCCTTCTGGTTCACCTCGATGGAGCTCTTCGAGTCCTTCAGGTCGTAGCGCTGGCCGATCTCTTTCAACGCCTGCTGCACGGCGTTGACGACCTCGGGCATTTCAACGATGGAGACGATGTCGAATGAATTGTCGGGCATTCCATGTCCTTGTCAACGGGCGAGCTAATGGCCGAGAGCGATCAGCACCTTCGCGGTGATCTCTTCGATCAGCGCGGGCAGGCTGCGATCGAGCGCGATGGTCACCGCCGCGCGCACTGCCTCGGGATCGACCTCGGGCTTGGCCGGCGGCGGCTCGGCAGCCTTCTGCGCCGGAGCCTCGACCCGCGGGGCGTCGAGCTGATCGGAGAACAGGCCGCGCGCGAACCGGGCCTTGTCGGCCAGCGGGCGGATTGCGTCGAGCAGAGCGGACGCTTCGAACGGCTTCTTGAGAACACCGTCGGCGCCCGCGCGCCGGGCCTCCTCCTCATCCACCGGCTCAAGCAGTCCGGCTATCAGAATCACGCCGGCATGCTGGTGGCGCGGGTCCTGCTTGATGTGGCGGCAGAGATCGTATCCCGAGCGGCCGGGAAGAAACACATCGGCCAGCACGACGTCGGGGTCGGCATCCACGAGCCGCAGAATCGCGGTCTCGCCGTCGGTGACGGAGACGACTTCGAATCCCTCTTCACGCAGGATCCGCTCCCCCATGCGCTGGGCATGCGGGCTGTCGTCGGCGAGCAGAATACGGCTGGTCATCCGGCTGACCTATTTTTTCTTCTTCTGCTCGTTCTTCTTCTGCTCGCTCTTTTTCTTGCCGTTGTCCTTCTTGTTGTCGCCCGGCTTCGCGGCCGGTTCCTCTTTCGCGGCCGGAGCGGCTTCAGGCTTCGCCGTCCCGGCGCCGGGCTGGCGGCTCATGCGGGCGTCGGGCTGGGTGTCGAGCGCCGCCGGGTTTGTCGCGCCCGTGGAGATGGTGACGTCGGTGACCCCTCCCTGCGCGCCGCCCGGAATGGGCACGCTGGCCGGAATCGTCGGCCGCAGCGCCGTCATGGTCGGCTGGCCGGACTTGGCGGCCTTGCTCACGTCGGGCGACTTCGAGAGCACGCCCCAGAACCGCCCCATAAAGCCGCGCGGCGTGGCGTTTTCCTGCTCGTACTTCATGCGCGCGACCGCCACGGGATCGGCCTCGGGAATCTCGGCCTCCATCTCCTTGAGCTGCTCCTTCGCCTGCTCGGCGAGCGGGCTCAGCGGATAGTCGCGGACGATCTTCTGAAACGCACTCACGCTCTTCTCGCGGAAGCGGCGCGGGTCCATTCTGCCGTAGCTCTCGCCGAGCTTCCACAACGCCATGTCGGCGCCGCTATAGAGCGGATAGTGATCCGTCATCGCCTGAAGGCGGTTGGCCGCGGCGGCGTAGCTGCCTTTGTGGTGATAGAAGGACCCGACGCGGTACTCCGACTCGCTGATCACTTCCTGGATCTGCCGCAGACGCTGGGCCGCTTGAGGCGCGAAGCGGCTGTTGGGGAACTGCGTGAGCACGGTGCGGCACTCCTCTTCGGCGCGCATGACGTGCGTGAAGTCGCGGTCGGGCTTCTCCATCTGGCGGTAATGGATGTCGCAGATCTTCACCTGCGCCTCGGCGGACTCTTCCAGCGTCGGGTAGAACAGGATGAAGTCCTTGTACTCCGCCTCGGCCTGCGCCCAGGCGTGCGAGCCGCCCTCGCGCATCCAGGAATCGGCGATGAGGAGTTTAGCCTTGGCCAGGTACTCGCTGGTGTCGTAAGTATTCATCAGCGTGTTCAGCGTCAGCCGGGCGATCTCGTAGCGGCCCTTCTCGACATCGTTCATAGCCTTGTCGAACAGGACCTTGTCCGGCTGGAGAGTATCCTTGTCGATCGGGTTCTCGTATTTCTTGCGGCGGCAGCCGCCGGCGGCGAGAAGAGCCACCACGACGCCCGCCACCGCGAGCTTCCTGAAAGCAACCGAGCGAAGCATTTCCATAGTCAGTCGTCCGTCGATTCGATCTTGTCGCGACCCGGAAGAGCGGCCCCCGATCAGGCGAATCCGGCTCTCGCCGCCACCGCGGCCTCGCGCAAAGCGACGACGGCGGCGGCGGGATCGGGCGTTGCGAAAACGCTCGAACCGGCCACGAGCCAATCGACGCCGGCTTCCGCGACTCTTCCTACATTATCCAACGTAATGCCTCCGTCCATCTCGATGGCGAATCCCAGGCCGAGCCGATCCCTCCAGTCCCGCAGCTCGCGCGCCTTGTCCAGCGAGTACGGAATGAACCGCTGTCCCCCGAATCCGGGGTTCACGCTCATCAGCAACACATAATCCACGAGCGGCAGGACGTGCCGCAGCGTGTCCACAGGCGTCGCCGGATTCAGCACCACGCCGGCGCGGGCGCCCTCCTGCTGGATCATGCGGATCGTGCGGTCCAGGTGCGCGCAGACCTCCTGGTGCACCGAGACGCAATCGGCCCCGGCTTCGATGAACATCGGCGCGTACGTATCGGGGTCGGTGATCATCAGGTGGACATCGAGGGTCATCCGCGTGATGCGGCGAACGGAGGCCACCACCGGCGTCCCCACACTCAGGTTGGGCACGAAATGGCCGTCCATGACGTCGATGTGCAGAATCGAGGCCCCGCCGGTCTCGACACTCCGGATCTGTTCTGCAAGCCGGGTGAAGTCGGAGGCCAGAATGGACGGCAGGATCTCGATCATCGGCAAAACAAGCTCAGGTTAACACGGCGGCGAAAAAGCCGTCGCCAGGGTCACGTCCCGGTAGGCGCTCAACTACGCTTTGGACGCGGCCTGGCGCAGCGCGTTTCAAAACCTGCTCGTTTTCCTCCGGCTCCAGCGAACAGGTGGCATACAGCAGCCGTCCGCCGGGTTTCAGACAGGCCAGGGCGTTGACCAGGATGGCCTCCTGGCGCGCCGCGTGGCGAGCGAGGTCCGATTCGACTAACCTCCAGCGGATCTCTGGGTTACGGGCGAGTGTGCCGGTCCCCGAGCAGGGCGCGTCGACCAGGATCCGCTCGAATACCCGCCCGAAGGGCAACGGCCACGTGGCGTCGGCCGCCACCCGCGGCGCCGGAGCGCGCAACTCCCTCAGCCGCTTCAGGCTGGCGTCGCACGCGACGGCCAGCGCCAGCGGGGTTTCGAGCGCCTGGGCGGTCTTGTTGCCGGGCGCGGCGCACACGTCCAGAAACGTGTGCCCAGGCTGGAGGTCGAGCAGCGGAATCAGCGACTGCGAGCCGATGTCCTGAAGCCACGCGCCCGGGGGAACGGGTCCTCGGATTGCATAGCAGCCGGCGAGGTCAGTCGGCTCCAGGCCCTCGGGCACGGCAAGGCCCGGGCGGACGCGCGCGTAGCGGATGGGCTCGTCGAGAGCGGCGGCGGCGATCGCGCGTGCCGTCTCCGCGCCGTAGCGCCGCGTCCAGCGGTCCAGAATCCACGCCGGCATCGAAAAGCGCGTGGGGGCGTCGGGCCACTCTTCCGGCAGCGGCGGCAAGCGGCGCAGCACGGCGTTCACCAGGCCGGCCGCGCTGCGCTTGTTCGCGCGTTTCACGAGATCGACGCTCTCGGCCACCGCGGCATGAGGCGGTATGCGCTCCAGAAACCTGAGCTGGTAGGCGCCCATCTCCGCCGCCGTGCGAACCGCGGGGTCGAGCGATGCGGCCGGCCGCGACGAAACCGCATCAACGAGCCAGCGCAGTTGCAGGCGGCGCCGCAGGACGCCGAACACGATCGACGTGGCCAGCGCGGCGTCGCGCGCAGCCATTCCCCGCGTTGCGGACTCCAGCAGATCCGAAGCGAAGCCGCCGCGATCCACGGCCAGCAGGACCTCGAAAGCGGCGCGGCGCGCTGGACTCACCACTTTATAATAAAAAGTTGGACCTCAAGAAAGTCATACTGCGCAAGGTCGGCGACGCGGTGACGCGCTTTAAGTTGATCCGCGAGGGCGACCGCGTGGCCGTCGGTTTCAGCGGGGGCAAGGACTCCTTCACGCTGCTGGAGTCGCTGATTCTGCTGCGCGACCGCGCGCCCATCGGCTTCACCGTCTGCGCCTTCACCATCGAGCAGGGCAAGTTCCTGTCCCCCATCGCGCCCATGGGCGAGTGGCTCAAGCAGCGCGGAATCGACTGGACCTGCAAAGTGGACAACCCCTCGCTGCGACTGCTGAGCGAGCAGCCCGGCCACGGCTGCGACCTGTGCAGCCGCTTCCGCCGCCGCGCGGTCTATCACCTGGCAAAGGAGTTGGGCGCGAACGTCATCGCGCTGGGCCACACGGCCGACGACTTCTGCGAGGCCTTCCTGAGAAACGCCATGTTCACCGGCAAGGTGGCGGCGCTGCCGCCCGTGACGTACTCGCGAGAGCGCGATTTCCGGCTGATTCGTCCGCTCGTCTACGTGACCGAGGATCTGACCGCGAGCTTCGCCGCCCGGTACGCGGCGCCGGTCGTGCCCTGCGGCTGTTCGCAGAAGACCGGCGCCGTGCGCCGGTCGATCCGCGAAGTCCTCGCGGAGTTCGAGAAGGACCACCCCAGCCTCAAGCAGACGATGCTGACGGCGATGGGCAACCTGAACCTGGACCGGCTGCTCGACACGCGCTACCTCGACCTCGAAAACGAACACGCCCGCGCGGAGCTTTTCCCGATTCTGGAAGAGCCGGCAGTCACGGAATCGTGACAATTCAAGAGTTGACCCGCGCCGGGAGCGGTCTGAGATAATCGGAGTCTGCTTCGAACCGCCATGCACCCCTTGACCCGGGCAGGAAAGTAGCCCCAGAGGCTGTATGAGACTTCTTCCGCGAGAAGAAAAGTTCTTTCACTATTTCGTCGAGCAATCGCAACTGATCCTCCAGGCCGCCCGCATGCTCCACTCGGCGGCAAAGCGAGGCAACTCAGCGCTGGCCGAAAGCGCGCTTGAGATCGAAAAGCTGGAGCAGCGGGGCGACGAGATCATTCACGAGATCTTCACCAAGCTGAACCAGACCTTCATCACGCCTCTCGACCCCGAGGATATCCACTCCCTGGCCAGCCATCTGGACGACGTGCTGGACGCCATCGAGGAGACGTCGCACCGCATCGTCTCGTATAAGATCGTGCCGATTCCTCCGCCGCTCATCGAATTTGCGCGCATCATCGAGGACTGCGCCGTGGCGCTCGAAAAGGCGTTCCAGGCGTTGAGCGCGGAGAAGCCGCTGCTCGATCACTGCATTCAGATCAACCATCTGGAGGTCGCGGCCGACAAGCTCGCCCGCAACGTGATCACGCAACTCTTTGACGAGGAGACGAACCCCGTAGCGCTGATCAAGCTCAAAGAGATCTACGAGTACCTCGAGCTGACGACCGATTATTGTGAAGACGTCGCCGACGCGCTTCAGAATGTGATCGTCAAGAACAGTTAGCGGCGGCGATGGACACCACGCTCCTCCTTGTCATCGTGATCGTCACGGTGGCGTTGATATTCGACTTCATCAACGGATTCCATGACGCCGCCAACTCCGTCGCCACCATCGTCGCCACTCAGGTTCTGACGCCGTTCCAGGCCGTGCTCTGGGCGGCTTTTTTCAATTTCGTCGCCGCGATTCCGCTGCTGTTCTTCGAGGAGGCCGGCGTCGCCAAGACCGTCGGCGCGGGCATGGTGAACCTCGATTTCGTCACCGAGATGGTGGTGCTGGCCGGGCTGATCGGGGCCATCTTCTGGAATCTGTTCACCTGGTATTACGGAATCCCCTCCAGCTCCTCGCACGCGCTGATCGGCGGCTACGCCGGCGCAACCCTGGCGCGCGTGGTCTCGGAATTCGGCTGGGAGCGCGTGCCGGGCTCGCTCGTGTGGAGCGGCTGGGCGATTACGATCACCTTCATCGTTGTCGCGCCATTGCTGGGCATGATTCTCGCCTACGCCCTGATGGTCGCCGTGTACTGGCTTTTCCGGCACTCCACGCCGCGCAAGATGGACCGCTGGTTCCGTGTCCTTCAGCTCGTCAGCTCGGGCATGTTCAGCTATTCGCATGGCGCCAACGACGCTCAGAAGACGATGGGCATCATCACCAGCGTGCTGGTGGCGGCGAAGTATCTCAAGACCTTCCACGTCGAGTGGTGGGTGGTGCTCTCGGCGCACGCGGCCATCGCGCTCGGCACGATGAGCGGCGGCTGGCGCATCGTTCATACGATGGGAGCGCGGCTGACGCGGCTCAAGCCGCGCGGCGGCTTCTGCGCCGAAACCGCCGGCGCGATCGCGATTCTCTTTCCCACTTACTTAAAGATCCCCGTGTCAACCACCCACGTGATCACCGGCGCCATCGCCGGCGTCGGCAGCATCCAGCGCGTCAAGGGCGTGCGCTGGGGACTCGCCACCAACATCCTCTGGGCGTGGATTCTCACGCTGCCCGCGTCCGCCGCCGTGGGCGGCTTGAGCTACCTCCTCATTCGGGTGATCACCGGTGCAAAGTAGCGCAGCGCCCGGCGGCCGGCCGTCAGGCTGGTTCCGCTGGGTGATCTGCGCGCTGCTTTTTCTCGCCACCACGGTGAACTACGTCGATCGCCAGATTCTCGGCATTCTGGCGGCGCCGCTCCAGCGCGAGATCGGCTGGTCGGAGTCGCAGTACGGCCTGATCGTCACGGCGTTTCAGACCGCATACGCGATCGGCCTGCCCGCCTTCGGCCGGCTGATCGACGTCATTGGCGCGCGCGCCGGCTATGCGCTCGCCGTCGCCTGGTGGAGCCTGGCCGCGGCCGGGCACGCGCTGGCGCGGTCGCCGCTCGGCTTCGGCCTCGCCCGGTTTCTCCTGGGCTTCGGCGAGGCGGGCAACTTCCCCGCGGCCGTGAAAACGGTTGCGGAATGGTTCCCGCGCCAGGAACGCGCGCTCGCCGTGGGCTTGTTCAATTGCGGCTCGAACATCGGCGCCATCGTGACTCCTCTGCTCGTTCCGTGGCTCGCCATCACATACGGATGGCGCTGGGCATTCGCGGTCACCGGACTTGCCGGGCTGCTTTGGCTGATCGCGTGGTTCGCCCTCTCCGGCGATCCGCGGACGCACCGCCGCCTGTCCGAAAGCGAGCGCCGCCACATCCTGGCAGGGCGCGAGGAAAGCGCCGCGCCCCTTCCCTGGAGCCGCTTGCTGGCCTACCGGCAGACCTGGGCGCTCGTCGTCGCGCGCTTCCTCACCGATCCCGTCTGGTGGTTCTATCTCTACTGGGGTCCGAAATATCTGAACGCAAAGCAGGGCGTGACGCTTGAAAAGATCGGGCTGCCGCTCGTCGTCATGTACCTCGCCGCCGACGCCGGCAGCATCTTCGGCGGCTGGCTCTCGTCGTCTCTGATGAAGCGCGGCTGGAGCGTCAACGCCGCGCGCAAGGCCGCCGTCCTCGCCTGCGCGTTGATGGTGACGCCGATGGCGTTCGCCGCGCGCACCGGGCAATTGCGGACCGCCGTGCTCGTGCTCAGCCTCGCCGCCGCGGGCCATCAGGGTTGGGCCGCCAATATGTTCGCCATGATCTCCGACATCTACCCGCAGCGCGCCGTCAGCACCGTCACCGGCATCGCGGGGCTGGGCGGCTCGCTCGGGGGCATGTTGATTTCCGCGGGCATCGGTTTCATCCTTGAAGCGACGGGCAGCTACGTACCGATGTTTCTCTGGGCCGGCGTCTCCTACCTCGTGATCCTGACCGTCATTCACGCGATGATTCCCAACATAGGCCCCCTTGAGCCGCAGGAGGCATGAGCGGCGGATGAAGATCGGACTCGGCCTTTACCGCCACATGCTCACGCGCGACAACTTCCGCTTCGCCAGGCAAGCGGGCGCCACGCACATCGTCGCGCACCTGGTCGATTACTTTCGTCAAGGCCCGCGCATCCCCGAGACCGACGGCGAGCGCAACTGGGGTCTGGCGGGCGATCCCGGCAGGCTCTGGGGCTACGAGGAACTGGCTGACCTGAAGGCCGCCATCAACGCCGAGGGCCTCGATCTCGCCGCCATCGAGAACTTCGACCCCGCGCACTGGCACGACGTCCTGCTCGACGGCCCGCGCAAGAAGCAGCAGCTCGAGAATCTCAAGGTTATCATCCGCAACGCCGGCAAAGCGGGCATCCCGGTGATCGGCTACAACTTCAGCATCGCCGGCGTCTGGGGCCACGTCACCGGGCCGTTCGCGCGCGGCGGCGCGGAGACAGTCGCCTTCCTCGGCCCCGAAGGCCCCGCCGAAAAGCCCATCCGCAAAGGCGAGGTCTGGAACATGACCTACGACCCCGCCGCGCCCCCCGGCCGCATCGGCGAAGTGACCTCCGGGCAGTTGTGGCAGCGCCTCGAAGAGTTCCTGCGCGAGGTGATCCCGGCGGCCGAAGAGGCGGGCGTCAGGCTGGCCGCTCATCCGGACGATCCGCCGGTGCCGGCGCTCCGCGGCACGGCGCGCCTGGTCTACAAGCCCGAGCTCTACCAGCGCCTGCTCGACCTCGTGCCCAGCCCGGCCAATGCGCTCGAATTCTGCCAGGGGACGCTGGCGGAGATGCAAGGCGAGATGGATCTTTACGAAGCCATCGACGTCTACAGCCGCCAGGGCCGTATCGCTTACGTCCACCTGCGCAACATCAAGGGCAAAGTCCCGAAATACTACGAAGTGTTTCTCGACGAAGGCGACGTGGACATCGTGCGCTGCCTCCGAATCTACAGAAAGAACGGCTATGACGGCGTGATCACCGCCGATCACACCCCGCACATGACCTGCGCCGCCGGCTGGCACGCGGGCATGGCTTTCGCCATGGGCTACATCCGTGGGATTCTCAATACGCTGGAAGCGGGGGAATAGAATGACCGCCGCCGAAAGAGTGCACACCGCGCTTGCGCACCGCGAGGGCGCGCTGCCCTTCGACATGGGCTCGACGTTCGTCACCGGAATTCACGCAAGCTGCGTCGCCGGGCTGCGCCGCCACTACGGCCTCGAGCAGCGCCCCGTGCGCATCCTCGACCTCGGCCAGATGCTCGGCGCGCTGGACGAAGACCTTAAGCAGGCGATCGGCGTCGATGTCGAAGGCGTCTTCCGCCGCGGCACAAAGTTCGGAGTCCCCGCGGAGAACTGGAAGCCGTGGCGTATGCCCGATGGCCTCGAAGTGCTGGTGCCCGGAGGCTTCAACACCACCGTCGACGAAAACGGCGACGTGCTCGCCTATCCTCAGGGCGACCTCGCCGCGCCGCCGAGCGGACGCATGCCCGCGCGGGGTTACTTTTTCGACGCGATCATCCGCCAGCCGCCGCTTGACGAGGCTCGGCTCGACCCCGCCGACAACCTCGAAGAGTTCACCGAAATCGCCGCAGACGAGATCGGCTGGCTGGAGCGCGAAGCGGCGCGCGCAAGGGCCACAGGCCGCGCCGTCATGGCCGGTTTCGGCGGCACTTCGTTCGGCGACATCGCCCACGTGCCCGGCATGTCGCTCAAACAGCCGCGCGGCATCCGCGACGTCGCCGAGTGGTACATCTCCGTGCGCAGCCGCCGCGGCTACATCCACAAGGTCTTCGAAGGGCAGTGCGAGATTGCGCTCAAAAACCTCCAGCGCATTGCGGCCCGCGTGGGCGGCATGGTGGACGTAATCAACATCTGCGGCACGGACTTCGGCACGCAGACGTCGTCGTTTTGCTCCGTCGCGACGTTCAACGAGTTGTGGATGCCCTACTACAAGCGCGTTACGTCCTGGATCCACGCGAACACAAGCTGGAAGGTTTTCAAGCACTCCTGCGGCGCGGTCGCGAAGTTCATCCCCAGCTTCCTCGAGTGCGGCTTCGACATCCTGAACCCGGTGCAATGCTCCGCGGCGGGCATGGATCCTGAAACACTGAAGTCCGCCTACGGCGACAGGATCGTTTTCTGGGGCGGCGGAGTCGACACGCAGAAGACGCTGCCCTTCGGCGCGCCCGGCGAAGTGCGCGACGAAGTCCTGCGCCGCTGCGACGTCTTCGCCCGCGGCGGCGGGTTCGTCTTCAACACCGTGCACAACATCCAGGCCGCGACGCCCGTGGAGAACATCGTCGCTCTCATCGGCGCGGTGCATGAATTCCGCGGCGCAGCGTAGAATCGGTATCCTGAAGATCCATGCGGCTCGGCATCGATTTCGGCACCACGCGCATTGTCGTGGCGGCGGCGGATCGCGGCAACTATCCCGTCGCGGTCTTTGAAGCGCCGGACGGCGTCGCGCGCGACTGGATTCCGCCGCTCGTCGCGACGCACGAAGGCCGCATCCTCTACGGCTGGGACGCCTGGGCCGCGCAGGGCGAGCCGGGCGCCACCGTTGTGCGTTCGCTCAAGCGCGTGCTGGCCGATTCCGGCCCCGAGACCATCATCGCCGTCGGTCCGCTGAGTGTGCGCCTCTCTGAGCTGTTGTGCGGCCTTTTCAGCTATGTGCGTGCGATGATCGCCGAGCGCTCCAACCTCAACCCGCGCTCCGGCGAACCGCTGGAAGCGATGCTCGGCGTCCCCGCCAACGCGAATTCCAACCAGCGTTTCCTCACCGCCGAGGGCTTCCGCGCCGCGGGCTTCGAAGTCCTCGGGCTGCTCAACGAGCCCTCCGCGGCATCCATTGAATACGCCCACCGCCTGGCCGGCGACGAACTGCGCGCGCCCGAGCGCATCGTGGTCTACGACCTCGGCGGCGGCACGTTCGACGTTTCACTCGTCGTGCGCGAGGAAGACACCCATAGCGTGGTCGCCACAGAGAGCATTCCCACCCTTGGCGGCGACGATTTCGACGAAGTCCTCGCCGAAATCGCGCTCGAGCTGTCGGGCCGCGCCGCCGCACGCGCCGGCCTCACGCAGGCCGAAGAGTTCCAGCTTCTTGAAGAGTGCCGCCAGCGCAAAGAATCTCTGCATCCCAACACGCGGCGTCTCGTGGTGGACCTCGAAGCGGTGCGCGCCGGCTGGGGCCACGCCGCCGCGCCCGTGGCCGATTACTATGAACGGGCCAAGCCGCTCGTCGAAGAGACCCTCGTCGCAACGGAGGATCTCCTCGCCCGCCTGGGCCGGGACGAAACCGTGACCCTCTACGCCACCGGCGGCGCGAGCGAGCTGCCGCTGGTCGGACGCCTCCTGCGCGAGCGCTTCGGCCGCCGCCTCAAGCGCAGCGCCTACACGCGCTCGGCCACCGCCATCGGACTCGCCATCCAGGCCGAAGGCCAGAGCCCCATCAAGCTCCGCGAGCGCTTCACACGCTACTTCGGCGTCTGGCGCGAGGGCGAGGCCGGCCGTCTGATGATCTTCGATCCGCTCTTCGAGAAAGGCGCCGAGCTCCCCGGTCCCGGCGAGGCGCCGCTGGCCCGCGTCCGCCGCTACTCTCCCGTGCACAACATCGGACACTTCCGCTACCTCGAGTGCTCGCACCGCGGCCCGCACGGCGAGCCCACCGGCGACGTCGCCGCCTGGGACGAGATCCGCTTCCCCTTTGATCCCGCGCTGGCGGGCGCGGACGATCTCGGCGCCAAACCTGTCGAACACTGCCCCGCCGCCGGGCGCCAGACGATCGAAGAGAGATACACGGCGGACGCGAGCGGCGCGGTCCTCGTCGAGATCTCCAACCTGACCGCCGGATATCATCGCGCCTACCGCCTGGGCCGCTGGGCTTCGCACCCCCGCCCGGCCGCGGTCGAGCGTGCGCCGCGGCGCCGCAAGCCGGCATAGATCATGCGCAGACTCCTGAAACCCTCGCTCGACTGGCTGTTGATTTTCGTCCCGGCCACCGTCGCCCTGGAGCGCCTCAGCCCCGAATCGCACGTGCTGATCTTCGTCTCCGCCTGCCTCGCGATCCTGCCGCTGGCCGGCTGGCTGGGCCACGCCACCGAGCATCTCGCCGCGCGCACCAGCGAAGCGATCGGCGGCCTCCTGAACGCCACCTTCGGCAACGCGGCCGAGCTGATCATCGCGATCGTCGCGATGCGCAAAGGTCTCTACGAGGTCGTCAAAGCCTCGCTCACGGGATCGATTATCGGCAACATCCTGCTGGTGGCCGGGCTCTCGATTCTGGCGGGCGGCCTGAAGTATCCGCTCCAATACTTCCAGGCCGCGGCCGCGCGCACCCAGGCGACCCTGCTCACTCTGGCCGCGATCTCGCTCGTGGTGCCGGCCAGCTTCCATCACGTCGCCGGACCCGCCGGCTGGCCCAAAGAGAAAGACCTCAGCCTCGAGATCTCCGTCGTGCTGCTCGTGCTTTACTCCGCCAGCCTGGTCTTCTCGCTCATCACGCACAAGACGCTCTTTTCCGGCCTGCCCTCGTCGGAGCAGACGGAAACTCACGGCGAGCACGCGTCGTGGCCGCTCGGCCGCTCGGTCGCCGTTCTCTGCACGGCCACCGCGCTCATCGCCTGGGTGAGCGAGATCCTCGTCGGCAGCGTCGAGCAGGCCGCGCACTCCTTCGGCATGACCTCGATCTTCGTCGGCGTCATCGTCGTGGCCATCATCGGCAACGCCGCCGAGCACTCCACCGCCATCCTGGTCGCCCTCAAGAACCGCATGGACCTCTCGCTCGGCATCGCCATCGGCTCGAGCATCCAGATCGCGCTCTTCGTCGCGCCGCTGCTTGTGGTCCTCAGCTACTTCATCGGACCCGCCCCGATGGACCTCGTCTTCACGCCCGCCGAGGTGCTCGCCGTCGTCATGGCCGTGTTGATCACCGGCCAGATCGCCAGCGACGGCGAGTCCAACTGGCTCGAAGGCGCGCTGCTGCTGGCCGTCTACGTCATCCTCGGAATCTCGTTCTACTTCATGCCGGAGGCCCGCACAAATGCCGCTCTCCCCACTGTTGGAGCTGCCGTCCAAGTCGCGGCTTCATGACCTGGCGCAGCCGTTGTTCGTCGGAGCGCCGCACTGGCCGACGCACCCGCCCTTCACCTTTTCGCTGACGCGGCTGCACGGCGACACCGTCCTGCCCGGCGGAGGAGCGGCCGCGGCCGACGCATTCTCGATGGGTACGCACGTCGGCACGCACATCGACGGCATCGGCCACTTCTCCTGCTGCGGCAGGTTCTTCGGCGGCGCGCCGGTGGACGGCAATCAGAGCTATGGCGAGGGAATCAAGGCGCACTCCATCGACACCGTCCCGCCCATCGTGCGGCGCGGCGTGCTGCTCGACATCGCGCGCCTGGCGGGCGTCGAAACCCTGCCCGAGGACTTCGTCGTCACGGCCGGGCATCTCGAGAGCGCCGGCCGCGGTCTTGAGATCGCGAAAGGCGACGTCGCGCTCATCCGCACCGGCTGGGCGCAATACTGGCGCGAGCCCCGCCGCTTCATGAACGAGCTGCGCCTGCCCGGCCCGCAACGCGCCGCCGCGGAGTGGCTCAGCGCACGCGGCGTCTTCGCCGCCGGCAGCGACACCGCCGCCTTCGAGTTTTCGCCCTCGCCGGCGATGGAGGTGCATATCCATCTCCTGGTCGAAAGCGGCATCCACATCATTGAGTGCCTCAACCTTGAAGAGCTCGCCGCGGAGGGCGTTCGCGAATTCCTCTTCGTGGCCGCGCCGCTCAAGATCCGCGGCGCCACGGGCTCGCCGATCCGCCCGTTCGCCCTGTGCGATTCTTAATACCGTCAAACCATGCAGACCGAATTTCAAGGCAAGACTGCGCTCGTCACCGGCGCTTCCGGAGGAATCGGCGCGGCGTGCGCCATCGCGCTGGCCCGCGCCGGCTGCGCGCGCGTTCTAATCCACTACAATTCCAACCGCGCCGGGGCGGAGCGCATCGCCGCCGAAGCCGAAAGGGCCGGCGCGCAGGCGTTGTTGATGCCCGGCTATCTCGCCAATGAAGCCGGCATCCGCGATTTCGTGGACTCCCTGGCGCCGTATCAGGACTCGATCGACATCCTCGTCAACAACGCCGGCTCGCTCGTCAGGCGCGCCAGGCTCGCCGAGTTCACCTACGAGCTCTACAACGAGGTGATGGACCTCAATGTGAAAAGCCTCTGGTTTGTCTCGCAGGCCGTCGGGCCGCTGATGGCCGCGCGCGGCGCGGGCGTCATCGTCAATGTCAGCTCGATCGCCGCGCGCAACGGCGGCGGACCCGGCGCCGGCGTCTACGCCGCGGCCAAGGCCGCCGTCTCCTGCCTCACCAAGAGCATGGCCAGGGAGCTCGCTCCTTCCGGCGTGCGCGTGAACGCCATCAGCCCCGGCACCGTCGACAACGACTTCCACGCGCGCTTCTCAACCCGCGAAATCCTCGACAACGTCGTGCGCCAGACGCCTCAAGGGCGCCTTTCGACCAACGAGGACATGGCCGGCGTCGTGCTGTTTCTCTGCTCGGACGCCTCGCGCAACATCCACGGCCAGACCATCGAAATCAATGGCGGAATGTTCATGATCTGACGCCGGCGTTCAAGAATCCGGGCCATCCGCCGATAAGAGGGCATGAGGTTCGGACTCGCCGCCACGGTTTTGATCGCCCTGGTCGGATCGGTGGACGCCCAGCCCGTCCTGCGCTTGAAATCGGGCCACGTCCCGCCGAACCTGATCAACTCCCAGACCGGCCCGGCCCGCGGCGTCCTGAAAATGGCCGCGCGGGGCTCTAACGGGTATTCGCACCTGATTCTTCAGTTCGCCGCGCATCCCGGCCCCTCTGTGCACACCGCGGCCGAGAGCGCCGGCTTGAAGGTGCTCTCCTATGTTCCCGACAACGGCCTGCTCGTCAGCGTGCCGGGGATGGTCAGTCTCCAGGGTCTCGATGTGATCGGCATCCATATTCTCAGTGAGGCCGACAAGCTGAGCCGCGATCTCGTCGCGGCTGCGAAGAGCGCGGAGCGGCTCACTGCCGTCGTCGAAATGCATCCCGACATCGCCCGCGATGACGCCGCCCGGCTCCTGGCCGAGTCCGGCCTGGAAAGCATCGAGAACCCCGACCTTCTGCCCCATCAATGGCTGGCGCGCGGCGGCTTCGATCAACTGCAATCGCTCGCCGCCCGCGACGAGGTCGCATACCTCTATCCGGCTTCGCAGGAGCTCGCCTCACGCACCCCCGTCCTCGCCTGCCTCGGCGGCGGCGTCGACGGCTTGCCCGTCGCCGCGTCGCTTGTCAGCGCTTTCGGCGAAGGCTGGGACGGCCCCGGCCTCGGCGGCGCGATCCTCGGCTTCCACATCGGCGCTGTCACCACCGCCGTCGCCGACGGCGCCGTCCACTCCGAAGCTGCGCGCGCCATGAGCGAGTGGGCCTCCGCCGCGCGGCTGCGTTTCAGGTCCGCCAGCGCGGGCCAGTCCAACACCATCGAAATCCACTTCTTCTCGGGCGAGCACGGCGACGGCTTCGCTTTCGACGGCAGCGGCAAGACCCTCGCTCACACCTTCTACCCGCCGCCCAACCCCGAAACGCAGGCCGGCGACATGCACCTCGACCTCGACGAGCCCTGGAAGATCGGAGCCGACATCGATGTCTACTCCGTTCTGCTCCACGAGATGGGGCACGCCCTGGGTCTCGGCCACAGCGACGACCCGCGCGCGGTCATGTACCCCTTCTACCGGCGCTATTCCGCACTGCACCCCGTCGACGTGCTGGGCATTCAGCAAATCTACGCCACGCCCGAGCCGGGCTTCGGCGACAACCCGCCAACTGAGCCGCCTACGCCCCCTGCCGCCCCCGCCGAGCCGCCCACGACGCCTGCCACGCCCACTGTCCCCGCTCAGCCGCCTCCCGCTCCTCCCGCCGGCCCGCCGGCCAAGCCCCCCGTCACCACCGACACATCGCCCCCGAGCCTCGCCATCTACACCCCCACTACGCCCAGCCTGACAACGACGGCGCAAACGATCCGCGTCAGCGGCGTCGCGCAGGACTCCGCCGGAGCCGTCACCGTCACCTGGACGAACTCAGCCGGCGGCGCGGGAACCGCCGCCGGCGCGCCCGGCTTCGCCGCCAACGTCCCTCTCGCCATCGGCTTGAACCGCATCACCGTCACCGCGGAAGACACCGCCGGCAACAAGACCTGGCGGCTGCTGAACATCACCCGCCGCTAACCGCCTGTGGCATTACACTGCCTCCGGGCCTCAGTCCGGATCAAGTAAAGTCGCGCTGATGTCCGAGCCCGCCGCCCTGGAAGCGTTGCGCCTGGCCGCGAATCTCCTTGTCCTGACCCTGAATGTCCTGTGGTCGGGCTACACCGCCATGAAGTACGCCGAACTCCCCGCACAGGCGCCTCTCCACTTCGGAATCACGGGCAAGCCGGACTGCTGTGGGCCCAAGCCTGTAGTGTTCCTCCTGCTCATCGCCCTGATCGTGGTGATGACGGCGCCGCTTCTGATCTTCACCGTCTCGCGCGCACAGCTCAGCCGATCAGCTTCGCCAGCCGCGACCCCGGCCGCACGATCGTTTCGCTCCGCTCCGGACCCGTCGAAACGGCGCCGACCTCGACGCCTGTCCGCTCCTCGAGAAACGCGATATATTCGCGCGCCGCTTTCGGCAACCGCTCGAACGCAGTGATGCCGCTCGTGGGCTCCTGCCAGCCCGGCAGGATCTCGTAGACCGGCTCGATCTGCTCCAGCAGCGCATTGGTCGCCGGCATGTCGTCGGAGCGCTGGCCATGCACCTTGTAGCCGGCGCACACCTTCACCTCGTTGAATCCGTCCAGCACGTCGAGCTTGGTGACAATCAGCGAATCGAAGCCGTTCACCCGCGCCGTGTAGCGCAGCAGCGGCACGTCGAACCAGCCGCAGCGCCGCGGGCGTCCCGTCACCGAGCCGTATTCCAACCCCGCCTCGCGGATGCGATTCCCTCCCTCGCCGGTGTCCTCCGACGGGAATGGACCGCCGCCGACACGAGTGATGTAGGCCTTCGAGACGCCGATGATGCCGTTGATCCGCGTCGGCGCCACGCCCGTGCCGGTGCACGCTCCGCCGGCCGCCGCGCTTGAGCTCGTCACAAACGGGTACGTGCCGTGATCGATGTCGAGCATCGTGCCCTGAGCGCCTTCGAACAGCACGCGCTTGCCCGCGTCGATAGCCTCGTTCAACACGCGCGCGGTATCGCAGATCAGCGGCCTCAGCCGCTCGGCCATGCGCTTGTAGTCCTCCAGAATCTCGGCGTATCTGATCTCGCCCTCGATGCCGAAGGCGCGCGCCAGAATCTGCTTGTCGTCCGCCAGAAAGCTGTAGATTGTGTCGAAAACCGCCGGATTGAGCAGATCCGCCATGCGGATGCCGCGCCGTCCGATCTTGTCCTCGTAGCAGGGGCCGATCCCGCGGCTCGTGGTGCCGATGGCCACGCGGTCCGCGCGCCCTTCGCTGACCTTCTCCACCAGCCGGTGGAACGGAAAGATCACGTGAGCGCGGTTCGATACCGAGATCTTGTCCTTGAGGTCGATGCCCGCCTTCTCGAGCATCTCGATCTCGTCCAGCAACGCCTGCGGGTCGATCACCACGCCGTTGCCGATCACCACCCGGCAATTGGGGTGCAGCGCCCCGCTGGGAATCAGCTTCAGAACGAACTTCTGCGAGCCCACCTGCACCGTGTGGCCGGCGTTGTGGCCGCCCTGGTAGCGGGCAACGAAGTCGAACTTGTCCGAGAAGAGATCGACGATCTTGCCCTTGCCTTCGTCGCCCCACTGTGCGCCGAGAATGATGATGTTGCTCATGAGATCAGACCAAACTCTCCATTTTAGCCCACATCCTCCTCCAACCCCTGAATCTTCGCCGCGTCCCTCCCCTCTGCGCTGCTACGCTCAAAGTGATGAATTTGTGCGATGTCTTCCTCGCGTCGGGCGAGAGCGGCCTGGCCGAGCTCCTCCGCCGCGTCTCCATGAGCCGCCTTAGAACCTATCAGCTCTTCGAACAGATCAAGCTCCGCACGCGGCTCGTCAAGCTGAACAGCGACCATCTGAGAAAAGCCGCGCCGCGGCTGTGGGCGCGTCTCCAGGAGCGGGACACGGACCTCGCGTCCGATCTCGCCCAGGCCATCCTCGTTTCGCATCTCGACATGATCATCGAGGTGCTCGACTTCCTCGCCGTCCCCCACCAGGGCGGCTTCTTCTCCAAGGACGACGACCTCGGCGGCCACTTCACCGAGGGCTGGCAGAATAAAGTTTACGATGCGCTGAAGGACAAATACCCGCCCGCCGTGCTGGTGTTTTACATCAATCACCTGGGAGTGGAGGCCGCCAAAACAGACGCCCTCTTCGCCCCGGCCGCGTGACGATGAACGTTATTGAAGCCATCAGGGCCGGCGATCTCGAAGCGCTGAAACGCGCCGTCGCCTCCGACCCGGCGGCTGTCGGCGCGAAGGCGGACGGCGGCATCCCCGCGGCGCTCTTCGCGGCGTACTGCCGGCGCCCGGACTTCGCTCAGGCGCTGATCGACGCCGGCGTGCGCGTCGATCTCCCCACAGCCTGCGCGCTCGGGCGCACCGAAACCGCCGCCGCGATTCTCGATGCGCACCCCGAGCTCGTCCACGCAAGGACGGCCGACGGCTGGACCCCGCTCCACCTCGCGGCGTTCTTCGGTCAGGTCGAAACCGCGCGCCTGTTGATCGCCCGCAAGGCCGGCGTTCACGCGCGCTCGGCAAACAGCAACGCGAATCTCCCGCTTCACGCCGCCGCCGCGGGCCGTCACAGCGCCATCGTCGAAATGCTTCTCCAGGCCGGGTCCGACGTCAACGCCGTCCAGGAGGAAGGCTTCACCGCCCTCCACAGCGCCGCCCAAAGCGGCGACGCCGCGACGATGGAAGTCCTCCTCCGCTACGGCGCCGATCTCCACAAGCCCGCCGACGACGGCCGCACCCCCGCCGACCTCATGCCCGGCCGGGACGCCTGAGACCGCACCTGGCTCGGGCGCCTGTTGGCAGCGCCGAACGGCCGGCAGGCTCGTCCACAACATCGCAATGGATCCGCTTCCACCGGCCACGCGGTTCCGAATGCCCGCCGCGAACCCAATCCGCTCGGCCGCCGGCCGCACCCCCGGCGCGGTCGCCTCACCGGGTCCGCGGCCCGCGGCCCGCCTCGCCCCGCCGCCTTGAGTCCGTTTGAACGGCGTCCGCCCCTCCTCTTGCGCCGGTGAATTCGATTCCCGTGAGATAGCGCCCCTTGGAAAAACTGCAATAACGCACCGTTCCGCTTCCTGAGATTCCCAACCTGGAATCGTCATAGGCCACGCCCGCCGATACGTGAATCGGCTCCGCAAGCAGCAACTGCATTCCCCCGGTCGAGATGTTCACGAGCCGGGCGTCGGACGTTCTGCTCTGGCCCGTGAGGTCCTGCCACCGGATCTGCAACTGTCCGTCGGCCGCGTGTCTGACCTCGCGCCGCGAATCGGCCCTTCGCGAGGCGGCGCGGAGGATGTTGTCCGCCCACGACGTGGATTCCGCATAGGCCTTGCCGATGTAAGCATGTTGGACCCCCAGCTTCGCCGCCGCGGCTCCCACTGCCGCCCAGTCGCCGCTCTCATAATGCAGCACCAGCCGGTAAATGTCCCCGAACTCGCCAGCCCCCGGCGCTTCTCCAAGCAATGCCCGTCTGATTACAGGCTCCACGCCCGCTTGGGAAAGCGCCTCACCGAGCGGGAGTCCGAGCAGCGCGTCGAGCAGGGAGAACAAGCCCATCAGAAACGCCAAATGGCGATCCCCGAAGCCGGCAAGTTCCGCCAGGTGTTGGCAGAAACGCGCGCGAACCAGCGAGAGCGTCACCAATTCGCCCGGCTTGTCCCGCGCCAACTCCGGCAGCGCCGCCACGGCGGCCCAGGAGCGAATGCTGGATTCGCCGAGCAACGCCAGGGCCTGATCGATTGCGTGGATCTCCGTCAAGCGCTGGAACAGCGCCGAATTCACATAGCGCAGAAGTTTGTAGGAAAGGGACACGTCTCTGGAGATAAGCTCGCGAAGTCTCGCGAAGTCGAGCTCCGGCCGTTGCAACTCGCGCAGCAACTGCACGCAGACGAGCTTCGCGGCCGGAATCTGCTGGCCCCGAACCACCACCGGACGGGTGAAGAAATAACCCTGGAACAGATCGTACCCGGCACTCCGCGCCCAATCGAACTCTTCGCTGGTCTCGACTTTCTCGGCGAGCATCGCGATGCCCCGCGGCTTATATGTCCGCAGTAGCTGGTCCTGCTCGCTCCTGGGCGTCGCCCGCATGTCCACTTTGATGACTCCGGCAATCTCTGTGAGCGGCTCGAAGCGCGGGTGCCGCACGAAGTCGTCGAGCGCGATCATGTAACCCTGCCTGCGAAGCTCCCGGCAGGCCGACAAGAGATCCCGGTCCGGCTCGACCGACTCCAGGATTTCCACCACCAGGTCGCCGGGCGGAATCATCGAGTGCAGTCCGCTCATCAGGACAGCGCGGTCAAAATTCACGAAAGCTTTCTTGCCGCAAACGAGGTTTTCGAGGCCGATGGACAAGAGACTGTTCGCGATGACCTGCATGGTGGCCGAATCGTGTGCGCTGCCGTCAAATTCGTTGCGCTCCCCGCTGGAGCGGAAGAGCAGTTCATAACCGTAAAGCTGGCGTACACGGTCGAAGATTGCCTGGCGGGCGACGAACACGTCCATGCCCCGCCTATCGGCGGATTGGGCTTGAGTCTTAGGCTGCGGCGGCCGGCCTCGGCGTACAGTCCCCCCGCGGAGTGACGAACAGGTGCGGCGTCTTCCTCGCGCCGGGGCCGGAGCGGCCCGGCCTGCCTGCTTCAGCGCCTGTCCATGCGCCGGCTCAGAACCAGGCGGTTGTTCGGGCCGATCAAGGTCCGCAACCCCCTTGCCGGCCTGAACAGCAAGCGCCTGCGAAAAGCTGCGCCGCACCCGCGCTTCTCCCTGCTGTGCTCGATCCCCCCACGCCCGGTCCCGAGCGCCCTTCTCCGCCCGCAGCGCTTGTTACTTTTCCATCCGCCTTTTCCTGTTGACCGCCTACATGAACCTGGCGTATCCTGCTCCTGTAGGCCGCCTAATGGGAAATGAACGCGCGAACAAAGCCGAGGTCCTCCAGGGCACGCTGATCCTGCTCGTCCTGCGGACCCTGCACGCGCTCGGCCCCATGCACGGCTACGGCATCGCCCGCCGCATCGAACAGATCAGCAAGGAAGTCTTGCAGCTCAACCAGGGGACTCTTTACCCCGCCCTGCTCCGTATGGAGCAGGAAGGCTGGATCGCCTCGAAATGGGGCGCTTCCGACAAGAACCGCAAAGCGAGGTTCTACTCCATCACGGCGTCCGGGCGGAAGCAGCTCGCCCGCGAAACCGAGGAGTGGAAGCGCATGTCATCAACGATCGACCGCTTCCTGGCATTTCAACCGGGACGCTGAGCAGAGGACAGCATGAGCTGGGCTCGCGTCGTTGGCGCCCGGGTCCGCGGCCTGTTCCGGCGCGGCCGGCTGGAGCGCGACCTCGACGACGAAGTCCGCTTCCACCTCGACATGCAGATCGAGGAAAACCTCAGGTCGGGCATGAGCCCGGCGGAGGCGCGCCACGCCGCGCTGCGCAGCTTCGGCGGCGTCGAGCCGATGAAGGAGCAGTATCGCCACCGTAGCTCGTTCGCGCTCCTCGAAACCGTGGCGCAGGACATCCGCTACGCGCTGCGCTCGCTGCGCAGGAGCCCCGCGTTTACGCTTGCCTCCATAGCCACGCTCGCCGTGGCGATCGGCGCGAACACGGCGATGTTCAGCGTGCTCAATGCCGTCGTGCTTCGTCCGCTCCCCTACCATGCCCCGGAACGGTTGGCCATGCTGTGGACCGAGGACCCCGCCCAGGGACTGCGCGAAGGCCGCTCGGCCTATTGGAACTACGACCAATGGCGCAGCCGGAGCTCCTCCTTCACCGCTCTGGCGGTCTTCGATCCCGTCACCGCCACCCTCACCGGCGCCGGCAGAGCGGACCTCGCCGGCGTCGTCCGGGTCTCGCCCGGCTTTTTCCCCTTGCTCGGAGTCCAGCCCGTGCTGGGACGCGTCTTCACCGAGGACGAAGCGCTCGAGCGCCGCCGCCTCGCCGTCATCAGCCATCGCTTCTGGCAAACCCGATTCAACGGCGCGCCTGGCGCCCTCGGCGCGGACATCGAGCTCGACGGCCTGGCCTCGCGCATCATCGGCATCCTCCCCGCGGATTTCCAGTTCGCCAGGCTCGAGGCGGACATCTGGGAGCCGCACACTTTGTTCCCGGACTGGGAGGCCCGCCGCGGCGTGCGTGCATCCGACTCCTGGTTCGTCATCGGCCGGCTCCGCCCCGGCGTGACGTTTGAGCAGGCGCAAGAGGAGATGCGGGCCATCGCGCGGCGCCTCGATGAGCAGTTGCCCCCCGCGGACCGCAATCGCGGCGTCACCGTCGTGCCCCTCTCTCTCCACTTCGTCGGATTGAAGTCGCGCCTCGCGCTGTGGATGCTCAGCGCCGCCGTTCTGTGCGTGCTGCTGATCGCCGCGGCGAACGTCGCGAGCCTCTCGCTGGCGCGCAGCGTCGGCCGCGCGCGCGAGGTCGCCACCCGCGCAGCCCTTGGCGCCAGCCCCGCGCGCATCGCCCGCCAGCTTCTCGCTGAAAGCGTCACCCTCTCAGCGTTGTCCGCCGCGGTTGGACTGTTGCTGGCTCTGGCCGGAATCCGTTTCATCCGGGCCTTCGCGCCCCCCGATCTTCCGCGCCTCAATGAAGTCGGCCTCGATGCGCGCGTGCTCGGCTGGGCCATCGCCATCGCCGTTCTCGGCGGAATCCTCGCCGGACTCGCCCCCGCGCTGAGCATGTGCCGGCTGAATGTGCCCTTCTTCGCCGGCGAAGGCGGCCGGACGATGGCCGGCGGAATCTCGGCGAGCCGCATCCGCCGCGCTCTCGTCGTCGCCGAATTCGCGCTGGCGATCGTACTTCTCGCCGGCGCCGGATTGCTCGTTCGGAGCTGGCGGCACGTCGAGAACATTGATCCCGGCTTCAGACCCGAGCGTGTGCTTTCCATGCAGGTGCGCACCCCGCTCGGCATGGCGCCCGCGCAGCGGGTCAATTTCTACAATCGCGTCCTCGAGGAGATCGAATCTCTGCCCGGCGTCGTGAGGGCGGGCTTCCTCAGCGATCTTTTCATCAACATCAGGGCCGAGCGCGCGCTCACCGTGGAAGGCGATGCGCGCGCGGCGCCCGTGCGGCTCCAGTTCCGCAGCGACGAAGCCAGCCCTGGATGCTTCCAAGCCCTCGGCGCCCGCTTGCTCAGCGGGCGGTACTTCACCTTCGCTGACGGCCCCGGCGCCCCGCGCGTCGCGATCATCAACCAGGCGATGGCCCGCAGTCTTTGGCGCGGGCGCGATCCGGCCGGCGGCAGATTCAAGATTGGCTCCCCGGACTCCGCTGGCCCCTGGTTCACCGTCGTTGGTGTGATCGCCGACATGCGCCGCCAGGGGCTCGAGCGCGACCCCGTCCCCCAGTTGTTTGTCCCGCTGGCGCAGGAGCCCTCCACAGGCGGATCGCTCCTCATTCGAACGTCGCTGGACGACCCGCTGAAGCTCGCCGGGACGGTGGAGGCGGCCGTGCGCCGGGTGGAAA
Source organism: uncultured Solibacteraceae bacterium (assembly GCA_964472745.1). Lineage (GTDB taxonomy): Bacteria > Acidobacteriota > Terriglobia > Bryobacterales > Bryobacteraceae > CAYYNC01. The sequence goes on from CAYYNC010000031.1 coordinate 46,722, forward strand.
AGCGCGCCGTGCTCCACGGCACGACCACTCTCGAACGCCGCCTCGGCGCCTTCCTCGCCCCGCGCCGCTCTCAGACGTGGCTGGTGGCCGCGTTCGCCGCGATCGCACTCCTGCTCGCCGCCATCGGAATCTACGGCCTCATCCAATACTCCGTGGCCGCGCGCACGCAGGAGATCGGCATCCGCATCGCCGTCGGCGCGCAATCCAGCCACGTCTTCCGCATGGTGATCGGCGAGGGACTCAAGCTCAGCCTCGCCGGCCTCGCGTTTGGGCTCCTCGGAGCTGTGTGGGTGGCTCACGCCGGCCGCGGCCTGCTGTACGGAGTGTCCGCCGCCGACCCTGTCACCTTCGCCGCCGTCTCTGGTCTTTTGACCGCGGTCGCCGCCTCAGCCTGCTACCTGCCCGCCCGCCGCGCGACGAAGATCGAGCCGGTCAAGGCGCTCCGCCAGGGGTAAGCAGGGCTCCCCGCCGCGGCCCGCCTCCCCCGGCCGGCCGCGCATCGCGAATCGAGCCTGTTGCGGCGCACCCACACGTGCGCCCAACACAAAAACCGGCCCCTCAAAATAGCCGTTCACAACATTTTGAAATTTTAATAATCCGGCCTAATTCGCTGATTCTAAAACATCGGCCGCCGGAGCCCGGCCTTGCGCGGAGCAAATTCGTTTGACAGCCCCCGCACCATCCTCCGCGGGTGGCCAGGTCCGGCCGGCTGAGCCACCCTTCGCCTATAGCTGACAGCGCGGACCAACCCTCACTTAACGGGTTCGGTTACGACGCTTCTTCAATGGTCCCTGGATTCGCTCCGGGGCGCTCTCGCGAAGTGTATAAGTCGTCACTTTTCCGCCATGCTCAAATACCCGGGGGCTCCGGCCCCCGGGGGCGACAACGAGCTGTTCGGTCTTCAATGTGCGGGGCGGATCGCCCGGTCTTCCCGCCGACCGCCCATCAACGCCGCCGCAAGCGCCAGCAAGCGGCCTCATCTAAACCTCAACTGCCGTAGTGCGTCTCCGCATCCGCCCGAAGCTGATATGCTTCCCCGCAGTCATCTCATCAAGGAGCCGTTTCCTGCCCGTCGTCAAACAGGTCAGCAGCTAAGCCGTCGTGCCCTACGCCGGCGGCGCCGCCCGCATCAACGTCTGCTTCACCGGCGGCGCGTGGGACTACTGCATCAACCTCGACCCCGCGCGCGCCATGCTCATCCTCGATACGCTGCGCAACGAGAAGCCCGTTTCGTGGACCGGCCCCAACAAGATCCTCTGGACCGGCCAGGAGCCCGTCGGCGAAGGCGAAGGCGATTGAGGCCGCCGCGCCATGCCCCTCAACTCGATTGAGCGCTACGCAGCGCTCCCATAAGACAACGGAACGTCGCGCATCAACCTCTACTTCGGCGATGGAACCACCGGCGCCTGTACCGGGCTCGACCCGGCGCGCGCCCGGCTCATCCTCTTCATCCTGCGCGGCGAAAAGCCCGACTTCCGGAATGGCGGGCAGCGCATCCTCCCGACAGGCCTTGAAGAACAGGGCGAAGGCGAGCGCAGCCTGGACCTTGCCGCGTGGCTCGCGGCCCACTCCGCAATCCGCGCGGCCATCAAGCGGGAGACCTCCTCGGGGGCGGCCGCCTACGACTCGTGGGCTGCTGCGCAAAAGCAGACTCTCGCCGGCGTCGTCGCCCGCCTGTTCAGCGATCGCGCCACCGGCATCGCCGATCCTCCCGCGCTCGTCTCCACGCGCGCGCCGGGCGAAACCGCGCGCACTCTCATTCCGGAAGCGGCGGCGTGGTCCATCTACATTCATCATGTCGCTCACAGCATCGCCGTCGAAGCCGGCGGCTCCGTGCCCTGAAGCCTCGGGGCGCTGAATTCCGATCAGCTCCGGCGGCTCTTCGACAGCCGCTCGCTCTTCCACCGGCTCTCGCCGGGCGACTACGAGATCGAGTACAACGACGGCACGGTGACGCCGGCCGATGCCGTGAAGGACTTCGAGTTCCTCGCCGCCGGCGGCATGATCGGCGCGACGCGCCTCGAAACCATCCGCCGCCTGCTCGACTGGCGCCGCTCCACCCTCATCCACTTCTCCGGCGATCGGAAAGTGACCAACGTCATGAAGCAGCGGCGCTATGCGGGTTATCCGCCCCTCTCCACCATGATCGCCGGCGCGCCCAACGATGCGGCGCCCGGCGGTCCGGTGAGACGCACGACCGGCGGCTGCTCGGGCGCAACGGGCTTTCTGCGCGCCGTCCTCCGCACGGCGAACATCCCCGTGAAGCTCGTCCGCTCCGCGGGGCACTGCCAGCCGCACTTCATGAGCGAAGGCCGCTACCTCTCGCACGGCGACGACCCCTACAACGCCATGATGAAGGCCGTCCCCGAGATCCCAATCTCGCTTCTCCCCATCACGCAGGCCGCCTGGACCTCCTGGTTCGGCGCGGGGGCGCCCGCCGCGGCGGTCGACAACAACATCGGCCGGCGCGCCTGCGAGCTCGGCCTCGAGCACCTAGCCGACTACCTGCTTCGGATGCGTTGCGACGACATCGCCTCCGGCGCCTCGCACGCCTCGGGCAAAGTCTTCGACGCGCTGAAACGCTACTGGACGGCCGCCCAGCTCGAAGCCATGGACCTCTGGACCCGCCTCGAAGCGAAGATCGCCGCCCGCGGCGGCTGCGGCCGCTTCCGATCTACTTCACGCCGCCCAGAGCGGCGCGCAGCACAACCGCGGTCTTCTCCCGCGCGCTCAGCCGCGCGCGGCCCGCGAGCACTTCGTAATCGCGCTCCTCGATGCGCTCGAGCAGCCGGCGGTAGATCTCCATCAGCGCCCACAGCGCCGCGCGCGAGTCCTTGTTCACCAGATCGAGCAAGGGCCGCGACACGATGTAATACTCGCGCGCCCGCCCCGCTTCGAACTCCAGCAGCGCACGCAACTGCGCGCTCGTCTCCCGCGCGCTCAAGTGCTCCCGCGGCACTTCGAACCGCGCCAGGTCTTCTTCCGGCAGATACACGCGCCCGTTCGCGGCGTCCTCGCCGATGTCGCGCAGAATGTTGGTGAGCTGAAACGCGACGCCGCACTTCTCAGCCAGCTCCAGCGCACGGCGATCTGCAAAGCCGTAGATGTGCGTGATCGTCATCCCGACGACGCTGGCCACCAGGTAGCAGTAGCGGTACAGCTCCTCGAACGTGCGGATCGAGCGCGGCTCGAGGTCGCTCGCCACGCCCTCGATCATTCCGTGAAAGTACTCGTGCGGAATCGCGAAACGCCGTGCCGTGTCCACGAACGCAGGCCACACCGGATGATCGGGCGCGGCGCCCGCCAGCGCGGCGTCGAGCGCCTTCCGCCACTCGGCGAGCCCGTCGCGCGACGCGCCGGGATCGTCGCTGCGGTCATCGCACTCGCGCATGAACGCGTAGACCGCGCACATCGCGCGGCGCTTCGCCCGCGGCAGCAGCAGAAACGAGTAGTAGAAGTTCTTCGCGCGCTTGCGCGCCACGCTCTCGACGTGCCGGTAGCTCTCCTCGATCGTGATCATGCCGCCCGCCGGAGCGCCGCGCGAGCCAGGCTCCCCGCGAGCAGCATCACTCTCTCCGCCTTCCCGATCGAAGGACGCTGCCGCAGCACGTTGTAATCGAGCGCGCGGATTTTCTCCAGCACGCGCATCCCTCCGCGGCTGAACAGGTCGATGTCGAGCGCCAGCCGGCGGTCGAGCGTGGCGGCAAGCGGCAGGCCTTCGTCGAACAGCCGCTGCGCGTAGTCCACGGCCTCCTTCATCACCGCGCGGAACGCCGGAGTGAACTGGCGCGCGAACAGCTCCTCCACGCTGTAGCCGTGCTTCGCGAACAGATGCAGAGGCAGATACACGCGGTCCTTCCCGAGATCCGCCGTCACATCCTGCCAGAAGTTGGCAAGCTGCAAGGCGCTGCATGTCGCGTCGCTCATGCGGAACCGCTCTTCGTCGCGGTAGCCGCATAGCATCAGCACCAGACGTCCCACCGGATTGGCCGAGTTCGCGCAGTAGCCCATCACGCCCTCCCAATCCGCGTAGCGCGTCACGGCCTGATCCTGCTCGAACGCGGTGATCAGGTTGTCGAACGGGGATTGAGGGAGCCGGTGCCGCTCCGCCGTCTCCGCGAGCGCGACGAACACCGGATGGCGGACCTCGCCTCCCGCGTACATCGCGCGCAGCTCATCGCGCCACCACCCGAGCAGCCGCAGGCTCTCGCGCGTATCGCCGATTTCGTCGCCCAAATCGTCCGCCCAGCGGCAGAACGAGTAGACGTTGTAGAAATCCTGGCGCAGCCGCCTCGGCAGCAGAAAGCTGACGACGTGGAAGTTCTCGTAGTGGTGCGTGGCGAGCCAGCGCGTGTAGGCCAGGGATTCGTCGCGGGTCCAGTTCTTGTCGAGGAGCGCGGGCCGCGCGATGAAGTCCTTGGGTTGCGCGAACACCTTAGGGGATGATCGCCGTCTTCATGTGCCCGTTGTGGCTCATCAGATGGCGCAGGACGTCGTTCAGATTGTTCAGCGGCTCCTCGCCGTTCACGAAGTCGCGCGAGGTGATGTCGCCGCGGCTGACGATGTCGAGCGACTTGCGGATGTAGTACGGCGTGTGATGGAAGCTCGCCAGGCAGCTCAGCTCGCTGTAGTGCAGCAGCGAGGTCTCGAGCGTCACCCGCGTGTCGTTCGGGCAGCCGCCGAAGAAGTTCACCGTGCCGCCGCGGCGCAGCAGCTTCACCGACAGCTCCCACGTTTCGGGACTGCCCACGGCTTCGATCACGATGTCGGCGCCGTGGCCGCCGGTGAGCCCGCGCACCTGTCTGACCACGTCTTCTGAGTCGGCATTCAAAAGCGCGTCATGCGCGCCCATGCGCAGCGCGCGCTCGAGCTGCGACGTTCGCCGCCCCAGCGCAATCACGCGCGCGCCGTAGACCTTCGCCAGCCGCACGAACATCAGGCCGATCGGCCCCTGTCCGATGACGACGACGTTGTCGGCCGGCCGCACGCGCGTCTCTTCCAGGCCCTTCAGCACGCACGCCAGCGGCTCGATCAGCGCCGCGTCCTGATAGGTCAGGTGCGCGGGGATCTCGTAAAGGTTGCGCTGCACGATCCGCGATGGGATGCGGATGAACTCCGCGTACGCGCCGTTGTTGAACAGCAGGTCTTCGCAGAGGTTCTCCAGTCCCTTGTGGCAGTAGAAGCAGTTGAGGCAGGGCGCCGAGTTCGCGGCCACTACGCGCTGGCCCACCCTCCAGTCTTCGACGTGTTCGCCCACGGCGACGATGTCTCCGGCGAGCTCATGCCCGAAAAGCGCCGGCGGCACGATCATCCGCGCGTGATAACCGCGGCGGAAAACCTTTACGTCCGTGCCGCAGGTCAGGGCGGCGCGCACGCGCACCAGGACATCGCCCTTCTCGATTTTGGGGACGGCCACCCTCTCCACACGGACTTGTTCGCGTCCGTACAAGACGGCGGCCAGCATTTCAGTGTTCACTTACGACAACCTCTGAGGCTGAACCATTATTTTCAACGATTTGCCATCCGGATGCAACGCCAGATGGATTCCCCGTTCGATCTCGCCGAGCGGCAGCCGGTGCGAAACAAGCTCCTCCACCGGCAGTTCGCCGCTGAAGACCAGCCGGGCGGACTCCGCCTGAAGGTCCACAGAAGCACTATACACCCCGTAAAGCGTGCGCTCCATCTTACAGATGTCCGCTCCGGACAGCTCGATTCTTTCCGTGTCCGACGTTTGAGCGAACAGCAGGATCTTGGCGCCCGGACGCGAGGATCGCACCGCCTCTTCCACGATGCCGCGCACCGACACAGCCACGAACACGTGGTCGGCGCCGCGCCCTTCCGTCATGCTCTTGACCAGCGCCGCGACGTCGTGCCCGCGCGGGTCCACCGCCTCGGACGCACCGAACCGCCTCGCCAGCGCCAGCCGCTCCGGAATCGCGTCGGTGGCCACCACCGTCGCGCCGGTGCGCTTCACCAGCATCGTGAACAGCAGCCCGATCGGCCCCTGGCCCTGAATCAGGACGACGTCGCCGGGCCGCGGATCGGCCTCCACTACCGCCTTCAGGCAAGTATTGACCGGCTCGACAAAGCTCGCCGCCTCGAAGCTCACGCCGCCGGGGATCAGCTCCACACCGTCGCGGACGATCCAGTCCATCACGCGCACGAATTGCGCGAAGCCGCCGCCCGCCGGCTGAAAGCCCGCGGTGATGCCGACCTTCTTGTAGGTCTCGCACTGCGCATACAGCTTGTGCATGCAGTAAAAGCAGTCGCGGCAAGGAATGTGATGGAACACCGCCACGCGGTCGCCGCGCCTGAACTTCGTGACGCCGGGCCCCACCTTCGCCACCGTACCCGCGGTTTCGTGGCCGTAGATGCGCGGAGGCGGCAGGAGGTCGTGCTCCACTTTCTTCAAGTCGGTGTGGCAGATGCCGCAGCACTCCACGCGCACCAGGATTTCGCCGGGGCCGATCGCGGGCACAGCGACCGGCTGCACTTCGATGTGCCCGTTGCCGACGTACACGGCGGCGTGCATCATCTCTGCTGTTTCAGAATCGGCAGTTGACAAGGTAATCCCCCAAGCGCCGGGCGGCTTCCCGGCAGTTACGATCGAATCGCAGAAGGGACGGGATTCTGTGCGGCCTGAGCAGCACGGCCGCCGCGATCCGGGCGCGGCTGAACCGCCCGTCCTCATCGCGATACGCATTGAAGTCCAGCGGAAGATCTTCCGCCGCGGTATCGCTCACCGCGCGGATGCAATAGAAAGGAATGCGAGCGCGGGCGGCCGCGCGCGCCACCGCGGCGGCTTCCATCTCGACGATGCCCGCGGCGCCGAGCGAGCGCTTCTCACGGGCGGTCGCCGCCACGCGGTCGATCGAGACCGCTCTCACCGCCGCGGCGGGCGGGGCGCTCGCGGGCCGCGACGCTTTCCACGACTCGCTCCCGTTGCGCACTTCGTCCGCGATGACGACGTCGCCGACGCGCAGCTCGGGCGAGAGCGCGCCGCACAAGCCGGCGCTGACGACGGCGCGCGGGCGGCCGCGCTCGATCGCCACCGTCGCGGCGCGGTCCGCCGGCGCGGGTCCCGGTCCTTCGGCGGCCATCAACCATGTGGTTCCCCGGATCTCGGCGCGGCGCGCGAACTCCAGCGGCCACTCGAGACGCTCGACGCGCGAGGCGTAGCGCAGCAAGCCGGCGAACTCGCGTTCTTCGGCGGCCACGGCCGCAACCGGCTCAGACATAGCCGTTCTCCTGGAACCAGCGTACGGCCTTTTCGAGGGCCGTCTCCGCGGCAGCGGGGTGATAGCCCAATTGCCGCTGCGCCTTGGCGTGCGTCACGAACATCTTCTTGCGCGCCATGCGTACGGCGTCCAGCGGCGCGCGCGGCTCGCGTCCGGTGAGATTCGCGATGCCTGTTTCCACCGCGCCGGCCGCGAACGCGACAATCCATGGAATCCGCACGCGCGGCGCGGGACGGCCGCTGATCGCCGCGAGCTTCTCGAAGATCTGCCGCAACGTCAGGTTCTCGCTTCCAAGAATGTAGCGCTCGCCCGCCCTCCCGCGCTCACACGCCAGCCAGTGTCCTTCGGCGACATCGGCGGCGTCGACAATATTCAGCCCCGTGTCGAGGTACGCCGGCATGCGGCCCTTCAGAAACTCGACGATGGTGCGCCCCGTCGGCGTGGGCTTCACGTCGCGCTCGCCCACGGGCGCCGTGGGATTGACGATGACGACGGGAAATCCGCCGCGCGCGAATCCGAGCGCGAGTTGCTCCGCCATGAACTTCGAGCGCTTGTAGGCGCCCGCCATGTCGTCCAGCGAGACCGGCGTCGTCTCGTCGCCCAGCCCGTTCTCGACGAACCCGATGCAGCCCACGGTGCTGGTATGGATGAATCGCTCCACGCCCTCATGCCGCGCCGCTTCGAGCATGTGGCGCGTGCCGGTGAGGTTGGAGGCGTAGACCTCTTCCGGATGCCGCGCCCACAGCCGGTAGTCGGCCGCCACGTGGAAGACCAGACCGCATCCTGCCACGGCGCGCTGAACGGACGCGGAGTCGCGCAGGTCGCCTTCGACGACTTCGCAGTCGAGATCCTTGACCGCCGAAGCGCGCCGCGCCAGCGCCCGCACTCGGATACCGCGCGCGAGCAGGCGCCGCGCCACGTGCCAGCCGAGAAATCCGCCTGCGCCGGTGACCAGTGCGGGTTTCACGCACCACCCCGGCCCGTTGGTTCAGCCTCTTCTATCGCAGCGCCCACTTGAGGAGTTTGAGATTGTCGCCCGAGCGCGCGTTGATGCCCAGCGCCGCGGACGGCTCGTAGCCGCAGTGCACCATGCAGTGGTCGCATCGCGGGTCGTTGCCGTGGCCGTAATTCTCCCACGGGGTTTTGGTCATCAGCTCTTCGAAGGACTCGTAGTGGCCGTCCGTGATCAGATAGCACGGCCCTTTCCAGCCCTTCGTGTTGTACGTCGGATTGCCCCACGCCGTGCAGGGCAACTGCCGCTCGCCGCGCAGAAAGTCGAGATAGATCGGCGAGTTGTTGATCTTGAACCGCTCGGCCAGCTTGTCGATGTCCTTGAACTTCTCAATGACGTCGTCGCGCGTCATGAAGATCTCGCGCTCGTTCACCGCCGAGTAGCCGTAGGCCGGCGCGATCATGTGGCCGTCCACGCCGAACTGCTCGAGGAACTCGAACAGCGCGGCGATCTCCTTCATGTCCGTCTCCTTGTAAACGGTGGTGTTCGTGCAGACCTTGAAGCCCGCGGCCTTGGCCGCCTTGATGCCCTCGATGGCCTCCTTGAACACGCCCTTGCGCTCCACCGCGAGGTCGTGATTCGCCTCCAGGCCGTCGAGGTGAATGTTGAAGAACAGGCGCGGATGCGGCGTGAACTCGCGGAGCCGCTTGCGCGTGAACATGCCGTTGGTGCAGAGGTAGATGTGCCGGCCGCGCGCGAGGACCTCGTTGGTCAGCCGCGGCATCTCCTTGTAGAGCAGCGGCTCGCCGCCGCAGATCGACACCACCGGCGCGCCGCACTCGTCGACGGCATGCAGGCACTGTTCGACCGTGAGCTGTTCGGTGATCGTCGCTTCGTATTCGCGGATACGGCCGCAGCCGGTGCAGGTGAGGTTGCAGGCGTGCAGCGGCTCGAGCATCAGCACCAGCGGGAAGCGTTTCCGGATGAGCGGGTGCGGCGCGCTTCGCCGCTCCCCGAGCGAGGTGTGCAGAATGCGGAAGGGGTTGTTGGGGTCCGGCTCCTTGGCGCGGTTCCGCTGCCACTCGGGGCGCGGGCGCCACTTGTTCTTCGCGATGTAGGCGGCCATGCCGGCCGTCATCGATAACGGAAATCTCATTCTTTCATCCCTCTGACTCCGGAAGACGACTTCAGATACTCGGCCAGCGCCAGGACGGGGAACGCGTCGCGGTAAAGATGATAGGCGAGATAGAAGACGCGCGGGAAACCGGTCCCCGTCGCGAGCTCTTCATCCCATCCTCCACTTTCATTCTGGCTCTCGGCGAGGTACTGCGCGCCGCGCCGCACGCTCTCGCTGGCGGTATCCCCGCCGGCGATGAGGCCCAGCACCGCCCACGCCGTCTGGGACGGCGTGCTTTGCGCGGGAACGAACTGGTTTCTGTCGTAGCTCTCGCAGCTCTCGCCCCAGCCGCCGTCGGCGTTCTGGACCGAGCGCAGCCACTCGCCCGCGCGCAGCACGGCGGCCTCGCGGTCGTCGTAGCCCGCGGCGCGCAGCCCGCGCAGCGCGAGGAACGTGCCGTAGACGTAGTTCACGCCCCAGCGCCCGTACCAGCTTCCGTCGCGCTCCTGCGTGCGCAGCAGGAACTCGACGCCTCCGCGAACGGCCGGATGGCTGTTCGGAACGCCCCACGCGGCGAGCGCCTCGAGCACGCGGCCCGTGATGTCGGGGCACGTCGGGTCGAGCATCGCATTGTGATCGGCGAACGGAACGTGGTTGAGAAACTCCCAGTCGCAGTCGGCGTCGAAGGCCGCCCAGCCTCCGTCGCTGGACTGCATGTCGAGCAGCCACTCGATGCCGCGGCGGCCCGCTTCCTCGAGTCCCGGAATATTCAGATGGCGCGCCTTGGAGAGTGCGAGCAGCACCATGGCTGTGTCGTCGATGTCGGGATAGAACTCGTTGGCGAACTCGAAGTACCAGCCTGAGGGCTCGGTGCCGGGCCGTTTCACCGCCCAGTCGCCCTTGCGCCGCACTTCCTTCGCGACGAGCCAGCGCGCTGAGCGCTCGAGCGCTTCGCGCGGCGCCACGCCGGCCTCGGCGAGCGAGTACATCGCGATGGCCGTGTCCCACACCGGCGAGAAGCACGGCTGGAAGAAGAAGCGCTCGCCGTCGTCCACCAGCAGGCGGTCGAACTGCCGCTGCGCCTCGCGCCGCTCCGGCGTCTCGGGGCCGTAGCCGAGCAGATCGAGCGCCATGATCGAGTACATCATCGGCGGATAGATCGCGCCCAGGCCGTCGGAGTTCTGGAAACGCTCGAGCATCCAGCGGCGGCACTCCGCGATCGCGCGCCGGCGCAGCGGCTTCGGGCCGCTGCGCTCCCACCACTTCAGAATGCGGTCGACGAAAAGGAAAAAGTTGTGCCAGGTGAATGTGCGCGCGTCGCGCGGGATGCGGACCGGAACTCCGGGTTTGAACAGTTCCTCAAGCGTGAAGCCCTTCGGGACCGGCCGGCCTTCGATGTCGAGCGCCTGCACGAGCGCGAGCGTGACAACGATGGCGCGCGTCCACGACGACATCTGGTAGAGCAGGTTGAAGGGCAGCAGCGCGATCTCGGGCGGAACCGTCGGCACGGCGTCGTGCGGGTACAGCTTGAACAGGCTGAGGTTGATCTTGACGTAGCTGTTGGCCGCCTGGACGCCGCCGAGCGCGAGGATGCGCTCGCGCAGGCGCGTCATGCGCCCGCCGGCGGGATCGAGACCGGCCAGCTTCAGCGCGAAATAGGCTTTCACGCTGGCGCTGACGTCTGATGGGCCGCCAGGATAAATGTTGAATCCGCCATCGGGCAACTGCCGCGCGAGGATCGAGCGCACGGCGCGCTCGGCCTGCGCGGGATCGGGCGCAGTCCACGTGCCGCCGGCGGCGGGCGGATGCAGCCAGAGCAGGAGCAGGAACCAGTCGGACTCGAGCGTGGAATCCGCCGTCAGCTCGCCCCACCAGTAGCCTTCTTCGCGCTGCACGGCCAACAGGCGATCCGCTGCGCGCCTGCCCGCCTGCGAGGCGCAGGCGGCGACCGCGTCTGTCAGTTGCGCACTAGGGCTCATGCCTGGACTGCGCTGGCGATCGTCGTGAGTCTCGCCGCTCCAGCCTGGACTTCCGCGGGCAAACTGAAGCGGACGTCCTCATCGACGATATCCATCTCCTCCATCGCGCCGAAGCCGCGCGCTCGCAGAGCTTCGACGAGGTCTCGAACCAGGTTTTCGGGCGCCGATGCGCCCGCCGTCACCGACACCGAATCGACGCCGTCGAACCACTCGTCCTTCAAATAGGACTTGTCGTCGACGAGGTATGCCGGCACTCCCGCCTTGCGGCACACTTCGACGAGACGCTTCGAGTTCGAGCTGTTCTGCGATCCGACCACCAGCAGCAACTGGCACAGCGGCGCCACCGCCTTCACCGCCAATTGCCGGTTCTCCGTGGCATAGCAGATGTCCTGCGACTTCGGCCCCGCGATCGCCGGGAAGCGGCGGCGCAGCACCTCGATGATGCCGCGCGTCTCGTCGAGACTGAGCGTCGTCTGCGTGAGGTAGCAGACCTTCTCCGGGTTGGGGATGGTGACGCGCTCGGCGTCCTCCACTGTTTCGACAATGATCGTGTTGTGCGGCGCTTCGCCGTACGTGCCCTCGATCTCCTCGTGGTCCTTGTGGCCGATGAGCAGGATTGTGTAATCCTGCCTGGCGAACTTGATGGCCTCGAGGTGGACCTTGGTGACCAGGGGGCACGTGGCGTCGATCACGTCAAGCGAGCGCTCCCGCGCCATCTGCCGCACGGCCGGCGAGACGCCGTGCGCGCTGAAGATGAGGCGGCTGCCCTCGGGCGCCTGCGTGATTTCGTCCACGAAGATGGCGCCCATCCCCTTGAGCTCGTCCACCACATGGCGGTTGTGCACGATCTCCTTGCGCACGTAGATCGGCGCCCCATACAGGTCGAGCGCGATCTTCACAACATCAATCGCGCGCACGACCCCGGCGCAGAACCCGCGCGGACGCAGAAGGATCACCTTCTTCCCAGCGCTTCCGGCTTGATTCATACGGAGAGTCTCCATTATACCAGCCGGCCCGTCGAACCCCGGACCGATTTGGCCGGCAAGTGTTACGCGGCGTCTCGTACTTCGATGGTCAACCGTTCGCCCAAGGCGGCCAAAGCAGCTTGAATCGGCTCTGCTTTCGTGGCATGGTCCGGATCAGGCATGCGGCGGACGACGCGCTCGTGAGCGCCGAGGCGGCCCGCCCGTTCCAAATTGCCGGCCTGCCGCTCTGGCATCGCGAGCTAAAGCGTCAGCTTCGGCGCAAGCCAGAGCGGCACGGCACCGAGCGCCGACCGCGCTTGACGGCAGATGACGGCGGGATCTCCCCGCGCCGGAGAGGAGGATCGAAAGATCCGATCCAAGCGCCTCCGCCGCCTCTCGAAACGTCTCGCACCCGTCGCTGCCGTCAGTTTTCATCAATGGCGCGATCCCGGCGGATTATTGCCAACAAATCGGCGCCAATTTCCTTCTTCGGATCCTTGAGGGCCGTGGATTCTTCACCGAAGCATAACCGCCCATGGCGTCCATTTCGAGAATTTCGTTGACTCGCATCGTGTTGTGCCCTATAAAGAGATAGCAGTTCGCGTTGCCCGTCCGCCGCCGTTCGAGGGGGAAGCGTTCCGCGGCGGGAAGAGGCGATGCTGGAATGGCTCAGCTTGCTGCCTCGGCGGAGGGGCTGAGCCTGGATCAGGCGCCCGGCAAAAATGAAACGGAGGAAGTGTGCATGCCGGCGAAAGAACGTACGGATAAGTTCAGCCTGGAAGTCCCGCTGGACGCCTCGGGCGTTTCTGATTTCAAGCCCGAGCGCGCGGTCAAGGTAGCGGCCTTCGACCAGACGGGCCGGGCGTACGAAAGCCTAGTGAAGCTGGACGCGCGGGGCAAGGGCGCGGCGACGCTCACATTTGAGCAGATGCCGGGCAACCTGCGCGTTGTGGTTGGTCCGGAGGATGCGACGGCGGAGGATCTGAGCGGCCTACAGACGATCAGCGTCAACGTCTCGCGGCTGCAATGGGCGGGGAAACCGCGGCTGACGATCGCGGCGATCCCGATCTCGTCCTACTACTGGTGGTGGTGGGGCTGGTGGTGCCGGAAGTTCAAGATTACGGGACGAGTGCTGTGCCCCGACGGCCATCCGGTGCCCGGGGCGAAGGTCTGCGCCTGCGACGTGGACAAGTGGTGGTGGTGGTGGAGCGAGCAGCAGGCGGGCTGCGCGACCACGGACCAGAACGGCGCGTTCGAGATCAACTTCACCTGGTGCTGCGGATGGTGGCCGTGGTGGTGGTGGGCGCGGCGGCAGTGGATGCTGGAGCCGAGCCTCGCGGACCGGATCACGCGGCTGCTGCGGGAGGCGCGGATTCCCACGATCCCGCTGCCTGACCCGGCGCCGGACCTGGCGGTGTTCGAGGAGGTGCTGGACGAGCCCGAGGGGACGCTGGCTCCGGCCTTGAGCGCGCCGGCGGCCCGAGTGGCCACGGCGAGCAGGGCGGTGGATCCGGCGGCGCTGGACAGCCTGCGCGGCAAGCTCCTGGCGAAGCTGCCGGCGTCACCGGAATTCGAGAGACTGCGGCTGTGGCCCTGGTGGCCCTGGCGGCCGTGGTGGGATTGCACTCCGGACATCATCTTCAAGGCGACGCAGTTCTGCCGTGGGAAGGAAGAGACGATCGTCAGCGAGACGGTCTGGGACGCGCGCTGGAATATCCCGGCGAACCTGAATGTGACGCTGGTGGCCAACAGCCTGGCCTGCTGCGTCACGGGCAGCACATGCCTGGACGGCGGCGACTGCGCATTCATCAGCAACATCTGCGAGGACAATATCGGGAATATCGGCGGGAATCCCGGCCCGAACGCGGGCGCCCCGCAGGTGGGATATCTCAATCCGGGGCTCGCCAGCATCTCCGGCGACCGGCCTTATTCGGGAACGGCGCCGTTGCGGGGGTGCGTCGGGGACACGGTGGATTACTACGAGGCGCTTTACTCGACGACGGGGTTCGGCGGGCCTTGGAATCCGCTGCCCGCGGCCGCGGCCGGGGGGTTCTCGCGGACGTATTGGGACCCGGTGATCGTCGACTGGGTGCAGGTTGCGTTCCCGTTCGCCCCGATCAGCGACGGCGTCGTGAACCACACCGTCATCGAGAGCCTGCCGCACTGGGAGACGAACCACGGCGCGAAGCTGTGGGACGCCTACACGGTGAACCTGCTGATGCTGCTGGTGACGCAGAACGTGCTCGCCGATGGGACCTACTATCTGCGGCTGCGCGGCTGGCGCAGGCCGGGGTACGCAGGCAATCTCACCAACCCGGTGGACCTCCCGGTGTGCGGGTCGCAGGCGCTGAACGGCGTGGTGGTGAGGATCGACAACCACCTGGTGACGGCGGGGCCGGCGGACCTGAACGGCCATCTCTGCGCGGGGACGGTGCACCAGTGCACGATCGAGCCCGACACGGCGGTGCTGGGCGTGAGGCTGGTGCACGCGGATATGACCACCACGAACATCGGCGCGTGCGGAGAGGTGTCAATCAACGACACCGACCTGCTGCAAATCGACTTCGTGGCGAATGATCCGGACCCCAATCCGCACCTGGCGTATTACACGCTGGCGCTGCATTACGATGTGAACCTGGTGACGAACTTGCTGGATCCGGGGCTGTCGAACTGGTCGCTGGTTCCAAGTCCGGTCGCGCCAGGATGGGCTCCCGCGGCGGCGCAGGTCGGCCCGCACTACGGCCACCCGAATCCGGCGCTGAGCGCGCTGGCGCAGGGCGCGGCCTCGCCGCACTGGAGGGGCGGCGCGATGCGGCTGACAGTGAAGGCGAAGTCCTCGCCGGGCAGCCCGGGGGCGTTCCCCTACACCTGCTGCTATCAACTCAGGTTGATTGCGCACAAGCGGACGATCGGGGGCGGCGGGGCCGGCTGCGATCACAGCTTCTGGAATCAGTGGAACCAGACGGAGTACAGCTTTACCATTAACGTGTAGATGAGAGAGCGGGGCCCGCCGCGCTGAGGGGCGGCGGACCCCGCACCGTTTGGAGAACATTCAGCGGATGCGCTTTTACTGGCTGGCGCTGGGCATCCTCGCCGTGTGGCGGGTTACGCACATGTTGAACGCCGAGGACGGGCCGTGGGACGTGTGGGTGCGCTTGCGGGGGCGAGCTGGCGGCCGGTTCTGGGGAGCGCTGCTGGATTGCTTTTATTGCCTGAGCCTCTGGATAGCGGCTCCGGCCGCGTACTGGCTGGGGGAGGGCTGGAAGGAGCGGCTGCTGCTGTGGCCGGCGCTTTCGGCCGGCGCGATCCTGTTGGAGCGGTGGACGGCTGAAAGGCGGGCTGAACAGGCTCCGCCGCCGGCGACCTATTTTGAGATCAGGGAGGACGATGATGGCGTGCTGCGGCGAGAAGAGACAACAACAACACCGGACTTACGGCGGAACGGTTAGCGGTGGCAGGCGGCCGGGCGCGGCGGCTCTTCCGCCGCGGGTGTTTGTGGAGTATACGGGGGCGACCGCGATCGCCGTGGTCGGCCCGGTGTCGGGCCTGAGGTACGTTTTTGATGGGCCGGGCGCGCGCGCGGAGGTCGATCCGCGGGACCGGCGCTCCTTGCTGGGGGTGCCTGGGCTGCGCGAGGTGGCGTAGCGGCAAGTCCGGCGGCTGCCCGGAATATCGCGGGAGGGTGTGGGCATGATCGAATGAGGTGACAAGATGAGTAATGTGTTTCGACTTCATGCAGTCCTCGTGATGGTCCTTGGTCCGATCGGGACCGTTGCTTTGCAGGCGCAGCCGCCTCGCAAGGGCGAGCGGCTGGAACGGATGGTGCGGCACGAACTGGTGATGCTGCCGTACTACGGAGTGTTCGATAACCTCGCGTTCAGGGTGGATGGGGAGCGGGTGACGCTTCTGGGCCAGGTGACACGGCCGACGCTGAAGTCGGATGCCGAGCGGGTGGTCAAGCAAGTGGAGGGCGTCGAGACCGTCGAGAACGAGATCGAGGTATTGCCAGTTTCACCGAATGACGATCGGATTCGGGTGGCCGTCTACCGCGCCATCTATGGGCATAACGCGCTGTTCCGGTATGCTCTCATGGCGGTGCCGAGCATTCACATCATTGTGAAGAACGGGAACGTCACTCTCGAAGGAGTGGTCGCGTCCGAGGCGGACAGGAACATCGCAAACGTTCAGGCAAACCAGGTGTCCGGGGTGTTTTCGGTGAAGAACAATTTGCGACTGGAAACGAGCAAGTGACAAAACACAGCCTGAAGGCTATGTTACGGCGAGCTGGGCGCGGAGGAGGGCGCGGGCGCGGCTGAGGCGGGACATCACTGTTCCGATCGGGATGCCGAGGACTTCGGCGGCTTCCTTGTATGTGAGCTCGTCGACGTCCACCAACAGGATCGCTTCACGGAATTGGCTTGGGAGGCCGTCGAGCGCCCTGAGGATCCGCTTGTCCGTAAGGGCGGTAGGAACCGGCTCCGGAGCAGCGACCTGGAGTTCGGCGAGGTCGGCATCTGTTCCGGTGATCCAGCGGAACAAGCTGCGGCGCTGATGGCGGATGACGTTGAACAGGATCTGAAAAAGCCAGGCCCGGCAGTTGGTGCCGCGGCGGTAGTTGTCAAACGACTTCCAGGCAATCAGGTAGGTCTCCTGGACGGCGTCAGCGGCTTTGTTGGCGTCGAGGAGCAGGTGGGCGGCGGTGCGGTGGAGGTCCTTGAGGTGCGGCAGCGCTTCGGCCTCGAAGTCGGCGGCGTTGCTGCCGGGGAGGGCTTGGCCGCCGGCGGCGGTCCGGGAGGCTGTCTTCTGCCCGATGCCTCCGTATTGTGCCGCTGAGGCCATCCCGAATCCCCTTTTCCTCCGATTTCCCAGCCTTCGGAGAAGTAAGACGGGAATCCGCACGGAAAGATGCAAAAACAGCGCAAATGCAATTTCTCTTTGGTGCAGGCGGATGCGGGGCAGTAGAATGACGGGAGCATGGGCTTTTCGCCCGGGCGGGATATGGGAATCGCGTGGGAGCCGCCGTCCGAGCTTCGGGAGCACTTCGGGTTTGTGCCGGCGCTGTTCCGGGCGCAGTGCGCGATGCCGCGCCTGGTGGAGGCCGAGGTTCGGCTGCTGACCGCTGTGACCGGCCCAGGGCGGCTCTCGCGCGCCGAAAAAGAGCGGATGCTGCTTGGCGTCGCGTCGGCCCTGGCGAATGCTTACTGCGTGGCGCTGTACTACCAGACGCTGCTCGTGTCCGGCGCGCCGGAAGAGGAGCTTGATCGGATCATCGTTGAATCCCAGCGCGGGCGGGCAGCCGGGCTGACGCATGAAAAACCCGATGACCGAGCAGCTTTGGAGGCGGTTCAATGCGTCGCACTGGGGCGGTTTCTATGCGCGCTTTCGGCTGAGCTGGGCGTAGCGCCGGATTTTGAGCCGCCGGCCGTGTTCGGCGGAGCGGCGCCGGCGCTGGAAGCGGAGTGGTTCCTGCTGTTCGAAGGGCGCGTCCGGCGCGCTGAGGCGCCGGAGCATAGCGCAGGGGAGAACGCTCCCCTCGGAGTATTGCGTGAGTGTTTCGGCTGCTTCCCCGACGTATTCCGCGCGCAAACGCTGACTCCGGAGACGCTTCGAGCGGAGGCCATGCTGATTCAGGCGGCGCTGGCGGAGGATGGTCCGGCCAAGAGGGCGATCGGGGAGTTCATGAGGGCGCTCGAGCAGGGGCTCGGGGTGACATCGGATGCATCGCAGCCGGGTAGGTTCACGGATTCGGCTTATGAAAAACCGCATCTTCCTCAACCTGAAACGCGTCTCAATCACGAGGACATCGAGGGAGATCCGGACGCCCGGACGGCCGAACAAGCGAAGAGGGGCGATCTGGATGCGTTCGAGGAACTGGTGAACCGGCATGGCCGGCGGGTCTACCGGACGCTGGTTGGGATTCTTGGAAGCCGCGATGAAGCGCGCGACGCGATGCAGGACACGCTGTTGAAAGCGTTCGAGAAACTCGGCAGCTTCGAGGGGCGGTCGAAGTTCTCGACCTGGCTTCTCAGCATCGCCACGAACGCCGGAATCCAGCGGCTGCGGGAGCGGAAGCAATTCGAGAGCATCGACGATCCAGGCGCTGAACATGAGGAAGGATTCCGCCCGCGACAGATCCAGGCGTGGACGGAAGATCCTGAGAAGCTGTACTCGCGCGAGGAGGCGCGGGCGTTGATCGAGCGAAGCGTGATGGGGCTGCCTGCGAAATACAGGGTCGTGTTGCTGCTGCGCGACATCGACCAGCTTTCCACCGAAGAAGCGGCGGCGGCGCTCGGGCTGGGGGTTCCGGCGGTGAAAGCGCGTCTGCTGCGGGGACGATTGTTGCTGCGCGAGGCGCTGGCGCCGCATTTCGCCGCGGCGGCGTCCAGGAGCGGCGCGAAGGGAGCGGCGGTGTGATCAGTTGCGCGGACTTCATGGCGGAACTGGGGAGCTATCTCGACGGCGAGGCCGCCGATGAGGTGCGCGCGCAGCTCGAGCGGCACCTGGCGCACTGCCAGACGTGCACCGTGCTGGTGGATTCGACGCGCAAGACGCTGAAGATCGTCACCGATTCGGGCTCGTTCGATTTGCCGGAGTCGGTGTTCAAGCCGATCGCGGAACAGGTGATGGCCAAGATCAGAGGACGCTGCGATGAGCTACCTTCGTAAGTCGGCTTTGGACGAGACAAACTTCCCGCTGTTTGCGGGCGTGAAGGAGGCATTCGGCTTCATCCCGAATCTCTATCGTGCCCAGTTAGAGCGCAAGGACCTCATCGAGGCCGAGGCCGGATTGGTGAACGCGGTGCTGCTCAACGAGAATGCGCTGTCCCGCCGGCACAAGGAGTACATCTTTCTGGTGTGCTCGGCGGCGAACATGAGCACCTATTGCGTGACGGCTCATTGCGAGATTGTGCGAATGCTCGGCATCGAGGGTCCAGAGCCGGAGCAGGTGGCCATCGACCACGCGTCCACGAACCTTCCGCTGGAGATGAAGGCGCTGCTGAACTTCGCCGCCAGGCTGAACAGTCATCCGGCGAAGATCGGCAAGAGGGACATCGACGTCCTGCGCACATACGGCTACACCGACGAGCAGATTCTGGAGGCGGTGTTAACGGTGGGCGTGGCGAAGTTCGCCAACTCCGTCTCGTTCGGGCTGGGAACGGCGCCGGACTTCGAGAACCCGCGGATTGCGTTGCGAGCGCCGGATGCGGCATAGGGCGGATAGGGCTGAAGGGGCTCGCGCCGCCGTCGAGCAAGCCGGGGAAGCGGCTCCGGCGCGGGCGGGATCCCGATAGAATCCTGATGAGATTCGTTCGGGAGGCTGGAAATGACGATGCGGATTCTTGCCGCCGCGGCATGGGTGTGCGCGGCGAGTCAGGCTTGGGGGCAGAACAGTGTGCGCGCGGGACGGCTGATTGTCGAGCCGCCAACGCTGATTAATCTGGGGTTCGAGTGGGAGATCAGCGGGGATCAGAACCGCAACGCAACCGTGGAGGTTCGCTTTCGCGAGGCCGGCGCCGCGGCGTGGAGGGAGGGGCTGCCGCTTCTGAGAATCGGCGGCGAGAGGGTGTATCGCACGCGCGAAAACCTCGAATACCTGACGGCTGACCGGTTCGCCGGCAGCATCCTCGATCTGAAGCCGGAGACCGAGTACGAGTGCCGGTTCACGATGCGCGATCCGGACGGCGTGGAGGGGCAGGCGGAACAGACCGTGCGCGTGCGGACGCGGGGCGAGCCCAAGGCGGCGCAGGGAGGGCGCGTGCTGCACGTGTATCCTCCGGACTGGAAGGGCGCGCGCCAGGAGCCGTCGTTCACGGGCATCATGCAGGCCTACTACGGCGCGGGCCTGGGCGACTGGAACGCAGTGTGGGAGCGCAAGGCGCAGCCGGGCGACATCCTGCTGGTCCATGCGGGACTGTATAAATCAGACCGGCTGAATTACGTGGACCCGCTGATGGCGCCGTTCGACGGCGCGTATTCTCTGTCGCTGAAGGGCACGCCGGACAAGCCCATCGTGATCCGGGCGGCGGGCGACGGCGAGGCGATTTTCGACGGCGACGGCTCGCACCGGCTGTTCGACGTCATGGGGTCGGAGTACAACATTTTCGAAGGACTGACGATCCGCAACGTGGACATCGCGTTCTTCGCGGGGCAGAAGAACGTCGCGGGGGCAAAAGGGCTGACGGTGCGCAACTGCCGGATGGAGAACGTCGGCATGGGCGTCATCACGGAGTACGCGGGCTCGAAGGATTTCTACATCGCCGACAACGTGATTCTGGGCCGCGACGACCGCTTCCGGCTGATCGGGTGGAGCAATCCGGGCATCTACGGGCCGCATCCGCTGCGCAGCTACTACGGAGTGAAGGTGTACGGGCAGGGCCACGTGATCGCGCACAACGCGATCGCGTATTTTCATGACGGCATCGGCGTGTCGACGTACGGCACGCCGGAGCCGCAGCAGGAGTTGAAGGCCGTCGCAATCGACATCTACAACAACGACATTCACATGATGGGCGACGATTTCGTGGAGACCGACGGCGGCGTTCACAACATCCGCGTGCTGCGCAACCGGGGAGTGAATGCGGCGCACGGCGGCTTGAGCGCGCAGCCGGTGTTCGGTGGTCCCGCGTACTTCATCCGCAACGTGATGTATCACGTCGCGAGCGGGGTGTCGTTCAAGTTCTCGGCGAAGCCGGCGGGGTTGATCGTATATCACAACACGGTGATCTCGGAGCACGTGATTCGCGATCCGCACTCGAACACGCATTTTCGCAACAATCTGTTTCTGGGCTCGGACGCGCCGGGGCGCGGGATCGCGGCGTTCGCCAACGCGACGGCGTATTCGAGCTTCGACTACGACGGGTTCAGGCCGAATCGGGGAGCGCAGGCGCAGTATGCGTGGTTTGCTCCGCCGGAGAGGCTCGTGCGGATCTACGAGCCGAAGCAGGGCGACTGGAAGACGTTCGCGACGCTCAGGGAGCTGAGCGCGGCGGCGGGGCACGAAGCGCACGGCATCGAGGTGGACTACGACATCTTCGAGAACCTGAAAGGGCCCGACGGAGCGCAGCGGCACGCTGTGTATCACGCGGTGGACCTCGACTTCCGGTTGAAACCGGGATCGAAAGCAGTGGATGCGGGCGCGCGTCTGCCGACAGTGAACGACGATTTCGCCGGGAAGGCGCCGGATCTGGGCGCTCTGGAGAGCGGGCGGCCGGCGCCCGTCTACGGGCCGCGCAAACCGATGGGCCAGCCGTTCTATCGTTGATAGACGGCGCATGCACGGCGAGGTCCTCGTGATGGAGTGCCTGGAGGGGAAGAACCTCCAGCCGCGCATCGCCGAGAGCCGGCTGTCGTTGCGGGAGACGCTCAACGTCGCGCTCCAGGCGATCGAGGCGCTGGCGGCGGCGAAGCAGACGGGGCGGACGGCCAAGGCGACTTTGGGGCAGCACGGATCAAACGATGACGATGACCGGCGAGAGCCTGACGATGCCTGGGTTCGCGGTGGGGACGGCGAACTCCATGTCGCCCGAACAGGCTTGCGGGATGGAGGCCGATGTCCGCTCGGATCTCTTCTGGTTCGGGATCGTGCTGGACGGGATGGCGACAGGGACGCAGCCGTTCCAAGGGGATTCGCTGCCTTCGCTGCTGAATGCGATTGTGCGTTAGCCGGCTCGGCCGGTGTCGCAGTCGAATCCCGGGGCGCCGGCGGAGCATGTCCGGATTATCGAGAGAGCTCTGGACAAGGATCCGGCGATGAGGTATCAGACCGCCGCGGATATGCGCACCGGCCTGCTCAGGTTGCAGCGGCTGGTGAGCGGGATTTCGCAGGCGGGGGCTTCGCCACAGGCTGGAGCCTATGTTACGGCGGGGCGGCGGAAACGCTGGTTCGTTTGGGCGGCGGTGGCGGGAGCGGCGATTTGTGGCGTGGCGGGATGGCTCCTTGCGCGCGTGGCCGCGGATCACGGCGCGGCGCAGCCCTACATGTACAGGCAGATCACGGACACTCCCGGCATTGACCAATTCCCGAGCCTGGATGCGACGGGAGAGTGGGTGGCGTATTCGGCGCGGCCGCGGGGCAACTGGGACATCTGCTTGCAGCGTGTCGACGGACGGAACGAACGCAATCTCACCGAAGCGGGCGATGCTGACGACACGCAGCCCATGTTTTCGCCGGATGGGAAATCGATTGTGTTCCGCTCGAGCCGCGACGGCGGCGGGCTGTTCGTGATGGGCGCGACGGGCGAGGCGCCGGAGCGGATCTCGACGACGGGATTCAATCCGTGCCGGTCTCCGGATGGACGCAAGGCGGCGTTCGCGACAGAGGGCGTGGACTCGCCGGACGACCGCTATCTCGCCGTGAGCGCGCTGTGGACGGCGGATGCGGCCACGCGCGAGAAGCGGATGATCTTCGCGGGCGACGCGGTGCAACCGGCTTGGCCGCCCGGCGGCGCGCGGATCGCGTTCCGGCGGGCGAAGGACGGGCATCGCGACATCGCCACGATTCCGGCGGGCGGCGGAGAGCCGGCGCCGGTGACGCCGGACCGTTCCATGGACTGGAACCCCGCGTGGTCCGCCGACGGACGCCATCTCTACTTCTTGAGCGACCGCTCAGGAAGCATGAACCTGTGGCGCGCGGCGATCGATGAGCAGACGGGCGAGGTCAAAGGCGAACTGGAAGCGGTGAGTCTGCCGACGCCTCATGCGGGCCATGTCGCGTTTTCGCGCGACGGGCGCAGGTTCCTTTTCTCGAGCAACACGTTCCGCTCGACGCTGAATCGCGTGGCGTTCGATCCGCAGAGGGGAGAGACCGCCGGTGCGCCGGCGGAGATTCCGCTGTCGTTCAGCCAGCCGATCCGGCCGCATTTGTCGCTGGATGGAGAGCGGCTGGCATTCAACTCGCGCGGGCTGATCGAAGACATCCATATTGGATGTTCACCTTTTAGGCGGACGATGATTTTGGCGGTAACATGCTGAAT
>CAYYNC010000032.1:0-66854 GCA_964472745.1 uncultured Solibacteraceae bacterium
CGAGCTTAAAGACTGCATATCGCAATCCAGCGTCAGTGAAAAGGGTACAGGGGGCAGGCCGGGCAAGGCCGGTTCGAGTTCCGCGGATCCTGCGCAGGATCAAGGGGCGAGCGGGCCTGCGATTGCGCCGCTCAGGGCCAGGCGGCAGCGAGGCGCTGGAGAGGAAGGGGGCGCCGGAAGGGCGCCCCCGGTGAGCAGGCGGGCTCGGTTAGAAGTAGTACTTGAAGCCGAGCTGGACGTTGCGGTTGCCGACCTTCGTGCCGGTGATCTGGCCGAAGTTGCTGGCGCCAAAAGAGTTGGCCGGATCGGCGAAGACGGGGTGGTTAAAGGCGTTCTGGGCTTCGAGGCGGAACTCGAAGCGCTGGCCTTCGACGGTGCGGAAGCTCTTCAGCAGGGCGGCGTCGAACATGCTCATCTTCGGGCCGCGATAGTTGAGGCTGCGCGGCGCCGTGCCGGGCACATCGGCGGGCGGTTGCGTGAACGCCGCCGGGTTGAACCAGCCGGTGAGCAGGTCCTGTACCCGTCCGGATTTGCGTGGGTCGCCAATCAGGTTGGGCCGCTGGGAGCCGTTCCAGATGTTGCCGCCCGACTGAGTCACTTGGAGCGGCATGCCGGCCGAAAGCGTGGCCATTCCACTGACTTCCCAGCCGCCGAGACCCCAATCCATCCATCGGTTCCACGTAGAACCGAACTTGCGGCCCTTGCCGAACGGAAGTTCGTAGGCGCCGGTCAAGACCGCGCGGTGGTTGATGTCGTGCGCAGAGAGCGCCTTCTCGAGCCGCAGGTTGGTCGGCATCTGCGTCGAGAAGTTGCCGCCCAGCCAGCCGTAGTTGCCGGAGCCGAAGGAGGCGTTGTCCAGCATCTTGGCCCAGGTGTAGTGGACCAGCATGGTCAGGCCCTTCGAGTAGCGCTTCTCCCACTTGATCTGCATCGCGTGGTAACTGGAGTCCGAATTCGGGAATTCAGAGGTGCCGACGCTCACGCCGTCAAACTGCGGCATGTTCCGCAGGAGACGGAAGAGCTGGACCGTTGGCCGGTTCAGGTTCGTCGCCTTCGGGTCGGTGATCTGCCCGTAGAACGGATTAGGCACCGTGCCGGTGAGGGTGGTTCGGCCCATGGACCAGAACACGGGGTCGATCATCGACATGGAGGTGTTGGGGTTGAAGAGGTGGGTCCCGCGGCTGCCGGTGTAGTTCACCTCCAGTACGGAACTCCAACCCACTTCCCGCTGGATCGAGAAGTTCCAGGAGTGGTATTCGGGATTGCGATTGTTGCTCGGCAGGATGGTGCCCGCGCCGAGCCCGATAAAGGTCCTGTCGCCGAGCGACCGGCCCGGAGGAAGCAGCATCCCGTCGGGATATGGGTTGTTCAGCCTCGCATAGAGTGTCGCGTTGGAGTCCAGCGACGGATTCGACGTGGAGTTCACGTTGAACGCCGCGCCGGTGTGACCATAAACGGTCGCGCGGCTCAGTTGGTAGAAGAGGCCGTAGCCGCCGCGAATGGAGGTCTTGCTGGTGGCGGCGTAGGCGAAGCCGATGCGAGGCGCCCAGTTGTCGAGGTCCTTCTTAAACGGGGAGCGGTTGTTGCTGTCGGTGAACTTGAAGACGCCCTTCGTGGTGAAGCCGGCGGCCTGGACCGGAGACTGGGTGTCGAGATCCCAGTAGCTCTGGCGGTCTTGGGTCTCCCAGCGGGGGACGTCGAAGTCATAGCGGAAGCCGAGGTTCAGCGTCAGCTTGCGGGTGATCTTCCAGTCGTCCTGGAAGAAAAAGCCCCAGTAGGCCGAGCGCGTGAACACCTTCGGGTCGATGTGGAACTGATTCGATCCCCACCAGCCGAGCAGCATCGTCGCAATGCTGTTGCCTTCGTTGCCCGGAGTGGTGAAACGGTCCTTACCGGTGATCCCACGCGAGAACGAGAAATAGCCCGAGGGGTAGCCCGGCTGTGCGTAATCGAGGAAGTTCCGGCGGTGCTCGCCGCCGAACTTGAGGTTGTGGCCGCCCAGGATCTTGGTGGCCTGGGCTGAGAGGTGGTGGACGGACTCCTGGCGGTCCATCACCACCCAGCCTTCCGTGCCGATGTCGCTGTAGTCGGCCGGCTGGATCGTCGGGAATACCGCGAGAGTGGAATTCGCCTTCATGTAGCTCGGGAGGCCCAGTGTGGTGATGTCGAAGTTCTCCACCATCGGCTTGCGGAAGTAGGAGGAATAGGTGCGGCCGTAGCGGGCTACCCAAACCGTGGTTGGATTCTGAACGCGGGTGTACTCCACCACGGAGGCGTGCGTTGCACTGCCGTTCGGGCCATCGTTGTAGGTGTAGGCGGGATTGCCCTGACCAAAGCTGTTCACGGGATTCCCGCGGCCGCGGCCGTAGCTGTAGCGGGCCATGACGCGGTCCTTCTCGCCGAAGTTGTGGTCGCCCTTCAGGTTGAGCTGCCCGCCCGTGCTGGGATTGATGAACTCGGTGTAGTAGTTGTTAGTCTGCGTGATCGAAGCGCTCGTGGTGTTGGGCAGCGGGAAGTAAGACAGGAACTTCAGAGCGACCGGATCCATCATCGATTTCGGCACAATGTTGCCCGAGAACGGCCGCCGCTCGAGGTTGCCGGCGGCGTTGGTGAACGTGTCGAAGGGATTGTAGATCTGCATGAGCGCACCGGAGCTGTTGAACGTCTGGGAGAAGTTTCCGTCACGCTGGAGCAGGGTCGGCCAGGTGTAGGTTTCAGACCGCGGGCTCTTCGACTTGGTGTACTCGTACCCGCCGAAAAAGAACGTCTTGTTCTTGATCACAGGACCGCCGACGACGCCGCCGAACTGATCGCGGCGATAGTATGTCTTGGGCCGGTTGTTCCTGTTGTTGAACCAGGCGTTCGAGTTCAGGTCCGAGTGACGCAGGAAGTAGTAGCCCGCGCCATGAAAGTCGTTCGTGCCGGACTTGGTCACCATGTTCACCACAGCGCCGCCGGTCTGGCCGTATTCCGCGCTGAAGAAGTTCGTCTGCATCTTGAACTCCTGCACCGCGTCCACGGAGGGCGAGAACTTCAGGTCCGTGATGCCCGAGTTCTGTTCAACCGTCGTCACCGTGACGCCGTCGACGAGAACGTCCGAGGTCGAGTTGCGCGAACCGTTGGCCACGAAGTTCGTGTTGTTGTCGCTGTTGGCGCGTCCGCCGGAGCCGACCACGCCAGGGGTCATGTAGGTGAGCCCCATCGGATTGCGGCCGATGTTCGGCAGCGAAATGATGTACTTGTTTTCGATCACCTGGCCCAGGTTCGAGATCGTCGTGTTCAGCAGAGCCGCCGAACCTTCGACTTCGACCGTGGTTGCGATATCGCCCACTTGCAGTTGTGCGTCAACAGTCTGCTGCTGCTGGACGAGGAGCGTGAACGCGCCGCTGAGGAAGCGCTTGAAGCCCTGTGCTTCGACGCTAAGAGTGTAAGTGCCCGGCGGAAGAGCCGTGACGACGTAGCGCCCTGCTTCGTCGGTCACCGCGTTGAACCTGGTGTTGCGCTCAACGTCAAGGACAAGGACCTTGGCCGCCGGCACCGCGGCGCCGGAGGCGTCAGTGACAACGCCGCGGACCGACGCGGTGAAGGATTGTGCTGACACGGCCGCCGTCACGAGGACGAGCAGGGCCGCGAGGAATAATAGGCGAGTGCAAATCTTCATGGTTCAGTCAGACCCCTACTTCTATTCACATTCATGCTGACCCGCCGGAAGCTTCTCTTGTCTTGACCCCTGGGATCTAAAGACCTTAAAAGATTCAGACCGGCAAATCGAATACTTCTGTGAGGATTAGATCACAACCGGGACGACAAAGCAATGCTTGGGGCGGGCGGAGGATGGGAATCGTTCGATGCAAATGGCTACGGCTTGACCCACTCCGCGCCAGGGATGGATGCGAGGTCGATGAGCGCGAGCGTCTCGCGCGTGCGGCCGGAGTTGAAGAGGATGTAGCGGCCCGCGCGGTCGAACGAGGCGTGGGCGTGAACGGCACGACTAGCGCTGCGCAGTCCCGAGGCGATCAGCAGGCGGTTTCCCGTTGCGGTTTCAATCAGCCACAACCGGCCTGGGTTGTCGTCGGCGACGAGGACCTTGCCGTCGGGCCGCGAGGCGACGTGCCAATAGTCTCCCGGCAGCCAGTGCTTCAGCTTGCCGTCGGCGCCGGCCACGGCGATCGCCTGCTTGTCGACGATCAGCGTCATGTCGCCGGTTTCGGGAATCCAGGCTTCGTGCGTCACCCAGTCTTTGAGCGGCGACTTCCACTCGGCCGGCTTCGTCTCGTAGAAGAAGGGGCGGTTGGCCTGGCCGTCCGCGTCGACGAGCCACGTGCGCTGTGGCGCGTAGCCGCCCGTTTCCCAGACGTAGAAGATCAGCGGCAGTTTCGGATGGTGCTGGACGTGGCCGATGCGGAAGCCTTGCGTCAGGACAGCGCGGTATGCGCCCGTGGCGAGGTCAATCAGGCCGATCTCCCAGTTGCGCTCATCGCGTTGCTTGGTGACGGCGAGCGACTTGAGGTCGTGGCTCAGCGTCGGCTGCTGGTAACCCCCGGCGCGCGGCGGCGGAATCTCTCCAATGCGCCGCTCCGCCAGAGTCTGGATATTCAGTTCGAGCACTTCGGGCCCGCGGAGGTAGTAAAGGATTTGCGGGGCCTTCGGGTGCGGGCATGCGCCGTGAGCGGCGACCCCTTGCCCCTCGGTCAATTGAACGATCCGGCCGGAGGCGACTTCAAGCCGGTAGATCTGCCAGGCGCCGGTGCGTTGTCCGGCGAAGATGATGAAGCGGTTGTCCGCGGTGAAGTTGGAGAAGTGGTAGTAGAGGTTGTTCGGCTTTTCCTCCGGCCCGGTGAGCTCGGCAACGGTGGTCCGGGCCAGCGGATCCAGGTAGGAGGTGCGCTCGACGCCCCAGTCGCGGCCTTTCTGCGCGACGGCCGGGAGGGCCCCCAAGAGAATGAAAAGACATAAGATAGCGTGCGGCATGGCTCCTCCGGACAAACTCAAGTGGCGGGGCGGGATGCGGTTCTGTATAATCATTGGAAGGGATTCCCTGCATTCCCCCGACCTATTCCTTCTGGAGCCTATCATGTCGAAGTACTGCCCTGTGACCGGAAAGAAGCCGGTGAGCGGGAACCGCGTGTCGCACGCCAACAACCGCACCAAGCGCGTGTTTGAGCCGAATCTGCACGAGAAGCGCATCTGGTCCCCGGGCCTGGGCCGCTTCATTCGCCTTCGCGTCAGCGCTCGCGGTCTTCGCACGATCAACAAGCTGGGCATCGACGCCGTGCTGGCCGGCATGAAGAAGAAGGGCGTCAAGTTCTAGGAGATCTCCATGCCCCGCATCCTCATCAGACTCGTTTCCACGGCCGGCACCGGTCACTTCTACACCACCAGCAAGAACCCGAAGACGAAGACCGACAAGATCGAAATCAAGAAGTTCGACCCGAAGATCCGCAAGCACGTGATCTACAAAGAAGCGAAGATCTAACCTCAGAGATCCAGCTTCGTAACGGGCAATTCGGGGCCGCCTCCGGGCGGCCCGTTTTGTTTTGTACCATCGGGATTGCATGACACGCTGGCTCCACCGCAAGCCCGTAGTCTGGGTCGCACTGCTTCTATTCCCTCCGCTGGGGATCCTGCTGCTGTTCACGGGCGGGGAGATCCGCGGGTTTTCGCGGGCGACGGCGACCGCCGCCGGGCTCTTTTTCGCTTTGCTCCACCTGATCTTCTTCTGGGGTTTGCGGTTTCAGCCCGATGGGACCGGTATCTGGCCGATGCCCTACTTCGATCGCCGGAACTCGCACTACGCCGAGATCGAACGGCGCGCCGAGCAGGACCGCGCTGTGATTGCGAAGGAAGAGCCGGCGGCGGCTCAGCCGGTTCCGCCCGCGCCTGCCGCGGCGGCAACGCCCGAGGCGGTAAAGCTCGCGACCGCCCCGTGGCCCGGATTCTATGGGCCCGCACGCGACGGGCGTTATGCCGGGACCATCCTGACGGCTTGGCCCGCGCGGGGACTGCCCGAGGTCTGGAAGCGTCCGGTCGGCGGAGGGTACGCTTCGATGATCGTCGCCGACGGCAAGGTCTTCACCATAGAGCAGCGCCGCGACCAGGAGGCGCTGGCGGCTTATACTTTCGCCAGCGGGCGTGAAGTGTGGACGAGCGCGTGGAAGGCGTCGTTCAAGGAGTCGATGGGCGGCGACGGCCCGCGCGCGACGCCGGCGTGGGACGAGGGGCGCGTCTACGTGCTGGGCGCGGAGGGCGAGTTTCGCTGTGTAGACGGGAGAACCGGCGCCGTGATCTGGCGCAGGAACATCCTGGAAGACAACGGCGCGAGCAACCTTCAGTGGGGGATGGCGGCGTCGCCGCTGATCGTGGACGACATGGTGGTTGTCGCGCCGGGCGGCTCGGGCGGCCGCTCCATTGTCGCTTACGACAAGAAGACCGGCGAGCGCATCTGGGGCGCACTGGACGACCGCGGGGCCTACACCGCGCCGATGCTGGCGAAGCTGGCGGGCAAGCGGCAGATCGTCGCGGTGACCGCTGTGCGCGCAGTGGGGCTGAATGTCGAAGACGGCAAGCTGCTGTGGGAGTTTCCGTGGCGCACGGAGTACGACGTCAATAGCGCGCTGCCGATCGTCGTCGACGACAGGCGGCTGATTCTCACCGCGGGCTACGGGCATGGTGCGGCGCTGGTGGAGATCACTGCGCAGGGCGAGACGATGAGCGCGCGGCAAGTGTGGGCGAGCCAGGCGATGAAGTGCAAGTTCAACAACGCCGTGCTGCACCAGGGTGTCGTCTATGGGCTCGACGAGGGCATCCTGGCGGCGATGGATGTCGAGACGGGGCAGCGGAAGTGGAAAGGCGGCAGGTACGGTTACGGGCAGCTCCTGCTGGCGGGCGAGCATCTCGTGGTGTCCACCGAGACAGGCGATGTCGCGCTGGTGCGCGCGACGCCGGAGCGGCACGAGGAGATCGCGAAGTTCAGCGCCATTGAGGGCAAGACGTGGAACGTGCCCGCGATCGCGGATGGGTTCCTGCTGGTGCGCAATACGACTGAGATGGCCTGCTACAGGATTGCTCCGTGAATCCTGCCCGAGCCGCGCTTCTGAGCATGGCGGCGCTGATTGCCCGGTCTCAGCGGCTGGAGACACAACACGCATTCGACACAACTCTCAGCCTCGGCCCGCGCTGGGAGATGATGCTGCATTCGCGATTGCGCACTGAACCGCGCGGCGATGGGCTCTACCAGGTGCGCGGGGGGCCGATCTTCGAGTACTCCGCCAACAACCGGATTGCGCTGTTGGGCGGGTATTATTTCACGCGCCAACAGTGGGCCGGCGAGTGGTCCACAACGCATCGATACTTCGGCGGCGCGGAGGCGACGGCGGTTTCGGCGCGGCGCATCGATGCGGATGTGCGAGTGATTGCCGAGCGCTTTGCTCCGGCGTCCTCCGCCGGCTTTGCGCGGTATCGCGAGCGTGTGCGGGTCAGCGGGAAGGGACGTATTGCTCCTTACGCCAGCGTGGAGTGGTTTCAAGACAGGCAGGGGTTTCGCGGCGTGCGGTATTCGGGCGGGCTGCGGGTCCGCGGCGGGCGCGGGATCAGCGTGGATGCCGGCTACTTCTTTGAGGCTCGCCATTTGGCCAAGGGTGGAGATCGTCACATGGTGATCACGGCCTTTCACTTCAGACGGCCGGGGCGGCGGGCTGATCCGGATATTTGAGCAAGACGCAGCGTAAACGCTATGTTACCGGGCGGACGTTCGTTCCACCAGAACGTACAGTTCGCGGCGGACCAGGTTGCGGAGGGTCGGGGAGGGCTGGAACAGCTCCTGGATGGTTTTGCCCGGGAAGACTTTCGCGGCCACCTCAGCGGGGAAGGCTTGCGGCTTCCAGATGGAGGCCCAGTCGCGGAAGACGTCGACCGTGAAGTCGTCCCAAGGCAATCCTGTGCCCGAGGGGTAGTGGATGCGCCAGGCGCTCCAGGCTTTGCGGGGATGACCTCCTTTGGCGGCCTCGGCTCCGAGCGGCATGTAGACCTTCTGCTCGAACTGCATGAACTCGGCCGCCTTGCCGGGGAGCGGTTTCATGAAGTTGAGTTGGAAGTAGTCGCCCTTGGCGATCTCGCCGAACGAGGCGTAACACCAGGCCCGCTCGTGAGAGACGACGCTGGACAGCGAGTCGAGCCTGGCGCGGAGTTCCGGCGCCGTCATCTTCAAGCCGGCCTTCGCGAGATCGGCGGCGAGTGTGTCGGCGGGGGCAGGGGGCGGGCCTGAGGTGGTGGTGACGCCGAGGTAATCGCAGCGGGCATCCGAACCGGACGGGGCCACGGCGCGGGCGAAGAACCAGCCGCTGATCTGGCCCGCCTGAATGCGTACTTGCGCGACGTTGAGGGCGGTCTCGAGGACCAGGCGTTCGAAGTCGGGGGCTTTGCCGGGATTCGCTTTCATGCAGTAGATGGCTGCGTGGACTGCTTGGGGATCCTGCGCCGCGACAGATTCGCCGCTGACGATCAATACGAGAAGCAGAGCAAGCAGGGTGCGGTAGAGCATCACATCCTCCTTTCGTAGGCGAAATGTGGATCTGCTCCAGAGTAGGCCGGGCGATGGAGAGAGGCAAGCGCCGCAGCCTGAAGGCTGTATTGCTCAGAACAAGAGCTTGAGGCCGAGCTGGATGTGGCGCGGGTTCTGGGCGGAGGTGATTGATCCGAAGGCGGCGCCGCCGAGGAAGTTCTCAGGCTGATTGAAGTTGGCGCGGTTCAGCGCGTTGAAGCTCTCGGCGCGGAACTGGAGCGTCCAGCCTTCGCGGACGGAGATGTTGCGGAACAGCGAGAGGTTGAGCGAAGCGAGGCCGGGGCCATCGAGGATGTTGCGTCCGGCGCTGCCGAAGGTTCCGCGGGTGGGGATGGCGAAGGCGGCGGTATTGAACCAGCGCTCGGGCGTGGGGTTGTCGAGCGAAGGATCGCCGATGACGTTCGGGCGGTCGTTGGCGCCGAAGCCGAGGCTGGAGCGGCCCGTGCCGCTGTTGTCGAGTTCGGAGGGCAACGCGACGGTGAAGGGGCGGCCGGTCTGGAAGCTCCAAATGCCGTGCGTTTGCCAGCCGTCGAGAAGCCAGGCGGCGGCGCCGCGGTTGCGCGGGAACAGGCAGGAGTAGCTTAATACAAAGCGCTGACGGATATCGAAGTTCGAGCGGGCGTGCTCGGCGCGGAGGTTGAAGGAGTCCTGCGGGAAGTTGGGGTCGCCCGCGCTGGGGAAGAAGCCGGAGGCGTCGTCGAGCGACTTCGCGAGCGTGTAGCCGGCCTGGAAGGAGAGGCCATGCGCCAACTGGCGGCGCGCGCCGAGCTGGAAGCTGTGATAGTTCGAGTTGGCGCGCGATTCCAGGCGATTGATGTCGTCGAACATCAAGTTCGGACGCATGACGAACGGCGCGGCTGACGGCGCGGCCTGGTTGATGTCGCGGGCCGCGTAGAGGCGCGTCCCTTTCGAGCCGACATAGCCCATCTCGACGCGGTAGTGCGAGCCGAGCTGGCGCTGGACCTGGAGATTCCAATGTTGGATGTAGGGCGTGCGGAGGCCGCGGTCGAAGGAGAACGCCGAGCCGGGCACGGGCACGGGGAAGTTCGCCGGGAACGGATTGCTGAGCAGCAGAGGGAACTGCGGCATGGTGAAGTACAGGCGGAAGTCGAAGTAGGGCGCGTTGAAGTAGAGTCCTTCGCTGGGGGCGAGTGAGGACTGGTCGAAGTAGACGCCATAGCCGCCGCGCAGGACGGTGCGGCCGAGTCCGGGGGCCCAGGCGAAGCCCGCGCGGGGGCCGAGGTTGTTGCGGTCCGGCGTGTAGCCGGCGCGGGGCATGCCGCCGGTGCCGGGGCGGACGAGCGAGCCGGTGGCGATGTCGTAGAGGTTTGCGCGATCGAGCGGGTCCACTGCCGGGGTGTTGTATTCATAGCGGACCCCGAGGTGCAGCGTCAGGCCGGCGCCCATGCGGCGGTTCATTTGGGCAAAGGCGTTGTAGCTTTCGGCGCGGAGATGCTGCGGGTTGTCCAGACGCGCGCGGCCGCTGACGGCGGGCAGGCCTTGAAGGAGCTCCGAGAGCGCGTTGCCGGTGAAGCCGATGAAGTTGATGAAGCCGCGGGACTGGACGTCGCGGAAGGCGTTTTGCTCGAGCTTGCGGATTTCGCCGCCGAACTTGAACGTCGCCGCGCCGCGCGACCATGTGGCCATGCTGGAGAGCTGATAAGTGTTGGTGACGCCTGACTGCGGGTTGTTGTATTCGTCGCCGAGCGGCGAGTAGCCGAGGACGGTGAGAAAGCTGAGGCCCTGGCGTCGCGGATTGCCGTAGTCGCTGGGAAGGCCCACGAGGTTGTTGAGATCGCGCGACTGGTTCTCTTGAAACACCCCGATGGCCACGCGATTGAAGCCGAGGCGGAGCTCGTTGATAAGCCGCGGCGAGAAGATGTGCGTCTCCGAGATCATCGCGTTTTGGCCGCGGCGCGGGACGTTGTTGCCGAAGCCGGGCACCTGCGAGAACGCGGCGCCCGAGAAGGGTTCGTATAGGTCGCGATCGCCGAAGCTGTAGCGCGCGGCGAGCTCGGAGTTGGCGCTGAGGGAGTGGTCGATGCGGACGTCGAAGTTGTCGCTGCTATCGCGGGCGACAGGGGAAGAAGCGTAGTTCCGGCCAGGAGCTTGGCGATTTGGCAACGGGTAGAGCGCGGCGATCTTGCCGCCGATCGGGTCGATACGGAACGACGGGATCTTCGCGCCGGGAAAGGGCGCCTGAGTGAAGGGATCGATGACGAAGGGCGCGCCGCTCTGGGAGAAGTCGCCCTGGCGCTCGAGCGCGGTCGGAACGTTGGTGAGACGCGGGAAGCCTTCGCGGACGCGGCGTCCTTCGTAGTCGCCGAAGAAGAACGTGCGGTTGCGGCGGATGGGGCCGCCGAGCGAGAAGCCGAACTGGTTGCGCTGGTAGCGCGGATCGGGCTCGCCGGCGGGGGCGAAGTAGTTGCGCGCGTCGAGCGCGGCGTTGCGCAAGAACTCGTAGACGGCGCCGTGCAGCGCGTTCGTGCCGGACTTGAGCACCACGTTCATCTGCGCGCCGGCGTTGCGGCCGAAGCTGGCGTCGTAGGTCGAAGTGGCCACCTCGAACTCCCGGATTGCGTCGACGGCGCTGGTGACTCCGGCGCCGTTCAGCTTGGGGTCGCCGTTGTAGATGCCGTCGAGCAGGAAGCCGTTGGCGTCTTCGCGCGCGCCGTTGACGTTGACGGCGAAGTCTCCGCGGACGCTTCCCGCGGAACCTTGTGCGGGGGGCGCGACGCCCGGCAGCAGCAGGGTCAACTCGTAATAGTTGCGGCCGTCGAGCGGCAGGTTCACGATCTGCGAATTGAGAATCGAGCCGCCCGTGGCGACGGTGTCGGTGCGAAGCAGAGGCGCTACTCCTTCAACGACGATGCTTTCGCGCTGGCCTTCCTGCACGAGGGCGATGCGGAGGTCCACTTCGCGGTGCACGGTGAGGTCGATGACGCGGGACTGTTCCCGGTAGCCGGCCGCGTTCACTGTCACGCGCCAGCGTCCGGGCTCGAGCTGAAAGCCGGCGAAGCGGCCGTTGTCCTCGGACTTGACTTCGCGGCGCTTGCCGGTCTCTTCGTTGGCGATGATCACCGCCGCC
Organism: uncultured Solibacteraceae bacterium; assembly: GCA_964472745.1. Classification (GTDB taxonomy): domain Bacteria; phylum Acidobacteriota; class Terriglobia; order Bryobacterales; family Bryobacteraceae; genus CAYYNC01. The sequence goes on from CAYYNC010000032.1 coordinate 11,649, forward strand.
GCAGGAACGGCACGGCCGCTATGATCCACGACGAGGCCGAGGATCGAGCCGCGGGAATCCTGCGCCGGCAGGATCGCGGCGCAAGCGAGAAGGAACAGAAATGCCAAACCTGCTTTGGTGTAAATCACGTGTTGACCTCTCAGTGGGGGCGCCAGCGTTCGCGTCTGAGCCGAGTCTCCAACCATTCTAGCCGAACTGTGTTGTTACAGATGTCGCAGGGGCGGTGAGCAATTGAGAACAAACGGACTTATCCGGAAAACTGGGTTCGCCCGGCAATCCAAGCTTTTTGGGCGGAGAGGTGACTACCAGCTGGGCGTCCGGAGGCCCTGGGTGACGCGCGCTTCGAGCACACCGACGCCGTGGATGCGGGCGCGGACGCGGTCGCCGGGCTTGATGCGGGCGCCTTTGGGACAGCCGGTGGAGATCAGGTCGCCGGGTTCGAGGGTGAAGAAGTCGCTGTGGAAGCGGACCAGCTCGCAGGGGCGGTGACGCATGTTAGCGACCATGTCCTGGGAGCAGACGCCGTCGTTGTGCTCGGTGATCACCATCAGGGCGTTCACGTCGTGGATCTCGTCGGCGGTGACGATGACGGGGCCGAAGCTGAAAAAGGTGTCGATGGACTTGGCGCGGGTGAGGTAGCGGGGGTTCTTCGCCAGCACGTCGAGGGCGGTGAGGTCGAGCGTCGTGGTGTAGCCGAAGATCACTTCGGGGACATGTTCGGCGGGGACGAAGCGGCAGCGGCGGCCGATGATGACGCCGAGCTCGCCTTCGGCGTCGACGTCTTTGGAGACTTCGGGCGGCGGGAGAACGATGTCGCCGCCGGGCTCGAAGAGGCAGGATGCCGGCTTCATGAAGCTGCCGGGCTCTTCGGGCTGGACGGCGTTGATGTCCTCGGCGTGGGACTTGTAGTTGAGGCCGATGCACCAGATTTTGGGCGGAGCAGGATAGGGCAGCAGCGGGCGCACTTCGGGGAGCGGGACCCCGGCGATGCCGCGCAGGTCCGCGAGAGGCGCAAGGTCGCCGCCTTGGATCAGCGCGAGCAGGTCGTCGGGGAGGGTGGTTCCGCGCTTCGCGTTCACTTCAACGATCGGGACGGCGAACCCGTCCCAGATCACCGCGGCGTGGGCCGCGCCTTGCATGAGGCGGCACCTGAGCAGTTTCATATTGACTTCGCGATGTCCACCAAATCGGAAAAGACTCCATATGCAGTCTGGGCGAGGCCGGGCTGAAGAGTGAAGACGCCGATCTCGCCCATGAGATCGGTTTCTAGAATGAGCAGGTTGGAGGTTCCGCGGACGGTGGCGAGGATGTCGCCGGCTTCGAGGACTTCTGCGCGCACGCGGAGCTTGACGGCGTTTTTCACGCGCTTCGCCCGGCTGACGAGGACGACGGTTTTGCCTTTCACTTCGAGCCCGGCGAGCTTTTCGGGCGTGAGACGGCCGATGCCCTTGCGCTCGACATCGGCGGGCGTGACGCGGGCGTCCATGAGGACGTTGGCGAGCGCGGCGGCCTTGCAGGCGGAGTCCCAGCCGTCGATGTCGAACCAGGGATCGGCTTCGGTGACTCCGAGAGCGCGCGCTTCGGCGATGCCTTCCTCCAGGGCGAGGCCGCGGCGCATGGCGTCGAGGATCACCTTTGTCGTGGAGTTCAATGCGCCGGCGAAACCTCGGATTTCGACGCCGGGGAGCGTGTTGCGGGCGAGGTTGAAGACAGGCGTGCCGTCCATCACGGTGGCTTCGAAGCGGAACTCGACGCCGGCCTGGCGGGCCTCCTGGGAGAGGTCATGATAGGCGAAGGCGATGGGGCCCTTGTTGGCGGTGATGACGTGCAGCCCGCGCTTGAACGCCTCGCGGATGTGAGAGATGGCCGGCTCACCGGTTTCAGGGTTGAGCGAGGTCAGCTCGATGACGACTTCGGCCCGCGCCTTGTCGAGGAACTTGGCGGCGCTCGATGCGGCCGGGCCGAACTGCGGTTCGAGGGGGAGCCCGCGCGGATCGTACGCCGTCCCGTGCTGGAGCGTGTGGGCGGCGACGATCCGGAAGGGATAGACGGAGCGTTTGCTGTCGAGCAGCCGCGCGAAGGCGCGGGCGACATTGCCGTAGCCGATCAGCGCGACATCCAAGCGGGGGCGGCCCTCCTCATATCTCCAGTTTCTCCACGAGGGCGGAAATCTCAGCATCGAGCCGCGATTTGCGGCGGCGCGCTTCGCTTGCTTTATCGCGGAGGGCGGCGATCTGCGTGTCCTGCTTCGCGAGCTCGGCGGCGTAGCGCTGCACCTGGTCCTGCTGGCCGCTGACGCGGCTCAGGCTGTTGATGTTCTGGCGCAGGCGCTCCTGGTCGCGCGAGATTTCGTTGATTTCGCGCTCGGCGGCGGCGGCTTCGCGCTCGGCGGCGGCGGCTTCGCGCTTGCGGGCGGCGATGGCTTCGAGGGCGGTGCGCGCGGCGGGAGAGAGGGCCTTGTTCTGCGTGTACTGCGCGATCACGTCGGGCGTCAGGGAGATGATGGAGTGGGATTCTTCGAGCAGTTGCTCTTCGACCACCTCGAGCTTTTGCTGGCCGCGCGCCGGAAGGTTGACGGTGAAGCGATAGTGCTTGTCGCTCTTTTCGGCGGGCTGGGGCTTGAGGAGCTTGCGGTCGGGAGTGACGGGGTGCTCGATGATGAGGTCCTTCGCGCGGGCGTCGACGTTGGAGGCGGTGTAGGTGGTGAGCGTTTCGATAGCGCCGCGGGCGGAGAGGATGCCGCGGGAGGCTTTGATCGAGCGCACCACCTGTTGTTTGCTGTCGAAAGCTGTCGTGACCTTCGTGCCCTGATCGACGGCGAAGCTGATGAGGCGCTTGTCGCCGGCCTTGAGCGTTTCCATCAGCGCTTCGCCGGCGTAGCCGCCGCCCTGGTAGACGGTGATCGGGCCGCCGTCGAGAGTCTTGCCGGTGTTGTTGGCGACCTCGGCCGCGCTGCGCGGATTGGCGCCGCTCTCCTGATTCCAGACCAGGAGCCTGCGGGCCGCGATCTTCTGTTGAAGGAAGGGGAGCAGGAGGCTCTCTCCCTTCTTCGCGGTGACGGGCTCGGAGAAGCGATATTCAAAGAGCTCGCCGATCTCTTCGCCTTCAGTCGCCGGCTCGACGCTGCTTGTCATTACTTCCGGCCGGGCCATGGCGGGGGCGGGCGCAGGAGCGCGAACCGCAAAGCTGCCGCCGCCGATGCCGCTGCCGACAGCCTTTCGCATTTCGCGCGGCCCAACCGCGTCGGCGGCAGCCGATTCCTGAGTGCGCATGGCGCCTTCGTGAAGGACGGGCGCGGCGGCGCGTTCTTCGGGAAGCGACGCGACGGGGCGGCCGACGTAGCGGGGCTCGTAGAGGCGGCTGATGAACGACACGGGCTTGCCGCTGACGACGGTGAGGTCGACGTTGGTCCAGTCCTCGCCCGTGGCGTTGTCGACGATGGCCCAGCCTTCGAGCGAGGCTTCGGCGTTCTCCGGCAGACTGAGGCGGTAGCTCGACTTCCAAACGGGCGCGGGGGCCATGTAGCGCGCGATCACCTGCTGGGCCGCGCCGGAGAGGTCGATGAAGAGAGCGCGCTTTTCGCGCGAGCGGCTCTGTCCGAGGATGCCGAGCGCGTCGGTGAGCTGCTGCTGGAGGCGCGTGTCTTCGAGCTTCACGGCGCCGACGCCGTCAAGGTCAATCGTTCTGATCGCGCCGTCGTCGGTGACGAGGGTCAACTCCTGGCGCTGAGCCTGGTCGGCGGCCTGGGCGATGCGCGCGCCGGCGATCGTGCCTTTGATTTCTTCGTTGCGCAATCTCAAAGAGATGCGCGACCCGCGCCATTGATCCAGCAGCGAGGCGAGCGAGACCTGTCCGGGGAGGCGAACCCCGGTGTCGTTGAGCCGCTTCTCGAGCGGCTCATTTAGCTCGTAGCGCACGCGCGCGACGCGCCCCCCGCGCGTTTCGACGACCAGCGATTTGAGCACGTCGTCCATTTCGCCCGCTTTGAAATCGAGGCGCGCGGGCTCGCCGGCCTTGGCCTGGCCGGCGCGTTCGTAGTAGGCGACACCGTTCTTGTAGATCACCACGCGGGTCACCGGCAGGTCCGCGGCCCAGACCGCGCTGCCAGCCAACAGAATCATCCAAGCGCGTTCCATCAACGCCCTCCCTTCACCCGCTGTAATGCCGCCGGCGTGCGGTTCCTTTCATAGGAGAACACTATTCGGCGATCAGGGTGAGCCGTTCGGCGAAGTCCTCGCCGCTGCCCGACCACAGAAGGCGCTTCTCGACGCTGAACGCGGCCTCCACGTCGCGGACCAGGCGGAGCACGCTGCGGATGTTGGATTGCACGGTCTTCAATTGATCGCTGAACTCGCTGGGCAGGTAAATGTCTTCGCCGCCGAGGTCGAAGCGGATCTGCTCCGCGCGGTCTGTCTCAAAGTCCGGTCCGAAGACCTCGATGTAGACGCGCGAGGGCTTCAACTGCCAATCGCCGTCCCACTGCCAGAGATCCCAGCGGGTTTCGACCTGCACGCAGGTGTCCTCGTGCATGAACTCCTGCGCGGCGGCCGTGAGATCAGCCACTTCGAAGCCGCCGTCGAAGGGATTCTCGATCACGGGCGTTTCCTGGAAGGAGAAAGGGTAGACGCGCAGGATGGCGCCGGGCGAGAGTTTTGAGAACGGGAAGAGGTCGAGCGCTTTCTTGAGGTAGACGGGCATCGCCACCGGGGAGAAGCCCTTCAGCCAGACGGAGAGGAAGAGCGGGTCGCGCATTGTGTTCAGCCTTCGCGCGCGCCGACGCGGCGGAAGACGGCGACGCCGAGCGGGGGGAGCGTCAGAGTGAGGTAGTGGTAGTGGTTCTGAACTACGCCCTCGTGTGTTTCCAGGGAGCCGCGATTCAGCCAGCCCGCGCCGCCGAATTCTCCGGCGTCGCTGTTGAAGACCTCCTCGTAGACGCCGGCGCGCGGGACACCCACCCTGTAGCCGCTCCGGACGACCGGCGTGAAGCTGCAAACAAACAGCAGCCAGTTGTCCTCGTTTTTCGCGCGGCGGATGAAGCTGATGACGCTCGCGTCGAGATCGTGGAAGTCCACCCACTCGAAGCCGCGCCAGTTGTAATCGACCTCCCACAACGCAGGTTCGGCGCAATAGAAAGCGTTGAGGGCCTTCACGTATTCGTGGAGGCTGCGATGGAAGGGGTATTGAAGCAAGTCCCAGCGCAGGCTGCCCTGCCAGTCCCACTCTTCGTATTGGCCCAGCTCGCAGCCCATGAAGAGGAGTTTCTTGCCGGGGTGGCCGTACATGTAGCCGAGAAAGGCCCGCACGTTGGCGAAGCGCTGCCACTCGTCGCCGGGCATCTTGGCGATGAGCGAGGCCTTGCCGTGGACCACCTCGTCGTGGCTGATGGGCAGCAGGAAATTCTCGTTGAAGGCGTAAAGCAGGCTGAACGTGATGTCGTTGTGATTGAACTTGCGGTAGACCGGATCGCACTTGAAGTAGTGGAACATGTCGTGCATCCAGCCCATGTTCCATTTCATGGTGAAGCCGAGGCCGCCGAGGTAGACGGGTTTTGAAACCATGGGGAATGAAGTGGACTCCTCGGCGATGGTGACGGCGCCGGGAACTTTGTGGGCCTGCTCGTTGAAGTTGCGCAGGAACTCGATGGCTTCGATGTTCTCGCGGCCGCCGTACTTGTTGGGGATCCACTCGCCCGGCTCGCGCGAGTAATCGAGGTAGAGGATGGAGGCGACAGCGTCCACGCGAAGGCCGTCGATGTGGTACTCCTTCAGCCAGAACAGGGCGTTGGAGATGAGGAAGTTGCGGACCTCGTTGCGGCCGAAGTTAAAGATGAGCGTACCCCAGTCCTTATGCTCGCCCTGGCGCGGATCTTCGTGCTCGTAGCAGGCGCTGCCGTCGAAGCGGGCGAGGCCGTGAAGATCCCTGGGGAAGTGGGCGGGGACCCAATCGACGATGACGCCGATGCCGTGGCGGTGGCAGCAGTCGACGAACCAGCGGAAGTCGTCGGGCGTGCCGAAGCGGGAGGTGGGCGCGAAGTAGCCGACCACCTGGTAACCCCAGGAACCGGCGTAGGGATGCTCCATTGGCGGCATCAGCTCGATGTGAGTGAAGCCCATCTCCAGCACGTATCGGACGAGCTTGTCAGCCAACTCGCGGTAGCTGAGCATGCCGCCGCCGGGCTTCTTCATCCAGCTTTCCAGGTGCACCTCATAGACGGAAATGGGGCGATCGAGCCATTGGGTGCGGCCGCGGCGGTCGATCCACTCGTCATCCTGCCAGTGGTAATTGCCGATGCTCCACACGATGGAGCCCTGGCGCGGAGGGACTTCGGAATAGAAGCCGTACGGATCGCACTTCATCACTGCGGGGCGGAAGCCGCGGGGCTTGACCGCGTACTTGTAGAGCGCGCCTTCGCCCAGGCCGGGAATGAAGATCTCCCAGATGCCGCCGTTGCGGCGGCGCATGGGATGGCGGCGCGGATCCCAACTGTTGAAGTCGCCGGCGACGCTAACGGTCTCGGCGTTCGGCGCCCAGACGGCGAAGCGCACGCCTTGAATTCCAGCGACGTCGACGACGTGCGCGCCCATGGCCCGCCAGGCCTCGTACAGAGTTCCTTCGGCGTGCAGGTAGACGTCGTCTTCGGCAAGCATGGGGCCGAAGCGGTAAGGATCTTCGATGACCTGCTCGGCGGCGGCGTTGCGCACGCGGAGACGGTAAATGCCGGGGTTCCAGTCGATCCTGGCCGCCCAGAAGCCTGCCGGGTGGACGCGCTCCATCGTTGCGGCGCTGCCTTCCATGAGGACCTCCACCCATTCGGCCTCCGGGAGAAAGGCGCGGACTTCCCAGGCGCCGGAGACGGCCACGGACTCGTGAGGTCCGAGAACCGAGAACGGGTTGCCATGATATCCGCCGGCCAGAGCTTCGATGTCGCCCGGTGTCATGCCGACATTATGGCAAGCCCGGCGGCGGAACACCTACCATGGGCGCATGAACAGTTTCATCGAGGGGCTGGAGAAGGCGGAACTGCACCTGCACCTGGAGGGGGCGGTTTGGCCGTCGACTCTCCTTGAGATCGATCCGGCGCTGACGCTGGCTGAAGTCGAGGAGCGCTATCGCTACGGCGACTTCCAGGACTTCATCGAGACGTACAAGTGGGTGAACCTGAAGCTGAGGACGCCGGAGGATCTTGCGTTGGTCGCGCGGCGGCTGTTCGAACACCTCGCGTCGCAGAATGTGCGCTATGCCGAGGTGAATCTCTCCCTCGGGGTTTGGTTGTGGCGCGGCTTCGAGCTGGAGCCGAACTTCGCGGCGATCTACGCCGAGGCGGAGCGGGCGCCGATGCCGGTGTATTTCATTTTCGACGCCGTGCGGCAGTTCGGGGTGGATGCCGCGTGGCCGGTCGCGGAGTTCGGAGCGGCGAATCGCGGGCGGCGGGTGGTCGGGTTCGGGATTGGCGGAGACGAGTCGCGCGGGGAGGCGCGCGAGTTCCGCGAGGTCTTCGCGTGGGCGGCGAAGCATGGGCTGTGGGTGCTGCCTCACGCGGGGGAGACGTGCGGCCCCGAGTCGGTGTGGCAGGCGCTGGAGTGCGGCGCGCGGCGGATCGGGCATGGAATCCGCTCGATCGACGATCCGGCGCTGGTGGCCCATTTGCGGGATCAGCGGATACCTCTGGAGGTTTCGGTTTCGAGCAATGTTGCGACGAGAGCGGTGGAGTCTCTCGCCGCGCATCCGCTGCGCAGGCTGTACGACGCGGGCGTGCCGGTCACACTGAACACGGACGATCCGCCGATGTTCGGGACGACGCTGAACAGGGAGTATGAGATCGCGGCGCGGGAGTTTGGGTTGGGGGAGGAGGACCTGAGGAGGATCGCGGCGAACGGCTTTGAGTTTCGGGCAGCGGGAGGGATCCATGGAAACAGCGGCGCTTCATGAGCGCGTTTCCCGATCTCGTCGTTACGATGGACGGGCTCGGCGGTGGGCGGAAGAGGCAATGCGGCCCGCATCGGCGCGTACGAGGAGTGGCGGTTCGGCGAGGGAGAATTGAGCGCCGACTCCCGCGGGCATTTCGGCGAGGCGGATCAGCAGCGGCAACTGAAGGGCGGTGCGTAGACGCTTGGGCGTTCAGCGGACGCGTTCGGCACGGTCGGCGAGCTTGTGGATGGCCTCTTCGAGTTGCGTGACTCGCTCGCGCAGCTCCTCGATGGCCTGTCCCTCGGGGTCGGGCAGCCGGCCGTGTTCGAGGATCTCGCCCTCGTCCGTGCGGCTGCGGACGATGCGCCCGGGGACGCCGACAACGGTGGAGTTCGGCGGAACGGATTTCAGCACAACCGAACCGGCGCCTATGCGGACGTTGTCGCCGATCTCGATGTTGCCGAGCACCTTCGCTCCGGTGCCGACGACAACGCGATTGCCGAGCGTGGGGTGGCGCTTGCCGCGCTCCTTGCCGGTTCCGCCGAGGGTGACGCCCTGGTAGATCAGGCAGTCGTCGCCGATAATGGCGGTTTCGCCGATTACCACGCCCATGCCGTGGTCAATGAAGAAGCGCCGGCCGATCTGCGCGCCGGGGTGGATCTCGATGCCGGTGAAGAAGCGCGAGGTCTGGCTGAGGGCGCGGGCGGTGGTGGTGAACCCGGCCTTGTAGAGCTTGTGGGCGAGGCGGTGCAGCAGGACCGCGTGGAAGCCGGGGTAACAGAGCAGAATCTCGAGGACGCTCTTCGCGGCCGGATCTTCGCGGAAGATCGTGTCGACCTGTTCCTTGATTCTGCCGAACATCGCTGACACCTCATCATTATGATGCCTGAAGTCGATGGAGGTATGGAGGAAAGCGGTCCACAGGTCTCAGCCTCCCGCCGGGCTTGCTGCATGCCGGCCGTTCACGCGTGGTGGGGACGCGGATGCGGCAGACCCCGGCCCTTCGACTAGTGTTCGCCCTTTCGCGAGATCAGGACGCCTGTTTCAGAGGCATTAAGCGAAAGTAATTTAGGGATTGACTCTGTTAGCGATCGGGTGTATTTCTAAAACCATCGAATTCTGGGTTTCGGAGCTTTTGTCCGAAGAAAGTGGGGGAAAGATGTCCTGGAGCATTTTCGCAAAAAGAATCGCTTGTCTGGCGCTCAGCCTGGCAGGCTTCACGCCGGTTTACGCAGACATCGTATCGGTTATCGGTCCGCCCAGCAGTCTTGGTGCGGCGCCGGCAAAGATCGCTCCGCCTTCGGATGCGCTGAATCAGTGCGCCACATTCCCGGGCCAGGTCGGGTTCGACGAGGCCCAGGGAGTGGTCACGCCCGTCCCGTTCAGCGCGGATGACGCGGTGGTGATCCCCGCCGGGAGCCTGGTGGACAGTCACATGATCTTTCTAAACATCGGGGTTCCCGGAGGCGCCACCCATACTTCTGTCGTTTGGACCTTCAGGCGCCCGATTATCGCTGTGATGTCGGATTCCGGTGGCGTCAATGAGGCCGCGTCCACGCCCACGCTGGGCGCGGCGACGACGAATTACACTGGGCCTCCCACCGTGGCCTGTGTGCCGTTTGGTCCAGTGGGCGCGGCGCCCTACGCGGCCCGCGGGCTGGAAACGACCCTGGCCGCCTTTCCTTTCACCCACACAGCGTGCGGGGCCGACGATTGCTATACCGTTGTCGGTGGGACATCGCTTCTCGTGTCTATGGGCGTCACGCAACCGGGCGACCATATTCGCGTGGTCACGCTGGGCCGGCTGCGGGTGGACGCGAAGCCCGGGAGCAATCCGAATTGCGTTAACCCGGAGAGCAACGGCGTGATCAGCGTTGCCGTTCTCGGCACAACCAGCTTCAGCGTTTATTCGATTGTTCCGGGTTCGGTGACGTTTGGCGGCGCGCCTCCGCTGCGCTGGTCCTATGAAGATGTCAACTTGGATGGCGTCACGGACCTGGTTCTGAAGTACGACCTGTCGGCCGTCCTCCTTCCGCCTCTCGACCCGGCGGGGTGCGCCGTGGTTCCGCTGAAGGGGACCCTGACCAATGGCACGGCGATCTCCGGGGGCGACATTCTATGCGTTGCCGGACTGCCGGCCTGCGAGAACTCGACTCCGCAGCCCGAAGTCCCATAATCGGGTTCCTTCGTTCCCGGAAGCGGGTCACGACCTGGGCGCGCGCCATTTGCCCGCGGCGGGGTCGCGGAAGCTGTCCATTCGTCCGAGAAGCGAAGCGGGGTCCGAGCCGGCCAAGACCATGTCGCGGTGGGCCGGATGGAGAAAACCGTCGGCCACGGCGCGGTCGCAGAGCGCGATCAAGGGGTCGAAATAGCCCTCGACGTTGAGCAGGGCGCAGGGCTTGGCGTGGAAGCCGAGCTGGATCTCTGTGAGCGTTTCAAAGAGCTCGTCGAGGGTTCCGAAGCCTCCGGGGAGGGCGATGAATCCATCGGCGAGCTCGCTCATGAGGGTCTTGCGCTGCTGCATCGTCTCGACGATCCGCAGATCGGTGAGTCCGGTGTGGGCGACTTCTTTGGCGACGAGGGCGCGGGGGATGACTCCGATGACGCCGCCGCCGGCTTCCAGGGCGGCGTCGGCCACGGCGCCCATCAGGCCGACGTGGGCGCCGCCGTAGACGATTGTGATGTTTCGCTGCGCGAGAAGACGGGCCAGGTTGCGCGCGGCATCGAAGTAGACGCCGCGTGCCCGGGAACTGGAGCCGCAGTAGATGCAGACGGTTTGCACGGGTCCCTCCAGGGTGGCACAGGTCAGCGGCGCGGAGCCTGAAGGCTGCGGTTGGGAACACACCACAGCCTGACGGCTATGATACGATGCCGCTTTCCCGCGAACTCCTCATGCAGCCCTGGGTACAGAATTACGATCCTTTCAACAATGCCGTGATTTCTACGATCGTGGCGGCCTTGCCGGTCTCTCTCCTTTTTTATCTGCTGGCCGTCAAGAAGATGGCGGCGCACTGGTCGGCGGTTTGGGCGTTCGTCTGCGCCGTCGCTCTCGCGCTGATCGTCTTTCGCATGCCCGCTCCGATGGTGGCGTCCACCGTGGCCCACGGTATGGTGTATGCGGCGCTGCGGATCGCATGGGTCCTGCTGGCCGCGGTTTTCGTCTACGACGTCGCCGTGGAGACTGGATACTTCGCGACGATTAAAGCATCGATCGGTGGAATCACCGACGACCGGCGATTGCAGGTGCTGCTGATTGCGCTCGCGTTCGGCGCGGTGCTGGAAGGGGCGGGCGGCGGCGGCGCGCCGTTGGCGATCTGCGGCGCAATGATGATCGGGCTGGGCTTCCACCCTTTTGAGACCGCAGTGATCTGTCTCATCGCGAACACGGCGCCGGTGGCGTACGGAGGGATGGGCAATCCGATCCGCACGCTGGTGGCGGTGACAGGGTTGAATGAAGCGGACTTGAGCGCAATGGTGGGGCGCATTCTGCCGTTCACGGCGATGATCCTGCCGTTCTGGCTGGTGCGGATGATGGTCGGCTGGAAAGAAGTCTTTCAGGTGGCGCCGGGCTTGCTGGCGTGCGGCGTCGCGTTCGGCTTCATCCAGTTCTTCTGGTCGAACTATGTGGACGCCGCGCTGGTGGACATCGTGGGCGGCATGTTCACGCTGTTGGTGTGCGCGGTGTTCTTCAAGTTCTGGAGACCGAAGCCGGTGTGGCGCTATCCCGAAGATCCCGTCATCGACGAGGCGACGCGCAGGCGCTTCACAACGAGCGAGGTGATCGTGGCGTGGTCGCCGTTCCTGCTGCTGGCCGGGCTGGTGGTGGTGTGGGGCCTGCCGGCGGTGAAGAAGCTGCTGATGATGACCGACATCACGTTCGCCGCTCCAGTCCTGCACAGAATGGTGATGAGGACTCCGCCTGTGGTGGCAGAATCGTATACGGAGCCGGCGATGATCGAGTTCGCGTGGCTTTCCGCGGTGGGCACCTCAACGTTCATCGCGGGTTTGATCTCGGGGCCGCTGCTGGGACTTTCGTTCGGCAAAACGTTGCAGGTCTTCATGGGGTCCATTTACAGGCTGCGCTTCAGCCTGCTGGCGATCTCGGCGATGATCTGCCTTGGATTTGTCACACGGTATTCCGGGATGGACGCGATTCTGGGGCTGGCCATGACGAACACAGGCTGGTTCTATCCTATCTTCGGCACATTGATCGGCTGGCTGGGAGTGGCGCTCACCGGGACCGACGCGGGCTCGAACGCGCTGTTCGGGAGCCTCCAGGTGATCACGGCGAACAAGCTGGGCATCCGGCCGGAGCTGATGGCGGCGGCGAATACCGCGGGCGGCGTCATGGGCAAGATGATCGGCGCGCAGTCGATCATCGTGGCTTGCGTGGCGGTTGGGTTGCAGGGCAAGGAAGGCGACTTGTTCCGCAAGGTGCTGCCGCATAGCATCGTGCTGGCGCTCATCATCGGGATGATCGTGATGCTGTACGCGTACGTGTTTCCCGAGGCGGTGCCGCGCGGGCATTCCTTCTGGTGATGAGCGATGGCAGGTCCTCTCACGATCCGGAGCGTGACGGCGCGCGGCCGCGTCCTCGAAGTGACGACGGAAAGCGGCGCGATGGGGCGCGGAGGGCCGCTGCGAGGCCCGGCGCCCGAGATCCGCGGGCGGGAGATCACGGCGCTGGAGCCGATGCGGGCGGAGTTGGGCGCGGCATATCCGGCGGTGGAAATGGCGTGCCTGGACGCGCTGGGCAAGGCGCGGGGCGCGCCCCTTTATCAGCTCCTGGGCGGCCCGACGCGTTACAAGGTACGCGTCCTGACGCCGCTTGAAACCGCCACGCCGGATGAGCTGCGGCGCGCGATGGAGCGCGGCGGGCGGGCATTCAAGGTAGGAACGCCGCCCGAAGCGCCGGCGCGCGGCTTCGTCAGCGCTGTCGTGCGGACGCTGGAAGAACTGCGCAAGGCGGGCGGGGATGGAGTGGACTTCGTTCTGGCCGCGCAGGGCGGATTGCAGACTCGCGAGGCGCTGCGCATGGCGCGGGCGATCGAAGGACTGCACGTCATGTGGTTCGACGAGCCCTGCGCGATGACAAACCTCGCGGCGCTGGGCGAACTGGCCGGGCAGACGACGACGCCGCTCGGATTCGGGGCGAACGTGCGCTCAATGGGCGGGTTTCTGGATCTGCTGCGCGAGCAGGCTGCGGGCGTGTTGCGTCCGCCGCTTTCACAATTCGGATTTGCGGGCGTGAGGAGGATCGCAGCGCTGGCGGAGACGTATTACGTGGGTGTCGCGCCAGTTGTTGAAGGCGACGCGTTGAGCGCCGCGGCCGCGGTCCATCTCGCGGCGAGCCTGCCGAATTTCGTCATCCAGGAGCTGCCGGCGCGGCCCCTCAAGGAGGGATTCATCGAGCTCACGAATGCGCCAGGACTCGGCGCCGTAGAGGGACAGCCATGAAGCGCCGCGCTTTTATCGCCTCGCCCGCGGCGCTAGCCGCATTTCAGGGCGCGCCGCAACCCACAGGGCTCACGCGCCCGTTGGGAGCGCAAGTGTTCGACGGGCTCGGCTCGAAAGTGCGGATCACGAACGTCAAAGTCTTCGGCGTGTCGCTGACGAAGGAGAGCGACAGGCCCTACGTCTTCGTAAAACTCGAGACGAACGAGGGCCTGGTGGGGTGGGGTGAAGCGACGCTCGAAGGCAAAGCCGCGGCCGTGATGGCGTGCGTCGAGGACTTTCGCGAGTTTCTCATCGGCGCCGACCCGCTGCTGGTGGAGCATCACTGGCAGTCGATGTACGTTCACAGTTTCTATCGCGCGGGCCCGGTGATGGGATCGGCGATCAGCGGCATCGACCAGGCGCTGTGGGATCTGCGCGGCAAGATCTTCAATCTGCCGGTGTACAGGTTGCTGGGCGGGCCGATGGACGCGCAGGGCGTTCGAGGTTACTACCACGCGCGGGCGAACACGCGCGCGGAGCTCGAGAAGCTGCGCGCCACCGCGGCGCGCGACGGCGTCACGTGCTTCAAGACCGGAATCCCAGGTTATTGGGAATGGATCACAACGCACCGCCAGATCAAGGACGCCGCCGCGCGCCTGAGCATGATGCGCGAGGCGCTCGGACCGGATATCGACATCGGCGTGGACTTTCACGCGAAGACGTCGCCGGCGGTGGCGTCGGTGCTGGTGAAGGAACTGGAGCCGCTGCATCTGCTCTTCATCGAAGAGCCGTGCCCGCCTGAGAACGTGAGGGCGATGCAGCGGATCGCGCGCATGACGTCGACGCCGATCGCGACGGGCGAGCGGCTGGTGGCGCACTACGGCGTCCAGCAGATCGTCGAACTGGGCTTCGCCGCGATTCTGCAAACCGACATCAACCACGTCGGCGGCATCACTGCGCTATGGAAGGTCGCGGCGCTGGCTGAGGCCGGCGGAATGCGCATGGCGCCGCACGCTTGCGAGGGCCCGATCGGCGGCATCGCGACGCTGCACGTGGACGCGTCGATCCCGAATTTCCTGGTGCAGGAGATTTGCAGCGGGGTCGCGCCCGGTCCGGCGGAGAAGATCTGGCAGGAGTGGCTGGGATTCCCGGCGATGCGGATGGTGAACGGCAAGTTCCCGCTGCCGGAGAAGCCCGGGCTCGGGTTTGAGTTGAAGGAAGAATCTCTGATGAAATACCCCTTCCAGGGCACGCGGCCGATGGCGCGCGTGTTCCACGCAGACGGCTCCGTGGCCGCCTGGTAGGGGTAACGATTTCGTATTCAGGAGTACCTGATCAGCCATGCGACGATTCATACTCGCCTCCGCCGCTCTCGCGGCCCTGATGTCCGTTCCGGCTGCGGCTCAACTGGGCATGTTCACCAAAGAGCAGCTCATCGGAATCACCAGCGACTGGAAGGGAGAGCGCTTTCCGGACGGGCGCCCGAAGGTGCCCGACTCTGTGCTCGACCGGCTGGCGGAGACGACCGCGGAAGAGGCGTGGGGTACGCTGCGCGGCGCGGGGTACCGCTTGCAGTTCGAGGGCGGCTGGAAGACCGTGAACGTGGATCCGAAGGGCAAGCGGATGGTGGGCCGCGCCGTGACCGCGGTGTTCGTCCCGTTCAGGCCGGACCTCAACAACTACGTGAACGAGCAGGCCAAGAAAGAGAACCGCGTGGCGCGCGGGCAGAACTCGTGGGTGATCGACACGCTGGTGAAGCGCGACGTCATGGTGGTCGATCTCTTCGGCAAGATCAAGGACGGCACGATCATCGGCGACAACCTCGGCACGTCGATCATGACGAAGACGGGAACGGGGCTCGTGGTGGACGGCGCGGTGCGCGACGTCAGCGGGCTTCAGGAGATTGAAGGATTCCAGATCTTCTGCCGCGGCTTCGATCCATCGGCGATCGCGGATGTAACGCTGGCCGGGATGAACGTGCCGATCCGCATCGGCGGCGTGACGGTGATTCCGGGCGATGTGATCCTGAGCGATCCCGAAGGCATTGTCGTGATCCCGCCGCATCTCGCAGAGAAAGTCGCCGACGACAGCGAGTTGACGCGGCTGCGCGACACGTGGGGCCACCAGATGCTGCGCGAGCAGAAGTACACTCCGGGCCAGATCGACTCGCAGTGGTCGCCGCAGATGATTGACGAGTTCAACAAGTGGGCCGAGGCCAAGGGCTCGAAGGTCCGCATGAGGCCGCGGCAGCGGCAGTAGACTGGGCTCCAAAGAAAGGGGAATACAGCAATGACGAAGAAGTGGTGGAACAACAGGTATGGTGTCAGCCGGCGCCGTTTTCTCGGCGGCGCGGCGGGCGTGGCCGCCGCGTCGACGTTTTGGGCGGACGAGACGCTGGAGGCGTGGCAGGGGAACGTGAAGACGGCGTCGAAGCCCTCGGATCTCAAGATCACCGATCTGCGCTTCGCGCACGTGGTGGGCGCGCCGATGCGCTGCCCGATCATCCGCATCGACACGAACCAGGGCGTGTACGGCTATGGAGAAGTGCGCGACGGCGCGAGCGTCACTTACGCCCTGATGCTCAAGAGCCGGCTTGTGGGGGAGAACCCCTGCAACGTCGACAAGGTGTTCCGCAAGATCAAGCAGTTCGGCTTTCACGCGCGGCAGGCGGGCGGCGTGTGCGGCGTCGAGATGGCGCTTTGGGACATCGCCGGCAAGGTCTACAACGTCCCGGCCTACCAGATGCTGGGCGGAAAGTTCCGCGACAGGGTGAGGCTGTATTGCGACACCACCGAGTCGCACGACCCGAAGGTGTATGGCGAGCGTCTGAAGCAGCGCCGTGACCAGGGCTACACGTTTCTGAAGATGGACCTCGGTTACGATCTCGTGGAGAAGATTCCCGGCGCGGTTACGCAGCCGGTGGGCCAGACGACCGCCGAAATCCGCATGACGCGGCATCCGTTTACCGGCGTCGAGCTGACCGACAAGGGCGTGAGCCTGATGGCGGACTATGTCGGGCAGGTGCGCGACGTCATCGGCATGGACATCCCGCTGGCCGCGGACCATTTCGGGCACATCGGCGTGAACTCGTGCATCAAGCTGGGCAAGGCCCTGGAGAAGTGGAACCTGGCCTGGCTCGAGGACATGATTCCGTGGGATTACTACGACCTCTGGAAGCAGATCACCGACGCCGTGAACATACCGACGCTGACGGGGGAGGACATCTACCTGAAAGAGCCGTTCATCGAGCATTGCAGGCGGCACTCGGTGGACATCGTCCATCCGGACCTCGCGAGCTCGGGCGGTCTGCTGGAGACGAAGAAGATCGGCGACATCGCGATGGAGTATGGGCACGCGATGGCGATGCATTTCGCCGGCTCGCCGGTATCGTTCATGGCGAACGTCCACTGCGCGGCGGCGACGGAGAACTTCCTCGCGCTGGAGTTCCATTCGCAGGAAGTGCCGTGGTGGGAAGACATGGTGACCGGCATCGACAAGCCGATCGTGAACAAGGGCTTTGCCGCGGCGCCAGAGAAGCCGGGCCTCGGCATCGAGCTGAACCCGGACACGATCAAGAAGCATTTGGCTCCGGGGACAGGATATTTCGAGCCCACGGAGAACTGGAACAACGAACGGAGCTGGGACCGCTTATACAGCTAGCTGGCCGGGATTGAATGCGATCCAGGCGATCGCGGCCCGGCGGCGAGCGCGCTGAAAGGAGCATGGAAGATGACTCGCAAATGGTGGCGGAACCAGCGCGGCATCGGCCGTCGGCGGTTCCTGGCAAGGGCGGCGGGAGCCGCGGCTTTGGGGGCTTTCTGGGCCGATGAACCATTGGAGGCGTATCAGAACAACATCAAGACGGCGTCGAAGCCTTCAGATCTGAAGATCACGGATCTGCGCGTTGCGCCCCTGGTGAAAGTGCCTGGGCGCAGCGCCCTGATCCGCATCGACACCAACCAGGGCATCTCCGGCTACGGCGAGGTCCGCGACGGCGCGAGCGCCACCTACGCGCTGATTCTGAAGAGCCGCATTCTGGGGGAAAACCCATGCAATGTCGACAAGATCTTCCGCAAGATCAAGCAGTGGGGATTCCACGCGCGGCAGGCGGGCGGCGTGTGCGGCGTCGAGATCGCACTCTGGGACCTGGCGGGGAAGGCGTTCAACGTGCCGTGCTATCAAATGCTGGGCGGCAAGTTTCGCGACAAGGTGCGCCTTTACTGCGACACAACGATGTCGCCCGATCCGAAGGTGTTCGGCGAGCGCTTGAAGAAACGGCGCGATGAGCTGGGGTTCACCTTTCTCAAGATGGACCTCGGCTATCAGCTTGTCGCGAAGACGCCGGGCACGGTGACGCAGCCCGTGGGGCAGAGTTTCCGGGACGTGATGCAGACGAAGCACCCGTTCACCGGGATTGAGCTCACCGAGAAGGGCTGCGGGCTGATGGCGGACTTCGTCGGACAGGTGCGGGAGATCGTCGGGATGGACATTCCGCTGGCGGCGGACCATTTCGGGCATATCGGCGTGAACTCGTGCATCCGGCTTGGCAAAGCGCTGGAGAAGTGGAACCTGGCGTGGCTCGAAGACATGATTCCGTGGGAGTACACGGACCTGTGGAAGCAGATCACCGACGCGGTGAACATTCCCACGCTCACCGGCGAGGACATCTTCCTGAAAGAGCCGTTCATCGAGCTCTGCAAGAAACACGCCGTAGACATCATCCACCCCGATCTGATGAGCTCGGGCGGGCTTCTGGAGACGAAGAAGATCGGCGACGCGGCGATGGAATACGGCCACGCGATGGCGCTGCACTTCGCGGGGACGCCCGTGGGCTATTTCGCGAACGTGCACTGCGCCGCGGCGACGGAGAACTTCGTGTGCCTGGAGCATCACGCGGTGGACGTGCCCTACTGGGACAACCTCGTGACTGCGCCGGCGAAGCCGCTGATCCAGAAGGGATTCGCGGTAGTGCCCGACGGGCCGGGACTCGGAGTCGAGCTCAACCACGACGAGTGCAAGAAGTACCTGGAGCCGAACGCGGAGTACTTCGGGCCGAGCGAGCAGTGGAATCGCGAGCGGGCCAACGACCGGCTGTGGAGCTGAGGTCCGGTAATCTGGAAGAGTGAAAACATATCTTCTTGGCGGCGTTCTGATCTGCCTGATCGGAGCGACGGCCCTTCTCTGGTTTCTTTCCGCTCCCACGGAGGTCGGGCTCGCGCCGCGGCCGCGCGCTCTCGGGCTGAAGAACGCTGTCGGCGTGCGCACCATAAACCCTCACGGCGTGCGGAGCATCACGTTGACTCTGGAGCAAGGCCCGGCTCGCGCGAGCGTAACGCATACCCAGGAGCCCGACCGGCTGATGTTCTGGAAGCGCGGCCTGGCGCCGGCAACGCACCTGCTGAGCCTCGAGCTGGAGGCCGGGAAAGGCTGGAGAAGCGGTCCGGCGAAGCTCACGGTAGAGGCCGTGGGCAACGATTTCCGCGGCCATGCCGCGGTGAAAAGCTACGAGATCCCGATCGTGCTGGAGCCGCCGCGGCTGGCGGTGGACGGCGCGCAGCATTACATCAATCAGGGCGGCGCGGAGCTGGTGACGTTTACGGCGGGCGGGTCGTGGAGCGAGGCGGGCGTGCGCGTGGGCAAGTACAGCTTCCGCAGCTTTCCGGTGCCGGGCGGCAAAAGCGAAAATGAGCGATTCTGTTTGTTCGCGATTTCGTGGGACACGCCGGCGGACACGGTCCCGGTGGTGTTTGCGCGCAATGCGGCGGGCCAGGAAGTGACCGCGCGCTTCTGGTTCAAGGTGTTTCCGAAGCAGTTTCGCAAGCGCACTCTGGAGCTTTCGGATGCGTTCATCGAGAAGGTGGTGGGCGAGTTGGATGCGGGCGGGACCGGAGACAAGCTGCAACGCTTCCTGCGGGTCAACGGGCCGGTGCGGCGGGAAAACAACGCCGCGCTGGCCGCATTGAGAGAGAAGACGGAGCACAGGTTCCTGTGGCAGCCTCCGTTCAGGCAATTGTCGAATTCGCAGGTGGAGGCGCAGTTCGCCGACGTGCGCACGTATGTCTTCGGCGGCAAGAAGGTGGACGAGCAGGTGCATCTCGGCTTCGATCTTTCGAAGGTGCAGCAGGCGCCCGTGGTGGCTTCCAACAGCGGGAAGGTGGTGCATGCTGGGCCGCTAGGGATTTATGGGAACTGCGTGGTGATCGACCATGGCTACGGATTGCAGTCGATCTACGCTCATCTGAGCTCGATCGGGGTGAAAGAGGGCCAAAGCGTGGCGCGCGACGAGGAGATCGGCAAGAGCGGTGCGACCGGGCTCGCCGGAGGCGACCACCTGCATTACTCGATGCAGATCGACGGCGTGCAGGTGAATCCGGTGGAGTGGTGGGACGCACACTGGATCCAGGACAGGATCCTGAGCAAGCTGCCGGCCCACGCCTTCGCGAATTAGTCATCCTGATATGCTGGCGGCATGAAAAGGTCTTTGCCGCTTCTGTTGCTGCTGGCCGGGCCGCTGTGCGCGGCGGACCTCTACGACCCCAAGGCCGACCCGAAGGCGGACCTCGCGAACGCAGTCGTGAAAGCCACGCTGGAAGAAAAGAACATTCTGCTCGAGGTGGGCGGGAACTGGTGTTCCTGGTGCAAGCGAATGCACGCTTTCATCGAAGCCAACGCTCCGCTGAAAGAGGCGCTCGAGAAGAACTACGTCGTCGTGCGGGTGAACTTCAGCCCGGACAACGAGAACAAGGCATTCCTGTCCCGGTATCCGAAGATCGAGGGCTATCCGCATCTCTTTGTGCTCGAAAATTCCGGGAAACTGCTGGTATCGCAAGATACCGGCGAACTGGAGGAGGGCAAGAGCTATAATCTGACGAAGTTCACGGCGTTTCTGGAGAAATGGGCGCCGGCGAAACAAAAGTAGCAGGAGAGGGGGAGTTCGATGCGGCGAGGGGTGGTGGTGACGCAGTCGTCCGCGCTCAATGTGCGGCAGGCGCCTTCAACCGGCGCGAAGGTGGCGGGGAAGCTCGCGCGCGGCGCGCGGGTGGACATCCTGGAGCAGCAGGGTAACTGGTATCGCGTCACTTCAGACGGGATTCAGGGGTGGGCGCACAGCGACTTCATACGGATCGAGGAACTGGCGGAGATTTCGGGGTTCCTTCGGACCAATGCCTCGCTGCGTCGAGCCGCGCTGGCTCCGCCGGCGCCGCTCGCCGCCCCGGCCGGCGCGGGGCCGGCTGAGAGGTCGCTGGTGTCTTGCTGGAACAGCTTCGGCGGGCTGACGGGGCGTCTGGCCTCGATGCTCGAGGTCGGGTGCGGTCCGGCGGTCTCGGTGCTGATGGTGGAAAGCGGCGGGCAACCGTTCGACGCCGATGGCCGGCTGATCATCCGCTTCGAGAATCACGTGTTCTGGAATCTCTTCGGGAAGAACGATCCGGAGACCTTCAACCGCCATTTCAAGTTCAACGCTCAGGAACGATGGAAGGGACACCAGTTCCGCGCGAATCCGGGCGAACCCTGGGCCGGATTTCACGGGAACAACGCGAAGGAATGGCAGGTGCTGGAGTTCGCGGCAAGGCTGGAAGAGAGCGCGGCGTACCGCTCGGCCAGCTACGGGATGGCCCAGGTGATGGGCTTCAACCACAGCCGCCTGGGCTACCAGTCGGCGCGCGAGATGGTGGAGGCGATGCAGGGCGACGTCAGGTTCCACATTCTGGGGCTGTTCGATTTCGTCAAGGGCGCGGGGACGACGTCGGAGATGCTGGAGGCGCTGCGGCGGCGCGATTACTTGAAGTTCGCGACAGGTTACAACGGGACGGGCCAGGCGGCGGAGTACGCCGCCAGGATTGAGCGGTTCGCCGCGGCCTGGGGAAACATCCAGGGAGCGCCGGCCTAACTCCGCGACGCTTTCTTGAGCGGGCGCAGCTCGATTCTGCGGAAGAAGATCTCCGCGCCTTCGCTCTGGATCTGGACCTTTCCGGCGGTGTGGGTGGAGTCGTAGCCTTCGTTGACCGTGACGCCGTTGAGGACGTAGGTGAGACGCGCGCCGTCGCAGATCGCTTCCAGGCGGTTCCACTCCCCGTGCGGCTTTTCGACGTCATTGGCGCCGCGGAACCCCAGAACGTCTTTCCATTGCGGGTCGCGGGCGTACCAGTTGAAGCGGCCGCGGTCCATGCGTTTGGGCGTTCCGCCTTTTTGCCAGTAAGGCTGATTGTCGGGTCCGATGCGGACGTCGGCGGTGAGCGCGGGGGAGTTGAGTCCCTTGACGAGGATGATGTCGCCGGTGCCGCCCTCGATGATCTGGCACTCGATGGACTCCATCCAGACCCCGCTGGCGGCGCCGTCTGGCCCGACGCAGTGGAGCAGAATGCCGCTGTCACGCGCGGCCTTGGCGCGGTTGCCCCAGGTCTTCTCGCCCCACTTCCACTCGGTGATGAGGTGGTAGTTGCGGTACCCGGCCTTGGTGGCGAGGCCGCCCCACTCTTCGCCGGAGATGCGCAACATTCCGTGGACGGCGGAGAAGACGCCTTTGGGGTCCTCGAGCTTCGAGTCGCGAAGCCAGGTGGACCAGCCGTCGAGGTTCTTCCCGTTGAACAGCTTGATCTTGCGGCCCGGCTGGATGGCCTCGGCTCGCGCCGCGGCGGGCGCGGCGGCGGCCGCCGCCAGGCTGAGAAAGTCGCGTCGTTTCATGGCGCTTCCCATTAGAGCATGGCCCCGGTTGCGCTTGAGCCGCTTTGGGGCTACTGTTACGATGAGTGATTGGGAATTCCCCACGTGTAATTCTCCTCCGCGGGTTTCCAGAGGTTTCCTATGTCCGGACATTCCAAGTGGCACACCATCAAGCACAAGAAGGCCGCCCTTGACGCCAAGCGCGGCAAGGTCTTCACCCGTCTGATCAAGGAAATCGTCATCGCGGCGCGCGCCGGGGGCGATCCGGACGCCAACTCGCGCCTGCGGACCGCGATCGCGGCGGCGAAGGCTGTCTCGATGCCCGCGGACAACATCAAGCGCGCGATCATGCGCGGCACCGGCGAATTGGAAGGCGGCCAGATCGACGAGATCATGTTCGAGGGTTACGGGCCGGGCGGCGCGGCGGTGATGGTCTCGGCGGCTACCGACAATCGGAACCGCACCGTCAGCGAGATCCGCCACATCTTCTCGAAGCAGGGCGGCAACCTCGGCGAGCAGGGCAGCGTGGCGTGGATGTTCGACCGCAAGAGCCAGATTCTCATCGAGAAGGACAAGGCGACCGAGGACCAGTTGATGGAGTTCGCCCTGGAAGCCGGCGCGGACGACGTTCGCGACAATGGAGATTCCTGGGAGATCCTCTCGGCGCCGGAAGCGCATAACAACATCGTGGACGCGCTGGCCAAGGCGGGGATTCCGACGGTGTCGGCCGAGATCTCGATGGTCCCGAAGACCCCGTTGAAGCTCGACCCGAAGCACGTTGCGGGCATGATGAAGCTGCTCGACGCGCTCGAGGAACACGACGACGTGCAGAACGTCTACTCGAACTTCGAGTACGACGAAGAGACCGTGGAGGCCTGACGAAGGGGGCCGGCGTCCGGCCGAGAGGGTAATTGCGCATACTGGGCATCGACTGCGGGAGCCGGTTCACGGGCTACGGCGTCATCGAGAGTGACGGCGGGCGGCACACGCTTGTCGACGCCGGCGTGATCGAGACAAATCCCAGGGAACCGCTCGCGGAGCGCCTGAAGGTGATCGGCCTCAGGCTGCGCGAGATCATCGCCGCGCACTCGCCGGGCGAGGCGGCGGTGGAAGCGACGTTTCATGCCGTCAACACGCAGAGCGCGCTGAAGCTGACGCATGTCCGCGGAGTGGCGCTCTTCGTGCTCGCGGAGGCGGGCGTTGCAGTGGGCGAATACTCTCCGGCGGAGGTGAAGATGAGCGTTGTCGGCAGCGGGCGCGCCGAGAAAGAGCAGGTGCAGTGGATGGTGCGATCGTTGCTGGGGCTGGACCGCGAGATCCGCTCGCTGGATGCGTCGGATGCGGTGGCGGTGGCGATTTGCCATGCGGTGCACCGCGCGGTGGGAGTCCGGCGGTGAGGGCGCTGCTGTGTGCTTTGCTGGCCGCCACGGCGGTGGCCGCGGACGGGCCGTCCATTGTCTACTCGAAGAAGTTTCCGGGGAGCCGCCCGGAGTTCGTCGAGATCCGGCTGTGGCGCGACGGCCGCGGCGAGTACCGTGAAGCGCCGGATGAGGAAGATCCGCTCGTCTTCAAGCTGAAGCCGGAGGAGACGAATACGATCTTCCTTCTGGCGGAGAAGCTGGACCGGTTCAAGAGGCCGCTCGAGTCGGGCCTGAAGGTAGCCCGCATGGGCGACAAGACCTTTCGCTGGGTGGAAGGGCAGCAGAGCGAGCAGACGTTCAATTACTCGCTCGACACGGACGCCCAGGCGGTGCACGAGTGGTTTGAGAAGATAACCGAGTCGCAGTTGTATTTCATCGAGCTCGAGCGGAGCGTGAAGTACGACCGGCTCGGCGTGAACCAGGCCATTCTGAAGCTGGAAGCGGCCTGGGACAAGAACCGGATTGTGTCCCTCGAGCAGTTTCTGCCCCTGCTCGACCGGGTGGCGAAGAACGACGGCTACCTGAACATGGCGCGCGAGCGGGCGGCCAAACTGGCGGCGCTTTTCCGGAGCGGGCCTGTGAAGCCGCCGGCGGAGCCGGCCAAGAAATGAGGCTGGCGTGGGGGCTGATCCTCGCCGCGCTGCTGGCTTCCGGGCAGCAGCAGGGCCCGGGCTCGAAAGAGGACCAGGACCTCGAGCAGGCGCTCATGGAGACCGGCGGGAGCCAGGTGGAGTATGTGCGCGCTCTCGAGGCGCATTTGAAGAAGTACCCCTTCACCGCGCGCAAAGACGAGATCTTCCAGGTGCTGGCGAAGGCCGCGGTTGAACTCAAGGACAAGCCGCGAATTCTGCGCTACGGCGTCCCGGCGGTGGAGAGCGGCGGCGACAACTTGCAGCTTCTCGACCACGTGACGCGGGCTCTGCTGGAGACGGGCGGGAAAGCCAATGCGGAACGGGCGGCGCGGTATGCGAAGAAGCTCGCCGGGACGCTCGCCGGAGGGCGGGAAAGGCTGCTCGATTCAAAGTCCTCCGAATCCGGGCGCGGGCGAAGGCTGGATGAAACCGAGTTCGCGCTGGCGCGGGCGATGCTGATGCAGTCGCGGGCGGCGGGGCTGACGGAAGACGTGAGCGCGGCGCTGGAGCTGGCTCGCAAGGCGTGGGAGATGTATCCCTCGCTGGAGGCGGCGCTGGAGCGCGCCAAGTGGCTCGAGGTCTCGGGCGACGTTGACGGCGCGCTGGCGGCGGCGGTGGAGGCTTTCGTCATCGAGGACGGGCGCGCGCCGGGCGAACTGCGCGCGCTGGCGCGGAAGCGGGCGGGCGAGCTGGCTGGGAAGGCTAAGGGCGGCGGCGCGGCGGCGCAGTTTGCGTTTGCGGCCTGGGACGGCGTGCAGAAGCTGAAGCAGGAGCGGACGCAGCGCATCGCGGCATTCGATCCGAATTACGCGGCGGCCGAGGTGCTCGATTTCACGCTGCCGGCGCTGGAGGGCCCGGCGCTGGCGATGTCGTCGCTGAAGGGCAAGGTGGTGGTGCTCGACTTCTGGGCGACGTGGTGCGGGCCGTGCCGCGCGCAGCATCCGCTGTATGAGAAGGTGAAAAAGCGCTTCGCGGATAATCCTGACGTGGTGTTCCTGGCGGTGGCGACAGATGAGGACCGCGCAGTGGTGCCGCCGTTCCTCGAATCGGTGAAGTGGACCAGGAAAAGCGTTTTCTACGACGACGGCCTGGGTATGTTCCTGCGCGTCAATTCGATTCCGACCACGGTGGTGCTGGACAGAACGGGCGCGGTGTACAGCCGGATGAACGGCTACATCGCCGATCGTTTCGTGGAAATGCTGAGTGAGCGAATCCGCGGCGCTCTGGGATCGGAGTGATGGCCTTCCGCAGAATCGTCCTCATCGTGCTCGACTCGGTGGGAGTGGGCGCGATGCCGGACTGGCAGGCGTTCGGCGACGACGTCGCCAGCGACACCCTGGGGAACTGCGCGCGGTTGCGGCCCTTGCGGCTGCCGCACCTGCGCGAACTGGGCATTGCGAACATCCGGCCGCTGGAGCATCTGCCGCCCGCGGATTCGCCGCGCGCGGCGTTTGGCCGCTGCGCGCTGGCGTCGCCCGGAAAGGACACAACGACCGGGCATTGGGAGATGGCCGGGATCATTCTCGAGAAGCCCTTCCCGCTTTATCCGCACGGATTCCCGCGGGAGCTGATGCGCGAGTTTGAGCGCCGAATCGGGCGGGGGACGCTGGGGAACAAGCCGGCCTCGGGCACCGAGATCATCAAGGAGCTTGGCGCGGAGCACATGTCGACGGGCAAGCCGATCGTTTACACGTCGGCTGACAGCGTCTTTCAGATCGCGGCGCACGAAGAGGTGATTCCGATTGCGGAGTTGTACCGGATCTGCGAGCTCGCCCGGGAACTTCTCGCCGGCGAGCACGAGGTGGGGCGGGTGATCGCGCGGCCTTTTGTTGGCGCGCCTGGGAGTTTCACCAGGACGGCCAACCGGCACGATTACGCAGTTCCGCCGCCCGAGGGCATGTTGCTGGACGTGCTGGCGCGACAGGGGGCGCCGGTGGTCAGCGTCGGCAAGATCGCCGATGTTTTCCTGGGGCGTGGAGTCTCCGCGAGTTTCAAGACCAAATCCAACGCGGACGGCATGGCGAAGACGATCGAAGCGCTGGAGACGGCGAAGTCGGGCCTGATCTGGGCGAACCTCGTGGATTTCGACATGCTCTACGGGCACCGGAACGACGCGGAGGGCTACTCGCGGGCGCTGGAAGAGGTGGACGCCTGGTTGCCGCGGCTGGAGAGCGCGCTGGCTGAGGACGACCTGGCGATCATCACGGCGGACCACGGTTGCGACCCGACGACGCCGTCCACCGACCACACGCGCGAGTATGTGCCGCTGCTGGCTTTCGGACCGCGTGTGAGTGCGGGAGTGGATCTGGGCACGCGGGCATCGCTGGCCGACATCGGCGCGACGGCGGCGGAGAACTTCGGTTGCCGCATCAAGGCGGGAGCGAGTTTTCTGGGCCGCCTGACCTGAGGCCCTCCAGAGCGAGGGCCGCCAGCCAGAGCAACAGCAGCAGCGCCGGAATGGCCGCGAAGGGTTTTCCCAGCAATGTCGCCAGCGGCGTCAACGGGGCGGCGAAGAGGGCCGCGGCGGCGCGCGTCCAGTGGGCGGACGCCTCCGACATCGTGAGCCAGAGCGGCAGCAGCAGCGCGGTGGCGTCATAACCGTAGACGTGCGGGACGAGCAGGAGCCCGGCCGTGCACGCCGCCGCAACCGTGCGCCAGAGCGGGGCGCCGCGCAACGCGGCCGCGGCGAGGAGCAGCACGGCCGCGCCGGCGACAGCGAAGAAGACAGCGTGTCCGGCCCGGAAATTCGCGGCGATTCCCTGGAGGTTCCACATGTTCTCGGGCGTGGGCGAGAGCCGCTCCAGTTTGTTGTTCGTGATCAGTCTCACATAGTTTTCTGCGCCGCGGAGGCCGCCGAGCGCAATCGACACGCCGGCAAGCGCCAGCCCCCCGCAGGCGAATCCGCGCAGCATCCCCCACCGGCGGCGGGCGGCAAGAGCAACCGGCAGAAACAGCCACAGGTGGAACTTGACCAGGACGAGGCTCCAGACTGCGCCGGCGAGCCCATCCCTGCCCCGGCGCGACAGTTCATACCCCGCGCACGCGACGGCCAGCATCGCCGGCCCGTCCTGGCCGTGAGCGATGCCAAGGGCGGCGGGCAGCGAGAGCATGCCCCACAAGAGCGCGTCGGCGCCCCAGCGCCGGCAGGCCCAGGCGAGGCACGCGCCGAGGAGGAGGCACTGCAACACCACCCAAACGACAAAGGCCGCGCGGAACGGAATGAGCGCAAGCGGCGCGAGCGCGGCGGCATAGGCAGCGGGCCGCACGAAGGGGACGACAACCCGGATGTCTCCGGCCAGCCTGCGCTCGTATTCCAGTTGGACCGCGGGGTCGTGCAAGACGCCGAACCGGCCTTCCAGGGCCAGCGACGCGCCGGTGTAGATGTTCAGGAAATCATGCTGGAGCGCGACCGGCCCCACGGCCCAGCCCAGCGCCCCCCAGGCGCACGCCAGCAGCGCCGCAACGATCGCGGTCGAGACAATCCTGGCGCGGCGGGAGGCGGGCATCCCTTCCTCTATCGGCCGTGGCGCCTGCGGGCGTTATGGCGGACGAGCGCACTGCGCCCGTGTATTTGCGCAGCCGCACCTCCGCCTTGTGCCCCGGCGGGAACTTCAGCATCACGATGCCCCCTCGATCGGCTCGCGCCTCATCCAGTTCTTCGCCGTCCACCTCGACGTCATACACAGCGCCGGGATCGAGGCCGACGATGAAAGCAACCTCCTCCACCGGGCGCATCTCCTCTTCGACGCGTTTGAACCACCCGGTTTCAAACCGCAACCCCGCCGAGGCGAAGAAGATCCTCACCGGGCCGAGATCGAGCGGCGCGGGTTTTGCCTCCGGGCGGATGGCGATCCGCTGGCCGTGGCGAAAGACCTGGACGATGCCATCCAGGAGGCCGAACCAGGTTGCGTCCTCCTCCCAGCCGGAACGGACGAGCAGACGGCCGTTCGAATGGAACAGATCCGGCATGTAAGTGAAGCTCAGGCCGGGCTGATAGGGGTTGGCCCACATGAACTCGTAAGGAATGCCGAACGCGCCGCGCATCAGGAAGCGGTCGTTCATCACCCATCCCTGGAGGAACTGGTGCGGCTGCGCGTTCGCATCGTAAGCCACCAGCGCCATCTCGGCCGCGCGCGACAGCGCCGCTTCGCGCAGGTCGGGGTCGCGCGAACCTGCGTACACAGGAATCCGGTACTCGTTTTCCGCCGCGGGCCAGGGCTGAGGGTAGTAGGACAGCAACATCAGCGGGGGCAGCTCTTCAAACCACTTTCTGGCGCCTTCGCGCAGGTCCTCGCGCAGATTGTCGCGGATGACGTGCAGGAACTCGACCATCGCGAACAGGTCGGCGCGGGTCGCGAACGGCATCTTGCCCGCAATGAGCTCGGGCAGCGTTCGCGCCTTCCACCATTGCTCGACGGCGTGCTTCAAGGCGGCCTTGGACGCGTCGGGCTCATCATCGGCCAGAGCCAGGGCGGCGAAAACTCTTGACCTGACCGATTGCGCATCCAGTGTCCTCGCCGCCAGCGCCGGAGCGATCCGCTTTCTCAACACCTCGGCCGATCCGCCCGCCGATTCTCCGCACCAGTCGTAGACCAGGGCCATCTGGCGCAGGTGCGCCGGATTGGCCGCCTTGGCTTCACTCAACGCCCAGTCAGCCGCGTTCCTGCACATTTGCCGCTGTCCTGTCACGATTCCGTAGAGCGCCGAGGCGAATCCGGGCTCGGGCATCCGTGCGCCGCCCGACATCAGCAGATTGAACTGCTGCCAGCGCATCGATTCCCGCTCGCGCTCCCGTTTGAGCAGCCGGAGCCGGCGCTCGTTCAGCAGCAGGCGGGGCGGGGCCGTCGAGGGCTCATAGTCAAGCTGCTGGGCGCCCAGCGGGCCGTCGGCGCCAAGGGCGGCCGCCAAAGCCAGGTGGGCGAGTCCACGCCGGAACTGTGTCACAGTGCCACACTCCATGTGGACCAAACGGCGGACGAAGAGGTCCCCTCCGCGCCCGGAGATTGATAATAAAGGGCTTTATTCTCCAGCATTGGTGGCACTCGGTTTGCTACACTGTCTAGCGAATTGATGAATTCTCTTTGAACCTGCCCTCTGCGACAACAGGCAGCCGGGTGGAGCGATTGGAGCAAAAAACGTCGTGCTTGCGGGAGCCGGTGTTCAAGTTCTCTTCCGTCGTTCTCTCGTTTGCGTGTTTCGCAGAGGGATTTTTTGTACGGTCCCGCAGCCGGAAGTGGTTCGGAGTCGGGCGCTTTGACGCTCGGTTTCATCGATAAAGGCTTCTCCCCCAAGGGTAGCGGGTATCGGGAGCTCACGGGTTCGCTTGGTGTAGGCTACAGGAACGCGGTCCTCACCAGGAGTGAAAGGGAACACAGGCTTAAACGGATCCGGAGTCACCGTCGCCGCTGCCCGGCCCCAGCAGGGCCGGCCGCATTGGATTGACTCTTCGCCGAGTGGCTCCTCCCAGGAGACAATCCAATGCGGCTTCGTTCTTGAGGGGCGCCCCAGTCCGGCTCAATAGCACAGCGTTCCGCTGCGCGGCGTCTCTTCAGGGTTCGGCAAATAGATGGTTCTGCACTTCTCGCAACGGTAAATCTCGGCGTCCTTGCCATACGTGGCCGCGATCTCGTCGCCGAAAAAGTACCAGCGCTTCAGGTGTCCCGCGCAGAGCTTGCCCTTCTCGTCCTTCTCGTTGCAGGCGCGCATCCGCGGCGCGCGCTGTTTCACCTTGGTGCCGTCGCTCAGTTCACCGACCAGCGCTGCCTGGGGGATCTCTCGGGTCGCTTCCGCGTACTTGGGATTTGCCATATCGCTCTGGCCGTCATTATTCCATATCCGGGAAAGGCTACAGTTGAACTTATGCTGCGGTTGGTCCTGGCGTGGATGCCGGTCATGAGTGCTCTTGCGCAATTCAAACCCCCCGCGACGCCGGCGCGGCCTGTCACAGAGGTGATCCATGGCGTCGCGGTCACCGACCCCTACCGCTGGTTAGAGGACCAGCAGAGTCCCGAGACGCGCGCCTGGATTGAAGCGCAGATAAAGCACACGCGGTCCCTCATCGATCCTTTGCCGTTCAAGCCGCTGTTCAGGGCGCGGCTGACTGAGCTGATGAAAGTGGAGGCGGTGTCGATCCCAGTCCCGGCGGGCGGGCGCCTGTTCTACACGAAGCGGCGTGCCAATGAGGTCAGGCATTCCATTTACATGCGCCCGGCGGCCGGCGGCGAGGAGACGCTGCTGGCCGATCCCGCGAAGGTAACGAAGAGCGAAATGGGGTCGGTATCGCTCAGCGCTGTCTCGATCGACGGCCGGCTGATCGCATACGGCGTGCGCGAGGGCGGCGCCGACGAGGAAGCGGTGCGTTTTCTCGACGTGGACCGCCGCAGGGATCTGCCGGACGTCCTGCCGCCTTCGAACTACTTTTCCAACATCGCGATCACACCGGACAAGACCGGGGTCATCTACGCCGATCTGCCCGGCGGCCAGGGACCCCGCGTGTTCCGGCGAAAGCTCGGCGACGCCTCGGCGCAAGCCGAGCAGATCTTCGGCCAGGCTTTCGGCGCCGGCTACTCGATCGATTTCTGGCTCGACGACGAGGCGCGGACGCTCGTGCTGCACGTCGGCCGCGGCGCGGCGGAGAGCGACATCGACGTCTGGACTCTCGACCTCGCACAGCAGGCCGCCAAGCCTGTGCCTGTCGTGCGCGGGCTCGGCGCCCGCTGCCGCGCGCGCGTCGCGGGCAACGACATGTTCCTGCTCACGGATTGGAACGCCCCGCTCGGCCGCATCTTTCACGCCGACCTGCGGCGTCCGCAACGACACTTCTGGCGGCTGATCGTTCCCGAGTCGGGACGCCGCATCGAGGACTTCACGATCGCCGGCGGCCGGCTGGTCGTCAACTGGACACGCGATGTCGCCAGCCAGGTCGAGGTGATTTCACGGACTGGCAAGTTGGAGCGGGAGATCGCCCTTCCCGCTCCCGGAACCGTGTACGGCATCACCGGACGCTGGAGTTCCCCGGAGCTGTTTCTGCTCTACACGGCGCATACCGTGCCGATGACTGTCTTTCGCACATCCGTGAGCGGCGGTCCGCTGGCGGCGTGGTTCAAGCCGTCCGTTCCATTCGATCCAAGCTTGTGCGTCACGGAGAGCGTGACCTGTCGCTCCAAGGACGGCGCTCGAGTTCCGATGAGGATCGTCCGCCGCAAGGACACCCCGCTCGACGGCGCCCGTCCGACGCTCCTTTACTCCTATGGCGGATTCAACATCAGCCTGCTCCCGGCATTCTCGGCGCTGGCCGCGGCGTGGGTGGAGCGCGGCGGCGTCTATGCCGTGGCCAACCTGCGTGGCGGCGGAGAGTTCGGCGAGACGTGGCATCGCGCGGGCATGCTCGACAAGAAGCAGAACGTGTTCGACGACTTCATCGCCGCCGCCGAGTGGCTGATCGCCAACAAGTACGCCAATGCGGGCAAGCTCGCCATCATGGGCGCTTCGAACGGCGGACTGCTGGTCGGCGCTGCGATGACGCAGCGGCCCGATCTTTACCGCGCCGTCGTGTGTTCGGTCCCGCTGCTGGACATGCTGCGCTATCACAAGTTCCTCCTCGGGCCGCTCTGGGTTCCGGAGTACGGCAGCGCGGACGATCCAAAGCAGTTTGAGCGCTTGCTGCGTTATTCGCCCTATCACAACGTGAAACCCGGGACAAAGTATCCCGCGGTGATCTTCGTGACGGGCGACTCCGACACGCGCGTCGCGCCGCTGCACGCGCGAAAGATGGCAGCGTTGATGCAGGCGTCCACCTCATCCGGCCTGCCGGTGCTGCTGCTCTATGACACGTCGGCCGGCCATTCACAGGGACTGCCGGTGACAAAACAGATCGAAGATCAAAGCGACATCCTCGCATTCCTCGCCTCGCAGCTCGGGCTCGCCGCGCCGGCGCGCTGATCTCACGCGGCTTTTCTCACGGGCATCCGCAGGATCGTCTTCAGTTTCTCCGGCGCCGCGCGGCGCGGGTCGGAGATGCAGATCTCGTGGTGCCTCCCGTGGAAGCCGAGCCCCTGCGGCGCCGCGAATGAGCGCATCTCCTCGCTCGTGCGCGCCTCGTCTGAGTATGGCCCCACATGCAGCATCTGGACGCATATGCCTTCGCTGACGGGCATCAGCCGGACACTGGCCGGCGCCGGGTTCTCTTTCTCCGCCAGCTTCGCGCGCGCAGCCTTCAACTCCCGGGCGCCGATGAATTCCGGCACGCGGACTACAAGATCCCAATTCCATTCTTTCGAACCCCAGGCGCCGCAAAACCATTCAAGATTGCAGACCTTATAATCCCGCCCAGCGGCCTCGCTCGAGAACTTCAGCGCGCAGTCGAACGCGTAAAGCGCGCCGATCGCCTGTTGAAACGGCTCTTCGCCCGGAGGGCGATTACCTGATACGGCGAGGTGCTTCGCCCGGCCGCACTTCACCGCCGGAGGCTTGCGCGGCTTGACGTATTCTCCTCTTTGCAGCTTGTACAGATCCGGCTTTTCCGCTTCCGCCATGGCCCTGCGATATCGCTTTTGGGGCCCCTGTGTCACGCCCATGAGCCGGCCCAATTCCGGACTCCGCTATCCCGGAATTCGAAGCAGCCACTGTGCTAACCTGAGTGTTGATTCTCAAGAGCGCCAGCGATGCCGGCCCGGGTGAGTGAGGCCTTCGTCCTCCGCAGTTACCCATTTCAGGAGGGGGATCTGATCGTCAGCTTCTTCACCCGCGACCAAGGCAAGCTGCGCGGCGTCGCCAAACGCGCCCGGCGGTTGAAAAGCCAGTTCGGCAGCGGGCTCGAGAGGCTTTCCCAGGTTCGCGTCTCTTACTACCAGAAGGAGAATGCGGAACTGGTCCGGATGGATAGCTGCGAGTTGATTCAATCGCAGTTCGGAGTCCTCGGCTCTTACGACGCGGGCGTCGCGCTCGACTTTATCGCGGAGGTGTCCGACCAATTGCTGCCCGCCGCCGAACCCAATGAACGGTTCTACCGGCTGATCGCCGCCGTGCTCGCCGACCTCAGGGCTAATCCGGCCTCCGGAGTCTGGCGCGCGGTGACGTATTTCAGCTATTGGGCGGTGCGCCTTTCCGGATTTCTCCCCGAACTGCGGGTGAGCGACGCTTCGCGCGAGCTCATGCGCATCATCGCCGCGCGCCCCATCGCCGATCTCGCCGGCCTCGAATGGACCCGCCAGACGGCGGCCGACCTCCGGCGCGCCCTTTGCCGCGAGATCGAAATGCACCTCGAGCGCAAGCTCATCACCTTCCCCCTCATGGAGGCCCTGTAAAGTCGCCGCATGGATTCATACCAGGACACGATTTTCAAGCTGAAGCGGTTCTGGGCGCAGCGCGGCTGCGTCATCCAGGAGCCTTACGATGTCGAGGTGGGCGCCGGCACAATGTGCCCGGAGACCTTTCTCCGCGTGCTCGGCCCCAAGCCGTACAACGTCGCCTACGTGCAGCCCTCGCGCCGCCCCGCTGACGGCCGCTACGGCGAAAACCCCAACCGCCTCTACAAGCACTCTCAATTGCAGGTGATCCTCAAGCCCGCTCCCGCCGGCGTAATGGATCTGTACCTCGAGTCGTTGGAGGCCATCGGCATCCGGCTCGACCAGCACGACCTCAAGTTCGAAGAGGACAACTGGGAATCGCCCACGCTGGGCGCCTGGGGCATTGGCTGGCAGGTGATGCTCGACGGCCTCGAGATCACGCAGTTCACCTACTTCCAGCAATGCGGCGGCGTCGACCTGGACCTCGTTCCGGCCGAGCTCACCTACGGCCTGGAGCGGCTGGTCGCCTTCCTTCAGGACCGCAAGAGCGTCTACGACATCGAGTGGGTCGAGGGCTGCTCGTACCGCGACGTCCGCTTCCTCGAAGAGCGGCAGTTCTCCGTCTACAACTTCGAGAAGGCCGACATCGCGATGCTTTGGAAGCTGCTCGATCTGCACGAGGCCGAGGCGCAGCGGCTGATCAACGAATACCGCGGCCTGGGCGAAGACCAATTGGAAGAAAAGAAGCGCTTCCCTCTGCTCGCCGCTTACGACAACGTGCTCAGGTGCTCGCACAACTTCAACCTGCTCGACTCGCGCGGCGCGATCTCGGTGACCGAGCGCGTCGGCGTCATCGGGCGTGTGCGGCGCGTGGCGGTGGGCGTCGCGACGGCGTGGCTCGATCAGCAGGCGCTGCTCGACCAGCGGCAGGAGGCCGCCTGAGATGAGCGGCGCGAAACTGCCCTTCCTGCTCGAAATCGGCGTCGAAGAGATTCCGCACTGGATGATTGCGCCGGCGCTGGGCGAACTCGAACGCCTCATCGGCGAACTGCTTTCGCAGAATCAACTCGATGCCGTCGGCCTGCGCCTGGACGCCACTCCGCGCCGGCTCGTCGTTCGCGCTTCCGCGCTTCAGGCGCGCCAGGCGGACCGCGAAGAGCTTGTGCTGGGCCCCCCCGTCGCGGCGGCGTTCAAGGACGGCCAACCCACGGGCGCGGCAACCGGCTTCGCCAGGAAGATGGGACTCGAAGTGGAACAGCTCCGCCGCGAGGCGACTCCGCGCGGCGAATACATCGCCGCCGTGCGCAAGATCGCAGGGCGTGAGACGTCCGCGATCCTCGCCGAAGCGCTGCTGGCGCTGATCACGCGCATCCCCTGGCCCAAGACGATGTACTGGACCGGCAAGGACGGCGTGCGCTTCATCCGCCCGGTGCGCTGGATCGCCGCGCTGCTCGGCGATTCGATCGTCGCTTTCGAGCTCGCGGGCGTGAAGTCCGGCGCGCTGTCGCGCGGCCACCGCCGCCTGGGCGCGGATGAGATCGCCTTCGACCACTCCAATTACGAAGAGCGCCTCGAGAAGAACGGCGTCATCCTCTCCGCTGAAAAGCGCAGGAAGCGAATCCAGGACGGCATCAGGAAGCTGCTCCGCGGCACGGGCCTCTCGCTGATCCCCGACGACGATCTGCTGAACGACATCGTCTACCTCACCGAGTTCCCAACGCCGATCCTCGGCGGCTTCGACGAGAAGTTTCTCGCGCTGCCGCGCGAAGTGCTCTCGACGGTGATGCGGCATCATCAGCGCTACTTCACGCTGAAGACCGCGGACGGCGGCATGGCGCCGCGCTTCATCGCCGTGATGAACATGAAGGCGGACCGCAAGGGCTACGTGAAAAAGGGCAACGAGCGCGTCCTTGAAGCCCGCTTCAACGACGCGCGGTTCTTCTGGGAATCCGATCAGAGGAAGCCGCTGGCCGCCCGCGTGCAGGACCTTGCCAGCGTCACGTTCCAGGCGCAGCTCGGCTCCTACCTCGACAAGACCCGCCGCGTTCAGGACCGCGCCGCCGGTCTTGCGGCCAAGCTGGGCGCCGACGTCGCGGCCGTGACGCGCGCCGCCGAGCTGGCCAAGACCGACCTTACCACCGAGATGGTCAAGGAGTTCACTGAGCTCCAGGGCGTCGTCGGCGGGCTGTACGCCCGCGCCCAGGGCGAGCCCGAAGCCGTGGCCCAGGCGATCTACGACCACTACCTGCCGCAGAGCATGGAGGACCGCATCCCGGCCACCCTCGAGGGCCGCGTGCTCTCGCTTGCCGACAAGCTCGACACCGTGGAGTCCTGCTTCTCCGTCGGCCTCGCCCCCACGGGTTCCAAGGACCCCTTCGCCCTGCGTCGCGCCGCGCAGGGGATTGTGAAGATCCTCGTCGACGGCCGCCTCCAGCTTCCGCTCGATTCCATCGCGCCCGAAGTCCGCGAGTTCTTCGCCGAACGCATCCGTTACTACTTCCGCGATGTCCGCGGCTTCCGCTACGACGAGCTGAACGCCGTTTTCGCCGCCGCGCCGCCGGCCTTGCCGGACTTCGAAGATCGCCTCGTGGCCCTCAATCTTGTCCGCCAGACCGAAAACTTCGAACCGCTCGCGGCCAGCTTCAAGCGCATTCGCAACATCCTGCGCCAGGCCGCGTGGACCCCCTCGCAACCCGACCCTGCCCTGCTTCAGGAGAGTTCGGAGAAGAGCCTCTTTGAGGAGTTCGAAAAGCTGCGCCCCGAGGTCGAGTACTGCTTCGCCCAGTGCGATTACCTGCGCGCCCTGCAATTGATCGCCTCGCTGCGCCCCGCGGTGGACCGCTTCTTCGACCACGTCCTGGTGAATGCGCCCGACCCCGCCCTGCGCGCCAACCGGCTCAACCTGCTGGGCCGCATCCTCACAGCTTTCTCAGCGATCGCCGACTTCTCGGAGATCGTCACCGAATCAACGACCGAATGACCTCATCATCTTCATCCATCACAGGAGAACACGCGCTATGAGCAAATACGTTTACCTGTTCGGCGGCGGAACCGCCGACGGCGACGGCACGATGAAAGACCTGCTGGGCGGCAAGGGCGCCGGCCTGGCGGAGATGTCTCGCGCCGGCGTCCCCGTGCCGCCCGGCTTCACCATCATCACCGACGTCTGCAACATCTTCTTCGACAACAACGGCAAAGTGCCGCAGGAAGTCGACGACCAGATCTGGGAAGCGATGGCCAAGGTCGAAGCGATGGCCGGCAAGAAATTCGGCGACCCGGCGGACCCGCTGCTGATGAGCGTCCGCTCCGGCGCGAAATTCTCCATGCCCGGCATGATGAACACCATCCTCAACCTCGGCCTCAACGACGAGACCACCGAGGGCCTGGCGGCCAAGACCAACAATCCGCGCTTCGCCTACGACTGCTACCGCCGCTTCATCCAGATGTTCGGCGAAGTGGCTATGCGCATCGAGATGGAGCACTTCGACCACGTTTGGGATTCGCAGAAGGCGAAGGCCAACACCAAGCTCGATACGGACCTGACCGCCGAAGACCTGAAGCAGGTCGTCGCCGAATACAAGAAGATCGTCAAGAAGTACGCCAAACGCGAGTTCCCGCAGGACGTGCGCGAGCAGTTGATTATGTCGCGCAACGCGGTGTTCAACTCCTGGTGGGCGCCCAAGGCCTCCTACTACCGCAAGATGGAGAAGATCTCCGACCGCCTCGGCACCGCCTGCAACATCCAGACGATGGTGTTCGGCAACATGGGCGAAACTTCGTGCACCGGCGTCGGCTTCACGCGCGACCCCGGCACCGGCGAGAAGGTGTTCTACGGCGAATTCCTCGTCAACGCCCAGGGCGAGGACGTCGTGGCCGGCATCCGCACCCCTCTGCCGATCAGCGAATTGAAGAACTGGAACAAGGACGTCTACAAGCAGCTCGTACAGATCACGTCCATGCTCGAGAAGCACTACAAGGACGTGCAGGACTTCGAGTTCACCGTGCAGGAAGGCGTGCTCTACATGTTGCAAACGCGCAACGGCAAGCGCACCGGCCCGGCCGCGGTGAAGATCGCCGTCGACATGGTGGCCGAGAAGCTCATCGACGAGAAGACCGCGGTGATGCGCGTTGCGCCGGCGCAGCTCGACCAGCTTCTGCACCCCGTGTTCGACCCGGCGTCGCTCAAGACGCTTACCAAGTTGACCACCGGCATCGACGCCTCTCCGGGCGCGGCCGTGGGCCGGCTGGCGTTCACTTCGGAAGACGCAGTGACGATGTCGGAGAAGTCGCCCGTCATCCTCATCCGCAAGGAAACGACGCCGGACGACATCCACGGCATGGACGCCTCGAAGGGCATTCTCACCGCCGTCGGCGGCAAGAGTTCGCACGCCGCCGTCGTGGCGCGCGGCATGGGCGTTCCCTGCGTGGTCGGTTGCAGCGCCATCTCGATCAACGAGCGCGCCAAGACCGCCGCGGTGAAGGTCGGCGATAAAGCCATCACTATCAAGGAAGGCGACTGGGTTTCCATCGACGGCGCGACCGGCGATGTCTACCTCGGTCATGCCAGGACGAAGGAGCCGGATCCCCACTCGCCCACCTTCGCGAAGTTCATGAAGATGGCCGACAAGTTCCGCGGTAAGTTCGGCGTCCGCGCGAATGCCGACATCCCGCGCGACGCCAAGGCCGCGCGCGAGTTCGGCGCCGAGGGCATCGGACTGTGCCGCACCGAGCACATGTTCTTCGCCGAGGAGCGGCTGCCTCACGTGCAGGCCATGATCCTCTCCGACAACGAAAAGGACCGCCGCAAGGCGCTCCAGAAGCTGCTCCCCATGCAGCGCAAGGACTTCGCCGGCCTCTTCATGGCCATGGACGGCTTCCCCGTCGTCATCCGCACCCTCGACCCGCCGCTGCACGAGTTCGTGCCGAAGCGCGAAGAGCTGATGGTGGACATCGCCAAGCTTCCCTACGCTGATGCCAAGGCGAAGAAGGAGATGCAGGCGCGCTACAGGAACTTCTGCCCCGACGTGAAGTCGCTCGCGGCTGTGCTGCCCCAGTTGCTTCACCGCGTCGAGCAGCTCCATGAGTTCAACCCCATGCTGGGCCACCGCGGCTGTCGCCTCGGCATCACCTACCCCGAGATCACCGAAATGCAGGCGCGCGCCATTTTCGAGGCGGTCGTCCAGGTCGCCAGGAAGGGCAAGAAGGTCATCCCCGAAGTGATGATTCCGCTGATCGGCGGCGTCGAGGAGCTGAAGCACCAGAAGGACATCGTTGATCGCGTGGCGAAGGAAGTCCTCGGCAAGGCCAAGCTGCTGCGTAAGGTGAAGTACCTGATCGGCACGATGATCGAGATCCCGCGCGCGGCCCTGACGGCCGACCGAGTGGCCACCGAGGCGGAGTTCTTCAGCTTCGGCACCAACGACCTGACGCAGACCGCGATGGGCCTCTCGCGCGACGACTACACCAAGTTCTCCAAGGACTACGAAGAACGCAAGATCTTCAAGGCCGATCCGTTCGCGGTGCTCGACCGCGAAGGCGTCGGCCAACTGGTCAAAATGGCCGTCGAAAAAGGCCGCGCCTCCCGCCCGGACCTCGAGGTCGGCATCTGCGGCGAGCACGGCGGCGAACCCTCCTCGGTCGAGTTCTGCTACCAGGTGGGCATGGACTACGTCTCCTGCTCGCCCTACCGCGTCCCCATCGCCCGGCTCGCCGCCGCGCAGGCCGCGATCAGCAAAACCGAAGGCTCCGCCGAACTGAGCCGCACGGCGTAGTTTGCACTCGATTGTCCGCTGGAAGGGCCGGGCTGACTGCCCGGCCTTTTCCACGACGGCGATTCACCCACCGCGCGCAGGATCGCCCGGAGACGGCCCTCTACGATCCGGGTGTTCGGGCGCTCCGGCCAGAGGAATCTCACCCAGATCAACGGCGCCCGCTCGGTCAGCCGCCGCGCCCCCGCCAGTTCCCCCTGCGACACGAGGATCACACCCAGGGCGTTCGCGCAGATGGCCACGCTCGGGTGGCCGGGCCCGCACGTCCGCTCGGCGATCCCCAGCGCCCGCTCGTTCAGCCGCCGCGCCCGCGGCAGCTCCCCCCGCGCCGCGAGGATCACACCCAGGACGTTCGCGCAGACGGCCACGCTCGGGTGGCCGGGCCCGCACGTCCGCTCGGCGATCCCCAGCGCCCGCTCCAACGCTGTCCGCGCCGGAACAAGTTGACCGCGGTGCAGCATGAAAAGCCCGACTTCATTCCACAACCGGCTGGCCGCTGCGAGCGCCGCGCCGGCGCGCCCGGCATGATCGGCCGCGGAAAGCGCGTGCGGAGCGAGCCGGTCGCTCGAGGGCCGTGTCGCCAGATCGTTCTCGTTGTACTCAAAGGCGGCGCCAACACACTCCACGGCCGCGCCGGCCCACGTCTCCTCCTCGTTCGAGCGTTTCAACCTGGAGCGAACCGCCGCCTGCACGATCCGGTGAACGGAATATGCGCCATCACGAGCCTCGATCAACGAGTACTTCCTCAAGCTCCCGTTCGCCTCCGGCCGGGCCATCTCATCCTCGAAAAGAGCCTGGAGACGTTTTGGCAATCTGGCCTTGCCGCCGGCGAGCAGATCGAGCGGGATCGCGTCCGGCGCGGGAAACGCGAACAGACGCAACAGGTCGAGCGCCGCCGGGTTCTCCTTATCCAACCGGTCCAGCGCAAGCCGCACCGAAGCCTCGGCCGGGAGCGGATACTCCATCGCCTCATCCCGTTTCGCCAGCAGTTCCGACGCCCTCTCCTGGTACAGCTTCCGATACCCGCCGATTGACCCCGAAGTCCCGTTGATGAACGATGCGGCCTGCTCGAGCGCCAGCGGCAGGTCGCCCAACTCCGCAGCCAGCGCCCGCGCAGCACCGGCTTCGTTCCTTCGTGACTTCTTCACCGGG
The DNA here is from genome assembly GCA_964472745.1 of uncultured Solibacteraceae bacterium. Lineage (GTDB taxonomy): Bacteria > Acidobacteriota > Terriglobia > Bryobacterales > Bryobacteraceae > CAYYNC01. Next base: position 51,917 of record CAYYNC010000032.1, read on the forward strand.
AATTCGACCGACTGGTTTCGTGAGTGCACCCCGAGCTGGAGCGCCGCCGCCAGGCCGCCCCAGTTCTGGGAACGCGGAGTGATCAGCACGTGCCCCGTCGCGGTCTTGGGCGTCCAGGGTCGGACTTCCGCGACGCCCGGCGCGTTGTCCAGAACCAGCAGCCAGCCTCGGCTATGTTCCAACCAATCGAGCGCCGCCTCCGCGCCCCCCTGCCGGTTTTGTTCGTCTTCCCGAGCCAGACCCGCTTTCACCGCCGGGGCGGCGAAGTCCCCGATGAGCGTCGCCTGTTCTTCCGAGCATACTCGTGCCAATCCGTGCCCGATGATTCTTGTCTTCTGTTCGCCTCCATCTCCGGCCCGCGCGGACTTTCCACCGGGCGCTTTCCCATTCCTCGTTATTCGGACACCTAGTGTCGGGATGGGCCGTTCACAAGAAACTTCCAACTAGATTTCCTTTGTTTTCAATCTCTTCCAAAAATCCTGGCTCAGCCACGAAGCGGACGCCTGCCACATTCTTCCCCGGAGGCCATGATGCGCATTACCTCTCCACATAAAGCCGATGCCCCCCGCCATACGGGACGTCCGCCCCGCGGCCTCATCACCCCCGAAGGCAAACGCCGCTCTTCCCGCAATACGCATCCGCACAGCTTCCGGTCCCCTACGCGGGTTCCCGCCTTCGTCCCCCACCTCGACCCTCGCCCCCCGTTCGGCTTCCGCCACTACGTCCAACTTCACGACGCCACGCCTGAACCGCAAGCCCACCCTGAGAGCTTCATCTACACCTACGAACCGTCCCCTCGCGATCTCCCCCGCGCCACGGAATTTTCGTCCCCCGCAAACGAACCCATAACTCCCCTGGAATCAACAAAACCTCCCGCCATAGCCGTCCCCGCCGGGACCTCTCCCATGCCGCCGCGCGTCGCGGCCGCCCCGACCCCGGAACCGCAGAATTTGTCCCCGGCAAACGAACCGAAAACTCCTTTAGAATCAGTAAACCCTGGTCCCAGACCGCCCCGTTTCGACTGCGAATGGTTCCGTGGCCTTTTTCCGCCAGCCCCGCCTCCCCCTTGCCTCAACGGCCCCCGCTCCCATTCCCCCCACGCGCCTTCGCGCCCTCCTCCGCGACCTCAAGCCGCGTCGCGGCCTGCATGGGCTCGCGCTGGACCCAGAAGAGATCCTGCCGCCACGCGCAGGAACGCCGGCTCCTCGGGCGGCCCGCCACCCTTACACCTGGCCCCGGCGCTTCACCGATCCGAATCTTCGGATTGATGTCTTGCGATAGCTTTTTGCCTGTGAAATAATCCTGACAGCTAGGAAAGTATGGGCTCTTCAGCGGGCCTTCACGTTCCGTTCCTGGGAGGTTTCAGCCAATGCACAGAAACAGTATGGGGATTCTCCATCGCACGCTGGTGGTCCTATGCGTCGTGGGCGTCCTGGTCTGCGCCCAGTCGTTCACGGCGTCGGTCCGCGGCGTCATTACCGATCCGACAGGCGGCGCTGTTCCAGGCGCCAGAATCGTCGTTCTCGACGTCGAACGCAACACACGGTTCAACGCGGTGAGCGACGAATCAGGTCGCTATGTCGTCACGGCGCTTCCGCCAAGCCGGTACACCATCAGCATCGAAGCCTCGGGCTTCAAGCGTTTCCAGAGCGAACCGTTCGCGCTCGTCGTCCAGCAGCAGCAGACAGTGGACGCGCAGTTGCAGGTCGGCGACGTCTCGACAACCGTGGAAGTGGCCGACTCCGCCGCGCTCGTGAACACAACGATCGCCAACCTAGGCCAGGTGATCGAGAACAAGTACATCATTTCGCTCCCCAATATCGCCCGGAATCCGATGGGCCTCACGTACCTGACGCCGGGCGTCGTCGGCTCGGGGGGCCGTCGCGGCGACAACAACACCAACTTCGTCGCCAACGGCAGCCGCAACTCCACCTCCGACGTCCTGCTCGACGGGGTAACCGTTGTGACGGTGGAGCAGAACTCGGGCATCACCGACCTCAAGTTCTCTCCCTCGGTGGACGCCGTGCAGGAGTTCAAGATGCAGACGAACTTCTTCAGCGCGGAGTACGGCCAGACCGGCGGCGCCGTCGTGAACATGGTGACCAAGTCCGGCAGCAACGACATCCACGGGACCGGCTACTACTTCCTGCGCCACTCCGATCTGAACGCCAACAACTGGTTCTCAAATCGCGCCGGACGCGCGCGGCCGTTCTACCGCCGCGACCAGTTCGGCGGGGTCGTCGGCGGCCCCGTGATCAAGAACAAGACGTTCTTCTTCGGCTCCTACGAGTACACGAAGTCCAAGAGCCCGTTGAGCTATACGGCGACGTTCCCGACGCTGCTCCAGCGCCAGGGCGACTTCTCGCAGACGCGCAACACTTCCGGCCAGATGATGGTCATCCACAATCCGTTCGACACGTTCACGAACGCCAGCGGCAGCATCGAGCGGCGTCCGTTCGCCGGCAACCTCATCCCGAAGTCGATGATGGACCCGGTCGCTCTCAAAGCGCTCGCCTTCTTCCCGCTCCCGAACCAGACAGGCTCTCCTTTTACAGAGACGAACAACTGGTTCGAGCAGGGGATCAATCTCGGTCCCGGCCACCAGACCAACATGCGGGGCGATCACAACTTCAACGAGTCCAACCGCATCAGCGGGCGCTATAGCTACGGCCGCGGCCGCGGCACGCCCCCGAACCTGTTCGGAGAGGGCAACCCCGCCTACACCTTCAACGACGGGCCCAGCCAGAGCACCTCGCATTCAATCGTCAGCGAGTACACCCGCATCCAGAGCGCCACAACGGTGTGGTCCGTCCGCTATGGACTGACTTACTCCACTTACTGGCGCAATCCCATGGTGAACTTCGACCTCACCCAGCTCGGCCTTCCGAACTACATGAAGCAAAACGCCACGTTCAATGTGTTTCCCACGATCGCTCCCGACGGATACACCGACATCGGCACCGAGGGCTGGCTCGTCATGGACCGCCAGGAGGGCGTCCACCATATCTCCGGCTCGTACAGCAAGATCCTCGGCGGCCACAGCCTGAAGGCCGGCGCCGAGACGCGCCGCAACTTCCTCGACTACGCGCAGCCCGGCTATCCCTCGGGACAGTTCAGCTTTGGCCGCGGAGTCACCTGCCGCGACCGCTTCTCCTGCCCCGGCAACGAAGGCAACGGCCTCGCCGCGATGCTCATCGGCTGGTGGACCGGCAACCAGTTCCACATCGACCCCAAGGTCTTCACACGTTCGGCCTACTGGGGCTTCTACCTTCAGGACGACTGGAAAATCACGCGCAAGCTGACGTTGAACCTCGGCCTGCGCTACGACTTCGACGTGCCGCGCTGGGAGACCCAGGACCGCCAGAGCTATTGGGACCTGAACGCCCAGTCGCCCGTCCGCGTGCAGGGCTACGACACGCGCGGGGTAATCAAGTTCGTGAACCAGGATCGCCGTTCGCCGTTCGACGGCGACTACAACAACTGGCAGCCGCGCGTGGGCTTTGCTTATGCGGCGACGCCCAAGACCGCCATCCGCGGCGGCTATGGGCTCTTCTATCAGTTGAGCCGCGCCACGGTCTTCGGCCATACCGGCGCCGGCTTCAACGTCAACTCGACCAGCAATCCCACGTTGGACTCCCACGCGACGCTGTATGCCCGGCTCAGCAACCCGTACCCAGACGGCATGCTGCTGCCTCCAGGCAACTCGCTCGGCGACGCGACGTTCATCGGCCTCGGTGCGGGCACCATCCTGCCGAGCAACAACCGCAACCCTGAGTACCATTCCTGGAACCTCTCCATCCAGCGCGAAGTGGGCTTCAATTCCGTGGTCGAGATCAACTACACGGGCAGCCGCGGCACGCACCTGTTCATGCCCTTCACTTCGCTGACGCCGATCCACAAGGTGTTCTGGCCTCTCGGCCGCGACTTCCTGAACGGCGCCACGGCGAACCCGTTCTACGGCATCATCACCAATCCGCTGGCCACGGACCTGAACCGTCCGACCGTCCAGCGCTTCCGCCTGCTCCGCGCGATGCCGCACTTCAACGGCGCCAGCGTGGGCACATCCGAGCCGCCGGCGGCGGATTCGAACTATCACGCGCTCCAATTGAAGTGGGAAAAGCGGTACTCGAAAGGGCTCACCATGCTGACCCACTACACCTGGTCGAAGATGATCGACAACGTCTCCCACAGCTCGGGCAACGTAAGCTGGCTGGGCGGCTCGACCAGCATCCAGGACGTGTTCAACTTCCGCGGCGAGCGCGCGTTGTCGGCGCACGACGTCGCTCATCGCGTCGTCCTCACGGGCGCCTATGAGCTGCCGTTCGGCAAGGGCCGCAAGTGGGGCGCGAGCTGGAACCGCGCCACCGACTGGATCGCCGGCGGCTGGGAGGTGAGCGGCATGACGATCCTCCAGAGCGGCATGCCTCTCCACGTCACCCAGGCCGGCGGGAACATCTGGAACGGCACGCAGCGCCCCGACCTGATCGGCGATCCGAGCACTTCGGGCGCGGTTGTCGACCGTCTGAACCGCTACTTCAACGAGGCGGCCTTCTCCAAGCCGCCGATCGACGTCCCCGGCACATCGCCGCGGACCCTGAACTATCGCGGTCCGGCCATCAAGACGCTCGACGCCGCGCTGCTGAAGAGCTTCCGGACCAAGGAAGGCCAGCGCTTCGAGTTCCGCCTCGAGGCGCAGAACGCCACCAATACGCCGATCTTCAGCGATCCGGCCACCAGCTTCGGCGCGACCAACTTCGGCCAGATCACGGGCCAGAAGATCGGCCCGCGCAACGTGCAGCTCGGCTTCAAGTACTACTTCTAACCGCGAGTTGAACGAACGAAGCCAATCGGGGGCGCTCTCGGGCGCCCCCGATTCTTTGTGGGGCGGCGCGGGCTTCGATACACTCACACCTGAGGAACGCATTCATCATGAAACTGGTCACATTCCTGACGCCGGGCGGCTATGCCGCGCCCGGCATTGTTCACGGCGCGAAGGTGGTCAACCTGACGCCGGCGGGCTTCTCTTCCGTCCTCAACGTGATTGAAGCTTGGGCGGCCGCCCCGGCGCGGATCCAGGCCTACATCGGCTCGCTGCCGCCGGCCGCGGGGATTCCGCTGGACGGCGCCACGCTGCTGGCGCCGATTCCGCGCCCGCCCAAGGTGATCTGCGTCGGGCTGAACTACCGCGATCACGCCGAAGAGTCGAAGATGGAGATCCCGAATGTGCCGACCATTTTCAGCAAGTTCTCGAGCTCCGTCATCGGGCCCGGCGCGCCCGTGGTGCTGCCGAAGAGCTCCGCAAAGCCCGACTACGAGGCCGAATTCGCCGTGGTGATCGGCAGGGGCGGCCGCAACATCCAGGCGGATCACTGGCGCGAGCACGTGTTCGGCTACATGTGCCTCAACGATGTCAGCGCGCGCGATTACCAGATGGCGACCACGCAGTGGCTGATGGGCAAGACGCCCGACACGTTCTGCCCGACCGGCCCGTGGCTGACCACGGCCGGCGAGATCGCCGATCCGCACAACCTCGACATCAGCATCGAGATCAACGGCGAGCTGCTTCAAAGCTCGAACACCAAGCACCTCATCTTCGGCATCGGGCCGCTGATCGAGTATCTCTCGAGCGTGTTCACCTTGGAGCCGGGCGACATCATCTCGACGGGGACTCCGGCGGGGGTCGGCTTCGCGCGCAAGCCGCCGCGCTGGCTTGTGCCGGGCGATGAGATGGTGGTGAAGGTGCAGGGGCTGGGCGAGCTGCGCAATCCGGTGGTCGCCGAAGCGTGATGTTCTCGCGCCGCACGCCGGCGAGTCTCGCGCCCAGCGCGATGAGCCGCGCGATCGAGGAGCGCCGGCGCGGCGGCGCGCCGCTGATCGATCTGACGCTGTCGAACCCGACGCGCGCCGGTATTGAGTATCCCGCCGGCGAAATCCTCGCCGCGCTGAACGACGCCCGATCTTTGACATATGAACCCTCCGCGCAAGGACTGCTCGCGGCGCGCGAAGCGATCGCCGCGTACCACGGCCGCGGGGCGAAGCCGGAATCGATCTTCCTCGCGGCGAGCACCAGCGAAGCCTACAGTTGGACGTTCAAGCTGCTCTGCGAGCCGGGCGATGAAGTGCTCGTGCCGCGCCCGTCGTATCCGCTGTTCGACTGCCTGGCTTCGCTCGATGCCGTCCAGGCCGTGCAGTACCCGCTGATCGAACTGTTCGGTTGGGCGATCGACTTCGATGCGCTCGAGCGCATCGCTACGCCGCGTGCGCGAGCTGTCGTCGCCGTCAATCCGAACAACCCGACTGGGAGCTACCTCCCGCATGAGGACTTCACGCGGCTCGAAGCATGGGCCGCGCGGCGTGGCATCGCCCTGATCGTGGACGAGGTCTTCCACGATTACGCGATCGAGGCCGGGGCCGGACGCGGTTCGGCGCTCGAATCGGGCGGCGACGCGCTCGTGTTCATGCTGAGCGGCCTTTCAAAGATCGCCGGATTGCCGCAGATGAAGCTCGGCTGGCTGCACGTGGCGGGCCCCGATGCTCTCGTGCGGGAAGCGCGCGAACGGCTCGAGTGGACCGCCGATGCCTACCTGCCCGTGAGCGCGCCCGTGCAGCATGCCGCGGCGCAGTGGCTCCAACTGGCGCCCGCGATTCAGCGCGCCATCCTGGCGCGCGTGCGGGCCAACCTGCAAGGCTGGCGCAACGGCCTGGAGTCCGGCGCGCGCATGCTGCCCGTGGAAGGCGGCTGGAGCGGCATCATCGAAGTGCCGCGCACCCGTACCGAAGATCAATGGGTGCTGGCGCTGCTCGATCGCGGGATCCTCGTACAGCCCGGTTACTACTACGATTTTGAGCGCGATGGGCTGCTGGTGGCGAGCCTGTTGCCGCGGCCCGAATGCACGCTGGATGGACTCCGGGTTATAAATCAGCTAATCAGAGGTGTTTGACTGAAATAGTCCCGGTACGATAGACTTCTCACAGAGGTCGCCGCATGATCGTCTCCGAGCCCCTCGCGCCAGGGGCGCCTGTTTCGACGAAGCCGCTCGTCCTGATCCTGGTGGGTCCGCCGGGATGCGGGAAGGGAACCCAGGCGGAGCGGCTGTCGCGAAAGCTCGGCATTCCCGCCATCTCGACCGGCGAGATGATTCGCGCCGAGATCAAGGCGGGCACGCCGCTGGGCAAGATCGCCCAGGGCGTCACCATCACGGGTGGGCTGTTGAGCGACGACCTCGTGAACCAGATCGTCGCTTCGCGCATCGGCCAGCCGGATTGCGCGGCCGGCTTCCTGTTGGACGGTTACCCGCGCAGCATCGCTCAGGCGCAGTTCCTCGGCGAGCTGCTTGAAAAGAACGGCCTGCCCCAGCCGCTTGTGCTGCACATCGACCTGCCAGGCGAGAAGTTGATTTCGCGCACTTGCATGCGCCGCTACTGCCCGCGCTGCGGGCACATCTACAACTTGCAGAGCCAGCCTCCGCGCGTGCCCGATCACTGCGACGATTGCGGCGGTGAACTCCAGCAGCGCGCGGACGACTGCGAAGATACGGTGCGCAACCGGCTCATCGCGTATGAGATGAGCACGGCGCCCCTGATCGCATACTACGCGGGCCCTGGCTATCGTCGCGTCGATGGCTCGGGCGATCCGGACAGCGTTTTCGAGGCGGCCGTGAAGGCGCTGGCCTGAGAGCGCTCAACGGACCAGGTGGAACTTCTCCTGGCGGCGCAGCACCCAGTGCGCGCCTTCGGGCGTGAGAACGGCGTCCTCTTCCATCCCCACCCATAGCTCCTTGCCGCCCCACTCGGGAACGGGCGTTCTGGCGTTCAGCTCGATGGAGAACCATGTGCCGGGCAGCAGCACCAGGTCGCCCTTGCCGGGCACGCCTTCCTGCCGATCCCACAGGCCGATGAGCGGTCCCGCGCCGTGGCCGTGGTCGCCGACGGGGTGGCTGTAGACGGCGCCGCGAATGCCTTCGCGCTTCGCCGCATCGAGAGTCGCCGCGAGCACCTGGTTGCCGGTGAGGCCCGGCTTCATGCGCTCCAGGTGAAGATCCTGCATCCGCTGCGCGTTCGCGAGCGCTTTCACGATGCCAGGCGGCGGCCCGGTCTCGCCCTCGCGCAGTACGTAGCCCATGTGCTGCGTGTCGGTGTTCATGCGCATGGCGGTGAGGCCGAAGTCCGCGTGCAGCACGTCGCCGCGCTCGATCACCGCCGGGGTATCTTCTGCGAGCAAGCTGACGCCAGCGGCCGCGGGCTTCTGCACGCGCACCGTAGTGTGAAACCAGGTGGAGTAGCCGAGGTCCTGCGCCTGCTGGCGCAGCCACCAGACGATGTCCTGGTTCGTTGTCTTGCCGGGCGAGATCACCTCGCGCGAGAAGGCGCGCGCGAGCAGCCAGTGGACGACTTCGGTCATGCCGCGGAAGATGGGCAGCATGCCCGGCGCGCGCAGCGAGACGAACTCGACGGCGAGGTTCTCCGCGCGCACGGCGCGCCTCATCCACTCGGGACCGAGCGCCGTTTCGAGTTGCTGATATTCGCCCGCGGAGAGGCCGTCGGCGAAGGCGTGGGTGTGCGAGATGTCGAGCGCGATCGTCGCCGGACGGCGCTGTTCAATCAGTTTGCGCAGAGTGGCCCACTGCGCGTCGCCCATGATCTCGCGCCCGGGGTTTTCGGGATCGCGGTAGACCGTGTAGAGGCCGCCATTGGAACCGCCGCCGAGCGCAAGCCGCTCGACGCCCTCGGCCGGTCCCCGATCGTGGAAGAGGAGGATCGTGCGCCGCCGCGCCGCCATCGTCGCGGGCGAGACGAGTGAGAAGAAGACGGGATCCTCGTTGTACTCGCGGCAGATGATCAGCCACATGGCGACGCCGTGCTTGCGCATCAGTTGAGGCAGGTGCGTTTCCAGCCGCGCGTTCAGCCACTCCTGCTGCAACTCGGCCTGGCTGCGCAGCGGAGGCAGCGTCCAGGGCGGTCCGGCGGCGGGCAGGGCGAGCGGGATGAACATCAGGAATGGCAGCGCGAGCTTCAACATGCGGCGGGTCCTCGATTCACCTACGATATCAGGGAGGCATGGCGCTGACCCTGAAAGTAATCGAGCTGCTGGCGCTGTCAGTTTTGCTGGGGGCCGTCTTCGCACACATGGTGGCGACGCCGGAGCTGCACCGTGAATTGGGCGAAGCCGCCGCGGGGCGCGTACGGCGCGCGGTCCTGCCGGCCTATTGCATTCTGGGGATCGCGTGCGGGCTGGCGCTGGCGGGCGTTCAGATCGCGCGCGGCTTCCTGTGGACATGGAACTCCGTTTACGCGCTCCCGGCGTGCATGTTCGCGGCGATGACTCTTCTGCCGGCGGCGCTGTGGCGGCGCGGGCGGGCGTGGATGGATGCCGCCGAATCCGATCGCGCGCACAGGATGTTCACGCTGCTGAACGGGGCGATGCTCGTGCCGCTGTTGGGCTACCTGCTGTGGATGGCCGCGCGCGGCTGGTAGACGCGCGGGGTCAGCAGCAGCGCGCGCGCTGGTACTTCAGGCGGAGACGATGCTCGCAGAAACGGCGCCACTCCTCGCCGGAATGAGCGCGGCCGTGGATCTGGAGATGGCGGCGGTACGCGCTCTCGTCGCCGATCTCGCGCAGGATGCCGAGCAGGATTCCGCAGAAGCGTTTCACCTTGCCGCTCATACTTCCTCCGCTCTCAGTTGAGTGAGCACGAACGGCGCTTCAGTGCTGCGCGCCTCGCGCGTGCCGCGCAGGATGCCCAGCCACGCGCGGATCGAATCCACGAGGATCGTCGTTACCAGCACGATGAAGATCCCGCAGACCACGGCGTCGAGACGGTTGTTGAAGATGATGTGCTGGGTTTCGGAGATCTTCGCTGCGGGGATTGAACCGGATGCGAGTGCGGCCTCGAGCGCGTTCGCCTGGGCGAGGAAGCCGAGGCGCGGCTGGCCGCTGAAGATCTTCTGCCAGGCCGCGGTGTAAGTGACGGTGACGAGCCAGGTGAGCGGCAGGATCGTGATCCAGGCGTAGCGCAGGCGCCAGGCCTTGACGAGAATCGTCGTCGCCACGCACAGGGCGACGGCGGCCAGAAGCTGGTTGGCGATGCCGAACAGAGGCCAGAGCGAGTTGATGCCGCCGAGCGGGTCGAGCACGCCTTGAATGAGGAAGTAGCCCCAGGCGAGCACGATCAGTGCGCTGGTGATCAGCACCGACGGCATCCAGCTTGTGCGGCCCAGCGGCTTCCAGATATGGCCGAGGAAGTCCTGGAGCATGAAGCGCCCGACGCGCGTGCCGGCGTCGATGACGGTGAGGATGAAGAGCGCTTCGAACATGATGGCGAAGTGATACCAGAAGCGCAGCACGGCCTCGTTGCCCGCGATGCGCGAGAAGATGTGCGCCATGCCGAGCGCGAGCGAAGGCGCGCCGCCGGTGCGGTAGAAGAGCGTCTCCTCGCCGACGTGGCGCGCCCAGTCGCTCATCTGCTGCGGCGTCACCGGGAAGCCCCACGAGCTGATGGTCCCGGCGGCGAGCTGCGGCGTCGCGCCGACGACGCCGGCCGGGGAGTTCACCGCGAAGAAGACGCCAGGCTCGAGCGAACACGCGGCGACCATCGCCATCATCGCGACGAAGCTCTCGAGCAGCATGGAGCCGTAGCCGATCGGAAGAACATGGCCCTCGCGCGCGACCAATTTCGGCGTAGTGCCCGACGAGATGAGGGCGTGAAAGCCGGAGATGGCGCCGCAGGCGATGGTGATGAAGCAGAACGGGAAGATCGTCCCGGCGAAGATCGGACCTGTGCCGTCGATGAAGCGGGTGAGCGCGGGCATCTTCAATTCCGGCCGCACGAAGAGAACGCCCGCGCCGAGCAGGAGCACGACGCCCAGTTTCACGAAGGTGCTGAGGTAGTCGCGCGGCGCGAGCAACAGCCACACAGGGAGCGCGCTCGCGAAGAAGCCATAGACGATGACGGAAATGGCCAGCGCCACGCCGCCCAGCGTGAACCAGGGTCCGAAGGTCGGATGATGGGCCACCCACTCGCCGGCGAAGATGCTGGCCACCACAAGCAGGAAGCCGATGATCGAGATCTCGAGGACCTTGCCGGGCCGCCAGTAGCGCAGGTAGATGCCCATGAGAACCGCGATCGGCATGGTCGCGGCGATCGTGAACGTGCCCCACGGGCTGCCCTTCAGGGCGTTGACCACGACCAGCGCGATCACCGCCAGCAGGATGATCATAATCAGCAGGACGGTGATGAGCGCCGTGATGCCGCCCACTTTGCCGATCTCCTCGCGCGCCATCTCGCCGAGCGATTTGCCGTTGCGGCGCACGGAGGCGAACAGGATCACGAAGTCCTGCACCGCGCCGCCGAGGACGACGCCGATGACGATCCAGAGCGTTCCCGGCAAATAGCCGAACTGCGCGGCGAGAGTCGGGCCGACGAGCGGGCCGGGTCCGGCGATGGCCGCGAAGTGGTGTCCGAAGACGATCCATTTGTTTGTCGGCTCGTAGTCGTGGCCGTTGCGGAGGCGCTCGGCCGGCGTCGCCCTGTCGTTGTCCAGGGCCATCACTTTCGCGGCAATGAAAGCGGCATAAAAGCGGTATCCCGCCAGGTAGGTGCAGACAGCGGCGGTGACCAGCCAGGCGCTGTTGATCGACTCTCCGCGCTGGATCGCGATCCCCGCGAGGCAGAAGGCTCCGAGCGCGGCCACGAGCAGCCACACAATGAGCCCGAACCGTTTCTTCATAGCGAACAATTGTAGCGAGTGCGCCGCCCCGCCGCCGTCAGAAGCGCTGCATGTTGCGCAGCATCGAGGCGGTGGAGGCGCCGCGAGCGAATTCGACGGAATGGAGGGGTTTCCACTCCTTCCCGTCGCGGCCGATGTACATGGTGCCGATGTAGCGGGCGCCTTCGCGCTCGGCGCCCATGAGGATCACCATATAGGCGCGGTCCTGGTAGACCAGACCGCGGTATTGGATCTCGCCCGTGGCCGATTTCCAGCGGTCCTCGGAAGGCCGGCCAAGTTTACGGACGACCGCGAAGTAGTCGTCGTCGCGCGTGAGCATGAGATAGTCCTGGTCCTTGGCGACGAAGCCTGGCCTGGCTTCGGGGGCGAAGCGCACGAGGCCCCAGAAGAGCGCGCCGGCTCCGACGACAGTGAGGAAGCTCCATAGGATCAGCTTGCCGATGCGGGATTCGGTGCCGTTCGTCCCCGTGCCAAGGATGGCCTCGAGGCCGTGCGGCTGGGTCTTGTCTGCTTCGGCGGGCGGGCGGGCGGGCGAAGAGATGCCCGCGCCCATGGAGAGCACCTTGCGCTCGTACGGCCACACAGTCCCCATGCGGTACTCGAGCTCGCGGCGCAGGCCGACGATCATCACCGGCTCTTCCACCTTTGAGACTTCTCCGAAGTACTGCCTTGGAATGCCGAGCTCCAGGCCGGTCTTGGTGTTGCGCACGATCATCTCGGACCAGGCGGCCTTCTCCAGGCGCCATTCGTTGTGGTCGATGCCGACGATGGGAGGGTAGAAAGAGAAGGGCCGGTGGCTCAGATCATCGTGTGGCGGCGCCGGCGGTGTGGCCATATTCTCCCCGGGGACCTCGAAGCCCCCGTCCACAGAATATCCTCTCTCACAGCGCCGAGGGCGGAAAGGGTGTACAAAGGAGGCGAAAGGGTCTTATTAATGTTGATTCGAAAAGAAGAAGCTCTGGAGTATCATTCGATGCGGCCGGCCGGCAAGGTGTCGGTGGTTCCCACCAAGCCCTGCCGGACTCAGCGCGACTTGAGCCTGGCTTATACGCCCGGCGTTGCGGCGCCATGCCTGGAAATTCACGAGGACCCGTCAAAGGTCTATCAGTACACCTCCAAGGGGAACCTCGTCGCGGTGATTAGCAACGGGACCGCGGTGCTCGGTCTCGGCAACATCGGCCCGGCCGCCGGCAAGCCGGTGATGGAAGGCAAGGGAGTGCTGTTCAAGCGGTTTGCCGACATCGACGTGTTCGACATCGAGCTGGCGACAGAAGATCCCAAGGAGGTGATCCACGCCTGCCAGTTGCTGGAGCCCACCTTCGGCGGCATCAACCTTGAAGACATCAAGGCGCCGGAGTGTTTCGAGGTGGAGGAGGAACTGAAGAGGACCCTCAAGATCCCGGTGTTCCACGACGATCAGCACGGCACGGCCATCATCTCGGGCGCGGCGCTGGTCAACGCGCTGGAGATCGTCGGCAAGAAGATCGGCGAAGTGAAGATCGTGTTTTCGGGCGCGGGCGCGAGCGCCATCGCCTGCGCGGATCACTACATCCGCCTGGGCGCGAAGCTCGAGAACATCCTGATGTGCGACACGAAGGGCGTGATCTACGAAGGCCGCACGGCCGGGATGAACAAGTACAAGGAAAAATTCGCGCGCCGGACGGAGGCGCGGACGCTGGCCGATGCGATGAAAGGCGCGGATGTGTTTCTCGGGCTCAGCGGCCCGGACTGCGTTACGCCGGAGATGTTGCTGACGATGGCGGAACGCGCCATCGTCTTCGCCTTGGCGAATCCGGACCCGGAGATTCCCTACGACGTCGCGGTGGCCACGCGCAGCGACATCATCATGGCGACAGGCCGCTCGGACTTTCCCAACCAGGTGAACAACGTCCTGGGATTCCCGTTCATCTTCCGCGGCGCGCTGGACGTGCGCGCGACGGCGATCAACGACGAGATGAAGATGGCGGCATCGCTCGCGCTGGCGGAGCTGGCGCGGCAGGACGTGCCCGACTCGGTGCGGCGGGCGTACGGCGTCGAGACGATGGAGTTCGGGCCGGATTACATCATCCCGAAGCCGTTCGACTCGCGCGTGCTGACGTGGGTGGCGCCGGCGGTGGCCAAGGCGGCGATGGAGTCCGGCGTCGCGCAGATCCAGCTCGACATCGACGAGTATCGCGAGCAGCTCGAACGGCGCCTGGGCAAGAGCCAGGAGATCATCCGCATGATCATCCACAAGGCGCAGCGCGCGCCGAAGCGCGTCGTCTTCCCTGAGGGCGACCAGGACAAAATCCTGCGCGCCGCGCAGATTCTTGTTGACGAGCGGATCGCGCGGCCCGTGTTGTTGGGCGGCGTGGAGACGATTCGCCGGCGCGAGAACGAGCTGCATCTCCACTTCAACGGGATGGTGGACATCGTCGATCCCGTCAAGAGCCCCAAGTGGGACGAGTATGTCGCCGAATACATGCGGCTGCGCCAGAGAAAGGGGGTCACCTGGTCGGAGGCGCCGCGGGCGATGACGAGCCGGACGCGCTTCGGCGCGATGATGGTGCACTTCGGCGACGCCGATTGCCTCATCGCAGGCCTCACGCAGCACTACCCGGACACGATCCGCCCGGCGCTTGAGATCATTCCCAAGAAGCAGGGGATCAACAAGTTGTCGGGCATGTACATGATGATCTCGGGCAAGGGCCAGATCTACTTCCTCGCCGACACGACGGTGAACATCGAACCCACGGCGGACGACCTGGCCGAGATGGCGGTGATGGCCGCGAGCGCGGTGCGGTCATTCGGCGTTGAGCCGCGCGTTGCCATGCTCTCTTTCTCGAACTTCGGCTCGACGCGCCATCCGCTGACTGAAAAGGTGAGGCTGGCGACCGAGATGGTCAGGAAGCGGGAGCCCAGCCTCGTCGTCGACGGCGAGATGATGGCCGACTGTGCGGTGACGCCGGAGCTGATCGCGGAGTATCCCTTCAGCGCCATCAAGGGCGACGCGAACGTGCTGATCACGCCCAGCCTGGAGGCGGGGAATATCGCCTACAAGCTGCTGTTGAGAATCGGCGGATGCGAAGCGATCGGCCCCATTTTGATGGGCTTCTCCAAACCGGTGCATGTGCTGCAACGCGGGGCGGAGGTCAACGACATTGTCTGCATGAGCGCTCTGGCCGTCGTTGAGGCGCAGGCGCTCGGCTGATCGAGGTCACTCAAAACCTAG
>CAYYNC010000033.1:0-66809 GCA_964472745.1 uncultured Solibacteraceae bacterium
CATATATTTCTGGCTGGGCGCTGACGGAGCCGTCGAAACTCCAGCGCCAGCTCCTTGCCGGGACGCCAGAGCGCAACCTGTAACCAATTTAATCGAGAGATGCCTCTCGGCGGCCGAGATGGGCTTGAATGGAAGAGATCAACTTATTGTTGCACTGCATTCGATTTGAATCCCATCAATAAATTTTGTCGGACTGAAGTATGCAAGAAATGCGGCGCTCAGGCAAATCCTCCCGTAGCATCGTCGTGTTTCCAGACTGAAGCAGATTGCCGGGATAAGTCTTTCTCCGCGTTCTGCATGAATCGTTGTCAATGAAAGGTGGGCTCGAGATCAAGCTTCAAGGAGTTAAAAGCCATGCAAGGGTTCCGAGCTTACGCACTGGCAGCCGGGCTGGTAGTGCTCGCAAGCCGGAGTGACCTGGCGGCGCAGCCACCTGGTCCTTATCGTCCTTTCTCAGCGCAAATCAAGACCACCTATCTGGACGAAGAGGGCGCTGAGACGGTGTTCGTTAGTTCCTTTTACCGGAGGGCGGACGGCTCCTACGCGGAACTAGGGGAGACTGAGGCCTTTGGAGAACGGGGCAAATTCCACTGGATCCTGGATGCGCGGGAGCGAACCTGGATCGACGTCAACTCCTTCACGGGGGCCGTACTCATTTTCCCGCTGATCCGCGATTCGAAGTTCCGCAGTCTGCTGGAGGAACCAGGAACCTGTGGCCGGCTCTCGGACGGGACCTGGACGCGCGCGGGAGATGGAGAGATGCTGGGGATGAAGGTCATCGACATAGAATCTCCGCTCGGGAGGATGAAGACTAAGCTTCGCGTGGCGCCGGAGCTCCAGTGTTTTCCGCTGCTCGACCTGTTGATCGAGAACGGCGTCGCGGTGACCAAAAAAGAGGTCGTCTCGCTGGACTTGGGGCGCCCCGACCCTGCCGCGTTCCAGATCCCCCCGGGCTTCCGCGAGGTTAGCCCGATGCAGTTTGAGGAACTCTACCAGAAGCGATTCCGGGGAGGAAGCTACTTCGGCAAGGAAGAGGCAGCCAGACAAGAGCGCGAGTACCAGGAGGCCAAGGCTATCCGGGCGCGGGAGGAGAAGTAGGCCACCGCTGGCAGCGCTCCTCAAACCAACATTCCTCACCCCGGCGCTGCGAGGCCGCCTGCGCAGCCGAAGAATCAGGTTCGCCCGACCGAGCACAGCGAAGCGGACGTCGGCTTCTCACCGGCCGAAGCGCGGGTTATGAGCAATTCGTGCCAGCCTGCCGTTGCCCACACCGTGGGTGTGCGGCGCGGCGACGGCGGGGTTGTTTTGTGGCGACTAAACGGTGGCGGCGGATTCGCCGGCGTGGATTTCCTGGAGGCTCCAGACGCGGATGGGGTCGCGGAGGCGGGAGGCGATGGCTTCCACCGCGGCGCGGGCGCCGCTGATGGTGGTGATGCAGGGGACGCGCCACTGGACGGCGTTGCGGCGGATGGCGCGCTCGTCTTCGAAAGAGTGCGCGCCCGTTGTCGTGTAGATGACGAGCTTCAACGCGCCGCCCTTCAGCAGGTCGACGGCGTTGGGGCGGCCTTCGTTCACCTTGAAAACGGTCTTCACCTTGAGGCCCGCGGCTTTGAAGGCGGCGGCGGTGCCGCGCGTCGCGGCGAGGTCGAAGCCGAAGCCGGCGAGGCGCTTCGCGAGCTCGACGGCTTCCGGTTTGTGCCGGTCGTTCACGCTGAAAAAGATCGTTCCTTCTTTCGGCAGCGGCACGCCGGCGGAGAGTTGGGCTTTGCCGAAGGCTTCGCCGAAGTGCTCGCCGACTCCCATCACTTCGCCCGTGGAGCGCATCTCGGGGCCGAGGTCGGGATCGACGCCGGGGAACTTGTTGAACGGAAACACGGGCGACTTGACGCACACCTGCTTGACGGGCAGCACGCCTTCGTAGAGCCCGCCGGTGAGGTGCGTGACTTCACGAAGCTTGCGACCGAGCATCAGCGCGACGGCCACCTTCGGCAGCGGGATGCCGGTGGCCTTGCTGACGTAAGGCGCGGTGCGCGAGGCGCGCGGGTTCACTTCGAGCACGAAGACCCGGCCGTCCTTGATGGCGTACTGCACGTTCATCAGGCCGACGACGTTCAGCGCGCGGGCGAGCTTCGCGGTGTAGTCGCGGATGACGGCGAGCTCGCTTTCGGCGATCGACTGCGGGGGCAGCACGCAGGAGGAGTCGCCGGAGTGCACGCCGGCCTCTTCGATGTGCTCCATGATGCCGCCGATCAGAACGTCTTCGCTGTCCGACAGCGCGTCGACGTCGACCTCGACGGCGTCTTCGAGGAAGCGGTCGATGAGCACGGGGCGGCCGGGCGAGAACAGCACGGCCTCCTGCATGTAGCGGCGGACGGTGGCCTCGTCGTAAGCGATCACCATGGCGCGTCCGCCGAGCACGTAGCTCGGGCGCACGAGCACGGGGTAGCCGATACCGGCGGCGATGGCGATGGCTTCATCCACCGTTGTCGCCGTGCCCCATTTCGGTGAGGGAATGCCGAGCTCTTCGAGCAGCCGGCCGAAGAGCTTGCGGTCCTCGGCGAGATCAATGTTCTCGGGGTCGGTGCCGATGATGGCAACGCCGGCTCGCTTCAGCGGCAGCGCGAGGTTCAGCGGCGTCTGGCCGCCGAACTGCACGATGACGCCGTCGGGTTTTTCGGTGTCGTAGATGTTGAGCACCTCTTCGAGCGTGAGCGGCTCGAAGTAGAGGCGGTCGGAGGTGTCGTAGTCGGTCGAGACGGTCTCGGGGTTGCAGTTGACCATGATCGACTCGACGCCGAACTCCTGGAGCGCGTAGCTGGCGTGGCAGCAACAATAGTCGAATTCGATGCCCTGGCCGATGCGATTGGGGCCGCTGCCGAGGATCATCACCTTTTTGCGATCGGAGGGATCGGCCTCGCACTCGAACTCGTAACTGGAGTAGAGATACGGCGTAAAGCTCTCGAACTCGGCGGCGCAGGTATCGACGCGATTGAAGACGGCGGTGACGCCGAGTTCCTTTCGTTTGGCGCGGACGGCGAGCGGATCGGTTTTCCAGATGCGCGCGAGGCGGTTGTCGGAGAGGCCGTCGCGCTTGGCGCGGCGCATCGTTACGGCGTCCACCATGTCGAGCGTCAGCTTCTCGAGTTCCTGCTCGAAGAGGATGCCATCACGCACCTGCTTGAGGAACCACGGGTCGATCTTCGTCATCTCGAAGACTTCGTCGACGGTGTAGCCCTTCTCGAAAGCGAAGCGGATGTAGCCGAGGCGCTCGGGGTTGGGCGTGATGAGGCGCTGGGGGATGAGGTCTGCGTCGTAGGCTGTGACGGCGGAGCTCTTGCCGCTCTCTAGGCCGCGGATGCCCTTGTTGAGCGCCTGGCGGAAGGTGCGGCCGATGGCCATCACCTCGCCGACTGACTTCATCTGCGTGGTCAGCACCGGCTCCGCGCCGGAGAACTTCTCGAACTGCCAGCGCGGGATTTTGACGACGACGTAATCGATGGTGGGCTCGAAGCAGGCGGGCGTTTTGCGCGTGATGTCGTTCTTGATTTCGTCGAGGCGGTAGCCGACGGCGAGCCTGGCGGCGATCTTGGCGATGGGAAAGCCGGTGGCCTTGGAGGCGAGCGCGGAGGAGCGCGAGACGCGCGGGTTCATCTCGACGATCACCATGCGGCCGTTTTCGGGGTTGATGGCGAACTGCACGTTCGAGCCGCCGGTATCGACGCCGATCTCGCGCAGGCAGGCGAGCGCGCCGTCGCGCATCATCTGGTATTCGCGATCGGTGAGCGTCTGGGCGGGGGCGACGGTGATGGAGTCGCCGGTGTGCACGCCCATGGGGTCGAAGTTCTCGATCGAGCAGACGATGATGGCGTTGTCGGCGAGGTCGCGCATCACTTCGAGCTCGAACTCTTTCCAGCCGAGAACGCTCTCTTCGATGAGGACTTCGTGGACGGGGGAAAGGTCGAGGCCGTGCTCGAGGATGGTGACGAGGTCCTCGCGATTGTAGGCGATGCCGCCGCCGCTGCCGCCGAGAGTGAACGATGGGCGGAGGATGAGCGGGTAGCCGATCTTCGCGGCGAACTCGAGGCCTTCGTCCACGGAATTGACGAGGCGGGACTGCGGCGTCTCGAGGCCGATCTTGCGCATCGCGTCCTTGAAGAGGAGACGGTCTTCGGCCTTCTTGATGGAGTCGATCTTCGCGCCGATGAGCTCGACGCCGTACTGGTCGAGGACGCCGGCTTCGGCGAGGGCGACGGAGAGATTGAGCCCGGTCTGGCCGCCGACGGTGGACAGCAGCGCGTCGGGGCGCTCGCGGCGGATGATCTCGGCGGCGTAATCGATGGTGAGCGGCTCGACGTAGGTGCGGTCGGCGAGCTCGGGATCGGTCATGATCGTCGCCGGATTCGAGTTTATGAGGATGACCTCGTATCCGTCGGCGCGCAGGGCTTTGCAGGCCTGGGTTCCGGAGTAATCGAACTCGCAGGCCTGCCCGATGACAATGGGGCCGGAGCCAATGATCAGGATGCGATGAATGTCATTTCTGCGGGGCACCGGCGAACTCCGTCATGAGATCGGTGAAGTCGTTGAAGAGGTATTGGGAATCGTGAGGTCCGGGAGCGGCCTCGGGGTGGTACTGGACGCAGAAGACCGGGTGCGAGCGGTGGCGGAGGCCTTCCAGCGTCTGGTCGTTGAGGTTGACGTGGGTAAGCTCGACTTCGTTCTGGTTGAGCGAATCGGGGTCGACGCAGAAGCCGTGGTTCTGGACCGTGATTTCGACCTTGTTGGTGCGGCGGTTGAGCACGGGGTGGTTGATGCCGCGGTGGCCGAACTTGAGCTTGAAGGTTTTGCCGCCGAGCGCGAGTCCGAGGAGCTGGTGGCCGAGGCAGATGCCGAAGATGGGTTTCTTGCCGATGAGCTTGCGGATTTCTTTCACCGGACCATCGAGGAGCGGCTCGGGGTCGCCGGGACCGTTGGAGAGGAAGATGCCGTCGGGGTTGAGGGCGAGCACGTCTTCGGCGCCGGCGCGGGCGGGCACGACGGTGAGGCGGCAGCCCGCCTGGACGAGACGGCGGAGGATGTTGTGTTTGATGCCGAAGTCGTAGGCGACGACGTGGAAGCGCGCGGGCGGCCGCGGGGGCACGTGCTCAGAGGGCGAGCAGGGCGTGACGGGTTCCAGCCACTCGTAGCGCGCCGGCGTGGTGATGCGCGTGGCGAGGTCGAGCCCGGCCATCGACGGGCTGTTGCGGGCCATCTCGATGAGTTCTTCCCCCGAGTGGCCGGCGGTGGAGAGAGCGCCGCGCATGACGCCGCCGGAGCGGAGCTTGCGCACGATGGCGCGGCAATCGAGCTCGGAGATCACGGGGACGTTGTGGCGGGCGAGGAACTGGTCGGCGGAGAGGTCAGAGCGCCAGTTGGAAGGCTGTTCGGCCCACTCGCGGACGGCGAGCCCTTCAATGTAGGGCCGGCGGGCCTCATTGTCGGCCTGGTTTGTGCCGTAGTTGCCGATTTGGGGGTTGGTGAGGACGACGATCTGGCCGGTGTAGGAGGGATCGGTGAAGACTTCCTGGTAGCCGGTGATGGAGGTGTTGAAAACGACCTCCCCGGTGCGCACGGTCTGTGCGCCATACGCGCGGCCCTGGTAGACGGTTCCGTCCTCCAGGGCGAGGATGGCCGGATTGCTCAAGGGGACTCCTGGTTTGTCGTGGGGAACAAAGACTATTTTTTCATGTCGGGGGTTCGGGTTCAACTGGACTTCCGGGATTCTTTTCGGCCGGCGGCTTGTGGAAGCCAGGCGCCGCTCGGGCGTGGTTTTGTTGCAGGGGAAGGAGTTATGGGTTCCTTTGCCGGGGACGTTTTTTGTGGTCGCGGCGGCGCGGGGCGCGGGTCGCCGACGCGGAGCGTTTCGGCTGGCGCTGAGTCTGGATTGGGCAGCCGATTTGTTGAGATCAAAGGAGTTATGGGTTTGTTTGCCGGGCACGTTTTTTCTCCCTCCGGCGGGGTGGGGCTGGGGGTTCCGATACGGATCGGGCGCTCCAGGGCCAGGTGTGGCATCTCGAATAGGGTTTTGGATGAATTCAGCGCACATGGTTCGTACTCCGTGATTGTTGACTTGGGGTTTGAGAGTCCTGGTCGGGGGCAGCCACGCGGGCGGATAACGCGCGTCTTGGCGGCGTGTTCCGGTTTATCTGTCGGCCGAGTTGCGCATAGTCCAAGCCTCCGCCGGAAAGCGTATAGAGAGCGTCGTACGAAGTTGCTCCGCAGGAGGTCGGGGGCCGGACGCCGATCTCGCGGAATCAGCGATTTAGACCCGATTATTAAAATTTCAAAATGTTGTGAGCGGCTTAACCGGCGGGCGCGCGAAATCGTCTTTGGGGAGGTGGAAGTGATTCTCTTCCAGGCGGGTCTGATCGATGGAGCCACGCCTGGGGCCGCGCAAACCATGACTCCCCGGACCGGGTTCTTCGCACCGGGATGTTGGCAGTTATCGCACGAACCCGATCGCTGTGCAAGAGCCAGATACTTGTGTTGGCCGGGTCGGAGTGGCTCGCGCCCAGGGCCCGGTCTGCACGGGCGATGGGGTGGCCGGCCATGGGTTTGGGAGCGCGCGGACCAAGGGCGCTTGGCGGCACCGCCCCCTCGGCCTTGTGCTTGGGGGCATTTTGCCCATTCGCTGATTTGTCCAGAACGGCTATCCCTGGGCCGGGGCGGCGATTTCGGCGAGGCGGACGGGGCGGCGCTCGTCGTGGGATTTGCGGGCGGCCAGGGCCATGACGACGGGGATGCGGCCGTCGGGGCCGGTAACGGGGGTTGGGGTATCGTCGAGGACGGCGCGGACGAAGGCGCGGAGCTCGGCGGCGAAGCTCTCGGTGTAGCGGTCCATGAAGAAGTTCAGGGGGAGGTCGCGGCGGACCGATTCGGCGGTGCTGATCGTGGCTTCGTTGGGATAGCGGTTGGCGGTGGAGATGGCGCCGGCGCTGCCGAGGATCTCGGCGCGCTGGTCGTAGCCGTAGACGGCTTTGCGGCTGTTGTCGATGGTTCCGATGACGCCGTTCTTGAAGCGCAGGGTGATGACGGCGGTATCGACGTCGCCGGCTTCGCCGATGGCGGGGTCCACCATGACGCCGGCGGCGGTGTAGAGCTCTTCGACTTCTTCGCCGATGAGGAAGCGGGCCATGTCGAAGTCGTGGATGGTCATGTCGAGGAACATGCCGCCGGAGGAGCGGACGTAGGAGGGGGGCGGGGGCGCGGGGTCGCGGCTGATGATGTGGAGGAGGTGGGGCTGGCCGATTTCGCCGTTTGCGACGGCGGCGCGGACGCGGGCGAAGTTGGCGTCGAAGCGGCGGTTGAAACCGACCTGGAGTTTCACGCCGGCGCGGGCGACCGCTGCGAGCGCTTCGTCGATGCGGGCGAGGCTGTGATCGACGGGCTTTTCGCAGAAGATGTGTTTTCCGGCTTGGGCGGCTTCGATGATGAGAGGCGCGTGAGTGTCAGTCGATGAGCAGATGAGAACGGCTTCGACGGATGAGTCGGCGAGGATTTCGTGCGCGCTTGCGGCGACGCGGGGGATTCCGCAATACGCGGCGACGGCGCGGGCGGAGTCCTGATTGAGATCGGTGATGACGGCGGGATCCGCTTCAGGGAGACGGAAAGCCAGTGTTTCGGCGTGGACCTTGCCGATGCGTCCGGCTCCGATGATGCCGAGGTTGAGTTTTCTGTGCATGGTCTTTCCCCGCGATCAGGCGTAGTTGCTTTCGATGGAGCGGAGGTATTCTCGATTGCGGCGGGCGCTCTCCGCGGGGGCGCCCATGCCAGGCAGGACGTCCTGTTCGACAAGGACGTAGCCGTCGTAGCCGGCGGACTTCAGCCAGCGCAGGACGGCGGGGAAGTCGACTGAACCGCGGCCGAGCTCGCAGAAGACGCCGTGGCGGAGGGCTTCGAAATAGTCCCAGCCGTTGGCGCGGGCTTGGGCGGCGACTTCGGGGTGGCAGTCTTTGAAGTGGATGTACCAGACGCGGTCTTTGAAGCGGTTGAGCGCGGCAACGGGGTCCGCGCCGGGACCGGCGCCGTAGACGTAGTGGCCGGTGTCGAAGACGAGACCGATCAACTCGGGATCGGTGAGCGAGAGGAAACGCGCGATTTCATCCGGAGTTTCGACCCAGCCGGCGCAGTGGTGGTGGAAGACGGTGCGCAAGCCGGCTTCGTCGCGGACGGCACGCGCGATGCGGTTCGCTCCTTCCGCGAAGATGCTCCAGGCTTCGTCGCTCAGGCCCATTTGCGGGGTGATGCGGCCGGCGTTCTTTGTGCGCTCGGGGTTGGCGCCGTTGTCGGCGGCCAGCACCAGGTAGGGTCGTGGCGCGGTCGCAACCGCCGCGAGGAGGCGCGCCGTTTTGACCGCGGCGGCGACTCCCTCTGCGTGGGCGGCGCGGTTCTCGAGCGCGACCGGGACGAAGGCTCCGAGCATCACGAGGCCCCTTCGCTGGAGTTCTCCGGCCAGGACTTCCGGATCGGTGGGCATGTAGCCCCAGTCTCCTAGCTCGGTCCCTGTGTAGCCGGCTTCGGCGAGCTCGTCGAGCATTTGGGCGTAGCCGATTTGCTCTCCTTCGACTCCTTCGAATTCGAGCGTGCCCCAGGAGCAGGGGGCGTTGCCGACTTTCAGCGGGGACATACGGAATCTCCTTGAAAGCACAGCCTGAAGGCTATGTTACTGACACAGCCTGAAGGCTATGTTACTTACACAGCCTGAAGGCTATGTTACTTAGAACTTGCGGGTCCATTCTTTGGGCCAGCGCTCGATCACGACCTTTTCGCCGGTGTAGAATTCGACCGCGTCGCGGCCTTGGGCGTGGAGAACACCGAAGAAGCTGCCCTTCCAGCCGCTGAAGGGGAAATAGGCCATCGGGGCAGCCACTCCGATGTTGACACCCACATTGCCAGTGGGGATCTGGTTGCGGAACTTGCGGGCGGAGGCGCCGCTCGACGTGAAGATCGACGATGCGTTGCCGTAGGAGTTCCGCGAAATGACTTCGATCGCCTCGTCGACGTCCTTCGCGTGGATGAGGCTGAGAACGGGTCCGAAGATTTCGGTTTCGGTGAGCGAGCTCTCCGCCGGCACGCCGTCGAGGACGGTGGGGCGGACGAAGGTGCCGGGACCGGCGACTCCACGGCCGTCGACGATCGGGGCTGCGCCCTGCGCGACGCCTGCGCCGATGAGGTCTTCGATGCGGGCGCGGCTGGCTTGCGAGATGACGGGGCCCATTTGAACGCTTTCGCTGAGACCGTCGCCGATGCGGATGGACGACGCGGCTCCGGCGATGGAGTCGCGGAACCAGCGCTGCGCATCGCCGACCGTGACGGCCACCGACACCGCGAGGCAGCGCTGCCCGGCGCAGCCGTAGGCGCTGTCGGCGACGATGCGCGTGGTCGTTTCGGGATCGGCGTCGGGCAGGACGACGACGTGATTCTTCGCGCCGCCCTGGCACTGGACGCGCTTGCCGTTGGCGGAAGCGCGGGAGTAAATGTAGCGCGCCACCGGCGTGGAGCCGACGAAGCTGACGGCCTGGACCTCGGGGTGATCGAGCAGGGGGTCCACGGACGCTTTGCCGCCGTTGAGGATGTTGACGACGCCGAGGGGAACGCCGGTCTGGGCGATCAGCTCGGCGATGCGCGCCATGGAGAGCGGGACACGGTCCGACGGCTTGAGGATGAAGGTGTTGCCGCAGGCGATGGCGTAAGGGAGGAACCACAGCGGGATCATCGCCGGAAAGTTGAAGGGCGTGATGGCGGCGACGACGCCGAGCGGCTGGCGGAACATGAATTCGTCGATGCCGCCGGCGACGTCTTCGAGGTTGTAGCCTTGCATCAGCGTGGGGATGCCGCAGGCGACCTCGACGTTCTCGACGCCGCGGCGCAGCTCGCCGCGCGATTCAGCGAGGGTCTTGCCGTTCTCGGTGGTGATGATGCGCGCGATCTCCTCGAAGTGGTCCTCCAGGAGCTGCTTGAGGCGGAAGAGGTACTGGATGCGCTCGGCGGGCGGGACGGCGCGCCAGTCGGGGAACGCGGCGGCGGCGGCCTTCACCGCGGCTTCGGCTTCTTCGGCCGAGCCTTGGGGCGAGACCGCGAGCACGTCGCCGGTGGCGGGGTTGATCACTTCAATCCCGGGCGGCGAGAGCGGGCGGCGCCACGCGCCTCCGATGTAGTTCAGCACGTCTCGGGCGGGCATGGACTGAATCACCTCCTGGCTTCGACTTCGTAATGCCGCTCGTTTGTGACCGCCTTCTCGTATTCGGCGCGAGCCTGGCGGATGGAATCGATTTCGGAGACTTCGGAGATGGGCACGTCCCACCAGGATTCGTAGCCGCCGACGCGCTTCTCTTTGTCAACTTCGATGACGACGGCGGTGGTCGAGTCGTGTGTGCGCATTTCGGCGAGCGCCTGTTCAAGCTCTTCGCGCGTGCGGGCTCGAACGGCGCGCGCGCCGAGTCCGGCGCAGAGCGCGACGAAATCCACGGGGACAAAGTCGCCGTTGAGGCCGGTGGCGGTACGCCGGCGGTAGTCGGTGCCGAAGCCGCAGGAGCCGACGGCTTTGGAGAGGCCGCCGATGCTCGAGTAGCCGTGGTTGTCGACGACGACGATGTTGAGCTTGTAGCCTTCCTGGACGGAGGTGGCGATCTCGGACGACATCATGAGGAACGAGCCGTCGCCGACCATCACCCAGACCTGGCGCGACGGGTCGGCCATCTTGATGCCGAGCCCGCCGGCGATCTCGTAACCCATGCAGGAGTAGCCGTACTCCATGTGGTAGCCGCCGGGCTTGCGCGTGGGCCAGAGCTTGTGCAGATCGCCGGGGAGGCTGCCGGCGGCGTTGATGACGACGTCCTCGGGCCTGGAGGCGCGCGCCACCGATCCGATCACCTCGCCCTGGCTGATGGGAGGGCCGTGGCGCAGGTTGAAGATGCGCTCCACTTCCTGGTCCCAGCGGGCGCGCCATTCCGCGATGGCGGCGGCATAAGCGGCGTCGACGGAGTAGCCGGCGAGCGCGGCTTCGAGCTGTTCGAGGGTCACGCGCGCGTCGGCGATGACGGGCAGACCGCCGTGCTTGTGGGCGTCGAACTCGTTGATGTTGACGTTGAGGAAGCGCACCTGCGGATTCTGAAAGGCGGTCTTCGAGGCGGTGGTGAAATCGCTGAGGCGCGTTCCGATGGCGATGACGAGATCGGCTTCGCGGGCGGCGATGTTGGCGCCGGGCGTTCCGGTGACTCCGACGGCGCCGAGGTTGCGTGTGTGGTCGAAAGGCAGCGAGCCTTTGCCGGCCTGCGTTTCGCCGATGGGGATTCCGGTGCGCTCAGTGAAGCTCGCGAGCGCGGCGCCGGCCTGGCTGTACAGGACGCCGCCTCCTGCAACGATCAGCGGCCGCCTGGCGCCGCGGATCATCTCCACGGCGCGGGCGAGCATCGCGGGCTCGGGCGCGGGGCGCGGGATGCGCCAGACGCGCTTTGCGAACATTTCGGCGGGGTAGTCCCAGGCTTCGGCCTGCACATCCTGCGGCAGCGCGAGCGTGACGGCGCCGGTGTGGGCGGGCGAGGTGAGCACGCGCATCGCTTCGACGACGCAGCACGGGAGCTGGTCCGGGCGGTTGATGCGGTCCCAGTAGCGCGAAACGGGCTTGAAACAATCGTTGACGGAAATGTCCTGGCTCTGCTCGGACTCAAGCTGCTGGAGGACGGGCGCGACGTTGCGGCGCGCGAAGATGTCGCCGGGCAGCAGCAGAACGGGGATGCGATTGATCGTCGCGGTGGCGGCGCCGGTGATCATGTTGGTGGCGCCCGGGCCGATGGAGGAGATGCAGGCGAAGGTGGAGAGCCTCATGCGCGATTTGGCGAAGGCCGTGGCGATGTGCACGGCGGCCTGCTCGTTGCGGCAGAGGTAGTAGGGGAAGTCGGGGTTCTGCTGGAGGGCCTGGCCGAAGCCGGCGAGGTTGCCGTGGCCGAAGATGCCCCACGCGCCTTCGAAGAAGCGGTGTTCAACGCCGTCGAGCTCGACGTACTGGTTCTTGAGGAAGCCCAGCAGGGCCTGCGCCATTGTCAATCGTCGTGTCGCCATCGGGAGTTCTCCTCACTCAGTTGGTTGGGAAGTACCGCGAGATGAAATCGAGCTCGCGGCCGCGGTTCGCCGCGAGGGACTCGAGGGCCTGTCCGGTGGACCAGCCCTGATGGATAATGCCGCCCACGGCGCTGGCCATGGCGAGAGGATCTTCGTCGCCGGGGTAGAGGACGTTGCGGCCGACGAGCGCGCCGCGGACGTTGGGTCCGGCGTTGAGCGCGCTGGCGAGCTCGTTCAGGAAAGGCTCGGGGTTTCCGGCGGACTCGCCGCCGAGCAGGAGGATGGGGAGCGTGGTGGCGCGCGCGACGGTTTCGTAGCCTTCGCAGTACGGGAGCTTGAGCCAGAGGTAGCGGCTGCTGTCGCCCAGCGCGGAGGCCACGCCCGCGATTTTCGCGAGGGCTTCGGGGTTTTTCTGCACGGTCCACGCCGCGCCGGTCTTTGCGACGGGGAGAGGTTCCAGGAACATCGTCAGGCGGAGGGCGTTGCACTCGCTGATCGCCTGCGCGCTGGCGATGATGGTTTTGAGCGAGCCGGGGTCGTCATCCCCGAGGCGCAGGAGGATTTTCGCTCCGTCGAGGCGCCAGTCGGCGCACGCCTTGGGCGAGAGCCCGGTGATGGGATCGTCGAGCTCCCAGCATGTGCCCGCGAGGCCGCCGCGATTGAGACTTCCGATGAGGACTTTGCCGTCGAGCAGCGAGGGGCCGCCGGCGGCGCGGATCAGGCCGTCGAGCGTGAAGAGGTCCTCGAGGATGTCCATGGTGGCCATGAGGCCGTCGACGTTTTCCGACATCAGCACGCGCAGGATGCGGGCGAGGTAGTCCTGGCGGTCGGCCATGGCGATGGGGTTATCGCCGACCTTGGTGACGCGGCGGGCGGGGTGGTCGGCGGCGAGGATGTTGAGTTTGCCTCGGGGGGCGACGCGGTCGGGGCGAAGTCGGTCTTCGGCGGCGTGGAAGGGGTATTCGGGATTGATGAGGCGAAGCTCGGTGATCTTCGCGATGGCGGCGTCGGGGAGAAATTGCTTGCTGGTGAACATCGACTTATTGTTGCGCGCCGCGCTGAGCGCTGATGAGTGCCTGCACTTCGGCGAGAGTGGGCATGGCTTCCGAGCAGCTCAGCCGGCTGACGACGATGGCGGCGGCGGCGTTGCCGTAGTGAAGGCATTCTTCCATCGGGAGGCCCTGAAGAAGCGCATAGAGGAAGCCGGAGGCGAAGCCGTCGCCGGCGCCGATGGTCGTGCATACCTCTACTTTGTAGGGCGGCAGGAAGACGGAGTCATCGCCGGTCCAGACGCGCGTGCCCTGCTCGCCGAGTTTGGATACGAGCACGGGCAGGCCCGTGGCACGCAGCTTCGCCGTGGCGCGGCCGAGATCGTTTTCGCCGGCGACGAGCATCAGCTCCAGTTGGTTTCCGATCAAAACGTCGACAAATGGGAGCGCGAGGCGGACCGCGAGTCCGGCGTTTTCGGGGCTGGGCCAGGACATGGAGCGGTAGTCGACGTCGAGGACAACACGGCAGCCGGCCTGTTTGGCGCGCTCGAGCGCGCGGTAGGTGGATTCGCGCGAGGGAGAGGCGCAGAGCGAAGTCCCGTTGGTGACGAACATTCGCGCTGTGGCGGCGTAGTCGAGATCTTCCGGCGTGACGGCGAGCATCGTGTCGACGGCGTCGTGGCGGTAGAAGACCTGCGGGAAGCGGTCGGGGGGTGAGACTTCGGTGAGGCAGAGCGATGGCAGGAAGCCCGGGCGCGTCTGCACGTGCGCGGTGTCGACGTTTTCGGCTTTCAGAAACTCGAGGAGGAACTCGCTGAGGCTGTCCTGGCCGAGGCAACTGATGATGCCGGCGCGCGCGCCGAGACGGGCGAGTCCGACGGCCATGTTGGCGCTGGAGCCGCCGAGATAACGGGAGAAGCGCCGCACGCGCGACAGCGGCACGTGGGGCTCTTCGGAGTACAGATCGTAGCCGATGCGGCCGAGTATGACGACATCCATGCGGGTCACCTTATTGGACGAGGGGCAGCCTGGGATCTTTGTCGCGCCACGTTTCGCGGACCCATGCGTATTGGGGATCGTCGGAGGCGGCCATGGACCGGGCCGAGCCCGCGAGGGCGTTGAGGTAGTAGACGTTGTAGCCGTGCGCGGCAACGACCGGGTGGTAGCCTTCGGGGACAAGGACGAGCTCGCCGTCGCGCACGGTGAGGGTTTCGTCGATACGGCGGTCCTGGGTGTAGACGCGCTGGATGGCGTAGCCTTCCGGGCGGTCGATGCGATAGTAGTAGATCTCTTCGAGGTCGACTTCGCCGGGCGGATTGTGGACGTCATGCTTGTGGGGCGGATAGCTGGACCAGTTGCCGCTCGGAGTGTAGACCTCGCAGATGAGAAGGCGGTGCGCGGGGAAATCGGGCTCGATGATGTGGTTGATCTGGCGCGTGGCGTTGGCGCCGCCGCGGATTTCGACGCGGATCCCGGAGGGCGGCACGAGCGCGGCGGGGTGGCGTTCTTCGGCCTTCGAGTAGCAGAATGCGATGTCGCAGGAGCTTTCTGCGGTGAGGGTGAAGCAGGTTTCGATGGGCAGATAAAGAGTGTAGGGCAGCCCGCTGAACACGTTTGCACGGCGGCCGATTGAGGGAAAATCGCCCTCCGAGGAACGGACGGTGCAGGCGCCGCCCAGCAGCACGATGGCCAGCTCGCGTGCGCCGGTGTCTTCCACGTGGCTCTGGCCCGGCGCCAGGCGCAGCGTCTTGAAGGCGAGGTATTCAAAGCCGAAGGTGTCGATATGCGGGCCGGGGTGGCCGAGTAGGGACATCAGGCGTTCTCCTTGGGCGGGGCGGTGGACTGGCGAACGATGAGCTCGCCGGGGACTTTGATGTTGGGCGGCGTGGAGTCGCCTTTGAGCAGGGTCATGAGCGTTTCGAGCGCGAGGCGGCCCATGTCGCGCATGGGCTGGCGGACCGTGGTCAGGGGCGGCGCGCAGTATTGGGCGACGAAGAGGTCGTCGAAGCCGACGACGGAAAGGTCGGCGGGGACGCTCAGGCGGCAGTCCGCCGCGGTGCGCAGGGCGCCGAGCGCGGTCATGTCGTTGTAGCAGAAGACGGCGGTGGGCCGAGGCGCGCGGCCGAGCAGCGTTTGCATCGCCGCGGCGCCTCCTTCGGGCTTGCCGTCGCCGTGGACGACGTATTCGGGGCGGAAGGGGAGGTAGGCGAGATCGAGCGCGGTGCGATAGCCTCCGAAGCGCTCCGTGTCGGACTGGCAGCCGTTACGGTCGCCGATGTAGGCGATGCGGGTGTGGCCGAGATCGATGAGGTGGCGCGTGGCCGCGAGGCTTGCGTTCACGTTGTCAATCATGACGGAGTGCATGAACTCGCTGGGGTGCTGGTTGTTGAGCAGCACGATGGGCACGCGGGCCTGCGATAGCTTCTCAACGTAGATCGCGCCGACGCGGGACGAGGTGACGATGATGCCGTCGACGCGGCGCTCTTCGAAGGCGCGGACGACTTTCAGTTCGCGGTCGGGGTCGGCGTTGGAGTTGGCGAGGATGACGGAGTAATCGTGCTCGTTGGCGGCGTCTTCGAGGCCGAGGACGACTTCGGCGGCGAAGGGGTCGGCGATGGTGGTGACGACGACGCCGATGGTGGCGGTGCGGCTGGTGACGAGGCTGCGCGCGGCGGCGCTCGGGCGGTAGCCGGACTGCTCGGCGAGCTGGCGGATGCGGCGGGCGGTTTCGGGGTTGACGAGGGGGCTGGAGCGGAGCGCGCGGGAGACGGTGGAGTGGGCCACGCCGGCCAGGCGGGCGATGTCCTTGATGGAGGCGCGTTTCACTGAATTCGGGCTCCGCACACGTGTGCATATCCTAACGTCCTGAAGAACCCGAAGTCAATGCAGGTCATCACCCGTGACCCGGTCGCCATGGGGACCGAAGCCGGGTTCTCCGAGGGCGGCATGGCCCGCAGCATCGGTCTTCGGCTCGGTGTCACAGACCCGCAGATTCGACTGCTCACCTGTCAGCGCGGGCGCGATGAGAGGCGAACGCGATGAGAGGCGAGGCTGACGACCCTGGCCGGCTCGCCAACGATTTCTCGCCTTTGCTTTACTGAGGGGAGAAGTCTATGGCCGGCCGCGAATCGCTTCACAACCTGATTGACGAGCTTCCGGAAGCGCAATTGGATGCCGCCTGGCGAATGCTGGAGACGCTGCGGGCTGAGGCCGCCGCCGCGGATGACGACGATTTGTCGCCTGAGGAACTGGCGGAAATCGAAGAAGCGAGAGCGGAAATCCGTCGCGGCGACTGGGCCACGCTCGATCAGATCAGGAGCCAGAACGGGCTTTGACCTCTAGTCTCCGCTTTTCACGCCACACCAGAAACCAAATCCAGCGCATGGACCAAGACACGAAGAGGCGTGTTGTTGCCCGGATTGAGGAGTTGGCCGCAGACCCTTACGATCCGGGGATTTCAGAAGCACTCAAGGGAAAGCAGAATATCAGAGAAGCGCGACTCGGAGGCTGGCGGCTCGTTTACGAACTGGATCGCGAAAGCCGAACGACGGACATTTTGGTCACACAGCCGCGCGGCCAAGTGCACCACCGAATCTGAGTTGACCGGCCGATGACTTCACGCTGGACCTGTGGGCCAGGGCGAATTCCGCGGCATAGTTGGCGCCGGCGCGGCGTTCATCGAAAGCGCGGACGACTTTGCGATCAAGGCGAGGACCGGCGTCAGAATTGCCGGGGATGACGGAGCCATCGGGCTCCCCGGCGGCGAAGAGGCCGGCGATGGTGGCGTTGACGACGACGCCGATGGTGGCGGCACGGCTGGTGACGAGGCTGCGCGCGGCAGGGCAGCACTCCCACTCCGTATGGCTTAAACTCGAATACTCGTCCATCGTGGAAACTCCTTCTCGTGCGCGTGGCGGCTCACGTTTTGGAGTTTCCCGATTGACTCCCGCAAATGTCAAACTGCTACTGCCACCCCGGCAAAGCCGGGGGAACTCCCTCTGGGGCTAAGCGTCCAGTTCAATCGAAGGCCAGGTGCGCCAGCGGTCCCCCGGCTCGTTCAGCCTAGACGTTGGCCGCCGTCTCCCCGTTTCCGGCGCGAACCCGGCGCCTGAACCGACATGAATGCGCCACTCTCCGCCGATGGGGCCGCTCCGCCGTTGTGCGGCATGGGCGATGCGCTCACGCAACGCTGTTTCTCAGCCGGTTCACGCCTTTTCCCGCCGGCCTCGGTACTTCCGCTGGGTCCTGTTCGACTGGTCAGAAAGCGAGTCTAGTCTCTTTCAGCGCTGGCGCGACGTTGAACCCACGCCCCCTGCTTCATTCCTTCGATATACAACGAAGCTTTGGCACGATCTGGACCCCACCTCTCCCCGTTCGTGAAAAGCACGTAGTCCAGTGTGGGCTCGATGCGATAGGTCAATGCGCTCTCGCTCACCGGCTTCATTTCTGCGGTTTTCCCTCGCCACTCCATGCCTTTTCTGAGGGCGCCAGTCTTCATTCCCGGTACGATCTCATTCGAACACACGACAATCCGATCTGACGATACTGTCTTGCCTGCCGCGTTGACTACGCGCAGGAGAAGCACAAACGCGGATACGGGCCGCTCATCAAGATTCCGAACCAGTATTTCCCCGACTGCGGAAACATTAATCGCGGAAGGGGGAATCGTCAACGAAACTGACATTGGAGGCTCTTCGGAGGTGAGGGATGCTAGGGCGGCCACAGGCGCTAACAACATCACCCCAACCGAGACCGTGCACCATGAGGATGAAAAGCGATCCAGCATCTTTCTTCTTCCTTTCTTTGCTGTCCAGAAACTCGTCACTCCTGACAGAACTCGTCGCATGCGCAGCAATTGCTTTCATAGTTCACGTACGTGCCGTCCTCAATGCGAGTGCAAAACATCGTCCACGGCCCGGCGCATCCCCCGGAAACCGCCTCGACATACGGCGGCATGTTGCAGCAGTATATACTTCGATGAAGTCCCCGGCAGATCATCCACAGGGAGCCCGGTCCACTGCTGCCGGAGCACTCATCTGCGTAACACATTTTGCACTGGTCTGTCCATTGGGCTTCGGCGCTCCCTGAGCCAATTGACAGGACGATGAAGAATACGATCGGCAAAGAGAACCACAACATCACTTTCTGGATCATGACAATGGCAACCTCCTTGCTTCTTAACCTACGCGGATTGTAAAGCCGATTCCCGGACATGTCAAGCGCAGATCAGGTCGCGACGGTCGCGGTTCCATCAAGTAGGGGTGAATGACGAAACCCAGTGTGGCAGGGTCCGACTCACAGTATCCCCATAGGGAATGAGTAGATAGCAGGGGTAAGGAGGGTGAGCGTCAATCGCGTGCCTGTGTCATTCCATTACTACTCTATTGCTCTCGAGTTTGGAACGTCCAAGTACGAGTGTGTATTCAATAGGACAGGCCAGTTGCCTGGGTTTTCGATACGAACACCCGCCCGAGCTTGCGGCGATTCGCGGGTCTACCTTCCCGCCCCGCCGGCACTGCATGACGCTCTCTGGAGACCGTGTTTTGGACTCAGCCCAAGAATGCGGCTTACCACTGTTTCCGTGGGCTTTTCGGAGAGTTGGTTTGGTGGTCTCGCGCATCGCCCTCGGCGGACCATGTCCTCAAGCAGGCTGTGCTGATAGGGTTTGACCAGCTTTCGGGATATTTGGGGGCGCGGAATCTGCGGGCCGCCGGCACCTGCCACCCCCTATTCTTCGGCTCGGTGGGGTATCGCGTGTTTTCAGCTGACTGACTGTGTCGCCGTTGCCGGGATTACCCCAGCGGATACCTTGGAGTGCGACCAAACGAGATCTCGCACTGCGGTGGCAGGCGATGATGGGAGGAGTGGCATGAAAAACCTGGTGCAGATCGAAGTCGCTGACCGGCGGCTGCTTGCGAACATCGACGAAGTGTTGGCTGAAACGGTCCGGCGCAGCGGGGAGTGGCTGGTCTGCAAGCCGGGGTGCACGCAGTGCTGCGCCGGACCGTTCCCGGTCACTCAGCTTGACGCGCTGCGGTTGCGCAGAGGGCTCGAAGCGCTGGACGCGGAGCGGGCTGAGCGCTTGCGGCAGCGGGCGGCCGCTTATGTTGCGGCGATCGCGCCGGAGTATCCGGGCGATCCGGCGACGGGCGAACTGTTCGATGAGGAAGCTCTGCCTGCGTCGATGGACGACATCCCCTGCCCGGCGCTCGATCCCGAGACGGGGCTATGCGATCTGTACGAAACGCGTCCGGTCACGTGCCGGACTTTCGGTCCGGCGACGCGCGTGAGCGAGGCGGGTTTCGGTGCGTGCGAACTCTGTTACGCGGGTGCGACGGATGAGGAGATGGCGCGCTGCGCTGTCGAGATCGATCCGGATGGGATTGAGGCGGAGATTCTCGAGACGCACGGGCTGGGCGGCATGACGATCGTCGCCTATGCGCTCGCGCAGTAGCGTCATTCGGCGCGGAGCACTTCGGAGGGATCGACGCGCGAGGCGCGGAGGGCGGGCATGAGCGCGCCTGCGAGAACGACAGCAACGCTCAGCGATGCGCCGGCGAGCAGCGCCAGGGGATCGAGCGGACGGTTGCGCAGCAGCGTTGCGCCGAAATAGCGGTAGACCGCGAGGAACAGGCCGATTCCGAACGGAGTGCCGGCGAGGCAGAGCAGCGCGCCGTGGCGGACGACGAGCGATGCGATCTGGCCGGGTCTCGCGCCAACCGCAAGTC
Source organism: uncultured Solibacteraceae bacterium (assembly GCA_964472745.1). Taxonomy (GTDB): domain Bacteria; phylum Acidobacteriota; class Terriglobia; order Bryobacterales; family Bryobacteraceae; genus CAYYNC01. Next base: position 19,814 of record CAYYNC010000033.1, read on the forward strand.
GCACGCCGAACTCGCGCACTCGGCGCTGCGCGATATAGGAGACCGCGCCGTAGAGTCCTCCGGCGGCGAGCAGCAGTCCGACGACTGCCAGCGCTCCGCCGAGAACGCTTGGAATCCAGTCGGAGTAGAGGGCGAAACGCATGAGGGTGCGCAGCGTCATCGACTGATAGGAGCGCAGCTCGCCCGTCGCCACAACCGCTTTTGACAGCTCTTTCAGGATGGATGCGGGGTCGCCCCTGGCGCTGGCGATGAAGATCGTCTCGCCCCACTCCATGCGGGCCGCGGGCAAATAGAGAGCGGGCGCAGGCTCCTCGTGCAATGAGCCGATGCGTCCGTCGGCGGCGATGCCGACCACTTGATAGAGGCGATCCTTGATGCGCAGCGTCTTGCCGAGCGGGTCTTCGCCGGGCCAGAATCTGCGGGCGGCCTCGGCGTTGAGGATGGCGGCGAGGCTTTCAGTGTTGTGGTCCGCGGCGGAGAACGCGCGTCCGCGGCTGATTCGCGCGCCCAGGACTTCGAAGAAGTTGGGGCCGACGAGATTGAAGTAGACGCGATTGGGCGGGGCTCCGGGGGCTGTGCCTTCAGGAATCACGGAGAGAGCCGCTCCGGCGCCTGAGCCGACCAGCGGCAGGTGCCGCGCAAAGGTGACCGCTTCGACGCCGCCGACCTCCGACATCCGGTCCAGGGCAGCGGAATAGGCGGCGATCTCCGGCCTCCCGCGCTGCTGCTTGTTCGCCCACACCAGCGCCAGCGGCCGCGACGTGTCGTAGCCGGGATAGATCGACTTCGCGTCCTGAAACGCGCGCAAGAGAATGACGGACCCCGCGGCGACGATGACGCTAAGCGCCACCTGGGCCGTGACGAAGACATCGCGGGCGAGAGAGCGGCGGCTGCGGCCGGCGGTGCGCGCGCCGGAGAGCGCGTCGATGAGCGAAACGCGCAGCGAGTAACCGAGCGGCGCGAGACCGAAGACGAGGAGAGTCAACAGAGTTGCGGCCGCGGTGAAGGCGAGCAGGCGCACGTCCATCCGCAGGTCGAAGGAGATCGGGATCTGCGTGGGCGGCGCGAGGAGCGGCGCGAGCGACATCAGCCAGCGTCCGGTCAACAATCCGGCCGCGGCGCCGAATAATGCCAGGATTGAGCTTTCCGCGATGAACTGGCGGAACAACGCGAGGCGTCCGGCGCCCATGGAGAGGCGCACGCCGATCTCGCGGCGGCGGGCTTCGGCGTGCGCAAGCAGCGCGATGGCGACGTTGGCGCACGAAACCAGCAGCACCAGCGCAACCGCCGCCAGCACGAGCACGCCCGGACGCACACGGCGGCGGATTTCATCGCCGAGCGAAGTCGCTACCAGGCGGCGTCCTTTGGGCACGCGCGAATCGGCGGACTCGATGCGGCGGGCGACGGCGTCGAGCTGCGCCTGTGCTTGCTCGATGGAGGCGCCGGGCTTCAGCCGCGCGAGACCCTCGAACTGGCCGCCGCCGCGATTCAGGTCGTTCGGCGCGTGACGGATCCAGCTCCCGATGGGCGTCCACACATGGCGCGAGGCCATCGGTTCGAGGCCGCGGAAATTCGGCGGCAGAACCGCGGCCACGCGAAAGAGACGTCCGGTGAGCTCCATTGTGTGGCCGATGATGTCGGGCCGCGCGCCCATGCGCTCGCGCCAGAACCAGTGCGTGAGAACAATAGGCGGCGTGGGGTCGGAGTTGTAGTCGTGATGCTTCGAGGGCAGTTGGCCGAGGACCGGCCGAACGCCGAGCACGTCGAAGTAGTTGTCGGCGACGACGGTGACGAGCAGTAGAGTGATCTCGTCGCCGTTCCGCCAAATGCCGCCGCGGCGCATGTAGGCCGTGGTTTCCGCGAATGCGGGCGCCTGCGCGGAGATCTCTTCGATGTCGGGCCAGTCGAGGATGGCCTTGCCGCTGTCCCTGAACCAGCCGTGAACGAAGACCAACGCGTACGGGTCGCGAACGTCCGGCGGGCGCAGGTAGAGCGCGTCCACCAGGCTGAAGACCGCGGTGTTGACGCCGATTCCGGCGGCGAGGGAGAGAATGGCCACAAGCGCGACTGACGGGCGGGCGGTCAAAGATCGCAGCGCGACACGCAGAGTGGAGAGCATGCTGTCTCGTTTGACGAGCATACTATCCGAAAGTGAGGGTCACAACCGGGCGCAGAAGAGAACGCGGCGGCGTGGTAACAGTTGTTGCGAGCCGTAACATTTCGCGGTCTCCACTTTGAAGCCGCAGGCGGCGAGCATGTCGGGTAGCGCGGCAGCGCTGAAGAGGCGCACGGCGTGGACTTCGCGGCTGCGGCGGTAGAGGCCGCCGGTGCGCCGGAAAGTCTCGATGCTTCGGGTGAGTATTCGGGACGGCGGCGATTCGCCGGCCTCGACGAGCACGGCCCAGCCGTCGCCCGAGGCCCAGGTTTTGCCGGCGAGAGAGGGCCCGGCGGTCTCGATGACGTCGAAGATGAGCATGCCGCCACCGGGCAGCACGGCGGCAACCTTCTCGAAAAAGCCGCGCAGCAGCGCGTCCGCATCGGCGCCTTCGGCGTGATAGTTCAGGACCTCGCCCAGCGCGACGGCTGCTTCGCAGGGCGGGATTTTGAGGTCATAGATCGAGGCGTGGATGAAGCTTGCGCGCGGAACGGCCTCGCGCGCGGCCGAGATCAAGGCGGCTGGGCTGTCGATGCCAGTGACTTCGAAGCCTGCTTCGACGAGAGCGGCGGAAAGCGGTCCAGCGCCGCAGCCGCGTCGACAACGCGGCGGATGGGGATCTCGGCCCGCGGGAGCAGGCGGATGATTTCGAGCGCGGCGCCGCGGGCGAGTCCGCCGAAGGCGGCGGCGTCGATGCAGGCGAGGTCAGCGCCGTAAAGCGCGTCCGTGGCGGCGCTACAGTTTCTCCTGCTTGGCCAGAATCTCCTTCATAATCTCCGACGTGCCCGCGCCGATCGTGTAGAGGCGCAGGTCGCGCCAGATGCGGCCGATCGGGTACTCGGTGGTGTAGCCGAAGCCGCCAAAGATCTGCATGCAATCGTAAGTGACGCTCTGGGCAAGGTCCGAGGTGAAGAGCTTGGCCATGGTGACTTCGCGGACCGCGGGCGCGCCGCGGTTGACGAGATCCGTCGCGCGGTAGACGAGCCAGCGTGCGGCCTCGACGCTGGTGCGATGCTGCGCGATGCGGTGGCGCCACACCTGGTTGCGGATTACGGGCTGTCCGAACACTATTCGCTCCCGGCCGTAGTCAATCGCGAGCTCCAGGGCGCGGTCCATGAACGAGAGGACGAGCAGCGAGGTCGCCAGACGCTCGCCTTGGAAATGCTCCATCAGGTAGTAGAAGCCATGGTTGCGGCGGCCGAGCACGAAGCGCTTCGGAATACGGCATTCGTCGAAGAACAGATGAGCAGTATCGCTGGCGACGTGGCCGACCTTATTGATCCGGCCGCCGACTGTGAAGCCCTTCACGTCTGTAGGCAGCAGCACAAGCGAGATTCCGCGGTGGCGGCTTTTCCCAGAACGAACCGCGAGCACGAGGAAGTCGGCGATGGCGCCGTTGGTGATCCACAGTTTCTGTCCGCTGATCACGAGCTCGTCGCCCGCCTCACGCGCTGAGGTGCGCATGGCGGCGACGTCGGACCCGCATTCGGGCTCGCTGATGGCGAGGGCGGCGATGCGGTCGCCCGCGACGGCGGGCTTCAGAAACTCCGCTTTCTGATCGGCGCGGCCGAGCTTCTCGATCAGCGGGATGGTAAGGTCGGCCTGCACCATGAAGCCGATGTTGAGGCTGGGGAAATCGGTGTAGCGCAGCGCGTCGTAGGCGGCGGCGGCGGCCCACCAATCCATTCCCGCGCCGCCCCACTCGGGCGCGGTCCGGATGCCGAACAAACCCAATTCTGCGGCCTTCTTGAAAAGCTCCTTCGGGTAGCTGTGCGCATCCTCCCAAGCCTGGGCATGGCGTGCGACTTGTTCGCGGCAGAATTTCTTGATGGTCTCGCGGAAGAGGTCGTGTTCTTCGGTGAAATAGGGATAGGTTTGCGCGGCGGTCATTCGCTCCTCCGAGGGTCAATGCCTGTGAGACGGCCAGACCGGCGCGCGCTTTTCGCGGTAGGCCATGACGCCCTCCCGGAAGTCAGGTGAATCGAGCGTGCGCCTGCGGTACTCGATGGCCTTTTCCGTGACCTCGCTGCCGCCGAGTCTCTCGATTTCGCGGACAAAACGGAGCCCGTCGCGGAGCGCGCCGGCGCTGGCTTGCGCGAGACCCTGGGCGATGCGATGGCCTTCTTCACGCAGCCTGGACAAATCGACCAGCACGTCGACGATGCCGATGCGGCGGGCCTCCTCGGCATCAATGATGCGCGCGGTCAGCGCCAGCTCGGTCGTCTTTCTCACGCCGAGCGCGGCGGCCACGGCGTTGAAGATGACGTACGGCCACAGGCCGAGACGCGTTTCGGTGAGTCCGAATCTCGAGTTTGTCTCGGCGATGATCATGTGCGCGTTCAGCGCGAGGCCGAGGCCGCCGGCGATCGCGGAGCCCTGAACTTGGGCGACCATCGGCTTCTCCAGGCGCGCGCCGAGCGTGAAGAGGTCGCGGTGCACCGCGAGCAGTTGCTCGGGATCGGCCTCCAGCACCTCCGAGAGGTCCATGCCGGCGCAGAAATCGAGGCCGCTTGCCTCCAGGAGAATTGCGCCCACCGAGGGATCAGCGGCAGCCTCTTGCAGCGCCGCGAGCAGGCCGCGGCACAAGGCGAGGTCGAGCGCGTTGCGCTTCTCCGGGCGGTTCAAGGTCAGCCGAACCAGCCGGCCTTCACGGTGAATCAGCAAGTTCTCGCTCATCGGCTTCCACCTCCATGGTGAGCAGCGCGGACGCAAACGTTTTTCCTTGCGCGTCGGTGCGAAGAGAGACAGTGCCTCCGCCGCCGAGCGCGTTCCGCAGGACGAAGTTCAGGGCGTGAATGTTGGGCATTTCGTAGCGCTCGGCGGGACCTTTCGCCAGCCCGCCGAAGCGCGCCAGGACGCACTCCGCGGTCAGCTCGCGCACAAGAATCGGATAGTATTCCGGACGCCAGGCGATGACGCCGATGTTGACGCAATCGCCTTTGTCGCCGCTTCTTGCGTGAGCCAGGCGCGCGAGCGGGACCTTCATTCGATCACCTCCACGCGCGGCTGGATCTCGGATCCGAGGATCAGGGAGGGCCAGTAGGCGACAACCTCCCGCACGACCGGGCGGCCCTCGCCGTAGCCCGTCGCTCCCGGCGGGCCGCTCAGCACGAGGGCGGTCAATTCGCGGGAGAAGCGGTCGACGGCGGCGCGATCCTGGCCGCGTACGCCTATGCGCAACTGCACCTCCGGAACTTCGTCCACATGCGGCGCGGCATGGCCATGGCAGGCGTTCACTCCGAGCAGCTCGGTGTAGATTTCGTCGAAGCGCAGGCCCAACCGCTCGACGCGCGCGCGCACGATGCGATCCGTCTCGCGCGCTTTGGCGATCGCATCGGGGGCGGCGAAGACAAGCGTGCCGACAGTCTTCCACCCGCTGGAATAGTTGATCGACACTTTGAGGAAGCCCGATGGCGCAGAGCCGCGCGCGCCGCTGACCCGCACGCGATCGGGACCGATGTCCTCAACGCGGACACTCGTGAAGTCGGACACGCAGTCCGGACCATGGTATGCGCGCGGATCGCCGATCTCGTAGACCAACTGCTCCTTGACGGTGTGCGCGTCAACGCGGCCTCCCGTGCCGGGATGCTTGGTGACAACGAATGAGCCGTCGCGCTCCATTTCGACGATGGGGTAGCCGATCTCTTCAAGATTCTCGAGTGCCTGCCAGTCTCCCAGGAAATTGCCGCCGGTGGCCTGCGCGCCGCATTCAATGATGTGGCCCGCCACCATTCCGGCGGCAAGCAGATCGTGATCTTTCTTCCGCCATCGGAACGCATGAATCGCGGGCGCCAGCGCGAGCGCTGCGTCGGCGCAGCGTCCGGTGACGACAACATCGGCGCCGGCGTCGAGAGCATCGGCGAGAGGAAACGCACCGAGGTAGGCGTTCGCGCTGAGGATTCGATCCGCAATGGAGGCCAGCGGTTGGAGGGTATCCATGTTGGCCAGAATGTGGCCGCGGGCGAGGAGCTCCCCGACGCGCGAAGCGATGTCGTCGCCGAGCACGACAGCGACTTTGAGCCGCGGCGCAAGACGCCGAACTTCGCGCGCGCAACTCACCGGGTTCAGGCCGCCCGCGTTGGCGAGGACTTTAATGCCGCGCTCCGCGATGCGCGGCGCGATGCGCGCGATCAGCGCCTGGAAATCGCGGGCGTAACCGAGCGAAGGGTCGCGCTGGCGCTGCTTCTGGAGAATCGCCATCGTCACCTCGGCGAGGTAATCGAGCGTGAGGTAGTCGATGGGCCCCTGCTCGACGAGGCGGACGGGCGCCTCCAGCCAGTCGCCCCAAAACCCCTGGCCGTTGGCGATGCGGATCACGGCATGGTCTCCAGGGCGAGATGGCCGCGATGCGGATTGGCGGTGGCCGCCTCCACGAGAAAGGTGAGGACCTCGCGGGTCTCGGCGGGGTCGATGAGGGCGTCCATGTGGCCGCGCGCCGCGCCATAGGCGGCGTCGAGCCAGCGCTCGTAATCGGCGCGGGTCTTCTCGATGGCCTCCTTGAGCTCATCGGGCATCGGCGCTCCCGCGGCTTTGAGCCGTTCGATCTCCGAGCCATGCACGGCCTGGACCGCGGCGTCGCTCTCCATCACGCCAAGGCGCGCGGTGGGCCAGCCGAGGGTGAAGCTGGGGTCGAAGCCCTGGCCGGCCAGGGCGTAGTAGCCCGCGCCGCTGGCATGGTTGACGGTCAGGACGATCTTCGGGACAGTCGCGCAGGCCATGCTCTCCACCATCTCCGCGCCCGCCCGAATAATGCCCTCGCTTTCCGCGGCGACGCCCACGATGAACCCTGAGGTGTCCTGGAGATAGATCAGCGGCACGCCGCGCCGCTCGGCGTTTTCGACAAAGTAAGAGACCTTGCGGGCGGATTCGGTGTACAGGATTCCGCCGACTCGCGGACCGCGCGCCGACTTTGTGATGCCGCGCCGGTTGGCGACGACGGCCACGGGAACGCCGTTGAGCTTCGCCTCCGCGCACATGATCTCGGGAGCGAATTCCGGCTGAAACTCGAGGTAGTCCTCTTCGTCAAAGACGGCGGCGATGACGGCTTCCATCTCATAGGGCAGGCGGTGGTCGGCGGGTAGGATCTCGTAGATATTCGTCCGCCCCGCGACGCCGCCGGGCGGGCCCGCGCGCGGCTCGGGCAGAGAGCGGAACATCTGCCTGATCATGTTCAGGCAGGCGGCGTCGTCCTCGGCGATGTAGTGCGCGACGCCGCTGACGCGCGTGTGCACGCCCGCGCCTCCGAGGCCTTCCGCCTTGGCCTCTTCACCGGTTGCGGCCTTTACCAGGTTCGGGCCGCCCAGTCCCATGAAGCTTGTGCCTTTCACCATGATGATGACGTCGCTCAGCGCGGGCAGATACGCGCCGCCGGCGACGCACGGTCCCATGACGGCCGAAATCTGTGGAATGCGCAGTTTGCGGCGCATGAGCGAGTTGTAGTAAAAGATGCGCGCGGCCCCGTATTGGCCGGGGAAGACTGCATCCTGAAGCGGCAGGTTGACCCCCGCGGAGTCCACCAGGTACACGATGGGGAGGCGGTGGCGCATCGCGATTTCCTGCGCGCGGAGGATTTTGGCGATTGTTTCCGGCCACCACGAGCCGGCCTTGACCGTGGCGTCGTTGGCCACCACCACCGCCACGCGGCCCTCGATCTTGCCCACACCTGTGACCACGCCGGCCGAGGGCGCCTGGCCGTCGTACTTGTCCCAGGCGATCAGCAGGCCGGCTTCGAAGAAGCGCGAGCCAGGATCGAGGAGCGCGTTGAGACGCTCGCGCGCGGTGAGCTTGCCGGCTTTGTGCTGGCGTTCGATTTTGGCGGGCCCGCCGCCGGCGCGCAGGCGTTCCTCCAACTCGCGCAGACGTGACACCAGGCTCTTCATGTGGTCCGCCGCCGAGAGCATCCCTGCCCGGTGCTGCGCCATTTGTCCAACATTGTAGCGAGGGTTTTCATTCGGGCGTCGGGTGAATGTGCTCCAATCGAAAGACGACGTGAGTTCCAGATTGAAGCTGTTGGCGGTGCTGGCTCATCCGGATGACGAATCTCTGGGATTCGGAGGGACGCTGGCGAAGTATTCGGCCGAAGGGGTCGAGACGTATCTCGTCACGGCGACGCGGGGAGAGCGCGGGCGTTTCGGCGGGCATGGTAGAGGGGCGGACCCCGCGGAGGTAGGGCGCGTGCGCGAAGCGGAATTGCGCTGTGCGGCGGCGGCGCTCGGCATTCGCGAGGTCAGCGTCCTGGGATATCCCGACGGCGCGTTGGACCAGGTGGCGCCGGGCGAGGCCATCGGCGCGATCACCGGCCACATCCGGCGCATCCGGCCTGAGGTGGTAGTGACATTCGGCCCTGAGGGCGCGTACGGTCATCCGGATCACATCGCGATTTGCCAGTTCACAACCGCGGCGGCCGTTTGCGCGGCGGATGCGTCGTTTCGATGCGGGGATGAGCGCCCGCACCGCGCCGGCAAGCTCTATTACATGGCCTGGCGCTGGGACAAATGGGATGCTTACCAGTCCGCCTTCAAGAAGCTGACGTCGACAGTCGACGGCGTGGAGCGGCAGGCGACGCCGTGGCCCGATTGGGCTGTGACGACGGAGATCGAAACCGCGGAGTACTGGCCGGTGGTGTGGCGCGCTGTGCGCTGCCACCAGACCCAGATCTCGTCCTACGAGCGGCTGGAGCATCTCGCGGAATCGCATCATCGCGCCTTGTGGGGTTCGCAGGAGTTCTACCGCGTTTACAGCGCGGTCAACGGCGGCAGGAAGCTGGAGACGGATCTGTTCGAGGGACTGCGCTGATGCGATCAAGGAGGAACGAGACGGTGATGGCTGCTCCACGTAGAGACGCCGCTTTGGAGATGAGCGACAGGGAGTTTCGCGAGGCTGGGCATGAACTGGTGGACAGAATCGCTGACTTCCTTGCTTCGATCCGCGCGCGGCCTGTGACTCCGGCGGAGACACCGGGCGAGGTCCGCGACGCGCTGGATGCGGGCCGGACGCTGCCCGAACTGGGCGCCGATCCGCGCGAGCTGGTGCGCGAGGCGGCGGGGCTGGTGTTCGATCATTCACTGTTGAACGGGCATCCGCGATTCTACGGCTACATCACGTCGAGCGCCGCGCCGATCGGCATGTTGGCCGATTTTCTTGCCGCGGCCGTGAACTCGAATTGCGGCGCCTGGAAGCTGGCGCCCATGGCCACAGAGATGGAAAGCCAGGCGATTCGCTGGATCGCGCAGCTCCTCGGCTACCCCGCCGATTGCGGCGGCCTGCTGGTGAGCGGGGGCAACATGGCGAACATCACTTGCTTCTTCGCGGCGCGCGCGGCGAAGGCCGGTTGGGATCTGCGCCGGGAAGGAGTGGCGGGCGGGCCGCGGCTGTGTGCGTACGCGTCGCGGGAAACGCACACCTGGATTCAAAAGGCGGCCGATCTGGCCGGATTGGGCACGGAATCGCTGCGCTGGATCGCCGTGGACAAAAAGCAGCGGATCGATCTGGCGGCGCTGGAGGCGCAGTGCCGGCGCGACATCGGCGAGGGACGCAGGCCGTTTCTCGTGGTGGGGTCGGCTGGAACGGTGAGCACCGGCGCCGTGGATCCGCTGCCTGAATTGGCTTCGTTTTGTCACGAGCGCGGATTGTGGTTCCATGTGGATGGCGCGTACGGCGCTTTTGCCGCGGGGGCCGAGGGCGCGCCGGATGGAATGAGCGGAATGGCCTTGGCGGATTCGGTGGCTGTCGATCCCCACAAGTGGCTCTATGCGCCGCTCGAAGCGGGGTGCGCGCTGGTGCGCGAGCCGGCGCTGCTGCGCAATGCGTTCTCCTACCATCCGCCGTACTACAAGTTCGATGTGGAAGCGATCAACTACTTCGACTACGGCCCGCAGAACTCGCGCGGCTTCCGCGCGCTGAAGGTGTGGCTGGCGCTGCGGCACGCGGGCGCCGCCGGCTACCGCAGGATGATCGGCGACGACATCGCGCTGGCGCGCCGGTTGTTCGAGCTGGCCTCGGACCATCCGGAACTGGAGGCCATCACGCACAACCTCAGCATCACAACGTTCCGCTATGTCCCCGGGGATCTGCGCGCGAGCGTGGACTCGGAACAGACCGAAGCTTACCTGAATAAGCTCAACGAACAGCTTCAACTCGCGATCGAGAAGAGCGGCGAGGCGTTTTTCTCGAATGCCGTCGTCGGCGGGAAATACGCGCTGCGCCTCTGCATCGTCAATTTCCGCACGACTCTCGAAGACATCGAGGCTCTGCCGGCGCTGGTCGTGCGGCTGGGCCGTGAAGTTCACGCTGAGTTGAGCGCTACCCGAACGTGAGGCCGTGCCTGCGGAAGAAGGCGCGGTCCCACGGCGCGCCGAGACCGGGCGCTGCCGGCGCGCTGACGTAGCCCGACTTGTCGACGGGCCACGGCGCTTCGAAGCCGGCCTGAAACCCCTCGGGGTTCCAGAAGCCGGGGTCGTACATGTATTCGAGATAGCCCGAGTTGGGCGCGGAGCACTGCATGTGCAAACTGGCGAGCATGCCAACTCCGCTCTTGCCGTGATGCGGACCGAAGGGAACGCCAAAGGCTTCGGCCATTCCGGCCATCTTGCGCACCATCGTCAGCGTGCCGCTCTGCACGGGGTCGGGCTGGATATAGCTGAGCGCTTTCTGCGAGAGAATCGTGGCGAAGTCGGGGAGGCCGACGTTGCCTTCCGCGCCGGCGAGGTACATCTTCGTGAGCGATGCGCGGACCTTTGCCAGGCCATCGTAGTCGTGGCGGTAGAGCGGCTCTTCGAGCCAGTAAAGGCCCATCTCTTCGAGCGCGCGGGCGGTGCGGATGGCGCGGCCGACGTCCCATACCGGCGGCGGATCGCCCTTGCGCTTGCCCGCCTGGTTGGCGTCGACCATCACGTCCATGCGGCCGCGGACGGCGTCGATGACGGTGCGGGCCATGCGCAGGTCCTCCTGCTCGCTTTCGTTGTGCAGGCGGAGTTTGACCGCGCGGAATCCAAGCTCGTAAAACTTGCGCGCGTCGTCGGCGCGCTGCTCGGGCGTCTTGTCGAAGTGGACGGTGGCCGCGTACGGTTTTACTTTGTCCGTGAACGCACCCCAAAGACGATAGAGCGGCAGTCCAACCGCCTTGCCTATGATGTCCCACAGCGCGACTTCGAGAAAGAAGAGGCGGAACGGCGCTTTCACCTTCTGAAAGAACTCGATGTTGTGCTTCTCGATGTCGAATGGGTCTTTCCCGGGGAAGTAGGCCGTTGCGCGGGCGAGGACCTCGCTCGCGACGCCGGCGGGCAACTTGTACTCGCCGTCCATGGTCGTGCCGACGAGTCCCTGGTCGGTGAAGACCTGCACGATGACGTAATCGCGCGAGTCCTGCGGGATCTTCCTGGGGTCCCAGGGCAGAATCAGGCCCTTGCCGGTGGGCACGTTGCGCACCTCGGTGGCGGCGATCCTGGTGATACGCAGGGGCCGCGCGCCGCGCTGGGCCGCAATCGCAGCGGGAGATGCCAGGCCGAAGGCTGAGACCTGAGCGAAGGTCCTTCTGTCCATGGCTGCCAGTATGGCACCGGGAAAGGCGCAGGATGTCTGCTTACGGTGTGAATGATGGCGATTGACGAGAGAATCACCTCCGAGATAGTGCGCCGGATCCTGACGGCCGCGCAGCCCGACCGGATCATCTGGTTCGGGTCGGGCTGCGAAGGGTACGATGACGCCCGGCAGTGACATCGACCTGTTGGTGGTGGAGAGGGCAGTGGCCGACGCCCGCGGGGAGAGAGTGAAGATCCGGCGAACCCCCGGCGGGATCGGCTTCCCGATCCACGTCATCGTGATTTCGCCGGAGTGGTTTGAGGAATCCAAGGAGTTGTTCGGCGGGATCGCCTGCCCCGCGCACATGTGCGGGCGCGTTCTCTTTGAAGCCGCGTGATGCCGCGCTACGCAGGCTGGTTTTCCAATGGCTCCAGAAGACCTGCACCTCAAAGCTCTCCTCGTTCAGCGCCACGTAGAGTTCCCCAGGACCCACGACATCAAAAGACTGCTGAGGTGGGTTGCGGCGATCGATCTCCAGCTTGCGGAGTCGCTGGAGCAGGCGGATTCTTCGACCCCGTTCGGCGTGGAGGTTCGTTATCCGGGCGGCGCTCCGGAGGTGTTGCCGGGCGGAGAGATCGAGGCGATTCAGATGGCAAAGCGGGCGCGGGAGAGGGTCATGCGGCTGCGCGGAGCCTTTCCTGGCGCGCGGTGAGCGTCCGGGACGGCTGAGAACGCGATAGATCGCCACCGTCCTGTCGCGTCATCGCGGAGGCGCACACCAGCGGCATCAGCTACCGTTTCGAGTCCGACGGCAGCGTCACGTTTTATGCAGCCAACTACCCCGTAATCAGCAGCCCCGCCGGCGGCCTGAACATCGACGGGACGACCCACAACTTCACGAGCGTCATCTATGCGCATCTGCTGCCCGCGGATGTGAACTACAACTTCGCTTGTCCAGGACTCTGAGTCTCGATCATCCGTTACCAGGTGGTGAACGTGAAAGGACTTGCATTGGGCGCGCACACCGTGGTTCCGGCGTCTCTCGGCGGCAACGGCAGCGGCTGGCCGAATTGCTTCCCTCACATCTTCGAGCTGGTGCGTCCGGAAAAGAACGTTCGCATCGGCCTGAAGCCGGGCGGCAACCCGAACTGCGTCAATCCCGGCTCGGTGGGCGTGGCGTCGGTGGCCGTGTTCGGCACGACGGAGATGCCGGCATCGTCCATTGATCCCGCCGGCATCAATTTCGCGGGGGCGCCCGTGCTGCGTAGGTCCTGTGAGGACGTTCAGTCCGCGGGCCCGGAGCCGCTCACAGGCAAGCTCCTCGACGGCGCAGACATTCGCGGCAAGGACATAATGTGGCGTGCTGCTGAGCCGAACTGCGCGCAGTCGATCCGCACGACGCCCCCTCAATCAGTGGCGCCACGGCGGCGTCCGTCCGGCCGGCGGGCGCCGCCTGCGGTACACTGCGCCAGAGGGGATGGCTGCTGGGAGACTGACATTACTGGCTTCCCTCGCGTGTGCGGCATGGGCCGAGCGCGTGGACTTTGTGCGCGAAGTGCGGCCGATCCTGGAGCGGTCGTGCCTCGCGTGTCATGGCGCGCAGTCGCAAATGGGGAATCTGCGGCTGGATGTGCGGAACGTCGCGCAGCGCGTGATTATTTCGGGCGATGCGGGCAAGAGCGAACTGTTCAGGCGGGTGGCGGGAATCGGAGAGCAGGCGCGGATGCCGATGGGCGGCAAGCCGCTGAGCGCGGCGCAGATCGAGATTATCAAGCGGTGGATCGACGAGGGGGCCGAGTGGCCGGAGAGCGCATCGGCGAAGGCGGAAGTTCGAAAGCACTGGGCCTACGTTCCTCCCGTGAAGCCCGCAGTTCCAGCCGTGAGGAACGCGGCCTGGGGCGGAACTCCGATTGACCGGTTCATCCTGGCCCGCTTGGAGAAGGAGGGATTGCAGCCATCGCCGGCGGCCGGGCGCGCGACGCTGCTGCGGCGGCTGAGCCTCGATCTGACTGGGCTGCCGCCGGCTCCAACAGAGATCGACGCATTCCTGAGCGACCCCAGCCCGCGTGCCTATGAGAAGCAGGTGGAGCGGCTGCTCGCATCACCGCACTACGGAGAGAAATGGGCGCGCTGGTGGCTGGACGCCGCGCGCTACGCCGATTCGGACGGCTTCGAGAAAGACAAGATGCGCAGCGTGTGGTTTTACCGCGATTGGGTGATCGGCGCGCTGAACCGCGATCTGCCGTACGACCGCTTCATCACCGAGCAGCTCGCGGGCGACCTACTGCCCGGCGCGACGCAGGATCAGCGCGTGGCCACGGGCTTTCTGCGCAATTCGATGATCAACGAGGAGGGCGGCGTCGATCCGGAGCAGTTTCGCATGGAGGCGCTGTTCGACCGCATGGACGCGATCGGCAAGGGCGTCCTCGGTGTGACGATCCAGTGCGCGCAGTGCCATAACCACAAGTACGATCCGCTGTCGCAGGAAGAGTATTACCGGCTGTTCGCATTCCTGAATTCAACCCATGAGGGGAGCGAGGCGGTCTACACGCAGCAGCAGCAGAAGCAGCGGGCCGGGATTCTCGACAAGATCCGCGCGCTCGAGAACAGCCTGAAGGAGCGAACGCCGGAATGGCGACAGAGAGTGGCGGAGTGGGCGGCCGGGATCGGGAATCGCCAGCCTCGCTGGGAGATCGTGCGGCCTGAAGTGGACGACATTTCAACGGGCGGGCAGCGCTATCTGGCGAAAGAAGACGGTTCATTCCTGGCTGCGGGATACGCGCCGACGAAGCACCGCGCGAGATTCACATTCAAGACGAATCGGCCCGTTCGTTCATTGCGGCTCGAGCTGATGTGCGATGCGGATCTGCCGTTGGGCGGACCGGGGCGGTCCATCTTTGGCACTGCCGCTCTGACCGAAATCGAGGTGGACGCCGCACCGGCCGCGTCGCCGTACGAGGTGGAGATGTTCTGGATCGAGCGCGCGAGCGCCGATTTCAGTCCTCCCGAAACGGAGCTGCCGAAACTGTTCGACGACCGCACAAAGCGCCGCCGGGTCACGGGGCCGGTGAAGTTCGCCTTCGACGGCAAGGACGAGACGGCGTGGGGCACAGACGCAGGGCCGGGCCTGCGCAATCAGCCGCGGCAGGCGGTGTTCGTGCTGGAGAAGCCCATCGATTTCGAGGGCGGCTCGATCGTGCATGTCTATCTGAAGCAGCGGCACGGAGGCTGGAACTCGGACGACAACCAGAACTACAACCTGGGGCGGTTCCGTCTCTCGGCGTCGGACACCGAGGCGGAAGCGGACCCGCGGCCGGCGGACGAAGCGCAGTGGTTCAGTGCGTGGCGGCAGACGGTGGCGGAATTCAAAGACGTCAACGACGAGATCGCGGCGCTCTGGGCGATGCATCCTGAGCCCGCGAGCCAGCTTGTGCTCCGGCAGATGGAGCGGGAGCGCCCCACGCACGTCCTGGCGCGCGGCGACTTTCTGAAGCCTGGCAAGCAGGTGGAGCCGGGCACGCCGGCCTTCCTGAATCCCTGGCCCGTGGGCGCGCCGAACAACCGGCTTGGGCTGGCGCAGTGGATCACCAGCCGCGCCGCGCCGACGACGGCGCGGTCGCTGGTGAATCGCGTCTGGGCCCAGTATTTCGGGCGCGGGCTGGTTGAAACGCTCGAGGATCTGGGCCAACAGAGCGACACGCCCACTCATCCCGAACTGCTCGACTGGCTGGCCGTCGAGTTCATGGACTCCGGCTGGAGCCTGAAAGAGCTGCACCGGATGATTGTGACGTCGGCGGCGTACAGGCAATCGTCGCGAGTGACCGCGGACGGACTGGAGCGGGATCCCGGCAACAGGCTGCTTTCGCGCGGCCCGCGTTTCCGTGCCGATGCGGAAACCGTGCGCGACATCGCGCTGTCCGTGAGCGGGCTGTTGAATCCGCAGGTCGGCGGGCCGAGCGTCTTCCCGCCGGCGCCGGATTTTCTGTTCGCGCCGCCGGCGAGCTACGGCCCGAAAAACTGGCCGCAGGCGGAGGATCGCGCGCGGCACAGGCGGGCGTTGTACACATTCCGGTACCGGTCGGTGCCGTACCCGGCGTTGCAGAACTTCGACGCTCCGAACGGCGACATGAGCTGCGTGCGGCGCGCGCGGTCGAACACGCCCCTGCAAGCGCTGACCACGTTGAACGAGCCCCTGTTCTTCGAGGCCGCGCAGGCGCTCGGGGTGAGAGCGCTCGAAGAGGGCGGCGCAACGAATCGTTCGCGGATCGCTTACGCATTCAGGCTCTGCACCGGCCGGGCCGCGGATGCGGACGAGATCAGCGAACTCGAGAGATTCCTCAACCGGCAGCGTCGACTCAACCCGGCGCTGGCGTGGACCGCCCTCGCGCGGGTGCTGCTGAACCTCGACGAGACGATCACCAAGGAGTAGCGACGATGTCGATTGCGCGGCGTTGGTTTCTCAGGGACTGCGGGATCGGAATGGGCGCGCTGGCCGCGCATGCGCTGCTCGGCGCGGACAACGGGAAAGAGCCGCATTTCACTCCGAAGGCGAAGCGTGTGGTGTTCCTGTTCATGGCGGGCGCGCCGAGTCACCTCGAGCTGTTCGATCACAAGCCGCAGCTCAGGAAGTTCGACGGCACGCTGCCGCCGGCGGATCTGTTGAAGGGTTACCGCGCGGCGTTCATCAATCCGCAATCGAAGCTGCTCGGGCCGCGGTTCGAGTTCAGGAAAGCGGGCAGGAACGGGACCGAGATCGGCGAGTTGCTGCCCCATACGGCGGAGATCGTTGACGACATCGCGATCGTGAAGTCGATGGTGACCGACGCTTTCAACCATGCGCCCGGGCAATTGCTGATGAACACGGGCACGCAGCAGTTCGGGCGTCCTTCGATGGGCGCGTGGGTGTTGTACGGGTTGGGGAGCGAGTCACGGAACCTGCCGGGCTTTGTGGTGTTCAGTTCGGGGTCGAAGGGGCCGAGCGGCGGATACTCATGCTGGGGCTCGGGGTTTCTCCCGACCGTGTACCAGGGAGTGACGTTTCGTTCGAGCGGCGATCCGGTGCTGTTTCTTTCGAATCCGCCGGGCGTCGGGACGGAGTTGCAGCGCGACACGCTCGATGTCATCGGCAGGCTGAACCGCAAGCGGCTGGCGGCGGCGGGCGACCCCGAGATCGAGACGCGCATCGCAAGTTTCGAGATGGCGTTCCGGATGCAAACTTCAGCGCCGGAGCTGATGGACCTCTCCCAGGAATCGAAGAGCGCTCTGGAGCTCTATGGGGCGGAGCCGGGCAAGCCCTCGTTCGCGAACAATTGCCTGCTGGCCCGGCGGCTGCTGGAGCGTGGAGTGCGATTCGTCCAGCTCTATCACGAAGCGTGGGACCAGCACGGCAACCTGGTGAAGGATCTGAAGAAGAACTGCCTGGATACCGACCGCGCGTGCGCCGCGCTGGTGACGGACCTCAAGCAGCGCGGAATGCTCGACGACACGCTGGTGGTGTGGGGCGGCGAGTTCGGGCGCACGCCGATGGTGCAGGGCGGCAACGACGGCCGCGATCACCATCCCAATGCGTTCACGATGTGGCTGGCGGGCGGAGGGATCAAGCCGGGGCTGGTGCTCGGCGAGACCGACGAACTGGGCTTCAACGTAACCCAGGACAAGGTGCACGTCCACGACCTGCACGCGACGATGCTGCACCTGCTCGGCTTCGATCACACGAAGCTCACCTACCGTTTCCAGGGGCGCGACTTCCGGCTGACCGACGTGCACGGGGAAGTCGTGCGGAAGCTGTTGGCATAGCGGCCGCAATCGGACCCCTGCCTGGCCCCGCCCAGCCCGCTGAACCGTGAAAAAAGGTTCCGCCCCGCGGACTGTTTTGTCTGATTTTGGTATAGAATGGGGGCAGTTCGAGTCTCGCCGAAGGATGGTGCTCCCAATGAAGCAATCTCAGTTTGCGTGGAAAGCCGCAGGCGCGCTTCTCCTCGCCGCGGCTTTGGCCGGCGCACAGTCGCAGGACGCGCGCGGCGCAATCGTCGGCCGGGTCACCGACCAGACCGGCGCCGTGGCGCCCGGAACGGAAGTGAAGGCCAGGAACGCGGCCACCGGGGTGGTAGCCGCATCGAAGACCAACGAGTCGGGCAACTATTTCCTGCCGTACCTGCTGCCGGGTACGTACACGGTGACAACAGAGCTGACGGGCTTCAAGAAGTTCGTGCGCGAGAACGTGCAGGTGCGCGTAAACGAAACAGTGGAGCTGAACATCCAGCTCACGGTCGGCGACGTCTCCGAGTCGGTGGAGGTCACGGCCGAGACGCCGTTGCTGCAAACCACCGAGGCCTCGCTGGGCCAGATCGTGGACGAGCGGCGGATTCTCGAGCTGCCGCTGTTCGCCGGCAACGCGATGGACCTCGTGCACCTGGCCCCGGGGACGGTGAACGGCACGGATATGCGGCTGAGGAAAGCGCCGTTCAACGCCGCACCCTCTCAGTTTTCCACGGACGGCTCGGGCAACAACGGCAACGCTTTCACGATCGACGGCGTGGCGAACGTCTACTCCGATGGAACGGCCCCGCGTGTGGCCTTCTCCCCGCCGCAGGCGTCGTTGTCGGAGTTCAAGGTCCAGACGTCCTCCTTCGATGCCAGCATCGGGCGGACCGCGGGCTCGCTCGTGAACGTAAGCACAAAAGGCGGGACAAACGAGATCCACGGGCAGGCGTGGTGGTGGCTGCGGCACTCGGCCTTCGACGCCCCGACGCTTTACCAGAACCGCTCCGGGACGAAGCTGCCGGTCTATCGCGATAACCGCTACGGCCTTGCTGGCGGAGGCCCCGTCTATCTGCCGAAGCTTTACAACGGCAAGAACAAGACATTCTGGTTCTTCACCTGGGAGGCCAACAAATTCGGCGATCCGAACGTGGGCGGATCGATGATTTCGACGGTTCCTTCGGAGGCGTGGCGCAACGGCAACCTGTCGGATCTTCTCAGGCTCGGCGCGAACTACCAGTTGTACGATCCGGCGACCATTGCGGCGGCGCCGGGCGGGCGATTCAGCCGCCAGCCGCTTCCGGGCAATATCTTTCCCGCAAACCGGATCGACCCCGTGGCGAAGAGAATGCTCGCGCTGTGGCCGCTGCCGAACCAGACGGGAACGGCAGACGGCCGCCAGAATTTCTTCTATTCGCTGCCGGCGAAAGAGGACTACTGGACGACAATCGGGCGCGTCGATCATGCGTTCAACGAGAGAAACCGGATGTTCTTGCGCTGGCACCGGGATTTCTGGGAGGAGGACAAGAACCGCAGCTTCGGCAACGATGTCAACGGCGTGATCCTCAACCGGGTGAATCGCGGGATCGCATTGGACGACGTGCACATGATCGCCCCGACGCTGATCCTGAACCTGCGCTACGGCATCTCGGCGCAGGAGTTTCCCGAGCGGCGGGTGAGCAAGGGGTTCGATCTGGCGTCTCTCGGTTTCTCGCCGAATCTCGCGGGTCTCGTGGATAAAAGCCTGGCGACCATTCCCAGGACCGCGGTCGGATCGTTGACCACGCTGAGCAATTGGGAGTCCGGCGACGGCGTCACATCATCGATCAGCCATAACGCCGTGGCGACCGCGGTGTGGATTAAGGGAAACCACAACGTGCGGTTTGGACTGGACTTCCAGGTCTTTCGAGAGTTCCGGAATCGCTATCCGAACCAGGTTTCGCCGGACTTCAGCTTCAGCAGCGCCTGGGCGCGCGGGCCGTTGGACAACAGCCCCGTCCAGCCTGTAGGCGCGGAGTTCGTCGCGCTGCTGATGGGGATTCCGGGCGGCAGCATGTCGTTGAACGGCAGCTACGCGGAGCAGGACGTCTATTACGGACTGCATTTCCAGGACGACTGGAAGGTGAGCCGCAAACTCACGCTCAATATCGGAATGCGGGCGGAGTTCGAATCCCCGATCATGGAGCGGTTCAATCGTTCGGTGAGCCAGTTCGACGAAACAAGCCCGAACCCGATCCAGGCGGCGGCCACCGCCAATTATGCACGGAGCCCGATTCCCGAGCTTCCCGTTTCGGCCTTCAAGGTGTTGGGAGGCGTGACGTTCGCCGGCGTGGGCGGCAATCCGCGCGAATACTGGAACAGAAACAAAGTCCAGTGGAACCCGCGCTTCGGGCTGGCCTATCAGTGGACGCCGAAGACAATCGTGCGGGCGGGCTACGGCGTCTTTTTCGTACCGAACGGAATCCTGAGGACCAACTCCATCCAGTTGGGATTCTCGCAAAGCACGCCGATCGTGGCGTCGACCGACAACGGCCTCTCCTTTATTGCTTCGCTGGCCAACCCTCTGCCGAACGGATTGCTCCCGGTGCGCGGCGCGGCGGGCGGCCTGGAGACGACGCTGGGACAGGCAACTTCCGCTTTCCCCAAGAAACGGCCGGCGGCTTACGCGCAGCGCTTCTCATTCGGATTGCAGCGCGAGTTTCCGCTGGGCTTCATGGGCGAAGCCTCCTACGTCGGCAACCGGACGACGAGGATCCCGGTGTCGCGGAGCCGGAGTTTCACGCCTCGGGAGTATCTGAGCACGTCTCCCGTGCGGGATCAGGCGGCAATCGATTTCCTCAGCCGCAACTTTCCAAATCCCTTCTTCGGACTGAATCCGCAGTTCACGTCGTCGAACATCTCGCGCGGGCAACTGCTGACGCAGTTCCCGCATTTCAGCGGCGTGACGGTGGACGATCCGGTGGGCTATTCCTGGTTCCATTCGCTGCAATCCCGGCTGGAGAAACGTTTCAGCAGGGGCTTCACTCTCCAGATGGCCTACACCTGGTCGAAGGCCATGGAAGCGGTCACGTTTCTAAACGCGGTAGACCCGATGCCGTACGAATCGCTGTCGGACATCGACCGCGCGCACCGCATCACGGGCAGCGGGATCTGGGAGCTGCCGTTCGGGAAGGGCCGGCGCTGGGGCGGCGGCATGCACCCCATGCTTGAGTTCTTCGCCGGCGGCTGGCAGTTGAGCGGCGTTGTGCAGAGGCAGAGCGGCGCGCCACTCGGTTTCGGGCAGGCCTTGTTCATCGGCGACTCGTCGAAGATCGCACTCGCTTCGCCGGAGCGCAACACCGACCGCTGGTTCAACACCGACGTGTTCAACCGCAACAGCGCGCAGGTGCTCGCGTCCAACGTCCGCACCGCGCCGCTACGCTACTCCAACATCCGCGCGGACTCCCAGCGCCGCTGGGACTTCTCGGCGAACAAGACGTTCCGCATCACCGAAGGCTGGAAGCTGCGGTTCCGCGCCGACACCTTCAATGCGCTGAACGAAGTAGTCCTGCGCGGGCCGACGACCGACCCCGTCAACACGGCCTTCGGTCGCGTGACGGCGCAGGAACCGCCGCGTTCGTGGCAGTTCTCGCTCCAGTTGATTTTCTGAAGTCTCCGGCGTCTCAGAATGCGAAGGCGGGCCCATTGCAGTCCGCCTTTGCGCTTCCGGGGAGCGAGCCAAACGCGGAGGATCAGACGAACTGATCGAGAATGTGATAGACGCGGCGGCCGTGTTCCTCGACGAACTTGATGCCGACGCCTGGGATGTTCAACAGCTCGGCTGCGCTGCGGGGCCGGACTTCGGCGATCGCGCGCAATGACTTGTCGGTGAGGATGCGGAAAGCGGGGATGCCGCGCTTGCGGGCTTCTTCGAGCCGCCAGGCGCGCAGCTCTTTTTCGAGCCTGGGGTCGATTTCGGCCGGCGCAACAGGCGCGGGCGCGGCCTTCTTGGGCGCGCCGGCGGGGGCCTTCTTGCGCTTCTTCTTCGTGCGCGGCTCGGGCGGCTCGACGGCGCTTTTCATCGTGAAATCGGGCGGCCTTGAGGGGTCGGCAGCGCGGCCGGCATCGGTGAGCCGCACTGTGCGGTAGGGGATCTGCCGGCCGCCCTTCTCAAAGACCGCATCCGCGAGGCGCGCCAGTCCCGCTCGCGCGAGCGCTCCCAGCAATTCTTCGAAGTCGTCGCGGCGCATCTCGCCGCCGGGGAAGAGCTCGGAATGAAGCCGGCCTGTCGATTTCTGTCCGCCCCAGGACATCGCCTGAAGGATCTGCGCCGCGGCTTCTCTCTCCTCGCGCGTGGCGGGGCGGAACTGCTGGGCGATGCAGTCGTCGGGCGCGCAATGATCGCAAATGCCGCAATCGCTGCGCGCGCCCGAGTGGTCGCCGAAGTGGCGCACCAGGGCCGACATGCGGCACTGATTCGTGGAGGCGTAGCGGATCATCAGGTCGATCTGCGCGCGCTTGTGCTCGCCCTGAACGAGGTAGGACTCGCGCCATTCATCCACGCCCCTGGAAACGTTCTCGGCGTAGTCGATCACCGCGCCGCCGTGAATCCACAGCTTTTCGAGAGCCTTGTCGAAGAGCTCGCTGTCGAGGCCCATCTCATCGCGCAGCGCGTCTTTCGAGACCGGATCGGCGTTGAGCCGCGCGAAGATTTCGTCGAGCGCTGCGACGTCGGGGTAGTCGCGTTCGAAGAAGAAGTCGTGGGTGTAGCGGTCGGCGTAGGAGTGCATCAGGATCGCGCGGCTCGGCTGCCCGTCGCGGCCGGCGCGCCCGATCTCCTGGTAGTAGGCCTCGATGGAGGAGGGGAGCGCAGTGTGGATTACAGTCCTGATATTGGGCTTATCGATGCCCATGCCGAAAGCGATCGTCGCGACCATCACTTCGACTTCGCCCTTCAGGAACTTCTCCTGGACACGGTTGCGGTGCTCGGCATCGAGGCCGGCATGATAAGCCGCGGCTCTGAAGTACGCGCTCAGCTCGCGCGCGAGGCCGCCGGCCTGCCTGCGCGTTGGCACGTAAATGATTGCAGGCCGGCGCGCGGGCTCTTGAAGTACATCGCCGACGAGGTCCGGCCGGTGCGAGGGCATCACCTCGACGACTTCGATCGCGATGTTGTCGCGCCGGAAGCCGTGGATGAAACGGGCAGGCCGGTCGAGCCCCAACTGCTCGATGATGTCGTTCTGGACGAGCGGCGTGGCGGTTGCGGTGAGCGCAATCACGGGCGCGGGACGAAGCGTGGGGACGTACTGCCCCAACATGCGATAGTCCGGCCTGAAATCGTGGCCCCACTGCGAGATGCAGTGCGCTTCGTCGATGGCGATCAGCGAGGGCTTGCGCTTCGCAATCATTTCCGGAAAGCCGGACACACGCAACCGTTCGGGCGCCACGAAGAGGAAACGGAGCGCGCCGTTCAGGTAATCGATCGAGGCCTGGCGCTGCGCGCCGCGATCGAGCCCGGAGTGGATGCGCGCCGCGGCAAAGCCAAGGGCGGAGAGCTTCGCCGCCTGGTCTTCCATCAGCGCGATGAGCGGGCTGATCACCAGCGTTGTGCCGCCGCGCGCGATTCCAGGCAACTGGTAGCAGAGGGACTTGCCGGAGCCTGTGGGCATAACAAGAAGAGCATCTTTGCCCTCGATGAGCGCCTGGCAGACTGCTTCCTGATTGGGCCGGAAGGACTCGAACTTGAACGCACTGTGAAGAAGCTCCAGAGGCGTGCCCGAGATCGGCGGGGCAGGAGGCGACGCGGGTTTCTGCTGCGGCATCGCCTCCGGGGCGGGCTGGTCCACTTTGCCGACTACTTCGCGAACGTAGTCCTCAATGCCCTTGATGAACGGCTCGAGCTGCGCCTCGCCGCGGTGAATGCGAGCGAGGTACGCCTCCCACTGGCCTGTCATGGCGGGGCTCTTCACCTCGGGGTGAACCACTTCGATCAGGCGGATTCCCTTCTCCGTCGCCTCAAGGCTCTTTCCTTTGCGCTCGATGTAGCCGCGCTTGAGCAGGACTTCGATGATCGCCGCGCGTGTGGCGGGCGTGCCGAGGCCGTGGTCTTTCATCGCATCGGAGAGCTCTTTTTCGTCGAGCGTGCGGCCGGCCGTCTCCATCGCGGTGAGCAGCGTGGCTTCTGTGAAGCGCTTCGGCGGGCGGGTCTTCTTCGGGACGGCTTCGGCATCAAGCACGTCCTGGGGTTGGCCCTCGGCGAGGCCGGGCGGCAGGGCCTGGCTTTCTTCCTGCTCCACAGCGGCTTTCGCCTTGGCGGATTTCGCGGGCGGCGCAAGGTCGAGAACTTTCCAACCCTGCTGGCGCACTTCCGTTCCCGTGGAGAAGTAGCGATCCGCCATTTCGCCATTGCGGATCGCCGTAATCACCGTCGTCACGGCAGCGATGTGGTCGTCGTGCCATGCGGAGAGCAGGCGTCGGCAGACGAGGTCGTAGATCCTGCGCTCGTCCTCCGGGAGCCTGGCGTGCTGGGGAGAGGTCGCCGTGGGAATGATGGCGTGGTGGTCGCTCACTTTCGCATCGTCCACGAAGCGGCGTCCGAGCGGGCGATCGCCTGTGCCTGGGGCGAGAAGATCGCGATAAGGCGCCTCGATGACGCGGACGATGCGGGGCAGTGTCGCGGCGACGTCGTTCGAGAGGTGGCGGCTGTCGGTGCGCGGGTAGCTGATGAGCTTGTGCGTCTCGTACAGCGACTGGGCAAGTTCCAGCGTCCGCTGCGCGCTGAAGCCGAAAAGGCGGTTGGCATGGCGCTGGAGCTCGGTCAGATCGTAGAGCGGCGGCGGGGCGAAGCGCTGCGTCGCGGCCTCGATCGACTCGATGGCGGCCTGGCCGGTGCGGGCGCGAGCCACGATTTCTTCGGCCTGGATCGCATCGGCGGGGAGGCGAGTCTCTTTCTGCTCCTTGAACCAAGCGCCGCGGTACTTCGATTCGGCGGGCTGGCCGGCCGGATGAAATGTCGCGAAGACTTCAATGTAGTCTTCGGGGACGAAGTTGCGGATGGCGAGCTCGCGCTCGACGAGCATCGCAAGCGTCGGTGTCTGCACGCGGCCGACGGAGAGCTCTTCGTTGTAGGCGAGCGAGTAAGCGCGGGAGAGATTCAACCCCACCAGCCAGTCCGCCCGGCTGCGGCCGCGCGCGGCGCCGGCGAGGGAATCATATTCGGACGCAGGACGCAGCCGGTCGAAGCCCTTGCGGATGGAGTCGGGCGTGAGCGAAGAGATCCACAGGCGCTTGACGGGCTTCGTGCATTGCGCCGCTTCGTAGATGTAACGAAAGATGAGCTCCCCCTCGCGGCCGGCATCGGTGGCGCACACGATTTCGGAGACACGGGGGGAATTCAGGATTTTGCGAACGACCTCGAACTGGTCTTTCGTCTGCTCGATAACGACCACCGGCCATTCGCGCGGAAGCATCGGAAGCTGATCGCGCCGCCAGTGCTTCCACGCGGGGTTGATCTCGTGCGGCTGGGCGAGCGCGGCCAGGTGTCCGACGGCCCAGGTGACAATGTAGCCGTTGCCATGCAGGTAGCCATCGCCCTTCGAATCGGCGCCGAGAACGCGGGCGATATCGCGCGCGACGGAGGGCTTTTCGGCGAGAACTGCGATGGAGGTGGACAGCGCGGAGGACATGCCGGAAATTTCAGTTTAACGGGGCGGCCGGAATTCCGTTTTGCCATAATCTCCTTCTATGAATGAAGGCCGAAGCGGAATATACTGACTTCGGCGGCTCAGGAGCAGAGTATGATCATCCGCGAAGGCAGACCAAGAGCGATCTTTATCACTGTTGTGGGTGGTCTGGCGGTTGCGGCCATGATGTACACCAGCCGGTGGTGGGGAGTGGATCCGACCGGACCTGGAGGCGGCGGGATCTTTCCGGCGCCAGGGGGCGCGGCGTCCTCCGCGGCCGGGGCCGCGCGCGCCGCATCCGCTGTTTGAAGTCCTGAAACTTTTCATGGCGGCTGTGATCGGAGTTATCGTGGGGGAGGTGTACCGCCGGTCGCAACCGGACCGCGCCGTGAACCGCAACTTCGAACAGGCGCAAGTGCTGCTGTGTGTGGCCGGCGCGATGATGATGATTATCATCGGGGATTCGTTCGCCCGCGCCATCGGCGTCTGGGGGGGCGCGAGCATCATCCGGTTCAGGACGCCGGTCGACGATCCGAAAGACGCCGTGATTCTCTTCCTGCTTCTCGGGCTGGGCATGTCGTGCGGCCTGGGGGCGTTTGCCGTGGCGGGACTGGGGGCGATCTTTCTCTGCCTCTTCCTCTCGTTCCTCGAAAACGTGGGCATCAGTAAGCCGCGCACGATGATGCTCACGCTCGTGGCCGGAGACGCGGAGTTCCCGGCCGCATACGTGCGCGACGTGTTTGCGCGGAGCAGCGTGGCCTCGTGGGAGCCCAGAGAAGTAGTGAAGGGCCCGAAGACTTCGATGAAGTACTTCGTCAGCCTGGAGCAGCACGCTTCTCTCGCCGCTCTGAATGCGGAGTTCACCAGGGAAGGATCGGGAATCCAGTCGGTGAGCTGGGAGGCGCCGAAACGCAGTGAATGACGGCGAGCCATCCAGCGGGGCGGAGTCTCCCGCACAGGCCGCCGCAGCGGACCGCGACGAGGTGATCACCGAGCCTCGCGGGCGCCGAAATGCGATTCTCAGCGTAATTCGCAAAGCAGAACGGCGTCTACGGCTCTCGGTCTTCCGGTGCACGGACTTCAAGGTTCTCGACGAACTTGCTGCCGCGCTCGACAGAGGGGTGCAGGTGGACCTGCTGCTGACTCAGAAGGCCAAGGGCTGGCAAAAGAAGCTGAGGGACCTCGCGCTCTACCTCGAGAGCATGGGCGCGGAGCTGCACCGGTATTCACGGAAGGGCGTGAAGTACCACGCCAAGTACGCCGTCGCGGACGACTCGCTGGCCGCAGGGATGTCGCTGAATCTCACAAACAAGTGTTTCGAGCGCACGTGCGATTTCATCGTATTGACGCGCGACCCCGCCGTCATCTCCGCTCTTCAGAGGCTCTTTGACGCAGATTGCCGGCCGTATGACAGGCCGATGCCCGAAATGCCCGCCCGGCTGATCGTCAGCCCCGAGCTGTCGCGCGGGCGAATCGCCGCGCTCTTTCGCGGAGCCCGGAGAAGAATCTCCATCCTGGATCACAAGTTGCAGGACACCGCCATGCTTGGCCTGCTGGAGGCCAGGAGGAGAGACGGCCTGCGAGTCGAGGCGCTTCAACAGCCCATGGTGGCGGGCTTCGAATCGCATGGCAAGCTGTTCATCGTCGATGAAGAGACCGCGGTGATCGGCAGCATCGCACTGTCCACGCCGGGTCTCGACAAACGGCGGGAGGCGGCGATTGCGCTCAACGATCCTGTCCGCGTAGGGGAGCTTTCGCGCTTCTTCGATGGGCTGTCGCGCGCACCTGCCGGGACGATGCCGGCGGTCCGACAAGAGGAAGACGAGGAAGAGGAGGAATGACGTCCAGGGGCTTCCGATTCCTGGTGCTGGCGGCGATCGGAATTCTGTTCTGCGCCACCGCTCTGCCGCAGTCCGCCGGACAGGGCGAGCGTGGTTTTTCTTACCGGCCGTTCCGCGTCCGCTTCACAGACAACCCCGAGATCCGCTTCGGAGATTCGCTGCGGCTCGATTTCCGGTTTCGCTATCACAACGACTTCCGGTTGTACTCGCCGGACGTAGACACCGACGACGGCTTGCACAAGATAAGCCGGCTGCGCGTGGCGGTTCAGGGGAGGTTCCGCAGAGACTACGAGTTCGAAGTCGAGCGCGAGCTCCGCGATGTTGCGGTGCCCTGGCGCGACAATTTCCTCAACTACCGGCGATTTCGCGACGCGCAGATTAGAGCGGGCTACTTCAGAATTCCGTTCGGCATGGAGCAGAACACGGGGCCGATGCGGCTGGACTTCGTCTACAGGACGCTGATGTCGGACTACCTGACCCCGGCGCGCGACCTGGGCGTCATGATCCACGGCCGCTTCAACGAACGCGCGCTGAACTACGAAGTCGGGCTGTTCCGCGGCGACGGCGACAACGCGCGCAACGCCGACAATGTGCGCACGGGAATGCGCACGCTCGCGGGCCGCGTCTCTGGCAGACCGCTGCGTTTGACGAAGCTGCCCGCGTTTCTGCGCGAGATCCAAGTGGGGGGAGCATTCACGGAATCGCCGCTGCCGGAGGGGCTGAACAGCCTGCGCGGGAGGTCGGTGGCGGAAGAGTACCTCTTCCGGCGGATCTTCGTGAAAGGGCACAGGCTGCGCATGAACGGGGAGTTCCTCTGGACGCCCGGGCCTTTCTCGATCAAGTCGGAATTCACGCACGTGCGCGAGGAGAGAAAGGGCCAAAGCCTGTTCGCCACCGATCTGCCACACGCGATCGCGCGCGGCTGGTACGTGAGCGGGACCTGGCTGCTGACCGGCGAGCCGAAAGCCGAGGCGATCGAGCCGAAGCGCAAGTTCATTACGGGCGGCGGAGTAGGCGCTGTGGAAGCCGCGGGGCGGTTTGAGGTCATTCGGTTCGGGAGCGCCGAGCATCCGGGGCGTCCTTCGCGGAGCACCCGCGCCGCAAACATTCTGTCCAACAGCGATCGGATCTGGACGTTCGGCGTGAACTGGTATTTGAATCAATGGGTTAAGATTCAGGTCAACGGAGCGCATGAGACGGTGGAAGATCTCCAGCGCTCCCCCATTCCGGGGCAGAAAAAATTTTGGGCGACTTTGTGCCGGATTCAGCTTACAATGTAGGCGGAACGTAAGCCCGATCTCAGCGGACTGAGGAGGGGCCATGAGACGACAAGCAGTAGCGCTTGTCAGGGCGGCCTGCCTCGCCGGCGCTCTTTCCGCCGGCATCGCGACGGCTCAGACAATCGAGGACTTCTTCAACGAGTCCAAATTCCAGGACATCTACCTGACCATCCACCCCAAGGACTGGGCCAGACTGCGCGAAACCTATCTGGACGACACCTACTATCCGGCGAATTTCCTGTGGAACGGGATCGAGCTGCCGGATATCGGCATCCGCTCCCGCGGACGCGGCAGCCGGAGTCCGGTGAAGCCCAACCTGCGGCTCGACTTCAACCGCTTCGAGGAGGGCCAGAATCTCTTCGGCCTGAAGTCCGTGGTGCTCAAAGCCAACAATCAGGACGCTTCGCTGATGCACGAGCGCATCGCGATGAAGCTGTTCGACAAAATGGGCCTGCCGGCGTCCAAGGAAGCGCCGGTCAGGCTCTGGGTGAACGAGGATTTCTTTGGGGTCTACTCGATGGTCGAGTCGATCGACAAGGATTTCATGTTCCGCAACTTCAAAGACAAGGAGGGATATCTCTACCAGTTCGACCCCATGGCTGAAGGCTTCTACTTCAACGACCTGGGTCCCGAGGTGGAGAAGTACATCCCATTCCCGTTCCAGCCAGAAACGCACGGGAAGGAGCCGCAGGGCGACATCCTCGTGCAGATGATCCGCGAGTTGAATCAAGCCGCGGATGCGGATTTCATGGCGGCCGTGTCGCGGTACCTGGACCCCAAGCTGTTCCTGCGTCATCTTGCCGTGGAAATGTACCTGGCCGAGTTCGACGGGCTCCTTGGCGACGTCTTCGGGATGAACAATTTCTACCTGCACCGGATGGAAAAGTCGACCATGTTCCAGTTCATTCCGTGGGACAAGGACGGCACGTTCGATCATTACAGCCGCTCGGTGATGAGCGGGGTGGAGAAGAACATCCTGGTGCGGCGATTACTGGCCGACCCCGAGATGAGGACATTCTACTTCGCCACGCTTTGGGAGATCGCCGGGATGGCGGACGGGCCGGAGGGATGGCTCATGAAGGAGATCGACCGAATGTACGCGCAGGTCGCCGAGTGGGCGCGGCAGGAGCCCAACAAACGCTGTCCGGGCGGAGAGGGACAGATCTCGTGCGGCGCGGAGGAATTCGAGAAGGAGGTGCGGCGAATTCGTGAGTTCGCGAATCTTCGGAGTTATGCCGTTAAGTATGAGTTGTGGCTTTTGGGCTACCAGCCGCCGGCGACTTAGCGGTATCCTGACATCGTGAAGCGGGTGTGGGGGATCGTGCCGCTGATTGCGGCCGCAGCGCTCCTGGTGGAGGGGGCCACCCTCCGGCGCCACCCTTATCTCCAAAACATCGGACCGCGCCAGGCCACCATCCTGTGGACGGCTTTGGAGGCTGGCGAAGGCAGGGTGGAGTACTCGCTCGATCCTGATTTCGCGCAATTGCTATCCTCCCACGCGGTGCGGAGGGAGTTCGCTCCGGCGGAGACGGGCTCCGCCAGCTACTGGCATCAATACCGCGCCGACCTCGCTGAGCTACGCCCGAATAGCGAGTATTTCTACCGCATCCTGGTGGACGGCGAGGTCCTGAAGCCCGACGGCGTCGAAGTCCTCAGCTTTCGCACCGCGCAGCCGGGACCATTTACATTCTTGGCGTTTGGCGACAACGGCGCTTGCACGGCGGCGCAGTACCGGCTGGCGGAGAAGGTTGTAACCGAGCGGCCTTCCTTTGTTGTTCATACGGGCGACATCGCATATCCGGACGGATCATTCGAGCAGTTTGACCGCTGCCACTTCGCAGTCTACCAGTCGTTGATGCGGGCGGCGCCGTTTTTCCCGACGCCCGGCAATCACGAATACTGGACTGCCGAGGCCCGGCCCTACCTCGCAGTGCACGCTCCGCCCGCCAACGGCCGAGGCGATGAGCACGAGGGCCGGTTCTATTCTTTCGACTGGGGAAACGCGCACATTGTCTCGCTGGACAGCAACTACTTCGAGAACGGACGGGACCTGCGGGAAATGCTGCGCTGGCTGGATCAGGATCTCGCCTCCACGCTCCAGTTCTGGCGGATCGTTGTGCTGCATCATCCGCCGTATTCGGCGGGCAAGCATGAGGACGAGGCTTATTTGCCGAAGCTGCGCGCGCAGTTGATTCCCATCTTCGAGAGGCACAATGTTCACCTTGTGCTGAGCGGACACGCTCACAGCTACCAGAGAACTCACCCCATGCGCGGCGGGCTGCCGACCGAAGCGGGCGCCTCGCGGCCGGTCTTCGTGGTGACGGGCGGCGGCGGTGCAAGCCTGTATCCTGTTCCAAGCCGGCCCTTCCTCGCGAAAGGAGCGTCGGAGCATCACTATTTGAAGCTCGAAGTCAGCGGCAGGCATCTCCAGGCAAGGGCCATCAGCATCACCGGAGAGGAATTGGACCGTTTCACGCTGACGCCGCCGCCGGCCTTGTGGGACGGACTGATTCTCAACTCAGCCGACTTCTCGCCCTTGCTGATTCCTGGCGCCCCGGTCGAGATCTACGGATCGAGCTTCGCCGCTGAGCCGATTGATGTCACGCAGCCGCCCTATCCCACCGAGTTGGGCGGAGTGCAGGTGGAGGTGTCCGGGATTCCGCTGCCGCTCTCCCACGTTTCGCCGACGCGGATCGCGGCTGAATTGCCGCGAGACATCCTGGGCGAACGGGTGCTGCGCGTGAAGACGCCGAATGGTTCGGT
This sequence comes from uncultured Solibacteraceae bacterium, assembly GCA_964472745.1. Lineage (GTDB taxonomy): Bacteria > Acidobacteriota > Terriglobia > Bryobacterales > Bryobacteraceae > CAYYNC01. The sequence continues at coordinate 50,793 of CAYYNC010000033.1, forward strand.
GGAGACAGTGATCGTCGTGTCCGAGCCGTCCAGGTTGCCGCGGCGCCCCAAGGAACCCGTCGACTAACATTGGCGCCCTTTCCTTCCCCCTCCCACGGGCTTGATCTCTATCGTCTTGCAGCGCGCTTCCCGCTCCAGTTTCTCGAAATGTGCGTCGAACCGGGCATGCAACTCCCATTGACTCCAGGCGGCCGAGCCGCTGGCGAGCGTTCCGCTCAGGTATTCGAAGAACCGGCCGGCTGAGCGGGGAACAACGCCCTCCCATTCGCAGCGAAAGCGCTTGCCGGCGGCGGGGGCGAAGTCAAAGAGAGTTCGCAGCCAGGATTCGTCGAGGCCCGCGGCGAGGCCGAAGGCGACCGCGCTCTCGACGTACGGCGCGGCGATGACCCAGGCGCCCTGCTCGATCGCCGGCCGGATTTCCCAGCGGAGACGGAACAGCAGATCGGAAGCGTAGAGCAGGATCAGCGATCGCGGCGAGAGGCTGCGGACACCGGGATCGATGTAGCGCAGTTCCGAGAAAACGGACGATGCATCCCAGAGACTCACGCCGCGCGGACTTCGGCCTGCGCCCAAACGATTGAACAGGGCGCGCGCCGCGGCCGCGGACAAGTAGCCGGAAGGACCGTCGAGCGCGATCAGGCGGCCCAGCGCGCGAGGCTGCTTGCTATTTGCCAACGTAGGCCTCCGCGGCGCGCGGGTTCTGCCTTGCCCAATCGAGAATCGCTTCGAAGTTCCACTCCGCCCACGGCCGGCGGCCGGCCTGCTGAAAGAGGCTGCGCAAAATGCGGTGCTGCTCGAAGAGCGGCTTCTCGGCGTCCACCTTGACGAACTTGAAGATGAGCGAGAGGGCGTCGTACTCGCGGTTCATCCGCTGCACAAACTCCGTGAAACTGGCGAACGGGTCAGGGATTTGCGTGGCGTCCTGGCCGGCCTCGTAGAATTTGGGCGGCCGTTTCCGCCACAGGCGCCGGCCTGAGGTATCGGGCGAGACCGCGAAGTAGAACACCACATCGGGCCATAAGAACGGGGCGTACGCATTGGCGACCCATGCGAAATCGAGGCCCGCCGCGGAGTCCCGCGCCAGCGCGTCGAACAGATAGCCGTCGGCAATCACGTGCCTGCCTTCCCAAAGCGCAGGCAGGATCTTGTTCTCCAACTGGTGCCGGAACGCCACCGCGTGGAGGATGCAATACTCGGCCGGACTGAGCGCGTGGATCTTCTTGCGCGCCTTGAGTAGCGGCTTGACGAGATCGGAGCGGCCCCATTTCACGGTGACCGCTTTGTGCCCTTCCGAGCGCAGCCAGCCCTTGAACAGCTTTCGCTGGCTGGTTTTCCCCGCGCCGGCCGGCCCTTCGAACGCGATCAGCAGCCCGCGGCCGCTCTCTTTCTCCGCAAGCAGTCCGCGCAGCCGGTCTTCAAGGGACATTTGCTTGAGCGGACGTGGCAGAGGAGTCATTCGCGCCGGGCGCCTTCCTGAGTATTCTACGGCAGGCGGCGCGGCGGGGGCCGCTCGATATAAACTCAGACCAGACCCAGACCGGACAGGAGACAAGGCTATGAAGAGAAGAGAGCTGTTCAAGTCCGCGGCCGCGGGATTGACGATCTTGAAGAGCGGAACGCTGCGCGGGCAGACCGCGCCGAGCAACAAGCTGAACATTGCGCTGATCGGCGTGTGGGGCCGGGGCACGGCGCACTACAACTCGATCAGGAACGAGAACGTGGTCGCGCTCTGCGACGTCAACGAGCTGCGCCTGAAAGAAGCGCTGCGCATCTTCCCGAAGGCGAAGACCTATTGGGACTGGCGGCGGCTGCTCGACCAGAAGGACGTCGAGGCCGTGATCATCTGCACGGCGGATCACCACCATGCTTTCATCGCCAACTGGGCGTTGAACCGCGACATGCACGTCTTTTGCGAGAAGCCGCTCGGCATCAGCGTCGAAGAGGCGCGCGTCGTTCGCGCCAACTATATCAAGCGCAAGGCGAAGGTGGCGACGCAGCACGGCACGCAGCGGCACGCGTATCCGAATTTTGAGCGCATCCGCGAGCTGATCATGGACGGCGCCATCGGCGAGCTGAAGACGATCCATAGCTGGGACAGCCGCCAGCTTCCACGGCCCGGATATCCTCCGGCCGAGGGCCAGCCGCCTTCTTTCCTGCATTACGAGCAGTGGATCGGGCCGTCGCCGTATCACCCTTACAGCCCGCAGTACTTCGGCGGCTCGTCCGGACTGAACTGCCTGTTCTGGAACATGTACCGCGACTTCGGCGTCGGCCAGATGGGCGACATGGGCGCGCACACGATGGACCTGGTGTGGAACGCGATTGACGCGGGCGGGCCTCTGGCGGTCGAGATCGACCAGGAGCTGAGTGACAAGTACCACCCCGACATCTGCCCGGTGAAGCTGAAGGCGACCTTCGAGCATCCGGCCAACAACTGGCGCGGTCCGGTGAAGGTGGTGTGGTATCAGGGGGGGCTGAAGCCGGAAGCGCCGAAGAACTTCATCGACGTCGCGCGTGTGGGCAACGGCGCCATCTTCGAGGGGACGAAGGGTTCGATCTTCGCGGACTTCACCAGCCGCCTGATCATCCCCAACAACGACGACGGCGACATGACGTACTACAAGCCCCGGACGAAGGACAAGCTGATGCCGCTGGTGGCGGGCGTGGGGCAGCCTACGCAGGGGCCCCCGAGCGGCGGGCCGCGTCCGGGTGGATTCCGGCGGCCCGAGCTGCCGAAGGGCATGACGGCGTTCCCGAGCGCTCAACCGGAGCCGGGCGGGTTCCCGAAGCTCCAGTTCCTGGAAGGGGGCATCCCGCCTGCGCTTGGCATGCCGAACACCGATATCGATGCGGTCCTCGAGGCCGAGAAGACCGGCACGCCGCGCCGCGCGGACCCGTTCCAGATCGAGTGGATCGAAGCCTGCAAGGGCCGGCGCAACAACATCGTCCTGGGCACGAGCACGAAGACGCACTGCGACTTCGATTACTCGGGCACGATGATCGAGCAGATGCTGCTCGGCCTCGTGGCGCACCGCGCCGGCAAGCGCCTGGAGTACGACCCGGCGAACGGGCGCGTGACGAACTCGGTGGAGGCGAACGACTACCTCAAGCGCCAGTACCGTCCGAACTGGACGCTGAACGGCTGAGGACTACTTGCCGCCGAGGAGGCGGTACTCGATTTTGCGCAGCGCGCCCGTGGAGTTGTACGAAGCGAATCCGAAGGGCGCCGAGAGCTCGATTTCCCCGGGCCGCAGGCTGACGTTGCGCCCGGCGAGATCGACGTTGATCACCGGCTGATCGTCGATCCACGCGCTGATGCGCGTGCCGGCTACGCGCAAACGGAAGCGGTACCAGCGGCCGTTCTCAAAGGTGAAATAGGAGCGCGTCTCGTTTTCCGAAGCGTCCCAGTCGTCGATGCTGGAGAGGCCGATGATGTCGCCGCCCCAGCCGCCGGTCACCCACGTGCAGTGTGAGTCGCCGACCGGAAACGTCAGGCTGGCGAAGAAGTCGCCGCCGTTCATGCGCGCCGCTTCAAAGCGTACCTCGAAATCGCCCTTGGGGAATTCGCCTGTCCAGTTGACGCCCGTGAGCGGCGCGCCGGCGGGCAGGATCAGGTTGCCATTCTCCACGCGGACGGGCGGCCGCCGCGCGAACGCCGTCTCACGCCAGCCTTTGAGGGTTTTCCCGTCGAACATGGGCTGCCACGCGGGTGCTTCGGACTGGGCGCGGAGGGCTGGAACAAGGCAGAGTAGAAGCAGGAAGGAGGAGCTGCGCATCGGCGGCACTGTGGCGCTCAGCACTATAGCACGGCGCCGCGGCGGGGCGCTCCGGCCCCGCCGCGTTCCGCGCGTCCTCAGTTGCGGTGGATCACGATGCTGCCGCCGCCGAGAGCCTGCGGGTTGGCCGCATCAATGTCGTCGGAAGCGCCCAGCACGTTGTCGTAGACCAGGACTTCCGGCGAGCTTTCGGTGGCCTTCTTCCAGATCTTGATCCGGAACTTGTCCACCTCGCCGCCGCCGTTCACCTGCCCGTCCACGGCGGTCAGCAGGAAGCCATAGCCGGCTTCGCCATTCACCGCGCCCGAGCCCTTGTATTGCGCCCGGGCGCCGGCCACCACCAGCCAGTCGTACACGGTGCTGGTGAAACGGAACCGGGCCGTCTGGAACTGGAACTCCGTCTGCCCCGACGGAGTCGAGGCGCCGTTCTGATACTTCGAAACGAAGCCGAAGTTGGCCCTGCCGGTGAGCGACGGGTCGGCCAGGTAGGCGCCCGCCGGGGACTGTATCCAACCGCCGCCGGTGACGAAGCCTGCGCTGGGATCGTAGACGACCACGTATTCGTAGCGCGTCGCAGCCGAGCCCGTGTCGTCGTCGGTGACGGCGACCATAACGCCGTAGACGCCCGCCGCGCCGTAGAGGTGCGTGGCGGCGCAGGCGCCCGCGGACGGATTGGCGGTGGTGTCGGGAGCGCCGTCATCCCAGGAGAATGTGCATGTGAGCGTGTCCTGCGGTCCGGGGTCGGAGACAGGGGCGCTCACGCTGGCCGCCGTCCCCAACGCCAGAGGACCGGCTGGGCCACTGGCGGCGCCGATCGCCGGAGCGACGTTGTTCACCGTGATGGCCGTGGCGGCCAGCGAGGAGGCGCCGTCCTTGTCGGTGACCGAGACCGAGACGTTGTAAGCATCCGACGCCGAGCCCGTGGGGTTGTCGTCGGCGTAGTGATGCGTGGCGGTGAACGCGAGCACGCCCGGCGCGAGATTCAGCACGCTGGGGGCGCCGTCGCCCCACTGGATCGTGACCGTGTGGCCATCGAGCGCGCCCGGGTCGGCGATGGTTCCGTTGAGCGTGGCGGTCTGGTTTTCGCTCAGCGACGGCGTGACGGAAAAAGACACTGTCGGCGTGACATTGTCCACGGTGACCGGGAAGGAGACCGTGGCGACGCCGCCCTTGCCGTCGTTGGCCGTGATGGTGACGGTCTGTGCGGCGGGACCGTCCGGCGCGCTCATCGCCCACGACCATGCGCCGCTGTTCACACCGGTTTTCGTCACCGTCCCGGCCGAAGCGGCCAGCGTGACGTTGTCGCCCGCGTCTGCGTCGTTGAACGAACCGCTGTTGGAGGCGGTGGAGCCTTCCGGCACGGCGATCGCCGCCTGGTTGACCGAGACCGTGGGCGCTGCGTTCGTCTGGAACTTGAGCACGAACGCGCTGAAGTAACCTTCGAGGGTCTGCCCGGGGTACGCGCCGTTGGTGTAACCCGCGGCGTAAACGGCGCCGCTCGCGTCGCCCGCCCCCGCGAGCACGTTGTCGGCCTGCGAGTTGCCGAATTGAAGCGTTCCCATCTCCGTGCCCGATGAATCGTATTTCCGCACGAAGACATCCTGGCTGCCCGCGGAAACCTGGCCCGGCAGGACGCTGGTGGTGTATCCGACCACCGCGGCGTTGCCCGCGGAATCGACCGCGAGCCCCCTGGCTTCATCCGTGCCCGGCGAGCCGAACTGCCGCGTCCAGATCTCACCGCCGGAAGAGTTCATCTTCCGCAGGAAGGCGTCTTGGCCGCCCGACGAGGATTCGCCCGGCAAGACCGCGCTGGTCCTGCCGCCGGCGTAGATCGAGCCGTCAGGCGCTGCCGCAACCGCGAAGGCGAACGTGACCGACCCCGCGCCTGCGCCAAACTGCGTTATCCAGGAGAGGTTGCCGGAAGCATCGACCCGGGCGACGAAGGCGTCGAGCGCGCCCGACTTGCTCTGGCCGGGGAAAGTCCCGCCCGTGTAGCCGGAAACGAGCGATCCTCCCGAGGAGTCGAGCACGATCGAGTAGCCGTATTCGTCGGAAGAGGTGCCGAACTGCCTGGTCCAGACCACGTTCCCGGCGGCGTCGTACTTGCGCACGAAGATGTCGGTTCCGCCCGCGCTTGTCTGGGCGGGCAGGGGGTGGGTGGCGGACCCCGCCACATACACGTTGCCTGCGGCATCGGCCGCCGCCGCCGAGACCCGCACTTCACTCGCGGCGAAGACGCCGAATTGCCGGGTCCAGAGCTCGTTGCCCGAAGGATCGTATTTCCTCAGAAACGCGTCGTAATTGCTGGTGCGCGAGAAGCCTGGCAGCGCGTCGTTGGTCCAGCCGCCGACAAAGACGTTGCCGCCGGGATCCGACGCGGCTGCGGTGGCGAAGTCCCTTCCGCCGCTGCCGAATTGCCGCAGCCAGATCAAGGCGCCGCCGGCATCGTGTTTGGCCACATAGGCGTCCTCGGCGCCGCTATGCGGCTGCCCGGGAAGAGGCCCGAGCGTATAGCCAGCGGTGAGGATGGACTGTCCCGCATGGACCGCCTGGGCGTACGTGTAGCCGGGACCGGACCCGCCGAACTGGCCGGTCCAGAGAGCATTGCCCGACAGATCGTAGAGGCGCGCGACGGCGTCGCGCCCGCCGCTGCCCGATTCGCCCGGCAGGACTCCGTAGGACTCACCGGCGACGAGGATCGCGGAGCCGGCCAGGGCCACGCCCAGCGCTTCGTCAAACTGGCCCGAGCCGAACGTCTGGCTCCACTGCTGAGCGCCCGACGGATTGTAGTAACGCACGAGGATGTTCCCCGAGTCGGGTGAAGTCGCCGGCGCCCGGCCCGCGATGGCCACCCCGGCCGCGTCCGCCGAGACCGCGTTGACGGGCGTGCCAACAGGCGCGGTCCACACGCTGTTTCCCGCCGCATCGAACTTGCCCAGCGTTCCCGACGGGTAATTGAGCGCCGCATAGATGAGACCCGCCGGATCGATGGAGAGACCGAGAACCCAATCGTTGCTTGCCGTGCCGAATTGCCGGGTCCACACTTCGACGCCCGTTGCGCTGTACTTCTTCATCCACGCGTCGTATGCGCCCGCCCACGTGTGCCCGGGCAGCGCACCTTGAGTCCAGCCGCCCACGACCAACTCGCCCGTGGAATCGAAGGCGGCGGCCCAGGCGCGGTCCGTGCCGGAAGTGCCGAACTGCCAAGTCCAGAGAGTGTTGCCAAAGGAATCGAACTTGCGCACGACGGCGTCCTCTCCTCCCTGGTTCGTGAAGCCCGGCAGCGCGCCCTGGGTCAGGCCGGCGACGGCGGCATTGCCTGCGGCGTCCACCGCGACCGTGTAGGCGGTTTCCGGCATGTTCGTGCCGAACTGCCGCGTCCAGATGTGGTTGCCGTTCGTGTCGTATTTGCGGATAAAGATGTCGGAGCTGCCCGCATGGGGCTGCCCCGCGAGCGAGCCGCCGGTCTCGCCGGTGACGTAGACATTGCCGCTCGAATCCACGCCCGCTCCGAAGGCCCAGTCGTTGCCGGAAGTCCCGAACTGGCGGGTCCACAGGATGTTGCCCCCGGCGTCATACTTCCGCACGAAAGCGTCCCTTGCGCCGGCCGAAGAGTTGCCCGGCAATGCGCCTATCGTGGTTCCGGCGACGTAGTAGGCGCCGCCGCCTGCCGCGGCGGCCGCGGCGGAATCTTCAATCGCCCCCGTGGGCGAACCGAACTGCCGCGCCCATTGGAATTGCGGCGCTTGCGGAAAGGCGAGTTGTGTCAACGCCAGGGCGAGACCGAGCAGTCGGCCTTCTGATGAGAGTGAAGAGCGCCGGGTCGTTGGACAAACGGCGCTCCGTGGTGTTTGCTGCATCCGATTGAAAGCTCCTCTTGGTGGGGCCGGTCTACCGGCCCACTGGAATGAATAGCGGAACAGCCGTGCGCGAAGGGCCATCAATTCGTCAGGATTTTGATTTTTTGTCAGGACATGGTCAGCGCGGTGAGTTCTCTTGGGAAGAACCGGCGCGACGCGCCGGCAATGGGGGCTGTGGCGCCAAAGTCCCGAGGAAGTTGAGAGACGCCACCAGCGCGGCGTTTAACACTTCTTTACCGTTCTTGACGGGCGCGGGCGTAATCCGCGGCGACAATGGAATCGCCTGATCCTGTGAGAGCGAGATGAAACACCTGGTTGCATGGCTGATGTTGGCGGCGGCTGGCTGGGCGCAAGGGCGCGTGCTCGGCGAGGCGGTGGGGCCGGCCAGCTCTGAGGGAATCCTGCTGGTGAAGGACCAGGCTGGGTCGCAGTGGGCTGTTCGCCTGGAGGAAGCGGGGGAGATTGTGATGGTTGCGCCCGGCGCGAAGGACCTCTCCGGCGCAACGCCCTACGCGCTCGCCCAAATCAAGGCAGGCGACCGTCTGCTCGTGCGGGGTGTTTTGGACACGTCCGCGAAGCTCGTTCTGGCTTCATCTGTCGTCGTCATGAGCAAGGACGCCGTCGAGGCGGCGAAGGCGAAGGAGCAGAGCGAGTGGAGAACGCGCGGCCTTGCCGGCGCCGTGGAGTCAGTCGACGCGGCGGCGGGGAAGTTGCAGTTGAAGGCCGCCGGAAACGGCGGCCGGATTTGGACGGTGAATGTCAGCCCGGCAGCGAAACTGCTGCGGTATTCCGATGAGTCGGTGAGATTCGCCGATGCGACTCCGGCGGCGCTCGCGGACGTTCGCGTGTCGGATCAGATGCGAGTCGTCGGAGAGAAAAACGAGGCGGCAGGCGAGGTCGTTGCGGAGAAGATCGTCTTCGGTTCGTTCCGCACGCTCGGCGGCGAGATCACCTCGGTGAACGCGGCCAGGTCCGAAATCACGATCAAGGATGTACAGACGAAAAAACCGGTGGCTCTGAAGCTGACGGCGGCGTCGAATCTCAGAAAGATGCCGCAGTTCGGCAACGGCGGGCCGGGCATGACGGGACCGCCACGCGCCGGATTCGCACCGCAAGCGGGTCCGACGCCCGGACCGCGGCGGCCGGACCTTCAACAGATGCTGGACCGGATGCCGGCGGGCTCGATCAACGCCCTGAAGCCGGGTGACGCGGTGATCGTCTCGGCCGGCCGCACTGCTGGTCCGCAGCCCTGGGCCGTCGTATCGCTGGTGTCCGGCGTGGACATGCTGCTGCGTGCGCCGGCCGCGCAGGTAAACCAAACGCTCGGCAACTGGAACACGGAGTTGCCCGTTCAGTAGCAGCAAGGACGGACGGAAGGAGACTGAAAATGATGAGGCGATTCGTGTGTGCATTGGCGCTGGCGGGCGCGTTGTTCGCGCAAGAGGGCGGGGCGATCCGCGGCGACGTGACCGACCCGTCGGGGGCGCTTGTCCCGGGCGCCGCGGTCACGCTGGCGGGGCCGGGCGGCCTCACGCGCAAGACGGCGACGACGGAACTCGGCAAGTACGAGTTCGAGGGACTGGCCGCGGGCAGGTACAGGATCCGCGTCGAAGCGCAAGGCTTCACGCCGTTCGAGGTCCGCAACTTCACCTTAAAGGCGGGACAGAACGTTCTGTTCCGTCATGAGCTCGCCATCGAGACGGCGACGCAGACGGTGACGGTGTCCGACTACGCCGAGGTGACCGTGGACCCGCAATCGACCGCGGGCGCGATTGTGCTGCGCGGCAAGGATCTCGACGTGCTGTCCGACAACCCGGACGATCTCGAAAGCGATTTGCAGGCGCTCGCCGGGCCGTCGGCGGGGCCCAATGGCGGCGAGATCTTCGTCGACGGGTTCTCCGGCGGCAAGCTGCCGCCGAAGTCGTCCATCCGCGAAGTCCGCATCAATCAGAATCCCTTTTCGGCTGAGTATGACCGGCTCGGATTCGGCCGGATCGAGATCTTCACCAAGCCGGGGACGGACAAGCTGCGCGGCCAGGCGTTTTTCAATTTCGGCAACCAGGCGCTCAACTCGCGCAACCCGTTCGCGGCGAACAAAGCGCCATACGAGCAGCGCTTCTTCGGCTTCAACATCGGCGGGCCGATCAACAGGAAGGCCTCGTGGTTTTTCGATGCCGATCGCATGGCCGTGGACGAAAACGCGGTGGTGAACGCGGAAGTGCTCGACAGCTCGCTGAACCCCACGCGGTTTTCGGAGGCGGTTGTGACGCCGATGCGCCGGCTTTCGCTGACGCCGCGGTTCGACTACCAGCTCACGCCGAACCAGACAATCGTGGCGCGCTACCAGTACTCGAGGATGGAGCGGGATGGGCAGGGGATCGGCGAGCTCACCCTGCCTTCGCGGGCCACGTCGATGAACGATCGCGAGCAGTCGGTGCAGTTCACGCACACCGCGGTCCTCAACCCGTCGATGATCAACGAGTCGCGGTACATGTTCTCGCACGGGAGGACATTCCAATCGGGCGACAACTCCACATTCGCGCTGAACGTGCTCGACGCGTTCAGTTCCGGCGGCGCCTCCATCGGTCTGACAGGCAACACGCAGGACCGGCACGAATACCAGAACCTGACGTCGATCACGAAGGGCGCGCATATGATCAAGCTGGGCGGACGGCTGCGGCGCACGGCGCTGTCCAACACGTCGGATCAGAACTTCAACGGGACGTTTACCTTCGCCGGCGGTTTGGGGCTGACGTCGCTCGAGCGGTACAGGCTCACGATGCTCGGCCTTCAGCAGGGACTCACGCCTGAGCAAATCCGCCTCTCGGGCGGAGGCGCGAGCCAGTTCACACTGACCAGCGGTACGCCGCTCGCCGGCGTGAGCCAGACCGACCTCGGGCTCTTTGCGGAAGATTCGTGGAGGGTGCGGCCGAATCTCACTCTCAACTACGGCCTGCGCGCAGAAACGCAGAACAACATCTCGGCGAGGCTGAACCTGGCGCCGCGGTTTTCGATCGCCTGGGGCGTGGACGGCAAGGGCGGCAAACCCACCAAGACCGTGCTGCGGACCGGCTTCGGCATGTTTTACGATCGCGTGGGCGACACGCTGACATTGCAGGCGCGGCGGTTCGACGGGGTTTCTCAGATGCAGTATTTCGTCACAAACCCCGATTTCTTCCCGAACATCCCGGACGTTTCACAACTGGCTTCCGCGGCCGTGCAGCCGGCCATCTACCGCCTGGACGCAGGCATGAAAGCGCCCTACGTCGCGCAGGGCATGATCGGGATCGATCGCTCGCTGCCGGGCAATACTTCGCTGTCGGTCAACTACGTCTACTCTCGCGGCATCAACCAGCTCCGCGCACGGAACATCAACGCGCCTCTGCCGGGGACAGGGCAGCGCCCGCTGGGCGGCGTCGGCAACGTGTTCCAGTACGAATCGTCGGGCTTCTTCCGCCAGCGCCAGCTCATGACGAACATCCGCACGCGGCTGACGCCGAAGATCATGCTGTTCGGCTTCTACGTCTACGGCAAGGCGGATTCCGATACCGACGGGACCATGAGCTTCCCGGTGAACCAGTATGACTCGTCCGCCGAATACGGACGCGCTTCGTTCGATGTCCGTCACCGGTTCATGCTGGGCGGGTCGGTGCAGACGAAGTGGGGCCTGAACTGGAATCCGTTCATTACGGCCAACTCCGGGCGGCCCTTCAACATCATCACGGGCCGCGACAACAACGGCGATACCGTGTTCAACGACCGGCCGTCGCTGGCGACGGATCCCGCTGCGCCGGGCGTTGTCGTGACTCCGTATGGAGCGTTCAACACGTTGGCGGCGCCAGGGTCCGTGCTGATCCCGCGCAACTACGGCGAGGGCCCCGGGATGATCGCGGTCAACCTGCGCGTGAGCCGCACTTGGGGATTTGGCGCGCACAAGACCGCCGGGAGCAATGAGACGCAGGACGGACCGATGCCGATGCCCCCGCCGGGCGGCGGCGGTCCGGGCGGTCCAGGGGGCGGTGGCGGCGGGGGGATGCGCGGCGGCGGTCCGGGTGGTCCGTTCGGCGTGGGCGGTTCCTCGGACAACCGCTACAGCTTGACGCTGTCGGTTTCGGCGCGCAACCTGCTGAACACGACGAACCTCGGCAACCCGATCGGCAACTTGAGCTCGCCGCTGTTCGGGCAGTCGAACTCGCTGGCGGGCGGCTTCGGCCCCGGCGGCGGCATGGGCGCGGCGGGCAACCGCCGGATCGAGCTGTCCCTGCGGTTTTCGTTCTGACTACCAGCGGTGGTGGACGAGCGGGCGGATGCTTTCGTCGTACAGGCGGCGCGTGAAGTCCATCGTTTCAGCGGCGAGCGGCGGAAGGTCCGCCGCGGCGGCATTCTCCTCGACTTGCGCCGGGCGGCGCAGGCCGGGAATGGCGCATGTGACGGCTTCGAACATCAGGATCCAACGCAGCGCGAACTGCGCCATGGTCGCGCCGGCCGGAACGTATGGGCGCAGTTGTTCAACGCAATCGAGGCCTGTAGGGAAATCGACGCCTGAGAAGGTTTCGCCGACGTCGAACTTCTCGCCCGCGCGATTGAAGTTGCGGTGGTCGGCTGGGTCGAATGTGGCGATCGCGTTCAGACGGCCCGAGAGAAGACCGCTGGCGAGCGGAACGCGCGCGAGGATGCCAACCTGCCGCCGTTGCGCTTCGCGGAAGAACAGCTCCGCGGGCCGCTGGCGAAAGATGTTGAAGATGATCTGGACGGACTGCACGCCGGGGTATTCGATGGCCTTCAGCGCCTCCTCCACCTTCTTCACGCTGACGCCGTAGTGGAGTAGCTTGCCCTCTCTGCTAAGCCGGTCGAGCGCATCGAATGTCTCCGGCTGGTAGTACGTTTCCCAAGGGGGGCAGTGCAATTGAAGCAGATCGAGCGCTTCGACGCCGAGATTTCGCAGACTCTCTTCGACGAAGCCGGACAGGTTCTCGTAGTTGAACGCATCGGCCGCGCGGGGCCTCAGCTTCACGCCGGCTTTGGTGGCCACGTAGATCCGCTCGCGGCGCTCTGTGAGGAATCGCCCGATGAGCCGTTCGCTGCGGCCCATGCCGTAGACGTCGGCGGTGTCGATGAAGTTGATGCCGAGCTCTGCCGCGCGGTGGAGCGCGGCGAGGGACTCGTTGTCGTCGACGGGACCCCAGTCGCCGCCGATGGCCCAGGCTCCGAAAGAGATCGTCGAGACGCTCCAGCCGGTGCGGCCGAGAGGACGGTATTGCATGGTACGAGTGTAGCCTCACGCTAGAATAAAGGGCATCCGATGGTGACCGAGACTCAATTCGCGCGCTTTGACGAACTGCCGCTGGACGGCGGTGAGACTCTGCGCGACCTCACGGTGGCGTACGAGACGTACGGCGCGCTGAATGCCGGCAAAACCAACGCAATCCTGATCCTGCACGCCTTCTCGGGCGACGCGCACGCCGGCGGAATCGACCACGAAGGCAAGCCCGGATGGTGGGCCAACATGATCGGTCCGGGCAAAGCGTTCGACACCGGCAAGTATTTCGTGTTCTGCGCGAACGTGCTGGGCGGCTGCCGCGGAACCACGGGTCCGTCGTCCGTCAACCCCGCCACCGGCAGGCCCTATGGCCTGAGCTTCCCGGTGATCACGATCGGCGACATGGTGCGGCTTCAGAAGATGCTGGTGGACCACCTCGGCATCCCGAAGCTGCTCGCCGTGACGGGAGGCTCGATGGGCGCGATGCAGGCGCTCGAGTGGGCGGTCGCGTATCCGGACATGGTGGAGGCGTCGATTCCTATCGCGGGCACGGCGCGGCATAGCGCGCAGCAGATCGCGTTCAACGAAGTCGGGCGCCAGGCGATCATGCTCGATCCGGACTTCCACAACGGCGACTACTACGGCGTCGCGGTGCCCGCCCGCGGCCTGGCGGTGGCGCGCATGGTGGGCCACATCACCTACATGAGCGACGAGTCGATGCGCGAGAAGTTCGGCCGCCGGCTGCGCGGGCGTGAGGAGTTCGGCTGGCATTTTGACGTCGATTTCGAGGTCGAGAGCTATTTGCGGTATCGCGGCAATCAGTTCGTGGGGCGGTTCGACGCCAACTCGTACCTCTACATCACGAAGGCGATGGACTATTTCGATATGACCGCGGGCTACCCATCGCTGGCGGCGGCGCTGGAACGCGCGCGCTGCCGCTTCCTCGTCATCAGCTTCACGTCGGACTGGTTGTACCCGAGCTACCAGTCGCAGGAAGTCGTGAACGCGTTGAGGAGCCGCAATCACGACGTCACCTACTGCGAGCTGTCGTCGAATTACGGGCACGACGCGTTTCTGGTGGACGTCGGCGAGCAAACGGAGATCGTGCGCGGCTTTCTGGCGCGCTGCCAGAGAGAGTTTCGCCTCGCGGCCGGGGCGGTGGCGCTGTGAAGGTTCGCGAGATCGTCGGGCGCAGCGACTTTGCGCTGGTGAGCGAGCTGATTCCCCAGGGCGCCCGCGTGCTCGATCTCGGCTGCGGGGACGGCGCGCTTCTCGACTGGTTGAAAACCAACAAGGGCGTGGAGGGGCGAGGCGTCGAGATCAGTCGTGAGCTGGTGCAGAAGGCAATCGCGCGCGGCGTGACGGTCTACCAGGGCGATCTCGAGGAGAGCCTGAAAGAGTACCCCGACGGAGCGTTCGACTACGTCATCCTCAGCCAAACGTTGCAGCAGCTCCGGCGGCCGCTGGCGGTGATGGAGGGGATGCTGCGCATCGGGCGTTACGCGGTGGTGACGTTCCCGAATTTCGGGCACTGGAAGGTGCGCGTGTCGCACCTCGTGAGCGGGCGCGCTCCGAAGACGGACTGGTTCCCCTACAACTGGTTCGACTCCCCGAACATTCACTTCTTTACAGTGCTGGACTTTGAAGAGCTGGTGCGCGAGCAAGGCTGGCGCGTGGAGCGCCGCCTGTTTCTATCGGGCCACACCTCGCTGGGCTTTGCGCCCAATCTGATGGCGGAGGTCGCGGTTTACTTGCTGCGGAAGGGCTGACGGCGCCGGCTCAGAACTTCAGATCCCGAAGGTAGGCGTAGCTTGTGCGAAGGCTCCCAATGGGGTCGCCGGCGGTCTGGTCCTGTTCGACAAAGTAGTGGCGAACGCCCGCTTTCTCCGCGGCCTGAAGCACGCCCTTGATATCGATGACGCCGGAGCCGACTTCCTTGAAAGCAACTCTCGGCACCTTCTCATCGAGGCGTTTCTCGGTGCCGGCAGCCTTGTCTTTCACGTGAAGCAGCGGTACGCGGCCCGAGTACTGGGCGAGAACCTTCGCTGGATCGAAGCCGGCGACAGACGCCCAGAACATGTCGAGCTCGAGCGCGACGTGCTTCGGGTCGGTCTCTTTCATGAGCAGATCGAGCAGCGTGCCTTCGCCGGCGAACTCGAATTCAAAAGCGTGGTTGTGGTAGCAGAGCGTCAGTCCGGCTGAACGGCATGTCGCGCCGGCCTTGTTCAGCGTGGCTGCGAGACGGCGGATGACGTCGGCGCCGCCGCGGTCCTTGGGATCGATGTACGGGCACACGACATACTGGAAGCCGCGCTTCTTGGCGTCGTCGAGGGCGGGGCCAAGTTTCTCCTGCTCGCGCGTGAAATAGGGCGTCGGCAGGTGGACGCTCACGGGCTTGAGCCTGGTCTTCAGTAGAGCGGGCCAGATCTTCTCCATGTTGCCGGAGACGACTTCAGCCTCGCGGTAACCGATGTCGGAGAGCTCGGAGAGCACTTTCATCGGATCCGCGTCGATGATGTTGCGGACCGTATAAAGCTGGACGCCGATGGTGCGGAGCGTTTTGGCGGCAAGCGGCAGCGCGGCGGCAGCGCCGGCCAGTAGAGCGCGTCTTGAGAAGGCCATATGTTCCAGGATATCTCCGCCGCCCGCCGCGGTTGCCAGTCGAAGTTGCATTCCCCGGTTCGGACCAATAGACTGCCTGCGAGAGGAGTTTTCATGGAAAACACAGTCGCGGCGTCGACGTTGCGCGGGCTGTATGAAGTGTTCTGGGCGCCTGGAGCGCTCATGGAGAGGCTGCGAGTGCGGCCCCATTGGGTCGTGCCGCTGGTCGTGGTGGGTTTGTTGACAGTGGTGCTTGCCTTGGCGATGCAGCCGTACAGCGCCAAGGCCGCGCTGAGCATGATACCCGACAGCGCGACGCCGGAGCAGGCGGCGCAGATGCGCGAGAGGATGCAGGGCGGGGGCGTGGTCGGGCCGTTGATCGCCCCTGTGACGATCGTCCTGAAGACACTCCTGAGTGCGGCGTTGTTATTGGGACTGGCGACAATGCTCGCCGGCGGAGGGCAATTCAACCTAAATCCGGCAGTTGGAACAGAGCAGCCGAAGCCCAAGTGGTTGCTAT
>CAYYNC010000034.1:0-66746 GCA_964472745.1 uncultured Solibacteraceae bacterium
TCCAGCCGCGGCAGACCGGGCGCCCCGTCGCCTCATCAACACCCGGCCCGCCGCGGAATTCCGCGGAGCTGCCCTAAGGCGCTGCAACGCGGAAACTCGCCGTCAGCGTATCCCCTACCTGAGGCGTCGAAGCCTCCAGGAAAGCCACGCTATTACCCGCCAGCACGTAATCCACCGCGGGCTTCTGCAAGACCCCATTCCGGTACAGGTGCAAGCTGGAAGCCGGATTCGGAGCCTGGCTCAAAGTGAACACCAGGTTCACCCCGTTCACCACCCCGCCCGGAGTCTCCATGTCCACAAACGCAATCGAAGGCCCCGACCCGCATGGCCCCGTCGTCCCATCGGCCCTGACGCAGTCCGTAGGCGACCCCGGCGCCGCCGTTATGTTCGACTGCGCATCGATCACCGCGGCCCGCCCCGCCGTATACCCCGCACCCTTCACCGGCCGCGCCGCCAGCGCCTCCGTCAAGCCGATGACATCGGTCATCTGCACGACAGGAGCCGCGCCCCCGCTCGACGTGCTCCCCTCAATCCTCACCTGGCGCACCGTCAACGGAGTGCTGCTCGGCGGTACCGCCCACTTCTCCGAGTACTGCACCTTCCCCTGCGCGTTCACTTCGACAAAGTACAGCGCCCCGTCCGACGCATTCGTCGTCGGCACGAGGTCCGCCTTGAAAACCCCGTTGGTCACGGGAACGGCGATCACGTTCGCCGGAATGTGCGTTCCATCGGCCGCCGTGAACGCGTTCCACCGGATGATCACCACCCCCAGAAACGTGCCCCCATCGGCCCTGTACAGCCGGTCCCGGATCGGCGTCAACTGCGGAGCCGCCTCCGACACGCCGGCCACTCCCGCCAATACGACAATCACTGAGATCAATCTCCGCAGCGCGGTCATGCCTTTTGTTCCTTTCTCTCGCTGTCTTGGGGGCGTAGGCCGCCCCGCGAGTTAAGGAACTCAACCCCGTCAAATCAAAAAGCCCGCGACGGGGTCCGCCCAAAAATTCAAGTTCCTAAAAACAAATCACTTAACCTTAAAAATTAAAATTTATAAATGTTGTGAACGGCTATTTCAGAGCCGCGCATTTTTCGATTTTGGCCGCCCCCAGGTACGGCCGAAGCGCCTCCGGAACGGCCACCGACCCGTCCGCCTGCTGGTAGTTCTCAACGATCGCCACCCAAGTCCGCCCCACCGCCAGCCCGCTCCCGTTCAGCGTGTGCGCGAACTCGCTCTTCCCCTTCGTCTTCGACCGGATCCCCGCCCGCCGCGCCTGGAACGCCTCGAAGTTCGAGCACGACGAGATCTCCTTGTAGCAGTTCTGCCCCGGCAGCCAGACCTCCAGGTCGTACGTCTTCGCCGACGCAAACCCCATGTCTCCCGTGCACAGCACCACCCGCCGGTACGGCAGCCCCAAGGTCTCCAGGACCCGCTCCGCCGCCCGCGTCAGGTCCTCCAGAGCCTCATAGCTCTGCTCCGGCCGCGTGAAGTTCACCAGCTCCACCTTCTGGAACTGGTGCTGCCGGATGATGCCGCGCACGTCGCGCCCGTGGCTGCCCGCCTCGCTGCGAAAACACGGCGTGTACGCGCAATACCGCAGCGGCAGCTTCTCGCCGTCCAGCGTCTCGTCTCGAAACAGGTTCGTCACCGGGACCTCGGCCGTCGGCGCCAGCCACAGGTCGAACCCCTCGCACTTGAACAGGTCTTCGGCGAACTTCGGCAACTGCCCCGTCCCGAACAGGCTCGCCGAGTTGATCATGAACGGCGGCAGCACTTCCGTATAGCCGTGCTCGCGCGTGTGCAGGTCCAGCATGTAGTTGATCAGCGCGCGTTCCAGCTTCGCGCCCAGTCCCGCATACACCACGAACCGCGCCCCGGTGATCTTCGCCGCCCGCTCGAAATCCAGAATCCCCAGCTCAGGACCCAGGTCCCAGTGCGCCTTCGGTTCGAAGTCGAACTGACGCGGCTCGCCCCAGCGCTTGATCTCGACGTTGTCGTCGCTCGACGCGCCTTTGGGCACGCTCTCGTGCGGGATATTCGGAATACTCGCCAGCCGCAGCTTGAACTCCTCGTCGATCGCGCGCACGCTCTCGTCCAGCTCCGCGATCCGCGCGCCGATCGCCCGCACATCCGCCTGCAACTGCGAAGTGTCCCCTCCCGCTTTCTTCAGCCGCCCGATCTCCTGCGACTCCGCGTTCCGCTTCGCCTTGAGCTGCTCGACCTCGGTCACCGCCGCCCGCCGCCGCGCATCGATCGCGCGGAACTCCTCGACGTCCAAGGTGAATCCCCTGTCCGCCAGCCTCGCGGCGACAGCATCCAGGTTCGCCCGAAAATAACTCAAATCGTGCATGAACCTCCCATCTTAGCGACTCTTGCCCCCCCGCCCCAGCCCCAGCGCCTTGATCCGCTTGTGCAGGTGCGTGCGCTCCATGCCCAGAGACCGCGCCGCCGCCGAAACATTCCAGCCATGCGTGTTCAGAGCGGCCAGCAAATATTCCCGCTCCGCGTCGTCGCGCCGCAGCCGGAGCGGCGACTGCGCGGAGGGCGCGCCCGCGCGCAGTTCGTACGGCAGATCCGCCGACGTCAGCGTCTCCGACGACGCGAGAATCAGCATCCGCTCCACCGTGTTCTTCAGCTCGCGCACGTTGCCCGGCCACGTGTGCGCCTCCAGCGCGCGCACGACCTCGTCGGAGATCTCCGCAGGCCGCCGATTGTTGCGCCGCGCGAACTCCGCCGCGAAATGCGCGGCGAGCGGCGCGATGTCCTCCCGGCGCTCCCTGAGCGGCGGCACGCGCACCGGCACGACGCATAGGCGATAAAACAAATCCTCGCGAAAGCGTTCCGCCTTCACCAGCGCGCGCAGATCGCGGTGCGTCGCCGACACCGCCCGCACACTCACCTCGATCACGCGCTCGCCCCCGAGCCGCTGAAACCGCCCGTCCTGCAACACCCTGAGCAGCTTCGCCTGCGCCATCAGCGCCAGGTCGCCGATCTCATCGAGCAGGAGCGTGCCTCCGTCGGCCTGCTCGAACTTGCCGCGATAGGCCTGCGCCGCGCCCGTGAACGCGCCCTTCTCGTGCCCGAACAGCTCGCTCTCGATCAGCTCCGCCGGAATCGCCGCGCAGTTCACCTTCACCAGCGGACCATCGCGCCACGGGCTCTCCGCATGCAGAATCGACGCCAGCAGCTCTTTGCCCGTCCCCGTCTCGCCTTCGAGCAACACCGCCGCATCGGACTTCGCCGCCCGCCGCACCTGCTCGACCGCCTCCACCCACCGCGGGCTCGACCCGACAATCGCGACCCCGCCCTCGCGCTCGCGCAGCGCGCGGTTCTCCCGCGCCAGCGCCGCCGCCTTCACCGCATTGCCGAGCGAAAGCAGCACGCGGTCGCGCGCCAGCGGCTTCTCCAGAAAATCGAACGCGCCCGCGTGCGTCGCCTCCACCGCATCGGCGATCGTCGCGTGCCCCGAGATCATGATCGCCGGCGCGGTGAGACCCTGCGCCCGCAGCTCGCGCACGATGTCGATCCCGTTGCCGTCCGGCAATCGCACGTCGATCAGGTACGCCTCCGACGACCACGCCCGCGCGTGCTTCTGAAACTCCTTCACCGACCCCGCGGTCGAGACCTCGCAGCCCGCGTTCGCCAGAATCAAACGCAGCGACGCGCAAATGTTTTCTTCGTCGTCGACCACGAAAACGCGCGCTTTCATGCACTCTCCTCGAGCGGCGCGGACAGCCGGAAACACGCGCCGGCGCCGTCCACCAGCGCGAGATCGCCGCCGATCAACAGCGCGTTGCGCCGCGCAATCGTCAGCCCCAAACCCATGCCGCCTTTCTTCGACGAGATCACCGGCTCGAACAGCGCCTCGCGCTGCTGGGCCGGCACTCCCGGACCCTCGTCTTCAAAATCCATCAACAACATCGCGCCGCGCCGCGAGAGCCGGCAGCGCATCGCGCCGCGGCCGCCCATCGCCTCCGCGCCGTTCTTCAACAGGTTCGTGACGATGCCGCACAGCAGATCGCGGTCGGCCAGCACGCGCGCGCTCTCGCCTGCGACCTCGAATCGCACTTCAGGATACTGCGGCGCCAGGAGCGTGATGCGCTCCTCGATCAGACTCCGCGCATCGAGCGCTTCGATGCGCACTTCCGGCTCCGCCGCGAAATCGGAAAACGCGCGCAGCCGCCGCTCCAGGCCTTCGATCTCGCCGACGACGATGCGCGTCGCCTGCTCGCCGAACTCGCGATCCTGCGCGCCCGCGCGCGCCAGCATCTCCTCGACCGTGAGCCGGATCGGAGTGAGCGAATTCTTCAGCTCGTGCGCCATCTTGCGCGCGAGCAAACGCCAGCTCGCCACCTGCGTGAGATGCACCAGGCGATCGCGCCGCGCCTCCAGCTCCGCGGCCGTGCTGTTGAACGCCGCCACCGCGCGGCCGATCTCGTCGTTTGAAGCGCGCGCGCCGATGCGCGTCGAATCGTCGCCCTTCGCCAGGCGGCCGAGCGCCGCGGTCAACTGCTCGAGCGGGCGAAACCCGCGCCCCAGCATCCACCACAGCAGCGCCAGCGACACGCACCACAGAATCGCCGTCAACAGCAGAAAAGTGACGCCAAAACCGCGCGAAAAGTCGCGTTCCGCGCGCAATTTCGCCGCTTTTCGCGCGCTTCTGTACGCTTCGGTTACATCGTTCATGCGCACGCCGATGTCGCGCGCGTAGACGTCGATTCCGCCCGCGCGCCGCCGCAGCAAGTACAGCCTCGAACCCCCATCACCGCCCAGCACGAACCGCTCGCGCTCGCCGCTCAGCTCGAAATCTTCCGCGCCCGCGATCGCGCGGTCGAGCGGCTGCGCTTTCACGCGACCCGCATCCGCGTCCGCTCGCAACGCCTCGCGCTCGCGCTGATACAATCGCCGCGCCGTTTCTTCCAGCGTCGACGCGAGATCGTCGATGCGCACTCCCGCCGACAAATCGAGACTGTGCGACAGCAGCGAAAGCGCCAGCCAGGCAGTGGCCGCCAGCGGAGCGGCGGTGGCGGCCACGAACACAAGCAGGGCCTTGTAGCGGAAACGCATCCTCGATTCAGCGTATTACTTCGCCTTCGTCTCCAGGTCGCGCACGCGGAACTCGCGGCTCTCGGCGCTCCAGCGGTCGGGCTCGCTCTCCGTCCTGCGGCTGAAGATTTCGACGAGGCGCGTCAGGTTGAGGCCGTTCTCTTCCTCCTTCTGCGCGCGCTCGCGCACGACCTCGACGCGCAGGCGATAGCGTTTTTCGCGGTCGGCGGACGGCGCGGGCAACTGCTCCATCATCCAGCGCTCGGCCTGCTGCGGAGTCTTCGAGCGCGCGCTGACGCCGCGCCGCGTGAGCGACGCCGTGAAGTACTGTTCTTCCCAGAGGTCGTAGGAGAGGGCCATCTTCTCGAGGACGAAACTCTCCTCGCGCCGGTGCTCGGCGTCGATGAGCGAGACGCGGAACTCGTAGCGCACGCTCTCGCCCGCGCGCAGCCGCTCGACCGATTTCGCCGCGAGGAAGCGCAGGTTGGAACCGGCGATGCGCAGTTGTTTCGAATCCCAGCGGACTTCGATTTCGGGCAGCGAACTCGCCAGCAGCAGCCCCGCCGCCAGCGCCGCCAGTGTGAGTGGAAGTGCGTTCTTGCGCATGGTCCGCCTCACCAGCCCACCCGGATGAAGAACACCGGGTTGATGCTTCCGCCGCGGATCGGAAAGCCGGCTCCGAACTCGAATTCCCGGCCGCTGCGAATCCCAAGGCCCACGCTGTGCCGGACCTTCGACGGCGAGCCGCGGTCGTACACCGCTCCGGTGTCGTACCACGTCCAGAACCAGTCGTGGCGGTATTCGAGAGAACCGTGCGCCATGCGGTTGCCGCCGAGCGGCGCGACGTCGTATTGACTCCATCCGCGCAGCGTGTCGAGATTGCCGAGATTGAAGCGCGCGTAGAGCGGCGCGCGGCCATTGACCGCGCCGGCGTTGAAGCGCACGCGGAACTCTTCGTCGCCCGCGCGCAGGCGATACATCGCGCCGCCGCGATGCTGCGTGTAGCTGATGTCGCTGTCGAGCCCGTCGGTTGCGGCGGTCGCGCGGTAATTGGCCTCGAGGCGCTGCCGGATGTTGCCGGTCTCCCAACGATGCTCCGCCTTCAGCTCTCCGAAAATGGCGTTGGCCCACTCAATGCGGCGCTCCGGATACTGGAATTGCAGGCGGTTGAGCTCGACGCCGCCCTGCAAGGTCAGCGCCGGAGCGACGCGCACGGCGAGCGACGGCGCGAAGATGTCGTGCCGCCGGTAGATGCCGGGCGGATCCGCGCGCCACTCCATCGCCGCGAGCGTTGTGGGGTTCCACTGCGCGCGCAGGTTCTCCCACTCGAAGCGGAACGCCAGCCGGTCGCTCACGATGCGCCGGCCGAACGATCCGATCAATCCCGCTTCGCGCTCGATTTTGCGCTCGCCGTTGTTCTTGAAGCCGAAGCTGAGCGAAGTCGGGCCGTCGAGAATATCGGCTTCGATTCCGCCGCTCCAGCCCAATCGAGAGTGATAAGCGAGCAGCTCGGTGCGCCGTGTGTCGATCTGCGGGAAGAAGCGCCGCCGCTCGACTTCGAAAACGACAACGAGTGTTTCGGGTTCCGCGCCTTTGTTGACGCGCGGCGTCACCTTGCGCTTCAGCTCGCGCCCGGCATCCTTGGCCGCCTTGCGCACCGCTTCGTCGTCGTACTTCTTCCCCGCGAGCGCGTCGATCTGCGCGCGCAGGCCGCTCGTGAGATCTTCCCGGTACCGCTCGGGGAACTCGACGCGCGTGACGGTGTAGCGTTTGTTGACGTTCTCCGCCTCCTCGGGCGGAGGAGATTGGGCGCGCGCCGCGGCCGCGATGAGGCCGAGCGCGAGCGCCGCGGACCGGATGAAGCGTCTCATGCGAAAACGAATCGCAATGCCCCTGCCAAACGCGAAGTCGTTGAGCCGTCAAGCATTATCCCAAAGTACGCGTGGCCATTCTGTCACAGTCGGCCGCCGCGGCGTGATGGGCAGGCACACCCTGGAATCGCCGGCCCAGGGATCCAGTACTTTTCGCCTGGAACTCTCGCGCCCGGGCCGTGTTCCAGGCATTAAGATCGAAAAGTCAGGTGTTGTATGCGATCTTTGACAGCTCTTGTACTCGTAACGGCCAGTTCATGGGCGGCGGAACCGCTGCGCTTCACTACCACCGGCTACACCACCTATGGTGAATGGCAGGCCACTGTTGACGTCTCCCACGCCGCGTGGAATCCCGGCGACAACGTGCGCATCTCCGGCGAGCTTGTTCTCACCAAGGACCACCTTCTCGCCTTCGAAAAATCCGGCAACGCGCCCGCATCCATCACTGTCCTCGCCACGGCCGAGCGAACATTCGATTCCTCCGGCCTGATGAGGTTCGGCTCCGATGAACGCTTCTCCACGCTTCTCACTCCCGCGGGGCTGCCCATCGAAGGCGGCGTCTCGGGCGCCGTCACCAGGCGCTACGGCTACCTGTTCGGCACGCCCTACGATCAACTCGCCACCATCCCCATCGCCAATTGGCGCAGCGCCGTCGACGTCCTGCGCGTCCCCTTCGCGCTCGCGCAAGCGCTGCCTGAAAACACTCCCCCGGGAAAATACCGGCTGCGCATTGATTTCGGCTTCCGCACCGACAAGAACCGCCTTCTCTCGCTCGACTGCCAGACTTTCGCGTCGCGCCCCAGCTTCACGGGGCGCGCCGTCGAATCGCATGTCATGTCGCCCTTGATCCCCGTGAGCGGACGCCACGTCACGGGCCGCTGGGTTGAAGGCGAGAGCGTCCAGCCGCGCATTCCGTGGATTCTCCTCTACAACTACAACTCGAACGGCTACCGCGGCGTCGTCGCTGATGAAGACCGCTCCTGGTTCAACCTCTCGCAACGCAACCTGATTCACGACGACGTCATTCTGCCGCTGTTCGACGGCAACGGCCGCCCGCTCGCTTACAACCTCGAGCCGATGGTTTTCACCGACACGATCGAAGCGCGCAACAACATCCAATGGCGCGGCGACGCCGGTCAGATCACCGTCGAAGTCACCGCGCCCGACGGCACGACGCAGAACCTTGGCACATTCCCCTTCGTGGCGAAGAGCGGCTCCTGGCCCACCACTCGCAAGTCCGCGATCACCGCCTGGAGGCCTTCCATGTACGGCTTCTACACGGTCCGCGCCACCGGCTGGTATGAAGACGCTCTCGGAAACTGTTACGGCGCCGGCGGGACTTACCGCTTCTGGATCGCCAAACGGATGACGCTGGCCACAGCGACTTTCCAGGGCATGTCCTACCCGACGGGCAATCGCTACGGCCGCGACATCGGATTCGCACCGGCGTTTCCCGCGGACGTCGAGGTCACCGCCACTCTCTACCCCTACAGCGACCCGGCCCGCGCTCGCACCATCACTTACTCCGGCAAAGCAACGCAGGCGGGAGTTTTCGGCGCCGCGCAAGGCATGCAGCCGCTCAACTTCGACGCCCCCGGCGAGTATCACGCACAAGTGCTCGCACGCCACGTTGACGGCTTCGGCCATCTTTGGGTCTGCTCGATGCGCCACGCGGGCGTCGTCTACCCGCCGGACTCGCCCATCATCGCGCGCGGCAAAAAGCTCTATACCGGCGGCAAGTACCTGGAGCGCGGCGACACGCACTTCGAGGGCTGGGTGGACCCCGACGGCACGAACCATCTCGACCACATCAACTTCCCGTATCACCAGCGCGACGTCCTGCTGATCGCCGCCGAAGGCCAGGGCGCGAACAAGATCGAGCCGGTGCTTCTCTGGGAGTGGAAGGACAACCCGCAGCCCTACGACACGACAGTCCAGGGCATCGGCAGAACGAACCTGAAGATTCAGACTTCAAACGGCTACTCGCCGCATCTGTTCCCCGAGTACATTACCGATTGGGCCTACTTCTACGCCGCCGGACCGCGCCCCGGCTTCATGTCGCGCTTTCTCGTCGCAGAGTACGGCTCTCGCGCGCCGTACTGGCCCACGACGAACACGAATTTCGGCGGCCAGATCAACGCCTCGAACAACGGCGACGCCACCGGCGACATTTACCGCCTGATCGGCGGCGTCGTGCTTCGCCGCGCCGGCGAACAGCCCCTCTACGCCGGCTACGTCGCCAGCGCGTTCATCCTCCCCGGCGGAACGAAGAACAACCGCGTCGTCGAGCCCGGCGCGGAAGATCTCCCCGGACCGCACGGTGCGCGCGCGCGCTTCTTCCTCGTCGGCACGCGCCCCGGCATGGCCTACGAGACCGGCGCGGTCTTCACGCCCGTCGCGCAGATCGATCCCGTCCTCCCCGTCAACGTCACCTGCACTCTCACTTACCCTGACGGGCGGACCGTCACGGCCGCAGGCCAGGGCGACGAGTTCGGTTCCTTCGCCGCGCGCGACCGCTGGACCCTCGACCAGCCCGGCGTCTACCGCTACACCATTCGCGGCGAATGGAACGGCTTCCAAGGCTTCATGCCCGGCCTGCCCAAAGAGGGCGGGGAACTCTTCGTCCTCGAACGCGAACGCCCCGCGGGCGTACCGCGTCTCAAGCTCGACTTGCTCGAAGAGTCAACAATGGATCCCGTCATCGGCCTTCGCATTACCGGCCGCTCCACGGCGACCGAAGTCTACGTCTCCGCGATCATTCCGGGCGCTGTCTTGGATCAGCAGCATCTGCAAGTTGAAGATGGAAAGTTCAGCTACACGTTGAACCCGCAAACGCTCTCGCAGAAGACCCAGACTTACGACATCGTCCGCCGCACCACGGGCAACCCGGAAATCTTCGACGTCATCCACCTGACGTTCTTCTCCAAAGAGCGATCGGCCGCCGGCGAAGCCCACGACTTCGCCCGCGTAATCATTCGCGGCACGAAGGTGTATTGCGTCAAGTAACATACGGCGCGGTTCCAGCGCGCCGCTGATCTTTCCTTCGGGGATTCCCGGTTCTTCTGCCGCGTCGATGAGCGAAGGGCTGTGGCGCCCTGATCCGCTGCTGGCGCGTCACGCATGCCGCGCCTCGCCGCTCCGAGGCTGAAGCAGGCCCGCGTCTGAAGAGAATCAACGGGGTTGCATGCCCCACTTTTGGCGCAGCCGCTCGTCCGCGCTCACAGCTCAGCCCTTCCCCCGACTCCACCGCGGCCCGGTCCACAATTGACCCCGTTGGACTCGATCTTACGCCAGGTTTGGCGTGATGAGAAAAGGCGGCCCTCTATGAATTGGCTTTCCCTGATCCCGCTGCGTCCGAGAGCGGCAGCGATGGCCGTTGCCCGGCCCGCCGTCTCCGGCGGCCCCGCCCGGAACGGAGTGTCACTCAAACGGCTGATTCGCTTTGCCCCAAGGTTGATCCTCATGCTGGCGTTTTGCCCGCTGCACGCCGGCATGCAAGCACAAACAAGCGCGGAAGTCCGCTACTACAATCCACACTACGGGCGGTACGTCTCCCGCTATTCCAACGGAACCGTGACCGTGCAGCTCAGCGACACCCCGCAGGATTTTACGCGGCAGGGTTGCGCCACCGGCGATACGGTCTGCGGCCACTGGGAGGGTACGTCAACGGCGAACACCTCGGATCTGGATCTTGACGGCGTCGAAGTTCAGCAGGGCTGTTGCGATGCCTTCGGACTCACGGGAAGCCAAGGCTTCGGGCTTTTCCTTCCATGCAAAGGCGGCGGCAACTGCGTCTCGCAGAGAGGCCGGTTCACCGGCTTCGACAGCGAAAGGCTCAACCCCAACGGCATGACCGGACAACTGGTCGTTTCATGCGCCACGCGGAACGAATGCGCGGAGTTTCTGACAGCGCTCAAAGGCGGTTCGATCGCCCAGGGCGCGAAGTTCGCTGCCTTTGCGCAGTCGGGTGGCTTTGACGCCAACAGCGGCTGGGGTGTGGCGACAGGCATGGACCTGAACAGCACCATTGCAATGGCGAACACCGCCTGCGTCGCAAAAGCGAAGACGACGTGCGACGACCAGGGTTACTGCATGCTGCGTCCAGGATTCTGGTCCGCATGGGCATCGGACCTCAAGTACATGGGCGGCAAAGCGTTCGCGTGCAACCTGAAGACCGGGGAGGATGCACGCAATCGGGCGCTCACAATGTGCGGCAAGGGATGCACGGTGCTGTGGACAGGTATGGGGCAATGAGGACCGAGCCAGGGATTCGGAAGGCCGGCCCAGGCTGCCTTCTCTCACCGCTTCAATCGCGCGGCCCAGTTCAGAACGATTGCGGGCAATGATGATGCAGGCTCCTCGACGGCCGTGTTGACCAGGAAGCGCCGGCCGCCGGCGGCGACATCGTAGCGCAGGAAGCCCGTGGCGCGCGTCTGAAACAACGGCCGGGGCGCTCCGGCCTGGAACGTGGCGCCGCCCGTCACCGCCACGGCCATGAGCTTGCGATCGCGGCTCAGATAAAACAATTCTTTGCCGTCGCGTCTCCATCGCGGGACGGCGCCGCCGTCGATCGAGATTTGCCACCTGCCGGCGTCCTGCGAGCCGGGAGCAAAGGGCTGCACGTAGACTTCCTCGCGACCGGTCTCGCCGGAGACATAAGCCAGCCACCGCCCGTCCGGGGAGATCTGCCCGCAGCCCTCCTCGAGTGGAGTCTGCACAATCGGTTCGGTCTCCTGGCGGCCGCCGGAGGAAAGGACCCAGAGATCCCACTTTGTCCTGGGGTCCCACTCGCGGTAGAGGATGTAGCGGCCATCGTGAGACCAGTCACACGCGATCTTGCTTTCGCCGGATTTCAGCAGCAGCTTGTCGTCGCCGGTCCCGGTGGCGGCCTTCTGGTAAAGGTTCCACACCCCGTCCCGCGAGGAAAAGAAAATCACGCGGCTCCCATCCGGAGACCACACCGGCGAACCGTCGGTGGCGGGATGGAAGGTCAGACGGGACTCGCTGCCGCGCGCAAGATCGAAGGTCCAGACGTCGCGTGCCTCCGTCTGCGGATCGCGCCGGTCCACGGCAATGCGCGACCCGTCCGGAGAAAGGTTGAGGTTCGAATATACAGTCTGGCCGCCTGATGTGGAGGACACGCTGCCGAGCGGCCTGCCCGTGCGGTCGAACCAGAGGAGTTGCGTGGAGCCGGCCGGCGTTCCAGAAGCATGGGCCAGCGTGCCGTCGTCTGAAACGGAGAAAAGGGAGCGGGAGGAAGTGCTGGCGGCCCCCACGTTCTCCGCGATGGGAAGAGCGTCACCCGCGAGTTGGAGCCGGGTGGTATCGAACGGCTGGGCCATCAGGACGTGATCGCGGAGAAAAAGCAGATGCCCTGAAGCATAGAGAGCGCTGGAGCCGGCGGAGAGGATGCGTTTCTTCTCCGTGGAGTCCAGCGAAGCGACGTAGATGCCCGATGCTTCCGGGCGGCCGCTCTGGCCGAAATACAGGAAGTGGCGGCCGTCGGGCAAGAACTGGGGCCAGCCGTGGGATGAGTCGCCGTTCGCGGCGTCCAACGTGGTGACGGGCGCGGCTTCGCCGCCCGCGGCGGAAACTTGATACAGCGGCGTCGCCGGGTTGGGCGCGAACAGGATGATCCCTCCGCGATTCCAGGCTCCGCCGCGGGCGCCGGTTTCAGCGTTGCAGATCACCTGGGGAGGTCCTCCGGAGGCTTCAATCTTCTTCAGCTTCCCGCCGGCGAAGAATCCCAGGAAGCGGCTGTCCGCGGACCAGAAAGGGGAGTTGGCGCCCTCGGTTCCCGCCAGCGGCTGCGCCGCGGGAGAACCGAGAGGCCGTACCCAAAGTTGGGTGGCGCCTGAGAAGTCGGTGGCCGTGAAAGCGATCCGGCTGCCATCGGGGGAGACGGCGAACGGGCCGAGCGTCGTCCCTTCGGGCGGCGCCAGCGAGAGCACGACGGTGCGCGTCTCGAATGAGCGCTTCCGGGAATACAACCATGCGGCCGCGGCGAGGTTCGCCAGCAGCAGCGCCGTTACGATCCATGCGAGGCGGGTTCCCGGCAGGACCAGGACCGGAGCCGCGGCTTTCTCTTTCGGCGCATCCGTGAGCGCCTTGGCCAACCGGCCGCAAAACTCGCCCGCCCTCTGAGGGCGTTCTTCAGGCCGGTATGCCAGTGCCGCGCGGACCAGTTCGCGTACCGTTCGGGGCGCTTCCAAAGCATATAGGTCGGGCAGCCCGGTGAGCATTTCGCAGACGATCAATCCCAGCGCGTAGATATCGCTGGCGCTCGAATTCTCGCCCTGGAACTGCTCCGGCGCCATGTACCGGCTGGTGCCGGCCACCATCACCGTGGTTGTATTCGAGCCCAGCGCCGACTTCTCCACCTTGGCAATCCCGAAGTCGATCAACTTCACCAGCTCCGTTCCGTCGCTGAGCCGCTGCAACATGATGTTCTCGGGCTTGAGATCTCGATGGGCGATGCCCGTGGCGTGAGCGGCCTCCAGGCCCGCTCCGATCTGCCGCAGAATCGCCGCGGCGCGAACGGGAGCGAACGGGCCGCACTCCAGCGCCTTGCGCAACGTCATGCCTTCCACGTACTGCACCACCAGGTACGGTGTGCCTCCGGGCAGTTCGCCAGTGTCCAATACTCCCACGATGCCCGGATGGTCGATGCGTGAGAGCGCCTCCATCTCCTGCCGGAATTTCTTTCGGAGCCAGGCGTTTTGCCCGGCTGCGGCGTGGAGGATCTTCACTACGACCGGCTTCGACATCACCACCGTGTCCCGCGCGCGGTAAACGAGCGCCTGACCTCCGCGCGCCAGTCGGGATTCAATGCGGTAGCGGTTCCCGAGAGTCACTCCCAGGTAGGGATCGGCCTCCGCAGACTCCGATCCGTCCCGCCAGGCTTGGCGCAGAGCGGAGGCCGCCTTGCCGCTTGCCGGTCCATCCAGGAAACCGCCGGCGCGCCCGTGTTCGGCCAACAGGGATTCCACTTCAGCGAGCAGCTCACGGTCATCGGAGCAAGCTTCCGTCAGGAAAGAGCCCCGCTCCCGCGGCTCTCTTTCCAGGGCGGCCTCAAACAACTCGCTCACCCGGTTCCAGCGTTCGGGAGTCATTCTCCGTTGTCGCCCCGTAGCGCCCGGTGCAGCCAGGCCCGGGCCACACTCCAATCGCGCTTCACCGTTTTGGGTGAAATCCCCATCACCTCGGCCGTTTCTTCCACGCTGAGTCCCGCAAAAAAGCGGAGCTCGATGATTCGGCTCTGGCGCGGATCCATCTCCGCCAATCGCTCCAGCGCCCGATCCAGCAGTATCAACTCTTCCGGCTGGCCGTCAGGAATGGCGAGACTTTCGTCAAGCGACAGGCGCGTCACTCCGCCTCCGCGTTTCTCCGACTGCCGCGCTCTCGCGTGGTCCACGAGGATGCGCCGCATCACCTGCGCCGCCGCGCCGTAGAAATGGGCCCGGTTCCGCCAGTTCGACTGCCGCTGATCGACCAGCCGCAGGTAAGCTTCGTGCAGAAGCGCAGTGGTCTGGAGCGTATGGTTGGGCCGCTCCCGGGCCATGTAGTGCGCTGCCAGCCGGCGGAGTTCCCCGTAGATCAGAGGCACAACCTCGGCGGCCGCGCCCGCATCCCCAGCCGATAGCTTGTCCAACAGAGCGGTTACTCGTACTACTTGACTCACGCCCCTCAACCGTTTCGAATACTCTAGCACATCTCTTGCTCGAAGGCTGCGCTCATCCGCGGTTGTGCGGCTCCAGGATGACCCCGTTCGCCTCGGCCTTACGCCAGGTTTGGTGTGCAAAGAGAGGGCCGGCCCGCCAGGCGCGGGCATTCTAGTTCCGCCAGCACGCTCCTGCGCTCCGGGCGTAACCGGGCTACGGAACACGATCTGAAGGAGGGAGCTATGTTTACTCAGGAGAGTCACATCGAACAACGGCGCCGCCTGCACACGACTGTGCTCAGGTTGGGGTTAGTGCTCATGCTAACGCTCGCCGCCGGTCAGGCCGCTACTTTCAACATCGCCGACGGAGACGTCCCCGGTTTGATTGCCGCGATTCAAACCGCGAACGCCACTTGCGCTGCGGCCACTACCATCAATCTGGCTCCGGGCGGGACCTACACTTTGACGGCCGTTGCCGAGAACCCTTCAGAATACAACGCACCCCACGCCGTGGGATTGCCGGCCATCAGAGTTTCGATCACCATCAACGGCAATGGAGCAACCATTCAGCGCAGCACCGCGCCGGGCACGCCGGACTTTACGGTGCTCGCCGTCTCCGGCAGAACGTGGAGCGGAGAGCCGTCTTGCTACGCTTACCCCGTCCTGACATTGAATCAAACTACCGTGACTGGCGGTTCCGGTGGCGGCTTACACATGAACTCCGGCAATGCCGTGATCCAAGCCAGCACCATTACCCGAAACACGGGCGCAGGCGGCATCGTCAACGCCTGCGGCAGCCTGACCTTGTTGAACAGCACCGTCAGCTATAACTCGTCGCCTAGCGCATATGGCGGAGGCGGCATCTTCTTCTGGGGCTTTTCGTGCGCGCCGGACAAACCAACCGCCGACATCAGCTTCAGCACGATTTTCGACAACTCAAATCCTGGCTGGGGTCGAGGCAATGCGATTGGAACTGCTTTTGTCCCGGCGGGAAGTGTGCGCCTGAAGAACAGCATCCTTGCCAGCCCATCAAATCCATCGGAAGGTGTCTGCAACAATCAGAACAATATAGTGGTCTCGCTAGGCCACAATATTCTCGGCGATGCTTCAGACTTATTCGGATCCGCATGTTTCGCTGCGCTTACGGCGCCCGGAGACATGGTCAATACCGATCCCCTGCTCGGCCCGCTGGCCAACAACGGCGGTCCGACGCCGACGCATCTGCCGCTCACCGGGAGTCCCGCCATCGACGCGGTCCCCCTTGGCGCCTGCACGGATGTGAGCGGCAATCCCGTTGCCACCGACCAGCGCGGCATCGCCCGGCCTCAAGGCGCCGCCTGCGACATCGGCTCCGTCGAGGCTGTCCGGTACAATGTTTGCCTCTTGTACGATCCGGCCAGGGCAGTGCAGAGCGGAGCGACTTACCCCATCAAACTTCAACTCTGCGATGCGGCTGGGAATAACTTGTCGTCGCCGGCCATCACGCTTCATGCGAGCAGCGTCACACGGGTCTCGAATTCGATTACCGGACCGGTGCAGGACTCGGGCAACGCCAATCCGGACAACGATTTTCGCTTCGATTCCACTTTGGGGAGCACGGGCGGGTACATCTTCAACCTCGGCACGAAGGGCCTGACGACGGGATCGTACAATCTGAACTTCACCTTGACAGGCGATCCGTCCGTTTATGCCGCTCCATTCCAGGTGAAATGACCAGCGTCCCGAAATAGATGCAGCCTACGCCCATCGGAACGGAGTGCGCCGACTTCCGTCGCGGCTCGGAATTGACCAGCCAGGGCTGGCGGCGAAGGCGGGGACGAGGCTCTCGGGTGGCCGCAGAGATTTGGCGGATGGACGGAGCCATCGCTCGCGCACATCCGCCAAGATCGATCCGGTGGAGCGCGGGCGCCCAGGCGTGGCATGCGGCCCTTTTATGTGGCTCGTTGACGACCTCGCCCAGACCCTTGAGCGCACGTCAGCCCTCCACGTTGTCCTGATAGTTCAGCAACCCCATTCGTGAGTTCGCACTTCGCCGCCCCGCAACGGTTCCGGCTGTTCCGATCGATTCCTCGAGGTCCGGAGACACTCTGGTCCGCGGCCCGGAGGATCGATAGTGACCCCGTTTGCCTCGATCTTACGCCAGGTTTGGCATGCCGAACATACAGCCGGTTGGGCAGGCACAGGCGCCACAGGTTTGGCAGCCTTCCGGTTCAGCCGCGCGAAGCCGAAACTGGCACTGAAAGAAGGGGAGGGGACTCGGATGAAGACACTGCACACCGCCATGCTCGCGTTCCTGATCATGCTGGCGCTTGACGCCGGCCAGGCCGCTACCTTTCAGATCGCCGACGGAGACGTTGCCGGTTTGATTGCCGCTATTCAGACCGCGAACACGAACGGCGAGGCGAATACGATCAACCTGGCGCCAAACGGGACCTATGTCCTGATGGCTGTGGCCGAGTTCCCCATGGAGTATGGTGCTCCCGGGGCTGTCGGTTTGCCCGTAGTGAGAAGTGTGCTGACGATCAACGGGAACGGCGCAACCATCCGGCGCAGCAACGCGCCCGGCATTCCTCAGTTTACGGTTCTCGCTGTTTCAGGCAAGACCGCCGCTTGCGCAAGCAACGACGGCTGCTACCTTGCCGATCTGACCTTAAATGCGACAACCATCATGGGAGGTGAGAAAGGCGGCCTGCATCTCGACGCCGCCACGGCACGGGTGCAAGGCAGCACGATTACTCAAAACGTGGGCGGGATTATCAGCTTCTGCGGCAGGCTGACCATAGTGAATAGCACCATCAGCTTCAACACTGATCCCGGCGGCTATGGCGGAGGCGGCCTTTTGCAGTTTCAGTTCGGCTGCATTTACCCCTTCACGAATATCAGCTTCACCACGTTTTACGAGAATAACTCCTGGGCCGGCGACTCGATTGCGACCGCGTACAGCGAGCCCGGCACCGTCGTGGTCAAGAACAGCATCCTCGCCAGCCCGGCGCGCAGGACCCAGCAGGCTTGCTGGCAATCCTGGGGCGGCGCCATCGTTTCGGCGGGCCACAACATCGTCGCGGACGCAAGTTGCGGCTTCGCGGGTCCCGGCGATGTTGTCATCGCCGATCCCATGCTCGGCCCGCTGGCCAACAACGGTGGTCCGACGCCGACGCATCTGCCGCTCACCGGGAGTCCCGCCATCGACGCGGGCCCCGCTGGCGCCTGCACGGACGTGAGCGGCAATCCCGTGACGACCGATCAGCGCGCCGCCGCCCGGCCTCGGGGTCCTGCCTGCGATGCCGGCGCGGTCGAGGCCGTCCGCTTCAATGTTTGCCTCCTCTACGAGCCGACCAAAGCGGTACAAAGCGGAGCCACATACCCTGTCAAACTTCAACTCTGCGATGCGGCCGGGAATAACTTGTCGTCGCCGGCCATCACGCTTCATGCGAGCAGCGTCATACGGGTCTCGAATTCGATTACCGGCCCCGTGCAGGACTCGGGCAACGCCAATCCGGACAACGATTTTCGCTTCGATGCCGCTTTGGGGAGCACGGGCGGGTACATCTTCAACCTCGGCACGAAGGGCCTGGCGACGGGATCGTACAATCTGAACTTCACCGTCACAGGCGATCCGTCCGTTTATGCCGCTCCATTCCAGGTGAAATGACCAGCGTCCGGAAGCAGACTCAGCCGACTCTATCAACTCCAATTGAAAGGACAGATGATGAAAACCCGAGCAGTTGCTCTATTCTTCGCCTTCGGATTCGCAGCCGCGATCGGCGAGGCACAAAACCCGCCCGGTCCGCCCGACGGGGCCGGCGCGACCATCCAGTCTCTGGCGAAAGATCTGGCGGCGCTGACGGAGCGCGTCGCCAAGCTGGAGGGGCAGATCACGGCGGCGGACCTCGCCGGCACCTATGCCCTCCACGGTTTCCAGAACGAGATGCACGCCAATCCGCCCGGGCCTCCGACCCAGGTTGCGTCTTACGTATTCTTTGGGACCGTGGAGGTGAAAGCGGACGGCACCGCATCGTTCAGCGCGACTGAACGCGGGATCAGACTCTTTCTCGGCGTCCCACATACTCTGTCCCCGCACGGGCCCATTGCCGAGGCTGGGACCGTTACCTGGACGTACGCCGACGGCGTCGTCACCGTTGGGGACCCGGACGGGGAGGGCTTCCCGCCGCTGCACGTCGCCGTAGGCGGCCGCGTGTGGGTGGGTGCGACATCCAATTACACTCCCAGCTTCAGCTCCGGCACGGATGCGTTATTGATCATGACCCGGCTCAAATAAGCCGGCGCCGTTTCAGGCCGTAGCCGCGTTGCCAGCCCACTGCGCACTGCCGGAGTATCCCGAATGCGCCATTGCGTCTTCCCGGATCACGCTCGAGCCCCGAAGCGCTCGCGGCAAGTGTCGCGCTCGCGTTCGAGCCGCTTCATCAGCGCTTCGAATTCAGGAAGGCCGCGCAGCGCATTGAAGTGCGGCTCGTCGCGGTAGAGCGGGTAGCAGGGCAGGCCGAAGCCGGACGCCCTGTTCAGCAACTCGATGGCCTGCGCGGACTCGCCCAACACGGCGTAGGCCGCCGCGGCGTGATGCCGGAGGTGATGCGCGTGCCTGAAACCTCGGCCGGAAGCGGCTCGGCGATCTCTCCGGTGCGCACGGTGACCATCGCCAGGGTGGCCGCATTGGTTGAGGCGATGCCGAAGTCGCGGAGCTTCACGCGCTCGCCGGGCTGGAAGATGATGTTCTCCGGCTTGATGTCGCAGTGGACGATGCCGCGCCGGCGGGCCGCCTCGAGAGCATCGGCCACTTGCGCGCCCAACCGGCGCAGCCGCCGGCCATCGATCTCTTTGTCCCGCATCAGCTCGCGCAGCGTGCGCCCGGCCGCCTGCTCCATGACGATGAACGCGCCGCACTCCTCCTCGCGCACATCGAAGACGGCGGCGCCGGAATGATTCAACGCCGCGGCGGCGCGCGCCTCAGCCAGCACCCGCGCCTTCCGCGCGTCATCGCTGGCCACGCCCTCGGGCAGCAGCTTGATGGCGACCTCGGGGCGCAGCCTGTCGTCGCAGGCGCCGCACACAACGCCCATCCCGCCCGCGCCGGGCTTCCCGATGATCCGGTAATGCCCGATGTTCTCGTGCAACCCGTATTGCTCCCCGTTGCCGCAGGCTGGCGGGAGGGCGTGGCGCCGTCAAGGCGGGTTTCCGGAGGGGTTCCGGACCGGGCGGGTCCCGCCCTGCTACCATGGCTTGGCGGCGCGCGCCGGTAGGCATGGGATGGACCTTGTGTGGTGGGATCGCATCAGCGGCATTCTCTCGTTTCCGATCCCGCCCTCCGGCAAGTCCGGCGTCTCAATCGGCGCGCGGAGCACAACCGTGGTAACCAATGACAACATCGCGATCATCATTCCCAACTCGCGGTTCATCGCCGAAGAGGCGATCAACTGGAGCTGCACCGGCGCCAAGGTGCGCTTCCGCGTTCCGGTCGCGGTTTCCTGCGACAGCGATGTGCGGCTCGTCGAGCGGCTGCTGCTCGAAGCCGCCCGCGAAAACCGCGACGTTCCCGGCGATCCCGAGCCCGCCGTACGGTTCCTCGAATTCGGCGACAGCGGCCTGAACTTCGAGCTGCGGGACTGTGCCAGCACGCTGATCCAGCGCAACGGCAAGCTCGTCAGCGCGCTCAACTTCGCCATCCTGGAGAGATTTCGCGAGCACGGCGTCGAGATCCCCTGTCCGCAGCGCGATCCGCGGGTGAAGGGAGGCAACCTGAAGGTGCGCATTGCCGGCGGTTCCGGCGCGTGAGGCCAACCGAAGCGAGCCATGGGCTAAACTGATCGGGGGAGGCGAGTGTCGATGGCGGCGTCCGCCAAAAGCGTGATCACTGCACCTGATATTCACGAGCGCTATCACGGTCTCGATCGCGAGACCCTGGTTCGCGCCTTCCGCATCATGCAGACGTCGCGCCGCATCGACGACCGCGAAATCCTGCTCAAGCGGCAGAACCGCATCTTCTTCCAGATCAGCGGGGCGGGCCATGAGTGCATCCAGACGGCGGCGGGGCTGTTGTTAAAGCCGGGCCACGACTGGTTCTTTCTCTATTACCGCGACCGCGCGCTCGCGCTCGCGCTGGGCTGCACGCCGGAGGCGATGCTGCTCGAAGCCGTAGGCGCGGCCGAAGGTCCTTTCTCCGGCGGGCGGCAGATGCCGTCGCACTGGTCGAGCCGCGAGCTGCACATCTTTACGGGGTCCTCGCCCACCGGCACGCAGTTCGTACAGGCCATGGGCGCGGCCAACGCGAAACGCTACGTCAACCCCGATTCGGACGAGATCACGCTGGTCACCACCGGCGACGGCGCCACCAGCGAGGGCGAGTTCTGGGAGTCGCTGAACATCGCGTGCCTCGACAAGCTGCCGCTGCTGTACCTCGTCGAAGACAACGGCTTCGCGATCAGCGTGCCGGTGGAGCGGCAGACCGCCGGCGGCAGCATCTCGCGGCTTGTCTCCGGCTTCCCGCACCTGTTCACGATCGAATGCGACGGCACGGACTTCATGTCGAGCGTGGGGGCGCTGAAGCGGGCCATCGCCTGGGTGCGCACGGGGCAGGGTCCGGCGCTGGTCCATGCGCACTGCACGCGGCCTTACTCGCACTCGCTTTCCGACGACGAGCGCCTCTACAAAACCGCCGCTGAACGCAAGGCGGAGGCCGCGCGCGATCCCGTGGTCACGTATCCGCGCTGGCTCATCAGCGAGGGCGTTTTCGACGAGCACGCTTACAAACGGATCTGCCACGAGATCGAGATCGAGCTCCAGCAGGCGACCGACCGCGCGCTCCAGACGCAGCCGCCCGATCACACCGCCGCGATCGAGTTTCTTTATTCGCCCGATGTCGATCCCGCCGCGGAGAGCTTTGAGGCCGCGCCGCAGTTCGCCGGCGAGCCGCGCACGATGGTGGACGAGATCAATCTCACGCTGGCCGAAGAGATGGCGCGCGACTCGCGCGTGATCGTCTTCGGAGAGGACGTCGCCGATTGCAGCCGCGAGGAGCACTTGCGGGAAGTGAAGGGGAAGGGGGGAGTGTTCAAGGCCACGCACGGCTTGCAGGCGAAGTTCGGCTCCGCGCGCTGCTTCAACACACCCATCGCGGAGGCCAGCATCGTCGGCCGCGCCATCGGCATGGCGGCGCGCGGTCTGAAGCCCGTCTGCGAGATTCAGTTCTTCGATTACATCTGGCCTGCGATGATGCAGGTCCGCGACGAGCTGGCCAACATCCGCTGGCGCTCGAACAACGGCTGGAGCGCGCCCATGGTCATCCGCGTCCCGATCGGCGGCTACCTGAGCGGCGGCGCGATCTATCACAGCCAGTGCGGCGAGGTGGCGTTCACGCACATTCCAGGGCTGCGCGTGATCTTTCCGTCGAATGCGCTCGACGCCTGCGGGCTGCTGCGCACGGCGATCCGCTGCGACGACCCGGTGCTGTTTCTAGAGCACAAGCGGCTCTATCGCGAACCGTACAACCGCTCGCCGCATCCCGGCGCCGGATACATGATTCCGTTCGGCAAGGCGCGCATCGCCAAGCCCGGCGCGGACCTGACCATTGTCACCTACGGCGCCACCGTGCAGAAGTCGCTCCAGGCCGCGACGCAGGTGGAGAGCCGGCGCGAGGGCGCATCGATCGAGGTGATCGACCTGCGATCTCTC
Organism: uncultured Solibacteraceae bacterium; assembly: GCA_964472745.1. GTDB lineage: Bacteria > Acidobacteriota > Terriglobia > Bryobacterales > Bryobacteraceae > CAYYNC01. The sequence continues at coordinate 22,262 of CAYYNC010000034.1, forward strand.
GCACCGTACGACTGGGCGGCCATTGCGAAGTCGGTCCGCAAGACCAGCCGCGTCCTCGTGGTCCACGAAGACACGCTGAGCTTCGGCTACGGCGCCGAGATCGCCGCGCGCATCGCCGAAGAGCTGTTCGATCATCTCGACGCCCCGGTGTCGCGAGTCGCGGCGATGGACACGTGGGTGGCCTACAACCCCGAGCTCGAAGACTACATTCTGCCCCAAGCCGACGACATCGCGCGTGCAGCCGAGCGCGTGCTCTCCTACTGAGCCGGCGAACGGCGGTAACTCCAGTTCCTGGCACAGTTCAGGGTGCGCCATGGACCAGGTCATCCGCTTGTCCGCCCAAGAACAACTCGCAATTGCCGTCAATCTATCGCATTAAGTTCGTCGAATTGACATAATATGATCGCACTTTAATATAAAAAGCCTTGACAAGCCTGGTGGGGGGGGATAGGCTTTGTCTATCGGCCATCCGACTCCGTCGCGCCGCAGGCTTGGCAAGCCGGGACGTGCTGCGAAGGGAGGGGCAATGCAAGTGAAAGGGGATTGCTTATGCGCGGAAGATGGATGATGATTCCGCTGAGCACGGCGCTTGCGGCGGGAGCATTTGCCCAGCCGAAACAAGAAGTTCCCGACGAGATCGCGTATCGGATTCTATTTAAGATCCTGCGCCACGCGCCGCCGCCGCATTGGGACCACCAAATGAAAGTGAACTGGCTCGCGCGCTACGGATTCGAAGGGACGGAGGTCCTGCCGCTGCAAGGGGCGGCGACGAGGTACTGGGAAGCGATCAAGCCCTTCGAGGACGACCTGAAGCAGATTCACAGCCGGTTCTCCGGCCGCAACGATTCCCCCGAAGCTGTCGCTCAATCCAAGCCGGCGCGTGACAATATCGCCATCGAGCTTCAGTCGACCCTGCGCGACCTCTCCACAGAGATAGGCGAACCGGGGATGCAGAAGCTCAACCGGCTGATTCAACTCCTGAAGAAGGAAATCAAGGGACCTGCTTCTCAAACGCAGGTTGGTCACTCACACCCGCATTAGACAGTGGAGATGAAGCCGATGAAATCGCCATTCTTCATGCTTCTGTTCGCCGGCTTCAGTTTCGGCCAAACCATGCCCTATCAGGTGGGATGGGTCTACACCACGAGCTCCATGGATTCCACGAACATGGCCCTCCACGGGTTGACGGTCGCCGACACGGGCGGCGCCAGCGGTCACACTGTCAGCGCCGTCGTCAAGATCACCAGCCCCGACGGGCGAGTCTCCTACGGGACCTCCGGATGGGCTTATCACAGTGAGGCGAATACGACCATGCCGGTTTGCTCGGGCGACTGCTACGACGGTCTCTACCGGGTTGAGTCATCCGGCAGTGAGGAATTCTGCCCGATGGTGTCGACCTACATCGCCGCCGCCGCTTCCTACGCCGACTCCCAGGTGGCGCCCTACACCTATGTCATTGGCGTCTCATGGTCGCCCGATTCGGTCAAGACGAAGAACGGCGCATCGACCTTCACGATCAACATCGGCAAGTCGCTTGGTTGCGCCGGAAGCAACGCCACTGTCCAGTTGAATCTTGTCGCCCCGCCCGGCATGGAGTTCCTGGTGAATCCGAACCCAGCGAACGCCCAGGCGGTGACGTTCTCCGGCAATGCCGCCTCGGGGTCCTGGGCCTTGACCACCTCGGGGAATAACACCGTGACCGGCAACGTCGCAGGCGACGGGCTGATCAACACCGCCCCATGCTCCGTGCTTGGTCTTCCTTTTAAGCAGGCGGTGCTGAAGGTGCAGCCGTAGCAGTCGGGGGGCGAAAAGATGTCCGGCCGGCGGCGGGTGGTTTCACGAGTTCCAGCAGTCACATCGTCCCGCCCCCATGCCGCCCGGAGAACAGCGACGCCTGGTAGATGTCGTGCAGGCGCAGCAGGCCGAGCCAGCGCCCGTCTTCGGAAACGACGACGGGGAGGACGGAGATCTGCGAAGGGCGCTCCTCCATCAGGCGCAGCGCGTCGAGCAGGCGCGCATCGGGGCCGGTCACGATGGGTTGGGCGGTCATCACATCGCTCGCGCGCAGTGTGCGGATGTCCTCATGCTTCTCCAGCGCGCGGCGGAGATCGCCGTCGGTGATCAGACCTGCAAGGCTGCCGCCGGCCGCCAGCACGCAGGCCGCCCCCAGCGGGTGGCGCGTCATGGCGATCACCACCTCCCGCAGCGAATCGTCCGGGCGCACACACGCAACATCGCCCGCGCCGTGCATCACCTCGCGCACCGTGAGGCGGAGTCCCGCACCGAGCGATCCTCCCGGATGACGGCGGTGAAAATCCTCGCGCGTGAAGTTGCGGGCCTGCATCAACGCGATCGCCAGCGCGTCGCCGAGCGCCATCGCGACGGCGGCGCTGGCCGTCGGCGCGAGGTTAGCAGGGTCGGCCTCGCGTTCCACCGAAGCGTCCAGCACGACATCCATGCGGTGCGCCAGCGGACTCGCCACGTTGCCGAGGATACCGATCAGCGGCAGGCCGAGCTCACGCACTCCCGCGACGAGATGCACGAGTTCCGGCGTGGCGCCGCTCTTCGAAATCACAATGACCGCGTCGCCCGGCGCGCAGACGCCGAGGTCGCCGTGCGAGGCTTCGGCCGGGTGGAGAAAAACCGCCGGCGTGCCGGTGCTGCACATCGTCGCGACGATCTTGCGCGCCACGTGGCCGGACTTGCCGATGCCGGCGACGGCCAGCTTGCCAGGCTGCGCGAGCAGCAGGCGCACGGCCTCGGCGAAGCTCGCGTCCAGCTTCGCGGACGCGGCCGCGATCGCACGCGCCTCGATCAGGAGGGCGGCGCGGGCGGCGTCAAACCATGCCGGCGGTTGTTCACTCATCATGCCGCGCCGCCCAGCGCGTGGATCTTGCACAGCCGCTCGAGCAGCGGCGCCAGGCGGTCCAGGCGCAGTGCGTTCGGACCGTCGGACAGCGCCCGCTCCGGCGCTTCGTGCACTTCGACAAACAGCGCGTCGACTCCTACTGCTGCCGCGGCGCGCGCCAGCGGCTCGATGAACTGCGCCTGGCCGCCCGACGCGCCGCCCGCGCCTCCGGGCAACTGCACGCTGTGCGTGGCGTCGAAGACAACCGGATATCCAAAGCCGCGCATGATCTCGAGCGAGCGCATGTCCACCACCAGGTTGTTGTAGCCGAACGTGGTCCCGCGCTCGGTGAGCATGATCCGTTCGTTGCCCGCCGACGCCGCTTTCTCCGCGGCGAAGCGCATGTCCTGCGGCGCGACGAACTGGCCTTTCTTGATGTTCACCGCGCGGCCGGTGCGCGCCGCCGCCACGAGCAGATCGGTCTGGCGGCAGAGGAACGCCGGGATCTGGAGGATGTCGGCGGCTTCCGCGGCGGGCTCTGCCTGCCAGGGCTCGTGGATGTCGGTGAGGACGGCGTAGCCGGCGGACCGCAGCCCGGCGAGAATCCTCACGCCCTCCTTGAGTCCGGGACCGCGATAGGACGACACGCTGCTGCGATTCGCCTTGTCAAATGACGCCTTGAAGACGAACGGCCCGGCCACGCGCCCGATCTCGCGGGCCAGCCAGTGCACATGTTCTTCGCTTTCGATAACGCACGGCCCGGCGATCAGCGCCAGCGGCGCGCCGCCGCCGAATACGATGCGCTCGCCGCGCGATGTGGTGATTTCAAGCATTCCGTCGGGACGCGCCGCGAAACCCGCGCCGCCCGCCCTCCGTCTATTATGCTTCGGCGCGCCCCGCCAGCGCCCCTTGTACAAAACTCCACCCGATCCTTGGTATCAATGAATGAAGGGGTCCATTTCGCCTTCCAGGACCGGAACACCCCGCGAACAACCGAGCTGTCTATGATTCACTCCCGGTTTGCCCGCCTGCTCCGCGGCTCTGTGCTCGCGCCTGGCATCGCCTCCATTCTCCTTTCTATTGCGCCTCCGCTGAACGCGCAGACATACGAATTCGCCGTCGTCGGCGGACTGAACCGGATGCGCGTCAAAGAGCTCGGCTCGCTGCAACTTGCGAACCAGGCGCTGGACGACGACACGACGCTCAAGACCGACATCGGCTATGGCGGGCGCATCACGCTGAACTCGCCGGGCTATTACGGTCACGAGGTCTCCTACCTGTTCCGCTCCGCGACCGTCGCGACGAAAATTCTCGACGAGAACAACGAACGCATCACGAAGCAGGGCAAGGCCAAGGTCCACCAGGTGGGCTATGACTTCCTGATGTACATGATGCCGGCGAAAGAGTTCTGGCGGCCCTTCATCGCGGTGGGCCTGCACGTCAACCAGTACCAGCGCCCCAATATCGACGAGTTCGACCGCGGCAAGTCGCGGCCGTTCGGCTTCCAGTACGGCGGCGGCATCAAGTTCCTGATCGCCAAGAAGGGCATTGTGCGCTTGGACTTCCGCGACTATCTCGGCGGCGCGCCGTACGACCTCTCGTTTGCGGACCGCGGCGGGCTCAGCAACCCGCGCACCAGCGCCGGACGGCTGCGCAACCTCGAGGCAACGATCGGCGTCGGCTTCGCGTTCTGAGTCACACAGCACAGCCTGAAGGCTGCGCTACAGAGGGCATAAACTAAGTCTCCATGGACCGCAGGCGATTCCTCGCGGCCGGAGCAACGCTTCCCGCCGCCGCTTCCCTTCAACCTTCGAGCGGCCACTCCGCCGGCTTCGCCGAGCGCGACATCAGCCCCGCGGTGGGCATGGAGCAGCCCGGGGGATACTCGAAGGTCTACCACCGCGCGTTTCACGATCCGTGCAAGGTGCGCGCCGCAGTCTTTCAAGACGGGCCCCGCCGCGTCGCGCTCGTGGGCGTGGACGCGCTGATGGTCCCGCGCCACCTCGTCGCCGCTGCGCGCGAGGAGATCCGCCGCCGCCGCGGCATCGCGACCGATGCGGTGATGATCGGCGCGTCGCACTCGCACTCGTCCGGACCGACGGGCATGGTGCAGCCCGGCGAGTACGACCACGCATCTCCGCTGGCGCGCATGCTCGCCTACGAGAGATCGTCCGCCGCCGACCCCGACTACCTGCGGCACGTTCGCAACGGGATCGTCGAAGCGGTCTGCGCCGCGGACAACGCGCGCCGCGAACTGCGCACCGGATTTGGCGCGGGCGTCGAGAACAAGGTCGCTTTTAATCGCCGCTTCCGCATGAAGAACGGCCAGACGTGGACGCACCCCGGCAAAGGCAATCCCGATATCGTCGCGCCCGCCGGACCTATTGATCCCGCCGTCACCGTGCTGGGCTCGTGGGATGCCGCGGGCAAGCTCGCAGGCTGTGTCGTCAACTACTCCTGCCACGCCACGACCAGCCCGCCCGGCATTTCCGCGAACTGGATTTATTACATGGAGCGCGTGATCCGCGGCGCGTTCGGCTCCGACGTTGTCGTCGTGTTTCTCCAGGGCTTCTGCGGCGATGTTACGCAAGTGGACAACCTGAGCCCTTACGCCGATCCCACGGGCGACGAGTACGCCCGCTTCGTCGGCGGGCGCGTTGGCGCGGAAGCAGTCAAGGTGCTTCTCACGATGACGCCCGGCGCCGCCGCGCCTGTTCACGCGCGCTCGAAAATGCTGCGCATCGCGCGCCGCGTTCCCTCGCCCGAACGCGTGCGGCGCTGCGTCGAGCTTGCGCAGAGAGATCCGCAGGAGGTTGGACTCACCGAATGGATCTTCGCCAAAGAGATCGTGATGCTCGACGCGCTCATCGCGAAAGAGCGCGAAGTGGAAGCGGAGGTTCAGGCGATTCAAGTGGGGCCTGCTGTTTTCATCGCCGCGCCGGGCGAGATGTTCTGCCAGCAGGGACTCGACATTCGCGCAGGCAGTCCGTTCAAGCTCACATGTCCCGTCGAACTCGCCAACGGCTGCGTGGGCTACGTCCCGACTGAAGACGCGCTCGGCCCCGGCGGCGGCGGATATGAGACGCGGCTCACCGCCTACAGCAACCTCATTCCCGCCGCGGGCCGGATGATGGTGGAGGCCGGCATTGCGCTGGCGCGCGAGTTTACGCCAGCGCCGGTTCCCGCTCCGCCGCCCGCTCCGCCATTCGGCGGGCCCAAGGGACGCCAGCCGTGGAGCTACGGCAACGTTCCGCCCGAGCTCTCCTGATCACCACAACACGACGACGCACAGCGCGGCATGCGCGACAGCCGCCGAGAGCGTGCGCCAGCCCACGCGCGGCAGCGGCTCGTTCAGGTTGCGCGGATTGCGGAGACGCCACAACTCGAGCGAGTTCGCGGCCATGGAAAACACAACGGGCGCCCAAGCGCCCGCCAGGATGCCGAGCAGCACCGCGGCGGGCGCTTGCGCGAACTGCGCGATCCACGCCCGGCGCATCATTGCCGTGTCGCGTCCGGAGCGCACGGCGAGCCGCGCGTGCACGACGAACACCGCCGACACGCCGTGCAGGCTGACCAGCGCCCAGAGCGCCCACGACCAGCGCGGCAGTTCGCGCGTCGCGGCGAGCGCAGCCGCCAGCGAGGCCGCGCCGAGGGAGATCGTGCTCGCAATCTGAAGCGCGACGGAGCGCTGGCGGTTCTTCAGCGCCATCCACACCGCGACCGCAGTCATCACCGCCGCGCCGCAGCCGAGAGCAAGGAGCGGACCGCGCGGGAGCTTCATCCACAGCACGACGCCGCAGAGGGTCAACAGCGGCAGTTCCCACATCAGGCAGCGCAGCGCTTCCGCGCTCTCCGGCTTCCGCTCGCGCCACACCCAGCGCTGCCGCGCGAGCGCCAGCAGCGGCTCGCGCACGATGAAGCACAGCAATACGCCCGCGAGCGCCGCCGCCGTTACCCAGTCGAAGCGCCGGCTGAGCGCCACCGCGGCGGCGAACGGCTGCAACAACATTCCCCACGCTCCATGTTCCCGCGGAAGAAGCATCACGATCCAGTGTGGCAGTCCGGCGCGGCGCGCGTAAATTCGATACGATCGGCGCCGGAAGGATCCCATGGCTTCAACACCTACCCGACGCGAACTCCTCGTCCTTGCCGCGGCGGGGCAGGGAAGCGCGCGCGCCGTGCGCATCGGCGTGGCCGGAGTTGGCAGCCGCGGAATGAGCCTGCTCTCCGTGCTCGTCGCGATGCCCGGCGTCGCCGTCCCCGCCGTCTGCGACGTCAACCCGGCGCGCACGGCGCTGGCGCAGGACAGGCTCGTCAAAGCCGGCCGCCCGCGGCCGGAAGCCTACAACAAGGACGAATACTCCTGGCGCGATCTCGTGGCGCGCGACGACCTCGACGGCGTCGTCATCGCGACGCCGTGGCATTGGAACGGGCCTGTCGCCATCGGGGCCATGAAGGCCGGAAGGCACGCCGCGGTCGAGGTCCCCGCCGCACTTTCGATCGAGGAGTGCTGGGAGCTGGTCAACACGTCCGAGCGCACCGGCCGCTCCTGCATGATGCTCGAGAACTGGAGCTTCCGGCGCGACAATCTCGCAGTGCTGAACATGATCCGCGCGGGTTTGTTTGGCGAGATCGTGCACTGCCACTGCGCGCACTCGCACAACTGCGTCGATCACTGGTTCTTCGACACGCAGGGCAATCCGCGCTGGAGCGCCGAGTTTCTGCTGAAGTACAACCGCGACCAGTACCCCACGCACAGTCTCGGGCCCGTGCTGAGCTGGATGAACATCGGCTGCGGCGACATGTTCGACAGCGTTGTTTCGATGGCGACGCGCGCGCTCGGCCCGAACATGCACTTCCGCGCGAAGTTCGGCGATTCGCATCCGTACGCGAATCGCGCCTTCGCCCAGGGCGACATCGTCACCACGCTGGTGAAAACGAAACTGGGCAACACCATCGTGATCAACTACGACATGCAGTTGCCGCGCCCGTACGACAACCGCTGGATGATCCAGGGCACGCGCGGCGTCTACAAGGAGCAGACGCCCGCCGAGGCCAGCCAGATCTATCTTGCCGGGCAGACCGACAATTGGCCCGAATTCGGCGGTCCCGGCTACGAGGCGTTCCAGCCCTTCGACCCTTGGCGGATGAAGTACGACCACGAGTGGTGGAAGGGGCTCGACGCCAACGCCGACGCGCGCCGCTCCGGCCACGGCGGCACGGACTGGCTCACGGTGGCGGCCTTCGTCGAGTCCGTGCGCGCCGGCCGCGCCACGCCGATCGACGTTTACGACTCCGTGTTGATGTCCTCGATCATCCCGCTGTCGGGGCTCTCGATCGCCCGCGGCAGCCAGCCCGTGCCGTGCCCAGACTTCACGCGCGGGAAGTGGCGGACGCGCAGGCCGGAATTCGGGTGAGCGCGATGGCCGGCATATTCATGCCGGCCTTTTTATGCTCTGATGCGTGAGTACCGCTCTCGACATCGACGGCGAACTGCACCGGCAGGCCAAAGCGCCCGCCGCCGGGGAGGAGATTCCGTTGCGTGAAGTGATCGAGGATTCGCTGCGGCTCTATCTGTCGAACCGGCCACGCAAGCGCGGCTATCGTCTCAACCGGCCTGTGCAACGTGGCAGGACCAGGCCCGGCGTCCGCATCGACGACCGGGAGTCGTTGTACGAGATTCTGGAAGGCCGCAAGTGATCGCCCTTGACACGAATATCCTCGTGCACGCCCACCGGCCGGATCACCGTTTTTCGAGCGTGCGAGAGAGTTGCTCACCTCGCTCGCAGAAGGCAGCCGGCCGTGGGCCCTTCCCTGGCCCTGCATTTACGAATTCGTGCGAGTGGCTGCGCACCCTCGACAGTTCTCGCCGCCGGCTCGCTCGGCGGAAGTGGTCGCAGGCGTCGAGCGGCCGCTTAAATCTCCCTCCGTCCGGATCCTCAGCGAAGGACCGGCTCACGGCGTCCACATGGCGCGGGCGATTTCCGACGCCCGCGCCGCCGGCAACTTCATCCACGATGCCCGCATCGCCGCGCTTTTGCTCGAACACGGCGTGGATGAGATCCTGACCTCGGGCGGCGGTTCTTGCCGCTTCCGCGGATTCAAGATCACCGGTCCGTTTGCGCATTGAGCGCCGCCTTCGAAATCAAAGACGAGTTGTACCGCGGCGCGGGAGAGTGCGCCGCTGAGGCAGGAGCCTCTCTCAGCGAAGTTATCGAAGCGGCCGTTCACGCCTGCCTGCGTGGCAGGCGCTCCGCGCCGCATTACGAATTCCGTTGGAGGGCAGAGAAGGGACGCCTTTGGCGCGGAGTTCGCATCGGCGGCCGCGGCTCGTTGTACGAAATCATGGAAGGCCGCGAACGGCCGGGAGCGGCTACCTCAGCACCGGCAGATCGGGCCGCCAGCGTTCTTCCGGGATTTCCACCTTCTCCGGCGCGCGCAGACGGCCGTGGCCGTTGCCGTTCCCGTTGAAGTTCAGGTAGAGCTTGCCCTGCATGAAGCGCTCGGGGAAGTGCCCGAAGCGGAGGAGCGGGTACTTCATCGCCGGGCCGAACAGCTTGCGGCCCAGGGCGTAGTAGTACAGCGGCACCCCGAGGTTGAACTTCCACTGCACCGATTTCTCGCGGCGGAAGAAGTCGATGTTGTAGCGCCAGCAGGTGAAGAAGAACTCCCACTGCAAGTCGGTCAGGTTCGCGATGCGCGCGCCGTCCTTCTTCTCAAGACGTGTGTCCTCGAGCGGCACGAACAGCGTCGGAATCACGCACCACTTGGCGTCCTTGAGAGCATAGAGCAGGTCGAGAGACTGCTTGGTGTCCTCGCGCGTCTCGCCTGGCAGGCCGATGATGAAGGTCGCCATCGGGAACCAGTTGTGGCGGTTCATCGTCTCCATGCCCTTCAGCACGACGTCGGGCCACTGCTCGGGGCGGAACGGATAGCACTTGCCCTTCATGAACTGCTTGAAGAGGCGCACCGACCCGGTCTCCAGGCCGACGAACATCATCGCGTAGCGCTTGTCGGGATGCGTCGACGCCGGATGTTGGTGCGGGCTCTTGCCCACTGCGATCTCGGTCAGTTCTTCGATGACGTGCGGCTCGGCGACCGCCGGCGTAATCGTTCCGTGGGTGAGGCTGATGTACTTCACGCCGTTCACGGCCGCGACGCTTTCAAGCAGCCGCTTGAGCGCGGGCGCATTTGTCTTGAACTTCTTGCCCTGCTGGTAGAGGAAGAGGTCCTCGGTGGTGAGCGTGATCATGTCGGCGCCTTCGGCCACTTGGACGCGCACGTTCTCGAGCACCTGATCAAGCGGAATGCTCTTGCCGCCGCGCAGCGCGACAGAGCAGAACTGGCAGCCGCGCCCGCAGCCGCGCGTGATCTCGACGACGCCGAGAGTCGAGCGGTGGCGGATCGTGGGGATCGATTCCAGCTTCGGGGTCCCGCACTCGACGCGCTTTGGCAGGCTCTCGCCGCGCACCGCGCGCTCAAACAGGTCCAGCGCCACCTCTTCCGCTTCGCCGTGGACCACGCAGTCGATTCCCCATTCGTCCACCAGGCCCTTGTGCTCGAGCTGCCACGCGCCCGGCCCGCCGGCGATCACTTTCAGCCGCCCCCGGCGCTGTTGGATGGCGGGATGAAGGGCGAGCCTGCGGAACTCGGCGGCGTTGACCGGCTCCTGCGCCACGCCCGCCAGGCCCGCGTAGACGCCCGTTGCGAACGTGATGCCCAGCGGGTTGTGCGCGTGGAGGGCAACGACGCGAGTGTCGTCGCCGATGAATTGGTCCAACTGGTCCGGGAAGCAGACAGCGATGTCCTCCTCCCGGAAGCGCCGCAACAGCAGGCTTTCGATTACGCGCAGCCCGTTCGGCACATAAAGCGCCTGGCCGTCCGCCCGGACTTCCACGCTCGTGGACCAGTCCGTGCCCACCATGGCTGCGTATTTCGCCGGCAGCGTCGCCAGCAGCATTTGCCGCCACGCGCTGCGCTGGTATTCGCTGGATTCCGAAGTGCTTGCTCCTAGGACGATCAGCCGGCCCCTGGATGCCACTCCTGACTCCTCCTGGGACGAAATTCAACCTCTATCCACAACATAATACGAACAAACGCTTTTTTCATACCCGGCGCTAAGATGGCTTCTACGCGGCGATGCCGAGCACGCGGACAGCGTTGGCCGAGTAGACTTTGCGCAGGATTGCGTCGGGAAGCCCCAGCCCGTAGATGCGCCAGCGTCCCTGCGGGGGAACGGGCGCCGGGGCGTAGTCGAAGTACTCGTCCTCGGTCTCGAGAAAGCGGTAGTAGATCTTGTAGAGGTCGTCGCCGAAAACCTGTTGCGGCGTCTGATAGCCCTGCGGCACGGCGTCGGTGCCGAACATGATGCGGTCCTGGTACTTCTCGAAGAAGCGGCGCGCCGTGCGCGGCTGGCGGCCCAGCTCTCCGATGCGCGCGCCGATCTCGACCGTCATGTTCTTGTAGCGGTCCAGGCAGCCGCTCACGTGCTCGAGGTCCTCGGCGAAGTTGCCGACGTGAAGAGTGATGAACTGCGTTTTAGGATGGCGGGCGAAGACGCGGTTGCGCGCTTCCAGGATCTCGGCGTTGCTGGGGAAATCCTTGCCGTGGAAAGACCAGTCGGGATGGTTGTTCAGCTCTTCGAAGCGCTCGTTGAAGCGGTCGATCGGATCGAAGAAAGCCACGGGGTCGGAGACGTGGATCGCGACCGGCAGCTTCAGCGCCGCGCACGCTTCCCACATCGGGTCGAAGCGCGGGTCGTCCGCCTTGATGAGCTTTCCGCCGGTGTCGCGGAGGTAGAGGCCGAGCGTCTTCAGGACCTTCAGCCCCTTCGCGCCGTCGCGTTTGGCCTGTTCGAGCCAGTCGGCCTGCATCTTCGGGTAACCGGGCTCGTTCGCGCGCGCCCACCAAGGCTCAGTGAATGTCATAAAGCGGCCCGGGTGTTTCTTGTCGAGCATCTCGACCGCTTCCTTGACCGCGGGACCCGCGCCGCCGGTGAGGTTCACCATCGTGCGTATGTTGCGGCGGTCCATGACGGCCAGCAGTTCTTCGGGCGGCGCCGCCATGGTCACTTTGCCGCCGCGAGCGCGGGTGAGGTGGGTGTGGACGTCGATGACGGGGTGCTTCGCGCGTTCAACGATCGTCTCCTTGACTTTCAGCCTGCTGCGCGGCTCGAAGTCCGCGATATCGAGAGGCTTGCCCTTGCGCACCGCCTGCGCCATGAGTGGTCCTGCTGCGGCTGCGCCAAAAAACGCCCGTCGTTCCATATGCCCCGCATTGTACTTCAGCGCCGCCCATGCCAGCCTGTGGCAGTTCCGGAATCGATGCCGCACGCGGCGCTTCTTTTCGTCCTGCTGGCCCAGCCCGCCGCAGAAGACGCGCGGGCCAAAGCCAAGGAACTCAAGTCCGGCGTCGAGCTGCGCGTTTACAAGAAGGGCCCGGCGCCGCCCGTGCCTGCCAAATGCGACGAGCTCACGGCGGAGAACCTGATCGTCGTCGTGAACAACGGGCCGGCAGGCCATAGAAGAGATCACAAAGCGGCAGGTCGAGTTCTCCCGGCCGGAGCGGAATCATCTGTTCGGCTCCACCGCGCGCGGCGGGGCTGCATCAGGCAGCGAGGCCCTCTTCCATTGCCGGCAGTGCGCGGTATGCGTCCGCGCCGTCGATCGTGCAGGCCCGGCCCTGCTCTCCGGTGAACGCTTTGAATCCGCGCTTGTGGCGTACGAAGGCCTCAAGTAGATCTCTCGCCCCGGTACTCGAGAAGAGAAAGCGTACGGAGATCCAGGCGGTTCCTCCAAGCTCGCCGGAGGCTCGTATCGCCCGGGAGGCAGCTCATCCACAACCTCGATCGTCTTGATTCGTAGTTCCTCTCCAACAATGCAGGAGTGATTGCGCCAATCGTCCGGCCAACGCGGTTCTCCGATCGCACGCCCCGCCTCCTCCACTTCCCGTGCGACTGCAATCGCATCCGCCGGATCCCAAAGTCCCAACTATCCTTTGCGAGCGCCCTTCACCGGCTTCATCAGAAGCTCAGCCGCAGCCCGAAGCGGAAGCGCCGCTCCGAGGGCGACGTGTGCGCCGTCTGCGTGCTCGTGATCGACGAGAAGTTGTTCAGCGACTGGATTGTGCCGTCCGCGTTCAAGCGCATGTTCGCCACGTTTGCTCCGGGATTGGAGAACTTCGGCGTGTTGGTGATGTTGAAGCTCTCCGCCTTGAACTCCACCTTCCACTTCTCGGTGATTGAGAACGTGCGGAACAGGCTCAGGTCCAAGTTCCACATTCCGGGACCGCGCAGCGTGTTGCGGCCCGTCGTGCCGAAACGCGCTCCCGTCGGCTGCCGGAACGCGAGCGGATTGAACCACGATTTGTTCGGTCCGATCTCGCCCAGCACCTGCACGCCGGTGAGCACCTGGTCAGCCGTCTGCGAGCTGCCCGGCGCGTTCAGCGACGCGCCGTCAGCCGATATGGTGAACGGCGTTCCCGTGTAGGCGTTGTAGACCCCGTTCGTACGCCAGCCGCGCAGCAGCCACGAGCCGGCGCCCGACTGCGCCCACGTCCTTCCCGGCCCGAACGGCAGATCGTACAGGAATCCGAGAGTGAACATGTGGGTGCGGTCGTAGCCTGCGACGGCGCGGTTGCGCATGAGCGCCGGTCCCCAGTTGGTGAGCGGCAATCCCGTCCAGCCGTCCTCGTCGGCCCAGTTGATGGTTTTCGACCACGTGTAGGCGCCCTTCAGGAACAGACCTTTCGAAAACTGCCGGTTGATTGCTGTTTGCAGCGAGTGGTAATTGCCGTTGACCCAGCCGTCCCACATCGATGCTCCGATCCTGCGATTCTGCGTAGCCGCGAGCGGCCGTCCCGCCGGCCCGGTTCCAGGAGCGGCGGCATTGATGTCGCGGTCGGTCAACTGCTTTACCGTCTGCGTGCCGACGTAGGCGACCGATGTCACGAGGTCGGCGGGCAGCTTCCGCTCGATTGTGAAGTTCCACGACTGCACGTAGCCGCGATTGATCTGCCCGCCCCACGGGCTTCGCGGGCCCATGTCCACGGTCGGCGGCAGCTCGAGCACACCCTTGCTGATGTCCGGCAGCGGCACGGCCGGAATGCCCTTGTCCAGCGTATCGACCCACGCATAGGGGCCCGAAGACACCCACGACGCAGTGATCGTGGCCGGATACAGACCGCGCAGCGGCCGCGAGAACGGCAGCGGGTCGAACGTGATGCCATAGCCGCTGCGGATCACCGTGTTCTCATCCAGCCGGTAGGCGAAGCCGATTCGCGGCGCCACGAGCTTCTTGCTCGTCGTGATGCCGACGTTGTTCGGATTCCCGCCGATGCCGCCGAGATAGACGAGGTTCGTCGCCGGATCCCAGCGCTCGATGCCGCGGTCGCGCCGCGAGATCAGCGGATAGTACTCATAGCGCGCGCCGAGATTCAATGTCAGTTTGCGCGTCACCTGCCAGCGGTCGCGGAAATAGAACCCGAACTGCCACTCGCGGTTCGTCATCTCGAAAAACTGCACGGTCTTGGCCAGGTTGGTGGTCAACCCGAGCAGGAACGTCGCGTATGAGTTCAGGTAGTTGGCGGTGTAGCCCGTCGTGCCCGTTGCATTGGCGCTGAACGTGAGGCTGCCTCGCGGACCCGCTCCGGTCTCAGGCTGCCAGTGGTCCATGTGATAGCGCACCATGTCGAAGCCCCAGCGCATCTCGTGCGCGCCGCTGATCTTCGTCATGTTCGTCGTCACCGTATACGACTTCTCGTCGCGGAACAGCGGCAGATACCCGAAGCTGTTGCCCCAGCCGGTAAAGCCGTGGCTGATAGTCGGCATTCCGCTGTAACAGAGCCCCTCGGCCGAGGGCGGGCACGCCTTCTTCACCTGCTCCGCGCCCTGGGCGTAACCGCTCACGAGCGGATCGTTCGTGTTGGGAATGCCCCAATCCTGCGTGCCGATATTGCGGCCGAAGTCCGGCGCATAGCGCGTCTGCTTGAACGGCGTCATCGCCACGGTGGTGTCCATCACGAACGTCGGCGAGATGGTCCATGTCTGGCCGAAGGTCCAGATGCTGACGTCCATGACATTCGTGCCCGGGCTTCCGGCTTTGCTGAGTCCTGGGCCGCCGACATCGCCCAGTGCGAACGGCGCGTTCCAGTAGCCGTCCATGCGGCTGTACTTGCCCCAAACGGAGTGGCTGGCGGTCGGATTCCAGTTGATCTTCACATCGTAATTCTCGCGATCCAGCTTCTCAGTCGCCGCGTTGAAGTAGTTGTTCAACGTGCCCTGCGAAGTCCCCGGCAGATTGGGCAGCGGAGCCTTTTCCTGGATCCGGCGCGTGATCGCGCTGATGCGGCCGGCGGGGATGAGGTTGCCCGCAAACGGCGTGCGCCCCGAGCCGTTGGCCTGGCCCGTCAGAGGGTCGTAGATCGTCGCGCCGAGTCCGCTGAAGTCGCCGTTGCGGATGGCCTGCGTGGGCACCGAATACGGCGTCGGCGAGATGCCCGCGCGCTCGCGCGTCGCCTCCACGCTGCCGAAGAAGAAGAGCTTGTCTTTCACGATCGGACCGCCGATCGTTCCGCCGAAGATATTGAAGATCGACTTCGCCTTGCCCTGGTTCGACGGCAGGAAGAAGTTGCGCGCGTACAAGCGCTGGTTGTCGTGATACTCGTAAGCCACGCCGTGCAGCTCGTTCGTGCCGCTCTTGGTCGCCACCGTCATCGCCGCCCCGCCGGCCATGCCCTGTTCAGCGTCGAACGATCCGGTCGTCACGTTCACGGTGTCGATCGATTCGACTGGCGGGACGTACACCAGGTGCTGCGGCAGCCAGATGAAGACGTTCGTCGCGCCGTCCACGCGCGTGCGGTTGTTGTTCATCGCGGTGCCGTTCACGTTGGTGCCCAAGGCGCGTCCGATCGCGTCGCCGAGGTGCTGGAAGTTGGTCGGCGTCGCGCCCGGGACCAGGTTCAGCAGGCTCTGGAAATTGCGGTAGTTCGACAGCGGCAGGTTGCTGATCTCGCGGCTGGTGATCTCGGTGCGCACGTCGGACTTGTCTGTTTGAAGCAGCGCGCCCGAGGCCGAGACGGTGACCTGCTCCGTCATTGTTCCCACTTCGAGTTTCAAGTCGATGCGGTTGACCATGTTGATGGTCACAGTCACGTTCTCGCGCGTCATGGTCCGGAAGCCCTGCGCGGCAACCTTGAGGTCGTAAGTGCCGGGCAGCACGTTCACCAGCGAATAGCGTCCAGCCTCATCGGCCCGCGTTTCGCGCACGGCGCCGGTCGCTTTGTTGGCGATGGTGACCGTCGCGTTGGGAATCACGGCGTCGGTCGGATCCACCACCGTGCCGACGATCGACCCATACAGCACCTGCGCTTCGGCCCGCGGAGCGAACGCTCCCAGCAGGACCAGCGCGATCCAGGCGACCGCCTGAATTCTCATTGCCTCTGCCTCCCGTCTCTGCGCCGGACCCCGACCACTCTGTGCCGGCACAGCCTGAATTCTGCTCAATCATATCGCCCTTGCGCACCGAATGCCGGGGCGCACGGCGCAGACGAAGGTTCGCGCTTCAGTGTCGAAAGCGTAAACTAAACTCTGAAGCAGCCTGCGGGCTCACATGAAGGAATCTGCATGAAAAATGGCCCATTCCTGCGGCGCGTCGTGGTGAAGAACTATAAGAGCATCGCAGCCTGCGACCTCGAACTGGGCCACTTGACCTTTCTGGTGGGGCCCAATGGATCGGGGAAAAGCAATTTTCTGGACGCGCTCCGCCTGGTGGCGGATGCCCTTCGAACCACCCTGGACCATGCCCTGCGCGATCGTGGGGGGATCGGTGAAGTCCGGCGAAGAAGCAGCGGCCACCCAACGCATTTCGGCGTGCGCCTTGAATTCGTGCTGCCCGGCGGCGCCTCGGGCCACTACGCTTTTCAAGTCGGCGCCAAGCCCCGTGGCGCATTCGAAGTCCAAACAGAGGAATGCGTGGTCTACGGCTCCGAATCGGCCAGCTTTAGAGTGAAGTCCGGAACGAGAAAGGGAGCTGGCACGCAAAGAACTTTAACCGGTCTGCCCTCAGACCGTCTCCACTTGGTGGCGGCCTCTGGAGAAGCTGAATTCCGGCCCGTCTATGATGCCCTGGCGCACATGGCCTTTTATAACCTGAATCCGGATCGGATGCGAGAGCTTCAGACTCCCGATGCCGGGGATATCCTCCGCCGGGACGGAGGCAACGCCGCCAGCGTCCTGCGTCTACTCTCGGATCTGGAGCCCGCCCAGAAGCGGCGGATTGAGGAGTATCTCGCGCAGGTCGTCCCCGGAGTTGCGGGAGTGGAAGCTAAGTCGATGGGGCCTAAGGAAACGTTGACGTTTCGTCAGAAAGTCGCCGGATCCAGCGACCCGTGGCACTTCCTCGCGGCCAACATGTCCGATGGTACGCTCAGGGCGCTGGGAATCTTGCTGGGCCTCTTCCAAAGAGGCAACGGCAAACCAATCGAGTTGGTCGGCATCGAGGAGCCGGAAATCGCATTGCACCCGGCCGCGGCCGGGGTGCTGATGGACGCTTTTCGGGAGGTCAGCCTGGAGACCCAGGTGATCGTGACCAGCCACAGTCCTGATCTGCTCGACCTCGTAGATTGCGCCAAGGAGTGCATCCTGGCTGTCCATGCTGAGAGCGGCAATACTGAGATCGCGCCCATCGATGAGTCGAGCTTGAAGGTGCTCCAGAAGGGACTTTACACGCCAGGAGAGTTGCTGCGCCTGAATCAACTGAGTCCCCATCCTGAGCTCGTGGGCGCCTCGGCCAGGCAGATGCGCCTCTTCGATGAGGGGGCTGCTTGATCACGGTCAGATTGGGCTGTATTGTCGAAGGCCACGGCGAGACGAAGGCCCTTCCGATTCTGTTGCGCCGGATTGCCTTCGAAACCTGCCCCGAATGTGGACTCGCGATACCTCATCCGATTCGCGTTCCGCGCTCCAAACTGCTCAAGGCCGGCGAGTTGGAGCGCCACGTCGAACTCGCCGCCGAAAAGGTCGCTCCGAATGGCGCCGTCATTGTCCTGTTGGACGCCGACGACGATTGCCCCGCCCAACTCGCCCCTGAACTTTTGAACCGTGCGAGAGCGGCGCGTCCCGATGTGCCACTCTGCGTGGTCCTGGCGCGCCGTGAATTCGAATCCTGGTTCCTTGCAGCGGCCAGTTCGCTCGGCGGCCACCGCGGCCTGCCGGCTGGCCTCGAGCCTCCTGCAAACGCCGAGTTGATCCGGGGCGCGAAGGAGTGGCTCGGCGAGCGGATGGCTGTCGGCCGCTACTCGGAAACCGTCGATCAACCGGCGCTGACGCAGAGTTTTGATCTCGCGGCCGCAAGGACTTCTCCATCCTTCGACAAGTTTTACCGCGAGGTGTCCCAGCTCCTGAATCTGCTGCGCACGACGGGCGAGCCAGACTTCAAGGGAAGCAGTGACTATCGAGAGGATCCGTAGACCATTGGCTCAGCAGCCCGTCTCCAGCCCGTTCAGCGCGCCTGGCGGTCCCGCACCGCGAGGGCGATTCCGCGCGCCGCTTCCACCACGGCCGCGATGATCTCCTGCTTGCGTTCGGGATTCAGGCGAATGACGGGCGTGGAGACGCTGACCGCCGCCACCACCGGGCCGGTATTCGCTCTCACGGCTGCGCCGAAGCAGACGCCTCCCAGCGCGGTCTCTTCGCGGTCGCAAGCGTAGCCCGCGGCGCGAATGCGCTCGAACTCCAAAAGCAGGCGCTGGCGGTCGGTGATGGTCTTTTCGGTGCGGCGCACGAGGCCGTAGGCTTCGAGAATCTGCTCGATTCGCTCGGGCGGCTGGAACGCCGTAATCGCCTTCCCGAGCGAGCTTGCATGCGGCGGCAGAACGCGCCCCACGCGATTCGTGAACTTGATGATGTGAAGCGATTCCACCGTGTCCAGCACCTGGATCTTGTCGTCGAACAGGTACGCCAGGCTCGCTGTCTCGTCAAAGCGGCCCACCAGCTTCTCCAAAAACGGCCGCGCCAACTCGCGCAGCGCCTGCGAGCGCTCGTACAACTTTCCGAACAGCACTTTGCGCGTGAGCTCATAGGTCCCGTCGGCGTTCTGCCGCAAGTGGCCCCGGCCCTCGAGCGTCAGCAGGATCCTGAACAGCGACGACTCCGGCAACTCCATCCGCGAGGCGATCTGCCGCAGGCTGAGCTGCGGCTCCTCGCTCGTGAAACAGTCCAGAACATCCAACGCGCGCGAGATCGCCTTCGATGCGTACTGTTCACTGTTGCCCCCGGAAGGCGGAGCCGCCTTCTTCGGACGGCGCCGCCGCGGCGCCGCTGCGCTTGTCGCTGCCATCAACGACCAGCATAACCGCGAATTCGGAATTCAGCAAGCGTTTTCAAGAATAACGCTTGACAACTTCCGAAATCTGTGGAACCCTCTCATCAGTACAGGTGTTCGGGCCTGGGGAGGTCGGTATGCGGACTGCGTGCTTGGTGACCTTGATTTGCGGGGCGTTGCTGCTGGGAGCGCCAATGCTGTACGGGCAGCGGACCACCGCCACCATCTTCGGCAGCGTTCAGGATCCCAGCGGCGCGGCCGTTCCCGGCGCGAAGGTGATCGTGACCAATGAAGACACCAACGCGCAGTACGCCGCGCAATCCGACAGTCTTGGTGAATTCACCGTCACTTTCCTGCCTGTGGGGCGCTACCGGATCGCAGTCGAGGCGCAGGGCTTCAAGACCGCCGTCCAATCCGGCCTCGCGCTCGAGGCCGGACAGCAGTTCCGTTATCCGGTGGCGCTTGAAGTCGGCACGCTGACCGAGAAGGTGGTCGTCTCGGCGGAGCCGCCGCTGGTGCAGAACGCGACGGCCGCGCAGATGGATAACATCTCTCGCCTGCAACTGAGCGAGCTTCCGCAAGGCCGGCGCGATTTCACCATCCTGCTCGGGCTCCAGACCGGATTCCGCCCCGGCCGCCAGGGGCTGTTCCAGTTCAACGGGCTCGCCACCGGAGGATCGAGCGTGACAGTGGACGGAGTCGACGGCGCGGGCGATACCGAAACGCCCTCGACGAGCATGTTCCAGGACTTCAACTTCATCAAGGTGGTGAGCCAGGAGGCGATCCAGGAGGTGAGCGTCTCCAAGGGCGTGATCTCGGCCGATGTCGCGCGGACCTTCAGCGCGAATATCAACGTGATCACGAAGAGCGGTTCCAACGAATTCCACGGCTCGCTGTTCGAGTTGTGGCAGAACGACATTCTGAACGCCCGCCACGCGATGCTCGCGCCCACCGCGCCGAAGCCGCCCGTGCGGTTTCACCAGTTCGGGGGCTCGCTGGGCGGCCCGATTCTCAAAGACCGCCTGTTCTTCTTCTTTACTTACGAAGGCTACCGCCTCAGCTCGTTTCGCATCCTCAATGCGCAGGTTCCGACCGCGAGTTTCAAAGAGCAGGCCACGCGCGCCGTGCCCGCCTACCAGCCGCTGCTCGATCTGTTCCCGCTGCCCACCGATCCCATCGGCACGCGCACCGATGTCGGCCTGTGGCGCGGCGCGAGCTCGAACACCGCGTCGGACAACCACGCGGTGGCGCGTGTCGATTACACGATCAACGACAGCAGCCGCTTGGCCGCGCGCTACATCCGCGGCCGCCCGCAGCAGCGCGACCCGCGCACCTACCCGTTCAATCCCCGCGTCTATCTCGGCGTCACCGAGAGCGGCAACGTCACCTACACGCGACTGGCGCCGAGCTGGACGAGTGAGACGCGCTTCGGCTTCAACCTCAACGACAGCAACCGCACCGACGGCGTATACGCCAACGGCATGATTCCCACCGTGGACGTGCAGGGCCTGTTCAGTACCGACGGCGGAGGCACGATCGTCCGCGGCCATTCCTACAGCATCGAAGAAGTGATCTCGAAGACCATCGGGCGCCACTCGGTGAAGTTCGGCGGCCTCTACATGGGCCGCGCGCCGGGACGGCTGGACGAGGAAGTGCCCGTGCTGCGCTACGGCAATGCCAATGCCTTTATCGCCAACACTCCTAACCGCGTCCGCGTGACCTTCGGCCAGCCGTCCTATCACGGCCGGCACTGGAACCTGGGCTTCTTCGTGCAGGACGATTTCCGTTTCAGCCCGCGGCTGATCCTCAATCTCGGCGTGCGCTACGAGTACTTCTCGGTCTTCACGGAGCGCGACGGGCTGCTGTTCAATCCCGACGGCGTATACGCGGCGGCGCTGCGGCCTACGACCTTCCGGGCGGCGGACTCGATCTACAACGCCGACAAGAACAACTTCCAGCCGCGGCTCGGCTTCGCGTGGAGTCTCGACAGGACGAGCAGGACTGTCATCCGCGGCGGCGCCGGAATCACTGTGGCCCCGCCGAATCTGCGCAACTTCTCGGGTCTCGTCTATCGCAGCCCCCAGATCCCCTTCCGCTTCGACTTCACAGGGCCGGACATCACCAACCTGGGACTGCGCTACCCGGTCACCAACGACGGCGTGGCGCAGATCATCGCCACGCGCGACGTCCCCAAGGGTTACGCCGTGTTCGATCCGAACAACCGCGATCCTTACTCCGTGCAGTGGAGCTTCGACATTCAGCGGCAGATCTCGCCGACGATGGTCTTCCAGACGGGTTACGTCGGCAACAAGGGTTTGAAGGTGATCGCTTCTCACACCTACAACCTGCCCGACAGAATCACTGGAATCCGCCCGTTTCCGAACTCGCTCGAATCCGGCTGGAGGAACGCCTCCGACTTCAGCTACTACCACGGCTGGCAGAATTCGCTGAGGAAGAGGCTCTCGAACAACCTCGCCTTCAACATCAACTACACGTGGAGCAAGGCGATGGCGATTCACGCCGGCGACTTCTGGGCGGGCAACGATGTGCGCGTGCAGGACGAGGACAACTGGCTCGCGGACAAAGGGCCCGCGCGGTACGATGTCGCGCACCGCTTCGTCGTCGATTACGTGTACGAGGCGCCCTTCGAGAAGTGGTTCAAGGCGCAGGGCCTCGCGCGGCACTTCGCGGGCGGCTGGCAGGTGAGCGGCATCTTCACCGCCGAAACCGGCGATGCGATCAACATCGAGCAGGCCAGCAACCGGACTTTCTCGAGGCCGGATTATATCGGCGGCGATCCTTACTCGGAGGGCGACCGGTTCCAGTGGCTCAACCTGGCCGCGTTTCAGCGCGTGCCGCAAAGCTCCGCCAGCGGGCAGCCCATCAGACCCGGCACGGTCGGCAAGAACTCGCTGCGCGCACCCGGCTCCTGGGACATCTCGATGTCCATCGCCAAGAACCTCGCTTTCCGCGAGCGCTACCGGCTCCAGCTTCGCGTGGACGCCTTCAACGCGTTCAACCACGTGAATCTCGGCGGCCCGATTACCGACATCACGCGCCCCACGTTTGGCCGCATCCTGAGCGTGGGCGGCGCGCGCTCGCTGCAACTGCACGGAAGGTTCACATTCTGAAACTCGCAGCAATCCCATTCCTGTTCGCCGCGGCGTCATCAGCGGCCGCCGGCGGCCCGGTCGCGCTCTGGCTGTTTGACGAGCCGGCCGGGGCGTATCCCAGTTCGATCCTGGTGGACGCCGGGCCGAACGGCTACATCCTGGCTCTTGGCCGCGGCGGCTGCATCGCGGAGGGAAAATATGGCCGCGCTCTGGAGCCCTGTCCGGCAAGACCGCTGGATCTTTCGAGGGTGGCGAGCCTCTCGGTGCAGTTCGGACTCATGCCCGCGCCCAAGCCGCCCGGGCGAACGATCGATCCGCTCAACTGGCGCAACGCCACGTTCGCCGCGCTCGCCACGAGCGGAGAGAAACATTTGCGGACTCCGGGGTTCGCCAACGCCACCGATACGAAGCTCAACCTGGGCGCCTTCGATTGGACTGTCGAGTTCTGGTTTCTGCCGGGAGCGAACAGCGCCGCCGACGGCGTCGTCTTTGAAACTGGAAGCGGCCCCCGCGGCGAGAACGATGTTGTCACGCGGCTGAGCTTGAACGCCAACCGCGCGGCATTTACGCTCGTGAATCAACCGAGCGGCACGCGGATGACAATCCCGTCGGACGCCGCCGCGCTCGGCGGGAACCAATGGCGGCATCTCGCGTTTGTGTACACCGCCGCCGGGCGGCAGTTGCGACACTACGTCGACGGCGCGATCCAACCGCTGCCCGCGAAAGCGGCTCTGAAGCCGCTGCCTCACGGCGAGGAGGCGTATTTCACCGTGGGCCGCGACGGTTTCTTCGAGCGCCCGCTTGCGGGCCGGATCGACGAGCTGCGCTTCTCGGCCGCAAACGTGTATGGCGCGGCGTTTCGTCCGCCGGAGAGCTTCTCCAGGCGGCGTCCGCCGGCGAAGCTCATGGCCGGGCCGCCGCTGCTGTTCGACAATCTCGATCCGCTGCCGCTCGGCTCACGCAAGCATCTGTTTCTCGACGACGCGCTCGTCGCCGAACGGCAGGGCATTCGCTTCACGCCGAATCCGCCGCGGCGCGCGGAGCTTGTCCTGCCTGACGGAGCGCGCGGCCACCTGGCGATGGCGGAAGACGAGCGCGGCATCCTGCGCCTCTACTATCGCGGGCCGCTGGACAGCCTCGCGGTGATGACGTCCGAAGACGGCATTCATTGGACAAAGCCCGACCTCGGCCGAGGCGAGTTTCACGGCGAGCGCAACATCGTGCTGCGCGACCCCGTCGGGTTGGGCATCGTCTTCATCGATCCGAACGCGCCGCCGGAAGAGCGTTGGAAATATTTCAGCTCGATCCGCCGCCAGCCGATGTTCGTCTTCAGCTCGCCGGATGGATGGTCTTTCCGGCGCAATGAAGTCGCCGCGCTGCCATTTGCGGCGGGCTCGCAGTCGGCGATCTATTACGACGACCAGCGACAGCTCTACGTGGGCCATCACCGCTCCGACTACGCGCGCACGCCCGGGGGCCACACGCTGCGCCGCTTCGTCCGCTCCGAGACGAACGACCTGATGGGCGCGTGGCCGTGGGAGGTCATCACGCCGGAGAAGACCGCCGCGGCCGCGAAGCGGCTCCGCATCGACGGACGCCTGAATCCCTGGTACCTCGACAACGGACCTCTCGCGCCGCCGGGCATCGGCATCGAGCTGCCCGACGTCTTCGGGCCCGACGAGCGCATCGATCCGGTGGGCGCCGACATTTACGTCACGAAAGCCGTGAAGTACCCCTGGGCGCCGGACACCTACCTGGCCTTCCCCTCCGTCTACTTCCACTACGAAGACGACGGCCCGCCCACGCGCCAGGCGCTCGGCGCGGAGGAGCGCCAGCGCGGCTCCGGCGTCAATGAAGTCCAACTGGCGGTGAGCCGCGACGGGCTGAAATGGAAGCGCTACCCGCGGCCCGCCTACGCGCCCATTGGCGGCGACGGCAGCAACACGATCCATCAGCTCTTCCTCGTGCACGGCATGTTCCGGCGCGGCAACGAGATCTGGCAATACCTCGGCGGCCACGGAGGGGGCGGCATCGGATATCACTCACCGCGGACCAAAGGCGGGCCCTGGCCGATGTGGCGCCTGATTCAGAGGCTCGACGGTTTTGTCGCCGCGGAAGCCGAGTACACCGGCGGCACGATGGTCACGCGCCCGTTCGTGTTCGAAGGCGACCGCCTGCTGCTGAACATCGACACCGGCGCCGTGGGCTATGCGCAGGTGGGCATTCTCGACCAGCAGGGCGCGCCGGTTCCGGGCTACTCCGCCGATGACTGCGTCTACATCAACGGCGACTTCCTGGAGAGCCCGGTAGAATGGCTGGGAAAGGGCGCCGATGTCTCCGCTCTGGCGGGCAAGCCGGTGCGGCTCGTGTTCCGGATGAGGGGCGCGAAGTTGTACGCGATGCAATTCGTGAAGAGGTGAAGGAAGATGTCCACGCGGCGATCGTTTCTCGCGTCCGTGACCGCTGCCGGCGCCTTGCGGGCGAGCGCGCAGCGTCACAATGTGCTGTTCGTTGTCGCCGACGACCTCAATACCGCGCTTGGCTGCTACGGCGATCCGGCGGTCCAGTCGCCGCATCTCGATCAACTGGCGCGGCGCGGAGTTCTGTTTTCGCAGGCGCACTGCCAGTACCCGCTGTGCCAGCCTTCGCGCGCTTCGTTCTTGAGCGGGTTGCGCCCGGAAACCACGCGCGTGTGGACGCTCGACACGCCCACGCGCAAATACATCGGCGACGCCGTGCTCCTGCCCGAGCACTTTCGCAAGAACGGCTATTTCACGGCCATGTCGGGTAAGGTCTACCACACGGGCGAGCATGCGGAAGACCCGCGATCATGGGACGAAGAGTATCGCGAATACGGCAAGAATCCGCCGCGGGAGAGCATCCTGGCGGAAGGAACCGCTGAAGGCCCGCGAGGCCACAGCTTCAGTTGGGCCATGCTCAAGTCGAAGGACGAAGAGACTCCGGACGGCGTCGTGGCGCGCCGCGCGGTGTCGTTGATGGAGAAGGCCGCCAGGGCAGGGAAGCCCTTCTTCATCGGCGCCGGATTCCGCCGCCCGCATTCGCCCTACGCCGCTCCGCAGAAGTATTTCAACCCGTACCCGTTGGACGGAATCCCACTCCCGCAGACGCCGCCCAGCCATCTTGCGAAGATTCTGCCGGCGGCCATGAATCACGATCCGCCGCCGCAGCCGATGAAGGACCGCGAGGTCCGTGAGTTCCGCCGCGCCTATTACGCCTGCATATCGTTCATGGATGCGCAAGTCGGCGTGCTGATGGACGGGCTGACGCGGCTGCGGCTTTGGGAAAACACGATCGTTGTGTTCCTGGGCGACAACGGCTACCATCTCGGCGATCACGGAGGGCTGTGGCACAAGAACTCGCTGTTCGAGGAAGGCACACGGATCCCGCTCATCGTCAGCGCCCCGGGCCGCAAGGGAACAGGCCGGCGCACGGCGCGGCTTGTGGAACTCGTCGATCTCTATCCCACGCTTGCGCACTTGTGCGGACTGGCCGCGCCGCCCGGTCTCGAAGGCACGAGCTTCGCGCCGCTTCTCGACGACCCGTCGCGGCCGTGGAAGAAAGCGGCGTTCACCATGCAGGGCCGCGGCAAGGAACGCGCCGAGGCCGCGAAGGACATCGTCTTCCTCGGCAAGTCGATGCGCACCGAACGTTGGCGCTACACCGAGTGGGAAGGCGGCAAGCAGGGCGTCGAGCTGTACGATCACCAGACCGACCCCGGCGAGCTCGTGAACCTCGCGGAGAGCGCCGCGCATCAGCGGGCCGCCGCACAGCTTCGTGCCCAATTGCACGCGGGTTGGAAGGCCGCACTGCCTCCCGCGACGTAGGCGATGCGATCCGCCTGGCTCACTGTTGTTCTTTGCTTGCCCGCCATCGCCCGGTTCAGGGCCGGGCCGGAGACCGCTCGCGCGGATCTCTCAGGGTACGCGACGGTGCGTTATGTTTCCGCAGGAACCGGCTCCGACGATAGCGGCGACGGTTCGCGCGCTCGCCCGTGGCGGTCTGTCGTTCGGGCGCTGTCGAAGCTGAACTGCACGGCGGGCCGAAGATGCGCGGTGCTCGTGGCTGAAGGCGTCTACCGCGGCGAAACCGTCGCGATGAGGCCCTTCGCCGACCTCTACGGCGGGTTCGAACCGAAGCGCTGGCGGCGCGACATCTTCCTGCACGCCACAACGCTCGATGGCGAAGACGCGCGCCGCGTGGCCGTGGGCGCCAACGATGCGCGCATCGACGGCTTCGTCATCACGCGCGGCCGCGTGCGCGGTTACGGCGCAGGGATTCTCTGCGACAAGGTCTCACCGGTCATCTCCAACAACACCTTCGTGGCGAACCGCACTCTCGCGCCATCGCCGTGGAACCCCAAGGAACTGCACGAGGACGCCAACGACGGCGGCGCGATTGCGGCGATCAACGGCGCTGCGCCCATCATCAGATCCAATCTCCTGGCAGCGAACGCGACCGAAGCGGGCCGCGGCGCCGGCGTCGCTTGCCATTCGCGCTCGCCGGCGCGCATCATCAACAACGTCTTCGTCGAAAACACGGCCGGAGTGAACGACCCGGGCCGCAGTTCGGACGGAGGCGCGATCTCGATCTACGATCATTCAAGCGCCGAGATCCGCGACAATGTGATCGCAGGCA
This sequence comes from uncultured Solibacteraceae bacterium, assembly GCA_964472745.1. Classification (GTDB taxonomy): domain Bacteria; phylum Acidobacteriota; class Terriglobia; order Bryobacterales; family Bryobacteraceae; genus CAYYNC01. The sequence goes on from CAYYNC010000034.1 coordinate 49,198, forward strand.
ATCAGGCGCTCGCACGAAACGACGGCGGCGGCATCTTCGCCGCACTGTGGTCTTCGGCGGTAATCGCGGGCAATCGCATCGTCGGCAACTACGGAACCGACGACGGCGGCGGCATCTTCATCGGAGGGCAGAAGCACCACTACAGCACGCCGTTCGATCCGATTCCGCCGGCCGCGGAGTACGAAGTCCGGATGAGCGGCAACATCGTGGCCGGCAACCGCAGCTCCGCGGCCGCCTCGGGCGCGATGCGCATCGCGATGCAGGCCCGCGCGCGGCTTGAGAACAACATCGTCGTTGAGAACCCCGGCGGCGTTTACGTGCAGACTTCCGCGGCCGCGCTGTGGAACAACACAATCGACTCATTCCTGTTCGTCAATGACTCAAAATCGTCGCGCGAGCTCCCGGGGCCGGCATCGCTGGTGAACAACATCGTCCGGCGCGGCATCGTAGTGAAAGACCCCATTGCGGAACAAAAGCACAACTCCTGCGGCGGCGATCCCGCTTTCGCCAAGGACGGCATCACCGGCACGGCGCGCGAGCTGAGCCGCGACACACAGCGCCATACGACGACGTTGACCGCCGGCGCGGATCACGGCGAGCTCGCAGGCCGCGTGATTCGAGTCGCGGATCGTTGGAGTGTGGTGAAGGAATCGCGCAACGGCGCCATCGTCGTCTGGGGAAGCCTCGCCGGCGTCGCTGCGCCCGCCGCATTCGAGGTTCTTCCCACCTTCCGCTTGCAGGCCGGCTCGCCCTGCATCGACAAGGGCGCTTCAACCGGCGCCCCCAAAACGGACTTCGAGGGCGACCCCCGCCCGCTGGGCAAAGGCGCAGACATCGGCGCCGACGAATTCAATCCTGGAGGCAATCGATGAAGCGCAGATCGTTCATCTCCGCAGCTCTTGCGATTCGGCTCCACGCGCAGCAGAAGGCCTACCAGCCCAAGCGCATCAACAAGGCGATCGAGCTGCTCGAGCAGGGCCAGCCGGCTTATTACACTTACGGCGCCGGGGGCTACGAGCAGGGCAAGGCGCTCGCGAAAACGTGGGCCGACATCGTCCTCTACGACATGGAGCACGCGCCGTTCGACCTCGCTCTGCTGCGCCAGTTCATGCAGGGCCTGGTCGACGGCGGCCCCACGCCGAGCGGCCACCGTACCCCTGCCGTCATCTGCACGGTTCCCGCGCTGGGAACCGACGTCGAAACGATGAAAGGCGGCTACTGGATGGTGCAGCAGACGCTCGCGGCGGGAGTGCACGGCGTCCACCTCTGCCGCGCGCGCTCGCCTGAGGCCGTGCGCATTTATGTCCAGGCGGCGCGCTACCCGCATCACAAGCAGCGAGTCGGCGAAGGGCTCGAAGAAGGCCTGCGCGGCTTTGGCAGCCAGCGCTTCGCCTCGAAGATCTGGGGCATCGGCGAGCAGGAGTATTTCAAGCGCGCCGACCCGTGGCCGCTGAACCCCGAAGGCGAGATCATGCTCGGCGTCAAGGTGGAGGACAAGCACGCGGTGCAGAACGCGGAGTCCGTCGTGCGGGTCCCCGGCGTGGCCTTCGTCGACTGGGGCCCGCGCGACATGCGCCTCTCCTACGGCTTCCTCGACGGCGGCGCCGACCCGCCCCATCCGAAGCCGCTCGACGAGATCCAGCAGCGCGTTTATGACGCCTGCAAGGCGGCCAAGGTTCACATCCTCGACAACGTTCTCCCCTCGAACGTCGAGGAGCGCATCCGGGCCGGAGTGATGATCGCCGCCGGCGGCATCAAAGAAGCCGCCGAGAAGGGACGCCGCTACACGAAACGCGAAATGCCCTGGTAGATCGCGGGCGCCCGATCGTCTAAAGAACAGGTCCTGGGGCGGCGGGTCTGGCCGCGCACCGGCGACGCCGCCTGGCAGATCGATGAGAGCGTGGCCCCGCGGCCCGGTGAAGTCGTCATCAACAAGACCGCCGCCGATCCTCCCGGCTGCACGGCGATCGGCCAGAGCTTGCGCAACCTGCACCTGACGTCAGTGGTGGCCGCGGGCCTTACAACAGATGTCTGCGTCACCTCCACGGCCCGCGCCTGCGCGGACCAGGGTTACCGCACGATCATCGCCGAGGACGCCTGCACGACGCTGAGCCCGAAGATGTTCGAAGTGTCGCTCGACATCTTCCTCCTCGCCTCCGGCCAGGTGGAAACAACCGGGGAGATGGAGGCGGCGCTCGCGTCTGCGGGAATGGCGGCCAGCGCCGGCCGTCAGGGTCCATACTTCCTCCGGACTGACGGAAGGAGGCGGGTATGCCCTCCCTACGTTCAATGGCTCTGCTGATCGCCCTCGCCGCGGCCTGTACGGCGTCACCGCACGCGGGCAGGCGGCGGGTCAACCTCGGGGAATCGAAGCGGCCGGACGCCCCGCTTCCGCGTGAACGGATTGCCGTCATCACGGAGCGCGACGATGGCCGCGAAGTGAAGACCACAACCACCGGTGCGGACGGAATGGCCGCCGTGGTCCTCTACGACGAACTGCTCCTTGGCGGCAAGGCCACGATCATCGAGCCGGCCCAGGACTTCGACGCGAAATCGAGAAAGCTCATCGACGGACACGGGCGCGAGGTCACCTTCTGGAAAGAGGGCAAGACGATCGTGACCGAGCGATTCGTCGTCTCGAAGTTCCGGACGAAAATGCGCGTGACAACGCGGATCGACGCGGCCAGGGGCCGCATCATCGAGCGCCTCGAGGCCTACGACCGGCAGCCGCCCTTCGCCGGCGTGCGGAAGCTGAACCCGGAGGAAACAAGTTCCGTTTCCGGCCCGCTGCCCAAGGGATCTGAACGAAAAGCGCACCTCGCCTGCTTGGAAGCGATGATGAAGCTCGGCGCGCACATGGGCGTGCGCACATTACTCGGCGGGACGGGCCGCTACCGCCCGCCCGGACCCTCGCCCGCCGCCGCATACGACTTGCAGGACGAAGTTTGGACGACGGCCGTCGCCACCAGCAAAGAGCTGGCGCGCGTGGCCGAAGCCAACAATGCGGCGTTCTGCTCAAGCCGATCCACCGCAGTCTGCTCGCCAGCCCAAAACGCTCACGCGTGTTCCTCGAGGAAGTGGGTTCGCCACGGGTCAAAGCGCAGCTCGATCCGGCGAATCCTCTGGAGGTGAACGACCTCGAAGAGTTTGGTGCGCAACTGAAGCCCTGGATCGGCGGCATTCACGCGAAGGATCGCAAGCCGCACGTCACCTAAGGCGCCGCCGCGGGCCCGGGCGATCTCGACTACCGGAAATTCGTGAGGCTCCCGGCGCAACACGCGCCCGGAATCCCGCCGACGTTTGAATCCGCGGGAACCGCAAACTGCCGGCAGGCCCTCGAACACCTCCGCACCACGCTGCGGGAGGCGGGTCTGCGCGAAGCCCGACGCTCAGGCTCTTGCGAGATCCCGAGCGCCGAAAAGAGCGAGAGTGATGCGCTCGTAGGGTGATTGCGCGCCGCGTTCGTAGAGGCAGGCGAATCGGTTGCGCGAGACGGGGGCAAGGCACGAGTACGCGGAAGGGCCCATTTCCAACACCAGGCTGAGCGGCCACGTCCTGCCTTCATCACGGCTCGCGCGCACGGTCATGTTTTCGCGCCGCGTCGAGGCCGGGTTTGAGAACAACAGCAGGTTTCCCGCGCGAATCAGGCTCGCCTGGCACACCGGCTCCACCAGCGCCTCGTCGAATTCGATCGCGCCCCAGGTGAGACCGCCGTCGCGGCTGCGCGCGATCGCGCGGCGGTTGCGCCCGTGATACGAGCGCATGTTGAGCAGCAGCGAGCCGTCGCGCAGTTCAACCACCTGGCACTCGTTCACCTTGTCGCCAAGCCGCCCGCCGCGCTTCCACGTGTGGCCGCGGTCGTCGCTGTAAATGCAGTGCGAGTAAAACGCTTTCGTCCCGGCCTCGGCATGATCGCATGGAATCACCAGCCGGCCGCTCCGGAGCTGGATGCCCACGCCCGGTCCTGTCGCATACCATGTCCACGACGGATCTTTCGTCGAGGCCGTGATCTCCGACGGTTTGGACCACGTGATGCCGTCGTCCGTGCTCGACGACACCCAGACCTGTCGCGTCTCCCGCACTGTCTGCCCGATGATCTGCTTCTCCACCACATGCCCCGGGTTGGAAGTGAGCAGCAGGCGGATGACGCCCGTCTTGCGCTCGACAACCGGACACGGGTTGCCGATCGTATCGGGCCCCATGTCGTGGATCGTCACCGCCTCCGACCACGTCCGCCCGTGATCGGTGCTGCGCCGCATCACGATATCGATGTCCCCGCTGTCGCCGCGGCCCCCGCGCCGCCCCTCGCAAAACGCGAGCAGCGTCCCCTTCTTCGTCGGAATCAGAGCCGGGATGCGGAACGTGTGATAACCGCCGGTGCCGCTCACGAAGAGGTCGGTCTGGGAAACGTCACGGTGGCGGGCGGCGGCGCCCAGAAGAAGCAGCGTTTCACGTCGAGTCATAGCCGGCGTCCTCCTGCACATCCGCTCGCCGCGCGACCCCGGCCGGGCCCTCTGAAGTGCGCGGCTTCAAATTCGATACTTGAGTGTAGAATGGATGCTACCTGGGATGCGAACAGGGGACTTCAGCGAAGCCGGGAGACGTAACCGGGCTTTGGCTTCTGAAGGACCCTTGGAGTCCGGACGCTTTGCGGATAACATGTAGCCGCAGTGCAGGCGGCGTCACCCGCTTCCGGACTGCCATTGCAGAGCAAAGATAGGAGATGTCTGTAAGAATTTGGGGGCACAACAGAACATGTCACGCAGAATTGACGTGGTGTACGCGTTCATCATCTTCGCGGCCCTGTCGCCGGCCCTGCTGGGCCAAGCCATCACCGGCGACCTGGTCGTCAACGTCACTGATCCCTCGGGCGCGGTTGTCATCGGCGCAAAGCTGGTGCTCACCGAGGTTCAAACCAACATCAAGCAGGAACTGCCCACCAACGAGTTGGGCATCGCCCTGTTCGGACAACTTAAGCCGGGCCTGTACAAGCTCGATGTGACGGCGCAAGGCTTCCAGGCGCAGTCTCTCACCGACATCCGCATCCAGGTCGGCCAGCGTGCGCGCGTGGACATCCAGACGGTGGTCGGCCAGTTGACCGAATCCGTCACGGTCTCGGCGGCCGGAGTGACGCTGCTCAACTCCGAGAGCGCCGCTTTGGGCCAGGTGCTCGAGCAGGCGTCCATCGTCAGCTTGCCGCTGAGCGGCCGCAACTTCATTCAGCTCGCCACCCTCAGTTCCGGCGCTGTGCCCATCGGCATCGGGACCTCGCCGGCCACGTCCTGGACCGGACGCAGCGATATGTCGCTCTCGATCGCCGGCGGGCGCGAATCGAACAACAGCTTTCTGCTGAACGGCATCGAAACCCGCAACGCCCGCTTCGGCAGCGTGGGCATCCGGCCTTCCATCGAAGCGATCCAGGAATTCAAGATCCAGCGCTCGACGTTCGGCGCGGAGTTCGGGCGCAGTTCGGCGATCATCAACACGACGCTGCGCAGCGGCACGAACGAGCTCCATGGCAGCGTCTTCGACTTCTGGCAGAACCGCGAGTTGAACGGTACGGACTTCTTCCTCAACCGAACCGGGAGAGCGAAGCCGCCGCTGAACTACCACAACTTCGGCACCGCGGTCGGCGGTCCGGTGACCATCCCCAAGCTCTACAACGGCGAGAACCGCACCTTCTGGTTCTTCAACTTCGAAGCGGTTCGCCAGCGGTCGAGCTCCGCGGCCACCGGGCTCTATCCTTCCGCCGCGCAGTTGAACGGGAACCTCGCCGACGACAGCGTCGGCACCGGGATCTTCCCCCGGAGCTCTCCCTTCTGCGCTTCGAATCCCAACAGCCGCAAGTGCGCCGATGTGATCGACCACACAAATGGCCTGCCCTTCCCCGGCAACGTGATCCCAGCCAACCGGCTGGATGCGACCACGAAGTTGGCCGTGCAGTTCATCCCGGCGCCCAATGTCGCGGCGCCGCTCAACTCGCCCACGTTCCCGACGTTCAACACCGTCGGCACCCCGAGCCAGATTAACGACTGGGATCAATACAACACGCGCATCGACCACCAGTTGTCCCCGCGCGATACAATCTACGGCTCGTTCTCCTGGTCCGATGAAACGCGGGACCTCAAGGCGCTGCGGCCTTACGGCGGCGAGGGCTTTCCGCTCCGGAACAGGCTGGTGACATTCACCTGGAACCGCACGTTCACGCCGAGCATCCTGAACGAATTCCGCTTCGGATTCAACCGCAGCGTGACATACCGCCTCTCGGAGACCTCATTTCAGCGCGACTTCGCCAAGGAGATCTTCAACCTGAAGAACATCCAGACCCAGCCGATCGTCTACGGCGTGCCGTCATTTGGAATCAGCGGATTCAGCGCGGTCGGCTCGATCTCACAGGCCATCGGCGCCACCGACGAGAACCTGCAATTCACCGACAACTTCAGCATGATCCGCGGCAAGCACAACATGCGCGCCGGATTCCAGATCAGCCGCCAGGCCTACTTCCAGGTGACGAACTTCTCCGGCAACCCCAGCTTCACCTTCGACGGGCGCTACAGCGGATTGCAGACCACCGTCGGCACCGGGCTGGCGGATTTCCTCCTCGGAACGCCGTCGCGTGCGCAGGGCGCGATCGGCGATGGTCTCCAGGACATGCGCTCGACGTTCTACGGCGTCTACATTCAAGACGACTGGCGGATTCTGCCGAACTTCACCATTAACATCGGCATCCGCTACGAGTTCGCCGCCTCGCCGCGCGAGATCCAGAATCGCAGCCTGTTCTTCAGTACGGAGCTGCGCCGCGTCGTTCTGGCCGGGCAGGGCGTGCGTCCTGAGATCGTCGATCCCGACTACAACAACTGGGCGCCGCGCTTCGGCTTCAACTGGAATCCGAAGTTCGCACGCAACTTCGTCGTTCGCGGCGGCATCGGCATCTTCTACGCCACCGACAACTTCAACGAAGAGCAGTTTAAAGTGAACGGGCCTCCGTTCTTCCAGGCGCAGACGATCGACGGCGACCCGCGGGTCCCGAACCTCTTCATGCGCGACATGCTGCCGTCGTTCAGCACGTCTCCGAACCTGAGCCCGTTCAGTTTCGACCGCCTGAACCGCACGCCGTACCTCACGCAATGGAGCTTCGGCATCCAGAAGTCGTTCGGAGCCCACTGGCTGGTGGAGGCCGAATACGCGGGCAGCACAGGCAACAAGTTGCCGCAGCGGCGGAATCAGAACGCCGGAAGAGTGGACCCGTATGGTACGACCCCGATCGCCCAGCGCGTGCCGTTCCCCGGTTTCGGCCCTGGCATGTTGCTCACTTACAACGGCGGCTGGTCGAGCTACAACGCGCTGACCGCGAAGATCGAGCGACGCTTCGCCGGCGGACTCTATCTGCTCGGCTCCTACACCTGGCAGAAAGCGCTCGACCTCGGCTCCACCGACGAGTTCTCGACGATATCGACCGAGTATAAGAAGTGGGACAAGGGCCGCAGCGCCTTCGACGTGCCGCACCGCTTCGTCACCAGCTTCAATTACCAATTGCCCTTCGGCCGCGGCAAGAAATATCTGAGCGGCATCGGCAAGGGCGCCGATCTGCTCGCGGGCGGCTGGGAAGTGAACGGAATCGCGACGTTCGCCCAGGGACAATTCCAGACGCTCGGACTGGGATCGGACTGGATCCTGGTGGGGTCGTTCTCGCGGAGCATCCCGCAAGTGATCGGCGATCCTTACGCCGGCCGCAGCATGCCGGACCGCTACTGGAACGCCGCGGCGTTCGACTTCCCGCGCGACGCTCAGGGCAACCGCATCCGCGTGGTGGGCAACGCCGGCCGCAACACGTTCCAGCAGCCGGGTCTGAACAACTGGGACATGGGCGTGAACAAGAACTTCCGCATCTCCGAGCGCTTCACCAGCCAGTTGCGCTGGGAGACCTTCAACTCGTTCAACCACACCCAGTTCGGCAACGCCAACACGAACACGTCCTCCGCGACGTTCGGAGCAATCACCGGAACACGCGTGACAGCCCGGCGCATGCAGTTGGGGCTGAAGCTGCTCTGGTAAACAGCGATCCAGGTCCGGCCTCTTTCACTGTGGGGCAGTTCCTTGGGCTGCGGCCGGCTCTCAGCCGGCCCGGAGTCCGGCGTCGCGCGGGCTGCCCCACGCAAGTTTGTGAACCGCCGATTTGGGCGTATACTGAATCCAAGCCGGATCTTAAAAAGGAGATTCAGACCCCGAAACGTGAATCAGGCGGCGGCCGGCTCCGGCGCACCGGTTTCGATTGCGTTTCCCGGACCTCCTCAGACGATCTCGACTGAAGGGAGAACGTCAGATGAATTACCCCGTCACCCGACGCGGCTTTGTCGGCGCGGTGGCCGCGGCCGGCGCTGCTGCCAACGCGCACGCGTCGCCGCAGCTCATGGCGGACGCCGCCGCCTGGCCCAAACTCCGCCCGGCGACCATTTACAAGGTCTACATCGGCCGGTCCGGCGCAACGGTCAACCGCGCCGGAAGAACTGTCCAGTACTTGACCTGGGGCCAGGAAGAGATCGCCCGGATGGACGAGCACCTTCGCGGCCTCGAGCAGAAGCTCGGCGATGTCCGATTCGTCGGAGGCGAGACGATCCCGCCCGCCGACGTCGCCCAGGTGGCCGGCAAAGCCGCGCAGGCCGACGGTCTGCTGCTTGTCTGGCTCTCCGGACACGGCGGCGATTATCAAACGCTCGAGAAACTCAACTTCGGCGTCGACAAGCCGGCGGTCTCCTTCTTTCAACCCTTCAGCGGGCACGGCTGGATGTGGCACCAGCAGTGGAAAAAGCGCAGAGTCCTGTTGCTGTCCACTACCGACCGCGGCGAGCTCGACGAAGCCGTCGCGCTGCTGCGCGTCCCCGCTCTGATGAAGCAAACCCGCATCCTTGCCGTCGAAGGTCCGCGCGGCACCAAAGCCGCCTGCTCCCCCGAGGCCGTCAAGACCAAGCTCGGCGCTGAAGTGATCACCATCAAGAACGCGCAGATTCTCGAACTCGCCAAGTCCATCGATCCCAAACTCGCCGAAGCTGAGGCGGAGCAGTATTGGATCAAACCGGCGCTGGGGATTCTCGAGCCCACGCGCCAGGAGATCATCGACTCCGCCCGCTACTACCTCGCGGTGAAGAAGCTGATGATCCAGGAAAACGCCCGCGGCATTTGCAGCGCGGCATGCATGGGCGATCCCCGCGGCTGCCTTACTTTCAGCAAGCTCAACGATATGGGCTTTGTCGGCGCCTGTGAAGGCGACATCGATTCCACTCTCACGATGCTCATGGCCGGATACGCCTTCCGCACCCCCGGCTTCATCACCGACCCTGTGATCGACGAATCGAAAAACGCCGTTGTGCAGTTCCACTGCACTTCATTCACGCGCCTGCCCGACGGCAGCCGCATGCCGTTCCTCATTCGCAACCAGACCGACAGCGGCGGCGGCGTCGCTTTGCAGGTCCAGTTCAAGACGGGCGAGCCGGTCACCATGGCCAAGCTCGTCAACCTCGACACGATGCTCGTCGTCCCCGGCAAGATCACCGAGACCGGGGTCAGCCCGCTCGCCTGCCGTACGCAGTTCACCCAGACCGTGCGCGACGCCCGCCACCTCTTCCTGAACTGGGGCGGCGGCGCCATCGTGGCCCCGAGCAGTCCCGGCGACCTTTCGCAATACGCCGGCGCGATGCCGATGCTGCACCGTGCCGTCTTCTACGGCGATCTCGTGCGCGGCTTCAAGCGCCTCGGCGACCTGGTGGGCTACAAGGTGATTGAGGAGGATCTGGCCTCGTAGCCGAAATCCGCCGGCGCGATGGGAGTGATGCGATCATAGGCTGAGTAATGTATACTCACTATGTGAGTAAGCGGCTCCAGGTATTGCTTTCCGACGAGGAGATGAAGGACATTCAGCGCCTCGCGCGCCGCGAACGCCTGACCATTGGAGAATGGGTGCGCCGCACCCTTCGCGAGGCGCAAGCGAGCAAGCCCCTGAGCGATCCCGAGACAAAGCTGAAAGCGATCCGGCGCGCGGCGAAGTACTCTTTCCCGACCGCAGGCATCGAACAAATGCTCAGTGAGATCGAGCGGGGCTATCAGGCTTGATCTTCATTGATTCGAATGTCCCGATGTACCTCATCGGAGCGCCGCATCCGCACAAAAGCGATGCGCAGGTTCTTCTGGAACGTTTGACCGTGGCGGGGCAGCGCTTGGTGACGGATGCGGAGGCGGTCCAGGAAATCCTCCGCCGCTGCACCGCCATCGGCCAACGCGCGGCCATCCCTGCCGCGCTCCAGATGGTTCTCACCGTGGTGGACGAAATCTTTGCGATCGAGAAATCCGATGTCTTGCGCGCCGCCGAGATCGTGCAGAATCCGCTTTCGCTTTCGGCTCGAGACGCCGTCCACATCGCCGTGATGGAGCGGCATGGCATCCGCTCCATTCTCAGCTTTGATGCGGACTTCGACCGTTGGCCCGGCTTGACGCGAATCTACCGGATCTGACTGGCCCTTACGACGAGTGCTGTTGCGCGTTCGCCGGCATCGACAGCAGTACCGGCCGCTCCGGCACGGCACTCTTGAGCAGCGTCACCTCGTCCGCGGCCGGATGAGTGCCGGCAAAATCTCGTAGCGGCGCTGCGCAGGGCGTTCGCAAGATCGATGCCAACTCCTGGATAGTCCCGCCCCGGCGCTCGTCGCCCCGCGTGCAGCCGGCGCAGTCGCAGGAATCCGGGTTCGCGCCGGCTCGACTTCATCCGGCGCACAGGCCCGGGCGGCTCGAGTTTTTCTGAGTTAGCGCGTACGTAAACCGGCGGCGTCTGGGCTATCGGGCTGGAAAATGTCTTCGATCTTCATGCCGAAGACGCGTGCAATCCCGAACGCCAGTGGAAGGCTCGGGCCGTATTTGCCGGTCTCAATCGTGTTCACTGTCTGGCGCGAGACGCCAAGGCTCTCTGCCAACTCCGCCTGCGACCAGTCCCGCTCTGCGCGCAATACTCGCAGCCGGTTCCTCATCGGTATCTCCGGACAACGGCGAACCACGCGATCAGACACAACGGGGCCACGACAAGAGCATATCCATCGTGCGTCAGCGCCCCGACGAATCCGGTCTTTTCAAGCACCGGAAACAGATACAGCCACGCGATGGCTGCGATTCCGACGACGCTGGTAATCTCGAGAAAGTTCCGCCGCTGCATCTCGTCGAGGGCGCGCTGGAAGCGGACTGCGGTCCGCGCCCGGAACACGATGAGAACGATCGCCGCTGCCACGGCTCCGTAGCGCAATGCGGCCGGCGTCGCCGCATTCCGATCCCGGCCGAAAGACAAAGCGAGAGAGACAACCCCAAGGGCGAAGGTGAGGAGAATCCAACGCCGCAACTGCTGCTGCATGGCGCCGGAGGGAGAAGAACCGGCGCAAAAGGCGGACGCCGCAGCGCAAGCCTGCCTGCTCCGAAGGTTGCGAAGCCGCCCTGTTTCCCTACGACAGGTATTCTTTCGCGTTCGCAGGCATCGACAGCAGCACCTGCCGGTCGGGCACCGAGCGGCGAAGCATCGCCACTTCGTCTTCGGCTTCCGTCAGCGGAAGAGCGACCTGCCCTCCTCCGCACGCCGACCGGATGAGCGCCATCATGATCTCGAAACCCTTGTAAGCGCTTTCGAAATTGCATGCGTGTACGCGTGTGTCGTCGTCCAGCCAGTCGGCCATCTGCTGGATGTAGGGCGGCATGTCGAGGTCGTAGTTCATGCACCCCTCGCCGCCGGAAGCGCCGGTCCTGGTGACGGCGCGCCAACCGCCTCCCGTCAGCACTTCAGCAAAGCCGTCCGTGCCCTGCGCGCCGATGCGGCACTTGCGCCACCAGTAATCGACCTCGGGCACGTCTGGCGCGCCCGCGCCGCACTCGACAACGCCGCGCACGCCGTTTGCGAAGTGGATGAAGCCGCCGATGTAATCCGGCGATGGATGCGCATCGCCGAGCTTGCCGCGGCCTGCCGCCTGCGCCATCACCCACTCGGCTTCCGCTTCGCCGTTGTACCAGCGCATGTAGTCGATCAGGTGCGACAGCATGTGCATCATCCACCCGGTGGCGGTTCCGTACACCGTGTGGATGCGGCCCAGCGCACCGCTCGCGATCACATCCTTCACCGCCCGGTAGTGCACGCCGTAGCGATGCTGATGGCTCACCACCGCCTTCACGCCGCTCGACTCCACCAGCCGCTTGATCTCGAAGCCTTCCGCGCTCGCGAGCGCCACCGGCTTCTCCATGGCGATCAGCCGCGCGCCGCTCTCGATGCCGGTCTTGATCATCGATGTCCGCACGGCGGGCATCGTGCAGAAGCAGAAGACGTCGGGCTTGACTTCGCGCGCGACTTGCGCGGCGTCCGTCCCCTTCACCGCGACGCCCAGCTTGGCCGCCGCGGCGTCCAGCCGCGCCGTGTCGATGTCGCAAATCCCGGCGACTTCAAATCGCCCGTTCGCCTGAAACGCGGCGGCATGGTGCATGCCGCGCTTGCCCATGCCCGCCACGACAACTTTGTACTTTGCCATTTGTTACTCCGCGCTCGCGTCCCACTCCAGGACCTTGGCGATCGTGGCGTCCACTTCTTCCTGCGTGAGCTCGGGGAACATGGGCAGCGAGATGCAGCACGCCGCGTTGCGCTCCGAGTTCGGAATCGGACCCGCGATCCTGGCCTCCTTGCCCCACGGATAGCCTTCCTGCTGGTGAATCGCGATGGGGTAGTGACACTTGGCGTCGATGCCCGCCTGATTCAGGAAATCGAGGAGTTGGTCGCGGTGCGCCGCCTGCTTGGTCTCGATCACGTAGAGGTGAAAGATGTGGCGGTAGCCCGGAGTCTCATAGGGCAGCGTGATGTTCTTCGCGCCGGCCAGCCCCGCGGTGTACCGCGCCGCGTGTTTCCGGCGCCAGTCGTTCCACTCGTCGATGTGCTTCAGCTTCGCGCTCAACACGCCGGCGTGGATGTCGTCCAGGCGGCTGTTAAACCCATAACTGTGGCACGAACGCTTCTCGGAGCCGTGATTGCGCAGCCGGCGCACCACGCGGTCCACGTCCGCGCGGTTCGTCACCACCGCGCCGCCGTCGCCGAACGTGCCGAGGTTCTTCTGGATGATGAAGCTGGTGCACACCGCGTCGCTCAGCTCGCCGATCTTGAAGCCGCCGCCCGCCGCGCCCAGCGCCTGCGCGTTGTCTTCGATCACCAGCAGGTTGTGCTTGTCGGCGATCTGCCGGATGGCCTTCATGTCCGCGCACTGCCCGTAGAGGTGAACCGGCACCAGCGCCTTCGTCTTCGGCGTGATCGCGGCTTCGATCTTCGACGGGTCGATGCAGTTCGTCTTCGGGTCGGAGTCCACGAAAACAGCGGTCGCGCCCGCGATCCAGATCGCCTCCGCCGTCGCGAAGAACGTATTCGTGGTCGTAATGCACTCGTCGCCCGGTCCGATGCCGAGCGCCATGAACGACAGCCACAATGCGTCTGTTCCATTGCCGACGCCGATGGCGTACTTCATTCCGTGATAGGCCGCCAGCTCCTGCTCGAAGCGCTTCAGCATCGGCCCCATCACGTACTGCCCGCTCTCCAGGACCTCCTGGATGTTGGCGTCGATCTCGGACTTGATGTTATGGTACTGGCGGACGTGTCCGTAAAATGGCACATTCATGTGGGAAAATCTCCTTCTATTGTTATTCAAGATACCTTACCGTCGCCTCTGAGCCGCGGCCGTCAGGGAGCGGCAGCGGTTCAGCTCAAACCTAGTGTTTTCGCCGTCTTGCGCAGGTCCGCCGGAGCCACCGCGATCAGCGCGCCGAATCGCCCCGCGCCCGCGCTCAATGCGTGGAGAGACGTCACGTTGATGTGCGCCTCAGCAAGCTTCGACATCAGCTCGGCCAGCACGCCCGGCCTGTCCTTGCCCTTCACCAAGATGCCCTTGCGCTTCGATCCCAGCTTGAGAGCCGCTTTCTTCGCCGCGACGCTTACCCCTTTTGTGTTCTCGTCGAGGATGATGGCGATCTCCGCGTTCCACCCGGTCTGCCAGTAAGCGATGAAGCCGGTGAGATTCAGTCCTGCGTCCCTGAAGGCCGCGAGCACCCGCGCGCCCTCTCCCGGAATGTGCGGGATCGCCGCCAGGTAGTACTCTACGAACGAGATCTCGTCAGCCACTGCTCGACTCCTCTGAACTGGTTGTGCCCGGCGCAACGGCGGTCCGCTGGTGCGCGTATGAAGGCGGAAGCCCTCATTACAACACATTTCGCTTCTACGTCGCGGCCAAGTCTTTTCTCATGCAAGATGAGCCTGAAGGGGGGCCCGGATTCTCACACAAGATGAGCCTGAAGGGGGATGGGAGCGAGATGCAGGGGGATTGATCATCAGCATGGACGATTCCAAGCGGCTAAGCCTGGACGAGATCCGGGCGTTTCTGGTGGGGACTGCGCCAGTGGAGTTCGCCGGGCAGAGCCGGGCGGAGCACTACGGGTGGGTGGAGGGGACGCTGGTGCGGCATGAGTACGCCCGGCAGGGGAAGGCCGGCAAGGGGTTGCTGCGGCGCTCCGTTGAGAAGATGACGGGGTTGACGGCGACGGGGCGGGTGAAGGCAACCGTTTACCGGGCGCCTCGGTTCGCCTCGCGCTACACCAAGGCCGACGTCGACCTGCTGGCGTACGCGGACAAGGCGCACGGCAACCTGAGCGGTCCGGCGACACGGCGCATCCTGGAGCGCGACTACGACCTGCATGGGATTGCGGCGTATGAGCGGCTGGCGCGGATCAGTTCGGCGCAGATCTACCGGTTGCGCAGCTCGGCGGCCTACCGGAAGGGCAGCTTCACCTACAAGCCGACGCGGCCCACAGTGATCTCCATCGGCGAGCGGCGCCGGCCGGAGCCGAATGGGCGGCGCGGATTCCTGCGCATCGACTCGGTGCATCAGGGCGACTTCGATGGCTTGAAGGGCGTCTATCATATCAACGCCGTGGACGAAGTGACGCAGTGGCAGGTGATGGCGGCCACGCCGAGAATCTCGCAACTGCGGCTGATTCCAGTGCTGGAAGCGCTGCTCGAGCAGTTTCCGTTCAAGATCCGCGGCTTCCATTCCGACAACGGCAGCGAGCACATCAATCACGACGTTGCGGGCCTGCTCAAGAAACTTTTCATCGAGCAGACCAAGTCGCGCCCCCGCCACTCCAACGACAACGCCCTGTGGAGGCCAAAAACGGCGCCGTGATCCGGAAGCATCTCGGCTACGGCTATATTGAAGCTCGGCACGCTGAGTCGATCACCCAGTTCTACGGCGAGCGCCTGAACCCGTACGTCAACTTCCATCGCCCCTGCGCCGTGCCGGAACAGCGCCGCTTGGGCAACGGCAAGATCAAACGCATCTACCGGCGCTGACCGACGCCGTATGAACTCCTGCAAGCCGTGCCGAACTTCAAACGAGACCTTCGGCAAGGCTACGGCGCCGCCGACCTGCAAAACCGCGCCGCCGCTCAATCCGACACCGAAGCCGCCCTGGCGACGCAACAGGCCAAGCGCGAACTTTTCCGGCGCATCGGCAGAAAGATTGCGGGAGCCGGCCGCCGATGCCCTGCAACAAGAGCTGTGGAGATGCCGGGCCGTGGAAGCCGTGGAAAACTGCTCCGCAGTTTCCCGCCGCTCCCACCGCCCTTGGAAATCGCCGCGCGATTGCCACATTCCCACAGCTCCGACGACGAGACATATACTTATCCAACCGAAAACAGAAAGGAGACCAGCGGACACTCAACTCCCATTCTTCAGGCGCATTCTTCGGTGAGAATATGGCCTGGCTCCAGGGCGCTTGCACCAACTACACCGACTTCGCGCCCGTCAACACCAACCGGAACCCCCGACCACGTCCTCCGCCTCTCCGACGGCGAATGGAAGCGCGCCTGCCCGCGCAATTACACCCTCAAGCCCGCCAAGGCCGTCGAATTCGCCGAATACTACGCGCGGCGCATCAAGGAGAAGTACGGCGTGAAGATGTCCTACACCGGCGTCCACAGCGCCGTCGCTCCCTGGGACAATTGCGACTACGACACGCGTGTCCCCGGCGCCGGAACCCTCGCCGCCACGTTCAACGCCTACGCTTAGCTCCTGCTCAACGACCAGCGCGTCTACGGCCCCACGCAATCGGAAGCCACCTGCCAGCGGCTCTACGCCGGCCTCGCCTCCGGCCACTACGGCTGGGTCTACTCGCGCGTCAAACTGCTCACCCACCCGCCCGATGCCGCCTTCATGCTCCACAAGCTCCATCCGCTCGAGTGCGACTACGGCATGGGCTGCGCCTCGCATCACCTCAACCAGCTCGACCCCGAGTGGCGCAAATCGCCGAAAAAACGCGAATACGCCGATCTGTTTTTAGCCGCCACGATCGCCTACGGCAACATGGGCTGGCTCGTCAGCGAGTACGACTTCACCACGGACTTCGGCCTCGAAGCCATGTTCCGCTCCTCCTACATGATGCAGCAGCTCCAGCAGCAGTACGCCTTCGTCCGCCCGAAAACGATCGAGGATGCTGACGCCGCCGGCGCCGTCGAATCCTCGCGTCTCCATGTCGTCTACGAGAACGGAACCGGAGTCTACGTGAACCGCGCCTCCGCCGGCGCATGGACCGTCAAGGACCACAAAGGCCGCGCCCTCCGGCTGGCTCGTCTTCAATCCCGCCGGCGGCTTCTACGAAATCTCCGCCACCGTCGCCGGCCGCCGCATCGACCATATGACCTCGCCCGCCTACGAATTCCTCGACGGCCGCGGCGAATGGACCGAGCACGGCAACCTCGACGCCTCCGGCGCAATCGTCGCGAGACGCAAGGGCGGGGAAGTCCTCGAGCTGATCGACCTTCACGGCAACAACCGCACCGCCTTCTCCGCTCCATCCGGCGGAACCCTCATCGCCGACGACCCCGAAGGCAAGCACCTCGGCAATGTCGACTTCACCGCTCCGCGCGAAGGCCGGGTCGAATTCAAGCCTGCGCCCGGCGCGCGCGCTTACCTCTATTCGAAATAGCCGCGCCCTGGCCGAACACCACCGCCCTGGTGCAATTGAGCCACCAGCAGCGCAGGCGCGCTCCATCGCAACCCAACAAAATCAATGTATTCACGCTTGGCCCCGCAACTGCAAATGAATGGAGCGAGTCCGGTTGAAACAGTGAAGGAGGCCGGCCATGAAACGATCCCTCGGAATCGCGCTCTTCGCCCTGACGCTCGCCGCAGCCGCCGGCTGCGGAGCCCGCGTCTACCACCGCCACGGCCCGCCCCCGCCCCCGCCTCCGCCCTACGGGGCGATGATGGGCCACCCCCGTGCGGGTTTAGTCTGGATCCCCGGACACAACCGCTGGGTCGGCCACCGCTACCGCTGGGTCGAAGGCCGCTGGGTCAGGCCGCCCCGCCCCGGCATGGTCTGGGCGCCCGGCTACCGCGCCCCGCGCCGCGGCGGCTACGTCTGGATCGAGGGCCACTGGCGCTGACCCCGCCCCTGTACCCTTTTCACTGACGCTGGATTGCGATATGCAGTCTTTAAGCTCGG
>CAYYNC010000035.1:0-24376 GCA_964472745.1 uncultured Solibacteraceae bacterium
GTCTAACGCAATGATGCTTCAGGGCTTATCCTAAAACGCTAGAGGTGAACATCCGATATAATCTGTACGGAGGGGGATAGATAGTGAAGAAGAGTCTATTTCTTTGTCTACTCGCATTCGGAATTGCATTGGGGCAGCATCATCCGCCGGTTCCGCGCGGAGGGCTGAACGGTGAAGCGCGGCTCCTGGACGGGATGGGGTCGCTGAACCACCCCGTCACAACGCAGAGCGCGGAAGCGCAAAAGTTCTTTAATCAAGGACTTACGCTGCTCTATGGGTTCAACTACCCGGAGGCTGCGCGCTCCTTCCGCCGCGCGGTGGAGCTTGATCCTGAAATGCCGATGGGCTGGTGGGGGCTCGCCGTCGCCCTCGGGCCGAACATCAACGAGCCTCTCTTCCCGCAGAATTCCCAGCCGGCTTACGATGCCGCGCGGCGCGCGAAGTCGCTGGCGCCCAGGGCCGCTCCGAGAGAGCGGATGTACATCGACGCCGTGGTTGCGCACTATGTGCCCGATCCCCAGCCGGCCGACCGCTCATCTCTCGATCGCGCTTACGCGGAAGCCATGAAGCGGCTTGCCGAAGCCTGGCCTGACGATCTCGACGCGCAGACCATCTACGCCGAGAGTCTCATGAACCTCACGCCGTGGCGGTTGTGGTCGCTGGATGGCAAGCCGGGCACGCACACACTGGAGATCGTGCGGCTGCTGGAGTCGGTCCTCGACCGAGATCCCGGCCACCTGGGCGCCAATCACTACTACATCCACGCCGTCGAAGCGTCGCCCAATCCGGAAAAGGCGCTGCCAAGCGGCTACCGCCTCGGCCCGCTCGCTCCCGGCGCGGGCCACCTTGTCCACATGCCGGCCCATGTCTTCATGCGCACGGGCGACTACGAGCGCGCCGCGCAGGCTAATATCGACGCCGCGGAAGCGGATCGCAAGTACTTCGAAACGAGCGGGGCGGATGGAATCTACTCCACATACTGGTCGCACAACTGGCACTTCCTGTCGGCCGCCTACAGCATGCAGGGCCGCTATCGCGACGCGTTCGAAAGTGTGCGCAGGGCCGCCGGGATCATGGCGCCCATGGCGAAACAGATCCCGATCTTCGAGTCGTTCCTCAGCTTTCCGGTGCTCGTCCAGTTGCGTTTCCACCGCTGGGAGGAGTTGGCGAGCTCGGAAGCGCCGCCCGACGGCTCCATCACCTCGCGCAACGTCTGGCGAATGGCGCGCGCCCATGCCTTCGCCGCGCTGGGCCGCAAAACCGACGCCGAGCGTGAGCGAAAAGCGTTCCTCGATGGACTCCGCGATCTCCCCGAGGACCGCACCTATGGCCAGAATCCTGAGCGTGCCGTGATGCAGATCGGCGAGAAGACCCTCGACGCCCGCATCGCCGCGGCGTCCGGCGACTGGGCGAAGGCGGTCCGGCATCTCCGCGATGCCGTCGCGGCCGAAGACAAACTCAACTACAACGAGCCGGCTGACTGGTACTACCCGCCCACGCGCGAAGCTCTCGGCGCTGCGCTGCTCCGCACCGGCCAGGCCGCCGAGGCTGAACAGGTGTTCCGCGGCGACCTGCGAATCAACCGCCGCAACGGCCGCTCGCTCTTCGGCCTGATGGAGAGCCTCAAAGCGCAGGGCAAGATGGACGAAGCCGCGCTCATCGAGCAGCAGTACAAGACGGCGTGGGCCAAGGCCGACGCGCCCCTGCGCCTCGAAGACCTCTTCTGAAGACGGCCCGTGTCACGAATCGGCGGGGTCCGGCATCTACAATGGTGTCAGATCCCTATGCCGATGTATGAATACCGCTGCGACGAGTGCGGGAACCTGTACGAGCAGTTGCGTCGCATGTCGGATGCCGACCGCGATCTCGAATGCCCCAAGTGCGGCTCTCACGACGTCGAGAGGCAGCTTTCCGCGTTCGCAATGAGCGGCGGCGGCGCCGGAGCCTGCGCTCCCGGCGGCCGCTTCACTTGAGCCCGCTGACCCCGGCGGCCCGTGCGGCCGCACTCGGCTCGGCGCACGATTTCAGCGCCTATCAGCGGATCCGGGATTTCCATCCCTCGTGTTCGCACGTTCAACTTCCGGAGCGCCGGCGTCCGGTGTGCGTGCTCAGTGCCGGCCGGCGGCGACTGCAATTTCTCGCCCGGAAGCCCGGACCAGCCGTTCGATGTCGTTCGCGTCGCTCGTAAGAATCACGGCTTTCCGGCGAAGGGCGATCGTCGCCACAACGTCATCGGCAACATCCGCCGTTCTGGTGATGCCTGACAGCCGCCCTGCTTCGTGCGCCTCGCTCTCGCCGGGGGAGCGGCCACGCAGCCGGTCGGGAAGCGCCGGAGTTGGACTTGTCGGGGGGACCGGCTGACCTCGGCAATCACCGGGGCGGGAACCGCTGGATCAACGCCAAACTCCAATCGGGACTTGTGTTCAAACCACGCGCGCCGCTCGCGTCGATCGTATCCTGCTCCAGTATGATCCCGCGTGGAGGCCGCGCCGAATGGCGAGATGCGCCCTCGACCGGGGATCGGCCAGGCAAACCGGACTCGCCGCCGCGCCCGGTCCGCTCTCAGGCTGCCGGCCACGAGGGCCGCAACAGACGCCAAAGAAGCGCCCAGGAATGCGGGGACAGCGTGCGATCGGGGAGTTCATTGAAGGGCGCTGCCCGGAGCCGCGACTCTCTCTTGGCAGGAGCGTCGTCCTCCGGTACTGTATCCGCCTGGAGTCTCGGCATCTGGCCCCGGCCGCCATCGATCTCAGGCTCGGTGCAACGCGCCGTCTCGCCTCCGCGGCCTCCGATTGCGAGCTGCCAGGCCAGGGCCTCGCCGCTGATGTTCGATGCTTCGAGCGCGTCAAGAAAACCGGCATCCGGCGGGGCAATTGGCCGGACGGCGCCTCATGCGGCTGGTCCGCAGCCGGGCGGAGATGGCCGGCGCTCCCAGTCGAACTCCCTCTTCAATAGGTCTCAAACTGAAGATGCAGCCCGCCGCGAACGGCGGCGGACGAGGCGCTCAACTTGCCTGCATACTCGACGAGCTCGGTCTTGTGCTCCGTCAGGACCTGAGACACCTTGACCGCGCCGGGCTTCGAGAGGCCGGCTTCGCCTTTCTTCAACAGGACGTCGCCAGGGGCCTTCGCCCTGGTCAGATTCGACGTGATCAGGCAGACTACGGCCGTTGCGATCGCACTCCGGTTGAAGACATCGTTTTGAACAACCACATAAGGATGACGGTCAGCCGGCGCCGAGCCCGCAGCCGGCCCGAAGTCGGGCCGATACACTTGCCCCTGCCGGATTCCGCTTATCAGCGCTCCGCAATCCGGCGCACCTTGCCCTTCATGCGCTTCAGCAGGCGCTTCTCGACGGGAGTCATCCCCTCCGCATAGACCTCATTCACCTGATCGAGCATTTCCTGCTGCTTTTTCGACGGAGGAATTCGGAGGTCGCAGCCGCGAACAATCTGCTTCGGCTCAGCCCCACCTGCCGCGCGGCAGCTTCGGCATCCTGGAGCAGGCCGTCATCGATTGAGATCGCAGTCTTCATCGCTATGCCAATTAGCATGCCAGCGTTCATGCTCTTGGTGTGGTTGACAGTTTGACCGGGAAGGCGTGAGACCTGCCTGGCCCCTTAACGCTTCAACCTCGACACGCCCTGATCGGACGACAGTGCGCGCCGCTCGGCCTTCGTCAGCGGCGCTCGCTCGATCAGCGCGCGCGGTGCGCTCGCGATGAAGTAGCCCACGCCTCCGGCGTTGGGGATGATCCACGCGGGGCACATCTCGTCGGCCAGCGCCGCGCGCGCTTTCTCCTCCAGTAAGAGTTCGCACGCCGTCCCCGCCGGGCTGCGGACGCAAACTGGAATCGGCCTCGCCGGCGCGCCTTGAGTCAGCCGCACCACCGGGCGCGCCGCCGGCCTGCACTCCAGCTCCACGGCAACGCGCGGATTCCCCGGATGGTCCAGGAAGGCGCTCAGCACCGGCATCGCATCCCGGCCCGACGCTTCGCCGAGCGCCGCCGCGAAATCCTGAATCCCCGCGACGCCGTGCGCGTGCCGCCTCAGATAGAGCCGGATCCCTTCGCGGAAACGCTCCTCACCCAGCCACTGCTCGATCATCCGCAAAACACCCGCGGCCTTCTGATACACGGTGAAGTGGTAAACATCCTTGGCCTGCTCCCGCCTGTCGAGCGGCACGCGCACCGCACGCGCGTCGGCCCCGGCGTCATACGCCATCATCTTCTGGCGCGACTCCGCCGCACGCAACCCGCGGTCCGCCTCGCTCGCATCGAGGTCCATCAGCTTCATTTCAAGCCAGGTGGCCAGCCCTTCGCTCAACCAGACATCCTCCCACCTCGCCTGCGTCACCAGGTTGCCGAACCACTGGTGCGCCAGCTCGTGCGTCATCAGCGAGCGGAGCCGCCGCTTCCATGCCGTGCTGACGTCGCCGGGGGTGCTGATCAGCACTCGCTGCTGATAGGTGATGAGTCCCGGGTTCTCCACCGCGCCGAACGAGCCTTCAAGCAGCGCCGCGTGATCGAGCTTGTCCCACGGATACGCAATGCCCGTGTACTCCTCGATCTTTCTCAGGATCTCAGGCGTCTCGAGCGCGGCCAGCCGCGCGTCCGCGCCTCTTCCCTTCGACGCGAGGATGCGTACGGGGATGCTGTTCCGCCCCGCAACACCCGCATCCACGACGTCGAACGGACCCACGACGAACGCAACAACTTCGGCAGGCAGGGGCTGGGTCGCGGCGAAGCGGACCCGCTTCATGCCGCCCTGCTCCGTCCTTTCCTCCACCGCGCGCGCGTTCGACGCCGCTGTCAGCTTCGCGGGAACGCGCAGCGTGATCTCGAACGGCGTCTTGAACCGCGGCTCGTCGAAGCACGGAAACGCGCGGCGCGCTTCGATCGGAGTGAACGTCGTGTAGGCATACCATCCTCCAGGACCCTTGCGCCGGTAAGCCCCAACCGCCGCCTTGCTGCTGAGCGTCCCCGAGTAATCGAAGCGCAGCGTCGCCTCCCCCGCCGGGATCCCTCGCGGCGCCGTCACCTCGAGCCGCTCGCCCGCGAGCCGCGCGGCCCGCGCCTCTTGCACGCCATCCCCGGCAATCACCCGCGCAGACAGAATCCTCAACCCGAGCGCGTGAAGAATGACGGATTTCGCCGGCGCCGCGAGATGGACGTCAATCTCGGCGGCGCCCCGGAAGCGCGGCGCCGCCGGATCGACGGTGAAGGCAAGCCGGTAGCGGAGCGGCCTCGCTTCATCGCCCAACGGCGGCAGCCGCTCGGCGTGGACGAGCCCGGCCGCCAGCAACAGCACCAGCGGCAACATGGCCTCAGACCTCCTCGAGGTGAGTGGCCTTCGTCTCGGGCAGCAGGAACACCATCGCCGCCGCGCAGGCGAAAAACGCCGCATTCAGAGTCAACGCGCTTCCGACGCCGGAGCGATCGGCCATCGCACCAACAACGAACGGGGCGAGCGCGCTCAGCCCTCGTCCAGAATTGTACGCAAATCCCTGCCCCGCGCCCCGGATCGCCGTCGGATACAACTCCGCGAGCATTGCTCCGAACAGCGAGAAGAACCCCGTGCCGAAAAAGCCCACCAGCGGCCCCAGCGCCAGCAGCCACGCGCGCGCGTCATCGCCCGCGAGCCGCGGCATCAGCCCATAGAGCGGAGTGATCACTGCCGCCACGCCCACGTACAGCGCGAAGGCCGGCCGCCGCCCCAGCCAGTCCGCCAGCGCCCCGAAGCTGACGTAGCCGAACCACGCCCCCGCCTGCACCATGAACACGAACCCGCTCGTCCTCACGATGTCCAGCCCCGCTCCACCTTGCGCGGCAGGCGCGGAGAGAAACCCCGGCAGCCAGGTGAACACGCCCCAGTAGCCGAACAGCACGCTCGTCGCAAGCGCCGTGGCCAGCACAGTCTTCCTGCGATGCGGCGCGCGGAAGATCGCCGTCCACCCCGGACGCGCGGCGGCAGGCGTCGACGCCCAGATCTCCGGCTCCTGGACTTTGCGGCGGATGAACACCGTCACCAGCGCAGGCAGAACTCCCGCAAGGAACAACGCGCGCCAGCCCAAGTCGGGAAGAATCAATGCGCTCAACCCCGCCGCCACCATGTAGCCCAGCGCCCAGCCCGATTGCATCAGGCTCACCGCCTTCGCGCGATGCTCCGCCGGCCAGCTCTCCGCCACCAGCGTCGCTCCCGCCGACCACTCCCCGCCCAACCCGAGCCCCACCAGCATGCGCCACGCGATCAGGTCGTGGATGGATTGCGACGACGCCGTCCCCGCCGAAGCGAACGAATAGAGCAGGATCGTCCAGATCAGAGTCCGCCGCCGGCCGTAGCGATCGGAGAGAATCCCCGCAAGAATGCCGCCCACGCTCGACGAAATGAGAGTGACCGAGCTCACCAGCCCCGCCTGCGCATTCGACCACCCGAACTCCTGCCGCAGCGTTTGCAGCGCGAAGACGTACAGCAGCACGTCCATCGCATCGAGCATGAACCCAAGCAGCGCCGCCCACAGCGCCAGCCAGCGCTGCGCGCTGAACATCCCTTCGAAGAATCGCGGAGCCGGATTGCTCGCCACCGTTCCGCCAGTGTAACAGCCCGCTACCGCTGGTTCGCCGCCAACACCTTCTTGCGCAACCGGATCGACTTCGGGGTCACCTCGACGAACTCGTCCTCATTGATGAACTCGATCGCCTGCTCCAGGTTCAGCGGGCGCGGCGGCACCAGCCGGATCGCCTCGTCCGCCGTCGACGAGCGCATGTTGGTGAGCTTCTTCTCGCGCACGATGTTCACGTTCAGGTCGTCGGGCCGCGAGTTCTCGCCGATGATCATCCCCTCGTAGACCTCGGCGCCGGGCGTAATGAAGATCTCGCCACGCTCCTGCAAGTTGTAGATCGCGTACGCTGTCGCCAGGCCGGCCCTGTCCGCCACCAGTACGCCGGTGAGCCGCATCGGGATGTCGCCCTGCCATTCGATGTAGCCGTGGTACAGCGAGTTCATGATCGCCGTGCCCTTCGTGTCGGTGAGCATCTCGCTGCGCAGCCCGATCAGCCCGCGCGACGGCACGAGAAACTCCAGCCGCGCCCGGCCGCTGCCGTGGTTGATCATCTTCGACATCTTGCCTTTGCGGATGCCGAGCTTCTCGATGACGACGCCGGCGTACGCCTCCGGCACGTCCACGATCAACAGCTCCTGCGGCTCCATCAGCTTGCCGTCATTCGTGCGCGTGATGATCTCGGGCTTCCCTACCATTAGCTCGTACCCTTCCCGCCGCATCATCTCGATGAGAATCGCAAGCTGCAATTCGCCGCGCCCCATCACCTTGAACGCGTCGGGCGTGCCCGTCTCCTCCACGCGCAGGCTGACATTGGTCAGCAGTTCCCGGTCCAGCCTGTCGCGCAGAGTCCGCGCCGTCACATACTGCCCCTCGCGCCCCGCGAACGGCGACGTGTTGATGGAGAAGATCATCGAGATCGTCGGCTCGTCGATCTGGATCTTCGGCATCGGCTTGGGCGTCTCCGGATCGCTCACCGTCTCGCCGAGCTCGATCCCCTCGACGCCCGCGATCGCCAGAATGTCTCCCGGCTGCGCCAGCGTCTCCTCCACCCGCTTCAACCCTTCGAAGGAAAACATCTTCGTAATGCGCGTCCGCCGGATTTGCCCGTCCAGCTTGCAGATGGCAACTTCGCCGCCCAGCTTCAGCGTCCCCTGAAACACGCGCCCGATCCCCAGCCGCCCCAGATAATCCGAGTAGTCCAGATTGGCTACCTGGAACTGCAAGATCCCGTCGCGATCGCCCGCCGGCGCCGGGATGTGCTTGAGGATCGCGTCGAAGAGCGGTCGCAGGTCCGTAGAGTCGTCTTCAAGCGATGTCTTCGCGACGCCATCGCGCGCAATCGCGTAGATCACCGGAAAATCGAGCTGCTCCTCGGCCGCATCGAGATCGATGAACAGGTCGAA
This sequence comes from uncultured Solibacteraceae bacterium, assembly GCA_964472745.1. Lineage (GTDB taxonomy): Bacteria > Acidobacteriota > Terriglobia > Bryobacterales > Bryobacteraceae > CAYYNC01. The sequence goes on from CAYYNC010000035.1 coordinate 7,963, forward strand.
GATCTCGTTGAGCACTTCCTGCGGCCGCGCGTCGCCTCGGTCGATCTTGTTGATGACGACGATTTGCGGCAGCCGCGCCTCGAGCGCCTTCGACAGCACATAGCGCGTCTGCGGCAGCGGCCCTTCCGCCGCGTCCACCAGCAGCATGACGCCGTCGACCAGCTTCAGCGCCCGCTCCACCTCCCCGCCGAAGTCCGAGTGCCCCGGCGTGTCGACGATGTTGATCTTTACGCCGTTGTAGTGCACGCCGGTGGTCTTGGCCAGGATCGTGATGCCGCGCTCGCGCTCCAGTTCGTTGGAGTCCATCGCGCGCTCATCCATCTGCTCGTTGGCGCGGTAGATGCCGCTCTGCCGGAACATGGCGTCCACCAGCGTCGTCTTGCCGTGGTCGACGTGCGCAATGATCGCGATGTTGCGAAGGTTCTCGCTCGACTGTCTCATGGGGGGAAGAAAAAGAGAGGCTGAACTTCCATTGTTACACTGGATGGAGGAATGTCCAAAAAGGCGGGTTCAGAAGCCGCCGCGTTGCCGGTCGTTGTGATCGTCGGCCGGCCCAACGTCGGGAAGTCCACTCTCTTCAACAGCATCCTGGGGCAGCGCAAAGCGATCGTCGGCGACGAGCCCGGCATCACGCGCGACCGCATCACCGCTGTCGCCACGCATCGCCGCCGCCGCTTCGAGCTCATCGACACCGGCGGCATCATCCCCGACGACGCCGCGGTGATGCCGTCGCAAATCCTCAAGCAGGCCCGCGTCGCGCTCGACGCCGCCTGGCAGATCATCTACCTCGTCGACGGCCGCACCGAGATCACCGCCGCCGACCGCGACCTGGCCCTCATGCTGCGCAAGCTCAATAAGCCCGTCGTGCTGGCCGTCAACAAGATCGACGTCCCCAAGCGCCAGGACCTTACCGCCGACTTCTACCAGTTGGGCTTCGACCGCCTCTGTCCCGTCTCCGCCGAGCACAGGCTCGGCCTCCATGAACTGCTCGACGAGGTGACGCGCGATTTCCCCGAGAACGCCGCCGGCGACGAAGAGGACGACGCCGAAAAACAGCGCCCCATCCGCGTCGCCATCATCGGCCGCCCGAACGTCGGCAAGTCCACTCTGCTCAACGCCATGGTGGGCGAGGAGCGCGCCATCGTCACGCCCATCGCCGGCACCACGCGCGACGCCGTCGACGAGCGCGTCACCGTCGACGGCCGCGAGTACGTCTTCGTCGACACCGCCGGCATCCGCCGCAAGGGCAAGACTCACCTGATGGCCGAAAAGCTCAGCGTCGTCATGGCGCGCCGCAACATCCGCATGGCGCACGTGGCGCTGCTGGTGCTCGACGCCACCGAAGGCCCTGTAGCCAGCGACGCCACGATCGGCGGCTACGCCCACCAGGAGGGCCGCGCCCTCGTCATCTGCGTCAACAAGTGGGATCTGTTCGAGGAGAAGCGCCGCAAAGAGTACGAGCTGGCGATTCGCGACCAGTTCAAATTCCTCGAATACGCCCCCATCGTCTTCCTGTCCGCCAGGGAGAAACGCGGCGTGCTCGGCCTCTTCCCGCGCATCAGCCAGATCTACGAGAACTTCAACCGCCGCATCGGCACCGGCGAGCTGAACCGCTTCGCCGCCGGCCTCGACCTCGGCTACGAGCGCCGCGTCTACTTCATCACCCAGCCCTCAATCCGCCCCCCGACCTTCGTCCTGTTCATGGATTCAGGCAAGAAGCTGCACTTCTCCACCGAGCGCTACATCATCAACCGCCTCCGGGAGCGCTTCGATTTCGCCGGGACGCCGATCGTCCTGAAGGTCAAGCCGCGCCACTGACCGCGCGTCACCGCTCCACGACGAACTCGACGACATCGAACTGCGCCATCTCCACCGACCGCGCCAGCCCCGAGTACTTCAACAGCGCCGCCCCCGCACGAATCGCCGCGCGCTGCTCTTGCGTCACGCTCGCGCGATAAGTATCCGCGCGGCCCCTGTAGTCGTAAGCGGCGTAGAGCGGCTCCGCCGCCGCCCCCAGCAGCCGTTCCCAGAAACTCTCGCGGTGGAAAAGCCTCCGCGCTTCCGCCGCCTCGCGCGTCACCTCCACGCGCACGCCCGGTCCCACCAGGTAAGCCCGCACACAGCGCCCGCGGTCGAAAGCGCGCGAAGGATCAGGCTCCGGCAGCAGCGCCATCGCGCTCTCCATCTCCGCCGCGGCCAGCGTCAGCCCCTCCCAGCGATAGCGCGTCGCCCCGCTCACCAGCGTGCCGCGGCGCAGGATCTCGCCGATCCGCCCTGCGTCCTTGCCTGCGATGCCAGCAATCTCCGCGAGCAGTTGCGCGAATGCGATCTCCTCCACCACCACCGGAGTCAACGTCACGTAGCCCGCCGCCTCTGAGCTCAACTTGACGCGGATCGTTGCCGGCAGCCCCATGCACTCAGTCTATAGCGGACCCTCGCCCCCCGACCCACGCATCGAATGCCTGTGGTCGCCCAGAGCCCAGTAACATAGCCTTCAGGCTGTGTGTGTTCGGTGGCACAGCCTTCAGGCCGTGCTAAGCCTGCGAGTACAATGCCCTTGTTGACTCCAGATCCGCCATCGCAAGGAGCCGCCGGCGATATCCTTGCCGCCGAAATCGAGCGCGACGGCCCGATTCCGTTCTCGCGCTTCATGGAGATCGCCCTCTACCACCCGGCGCACGGCTACTACGCGCGCCAGCGCGACCCCTTCGGCCGCGAAGGCGACTTCTACACCGCGGCCCAGCTTCAACCGGTCTTCGGCCGGCTCGTTGCATCCCTCCTGCGCACTCTGCGCGCGGAGATGGACGCCGGCGCGGAGTTCACAGTCGTCGATTGGGGCGCCGGACGCGGCGAAATGCGCGAGGCGCTCGCCGGGTTCAACTATCTTGCGCTCACGGACCCCGCTGCTCCCCCGCCCGCGCCGTTTCACGGCGCGATCTTCGCCAACGAGCTGTTCGATGCGCTCCCTGTCGATCTCGCCGCGCGAAGGAGCGGCGAATGGATCGAACAGCGCGTAGCGCGGCGCGCTGGCGCGTTCGCCTGGACCGACGGCCTCCCTTTAAGCGAGGAGTGGCGCGAATACGCCGCGCGCCTCGCCCGCCCGTTCGACGCGGACTCCGATCTGCTTCTGGAACTTCCGGTTCAGCTCGATCGAGTTCTTACCGCGATGGACGCCGCGCTTGCGAGCGGCGCCCTCATCGCCATCGACTACGGCTACACCGGCGCCGAGATCGTTCGCTTCCCCCGCGGAACGTTGATGAGCTACCGCCGTCACCGCGCGCTCGAAGAAGTTCTGGCGCAACCCGGCGAGCAGGACATCACCGCGCACGTGCCATTCGATTGCCTGGAGCGCATGCTCGCGGCGCGCGGCTGGCGCAGAGTGCGCTTCGAAAAACTCGCGCAGACGCTGCTGCGCGCGGGAGAGCCCGATCAGTTCGCCTCCGCCCTGAGCGCCGCCTCCGAGGCCGAATCGCTGAAGCTGCGCCTCCAGCTCAAGACGCTGCTCTTCGGCATGGGGGAGAGCTTTAGAACGCTGTGGATGGCCAAGCAAGACGCGCACAAATAGCAAACGGCCCCGGTTTCCCGGGGCCGTCTGGTTGATCCCATTGCCGCGTTCCAAATGGAACGTCAGCTTGCTACTTCTTCTTTGCGGCTTTCTTGGCGGCTTTCTTTGCCGGCTTCTTCGCCGCTTTCTTGGTCGCGTTCTTCATTGATCTGTTCTCCGTGACATCAGAATGCGCGTCCGCGATGCGAACGCGTTGTGATCTCTTTATAAACTTGCTTGACGTGCGAAGTCAAGAGAAAAGTGATGTGAGCGCGCATCGAAGCTCTTTGCTCGCAACGCTTCGGAGGCCAAAAACGAAGAATCGCTGAAATGTTTTCGCCCCAAACCGCCCTCTGGAAGCGCTTGCGGCGCGCCCGCCGCGCCGCGGCGCGCGAAAATCGTTGTCCCCCATGACCGTTCCGGAACAAGATAGGAAGAGAGTGTTCTGAATGATCAGAGCCGGAGTTGGCGCCCGCCGTTCAAACGCGCTCATCGCCGCGTCTCTCGCCGTTCTTCTCTTCACCGCGGCCTGCGCGAAGAAGAAACGCGCGCCCGCCGCGCCCGCCGCCCCGCGCATCGGATGGACCGAGGACGGCATCGCAAGCTGGTACGGCCATCCCTACCATGGCCGCCGCGCGGCCAACGGCGAAGTCTACGACATGGATCTGCTCACCGCCGCGCATCGCACGCTTCCCTTCGGCGCGATCGTCCGCGTCGCCAGCCTCGACAACGGCAAGGAAGTCACCGTGCGCATCACAGATCGCGGCCCGTTCGTCGAAGGCCGCACCATCGACCTCTCCAGAGCCGCCGCGCGCGCCATCCGGATGATCGGCCCGGGCACGGCGCGCGTGCGCCTTCAGCTTCTCGCCTACGGCCCGCCGCGTCTCACCGCGCCCGCGGGCAACGGCCCGCCCTCCGAAGTCCCCGCTGAGTTCGCCGTCCAGGTGGGCGCCTTCATCGACCGCAACCGCGCCGAGAACCTCAAGCGCTCGCTCGAACAGAACTACCAGCCGGTCACCATCGTCCCGCGTGAGGGCGAAAGAACACAGTGGCGCGTCCTCGTCGGAAGCAAGCCGAGCGAGGACGAAGCCCGCGCCCTCGCCGAAGAGCTCCGCGCTCGCACCGGCGCCGCCTTCATCGTCCGCCTCGATCGCTGAAGCCCCGCGCACACCTCAGCATCTCAAACCATATGTTCTCAACCGGCGCTGACCGCGCGGCTGCATGCAACCCCGCCCTCCCTCGCTCCGCCGCCTCAGCCCAATCCCCGATCCCTGGTAAGTGATTCACCTGGGAGAATTTCCTGCGCCCCAGCCACTACAAATTATTGGACGGACATGACAAGCGCCCAGCAGCAGCTCTTCGATGAGCCCGAGCCGGACCGGCGCGCCTCGCCCGATTCCGCCCCCGAGTTGATCGGCCAATCGGCGCGCCTGAAGAACGTGCTGCGCCTCGCCAGGAAGCTCGGCCGAAGCAAGTGGCCCGTCCTTCTCCTCGGCGAGACCGGAACCGGCAAAGAGCTCGTCGCACGCGCGATTCACCGCCATGCTCCGCCCGGGCCGTTCGTCACAATCGACTGCTCGGCAATGGTCGGACCGCTGATGGAGAGCGAGCTCTTCGGCCATGTCAAGGGCGCTTTCACCGGTGCGAACACGCACAAGCTCGGATTGATCGAACTCGCCAACGGCGGCACCGCCTTCTTCGACGAAGTGGGCGAGCTCCCGCTCGAGCTTCAGTCGAAGCTGCTGCGCGTCTTGCAGGAGCAGGAGTACCGCCCGGTCGGATCGCTGAACGTCAAGAAGTCCCATTTCCGCGTCGTCGCCGCGACCAATCGCGACCTCGCCGCCGAGGTGGAAAAGGGGACCTTCCGCCGCGATCTCTACTACCGCCTCAACGTTGTCACGCTGCGGCTCGCCCCCCTGCGCGACCGCCGCGAAGATCTGCCCATCCTCATTGACCACTTTCTGCGCCGCTATGGAAACGGCCACTCCGTCAGCCATGAGCTGTTCGAGTTGCTCATGAGCTACGAGTGGCCCGGCAATATCCGCGAGCTCGAGAACTGCATCCAGCACATGGTGGCCTTCAACAGCGGTCCGGTGCTGCACCCCGCCGATGCGCCCACTCAACTGCTCAACTTCGCCGCCGCCCTGAGAGGAGGGCAGTCGCCGGCGCCCGATCCGGTCCCTGCATCGTGCGGCGTCAGCGCCGGAGCCGCCTACGGCTCTTCACAAGTCGTCCCCCTCGTCGAGATGGAGCGCCGGGCCATTGTTCAGGCGCTCGAGTACACCAAGGGCGACCGCGTCATGGCCGCCCACATGCTCGGTATCGGAAGGACCACGCTCTATCGCAAACTGAAGGAATACGGAATCAAAGGCTGAAAGTCGCTCTCGACGCCACCTACAGCGTCGGTCATGAACTCTCCGGGGTCGGCGTCTACTCGCGCGAGATCCTGCGCGGGCTCGCTGTTTCCCACCCCGAATGCCAATTCCTTCACTGCTTCCGGCCGCACCGGCTGTTCAAGGGCCTCCGCCTTGACCGTCCCTCCAACGCCTCCCTCCGCCCGCTTCTCGAAGAACTCCAGCCGTGGCGCGCCGATCTGTTCCACGGCCTCAATCAGCGCTTGCCCGCGCGTGGATTCCGCCGCGCGGTCTGCACCTTTCACGACCTGTTTGTGATGACCGGCGATTACTCGACGCCGGAGTTCCGTGAGCGCTTCTCCAGACAGGCCCGCGACGCCGCCGAACGCGCCGCCGCCATCATCGCGGTCTCCGCCTTCACCGCGGCGCAAGTGGAGCGCTTGCTGAAAGTGGAGCGCTCCCGCATCCATGTGGTGCCGCACGGAACGCGTTTCTCCGCGGAGCCCGTTGAGAGCGCGCGCCGGCCCGTGATCCTCCACGTCGGCGCGATACAGCCGCGCAAGAACATAGTGCGACTCGTGGAGTCGTTCGAGCGCGCGGCCCCGCCGCCCTGGCGGCTGGTCCTGGCGGGGTCGGACGGCTATGGCGCTGCGCCGATTCGCGAGCGCATTGAGGGCAGCCCCGCCCGCGCGCGCATCCGGGTCATGGGCTGGGTGGACGACCTCACGCTGGCCTCGCTCTATCGCACCTCTTCGATTCTCGCCTTCCCCTCCCTCGACGAGGGGTTCGGCATCCCCGTCCTCGAAGCGATGGCCTCGGGCCTGCCGGTGCTGACTTCAAACCGCTCGGCGCTGCCGGAGGTCGCGGGCGATGCGGCCATCCTGGTCGATCCTCTCGACGCCGCCTCCATCGCCGCCGGATTGCAGCAGTTGATCGCAAGCGATTCGCTGCGGAAGAAGCTGGCGGAGGAGGGACGGAAGCGCGCGGCTGAATTCAGTTGGGAGAAAGCTGTGGCGGGAACGTGGAAGGTCTATGAGTCTCTCCTCGGCTAAAGCGAGGATTCTTCATCGACGGCGATTTTCAGCGCCCTGAGGAACTTGTGGTCCTGTGTCGTGAACTTCAGTCTTGTCGACGGGTCAGGCGCGTCTTCGTCGTACTCGGCTTCCATCCGGGTCTCGAACACGTCGCCCTCCTCCTCCGCCGGCCCGTCCTCGCTCCGCTTGTTGAATCCGATCGTCGCCTCGAGCACCAGGAACACGTCATAGCCGGCGCGCTTGATCTCGCCGATTGCGGCTGCAATGCGATCGGAGTCGGATAGCGATTCGTTGATCGCGTTTCCAAGTTCCTGCATCAGCATCTTCAGTCGGTCGTCCAAGTTGAGCCTCGTCTCCGGCCACTTTCAGGATAGCACCCGTCGCGGCCCGGAATCGCTAACAAACGTATCGGCAGCGCGGGCGCGGATGTGAGACAGACGCATCCCATCCCCTCCCCGTTGCTTCCGGCTGCAAACGGACGCCTCCTGCGGCCTGATACCATAGCTGTTGGATGCTGGGAGTCGCCAAAAAGTTCTTCAGCCATGTGATGCCGGGCATCGTCAGGCCGCTTCACGCCCTGTGGAATGAGGTGTTGGGCTTCGTTTTCCTGGCCTTCGGAGTGCTTCTCATCCGCCCCGTCTATCAGGCGTGGAAGGCTCTCGACGGCGACCCCGCCAACTTCATCCGCCTGTTTCTCTCGGGATTCTTCTGCCTGCTGATGCTCGGCCTCGGCCTCCAGGCCTTCCTGAAGGCGCGCAAGATCTCGCGGTCCTGAGATCAGCTCTACGGCGTCTTCACGCTCGCCAACCTCTCGAGTTCGGCCACCTGCTTCTTCACCATGTCGGTCTCGGGACCGTCCGGCGCTAACATCATCAGGTAGCCTCTCATGTGCTCGAGCGCATTCGGGTAGTCCTGCTTCTGCGCAAGGATCACGCCGAGTATGTGGCTGATCTTCGGAATGCGGTGCTGCGGGTCGAGCTTCAGCGCCTCCCGCGCGCTCTTTTCAGCTTCGTCGAGCTTGCCGAGGTTGAAGTTCGCCACGCTGTTGTAGAACCATGCTTGCGGAAAATTGAACGGATTCAGCTTCAGCACCGTCTGGCTCAACTCGGCCACACCGGCCCAGTCGCGCTCCCGGCCCGCCATCCCCATGAGTTGCAGGTGGGGACTGATGAACTTGGCGTCCGATTCGACAGCTTGCTTGTACGCGTTCTTGGCTTCCGCGTCTTTCTTCTGCAATTCCATCGCCCGGCCCAGCTCGTACCAGGCCACCGCGTACTTGGGATAGGCCGTGACCGCCTTCTGCAAGTGCGTCTCGGCCTCCTGGACCTTTTTCTTCTTCATCAGGTCCAGGCCCTTCTCGTATGCCTTCTTCGCATCCTTGGGGGCGTTCGCCGACGTGATACTAAAGGTGTAGCCGGCGACGTTGGCCAGCGGGTGGAGGATAATCACGCCCACTTCGGGGTTGTCCATGATCCGGCGTCCGCTCAGATTCACGACGTCGGACCGGTATCCCGGAAGGCTCGCCCGCAGCTCGCAGCCCATCAGGTCGCGCTCAGTAATCCCTCGCCCCCCGGTCGGGCCGGAAGCGGAGAACGGATCTCTTCCCAGCCCCGTGACTCCGCCGAGCGTGCCTACGCTGGCGTCGGCAAACACGGCCCCGCGCGGATCTCCCAGCGTGATCGAGAACCGGCCCTTCATGTCCGTGTACCCGTAAGGCCGCGGATTGCTCTGGCACACCAGCTCAATCGTCACTGGTTCCGGCGGAGGCGCGCCGTCCGCCATCAGCACGCGGCCGCTCAGGAACACCGGCCGCTGCATCTCCATCATCGAAGGACGCTCTTGCCCCATGCCGGGAGTCGTGCTTTGTCCGGGCCGCTGCCCTCCGGGCGTGGTTCCGCCCGGGATTCCGCCGCCCGGAGAAGGCGTTCCGCCGCCGCCCGGGGGAGGCGTTCCACCGCCCGGCGGCGGCGTTCCTCCACCCCCGGGAGGCGTCCCGCCTCCCTGCTGGGCCAGAGTGTCGATCGGGGCTGCGATCAGAAGAACCGCAACCAGAAGCAGCATCGCGCTGTGCGGGCGTTTCATGTGAGGACCCTCCCTCGGCTGGAGTTGAATGTATTATGGCACAACGCGCGAAAAACGAAACCCCCCGGCCCCCGTGTCATTGATCCGCGCTCAGTCTCGCCGCTTCAGGACGAGCCGCGCCTTGGGACTCCGCGCCGCTCGCGCCGCCCCGACATCCCCCGCACTTGCGCGGAAGCTCCGGACATGACATAAACAGCATGGAGTCTTCATTCACTATGACGCTGAGGTTCCTTCTGATCTCCCCCGCTCTCGCGCTTGCCGCCCTTTCGACCGGCTGCTCTTCTTCGCCGCCCCCCGCTCCCGCGGCGAAAAAAGAGGTCAAGCCCGTCAGCCCGATTTCGGGCCAGTCGGCGCTCTTTTCGATGTATCAGGTCGCCCGCACGTGGGCCCCCGACGCCATGGTGCTCAAGCTGGACAACATGGATATTCCCGAGGCGAAACCGGAACCGGGCAAGTACGGCGCCTGGCGCGCCATGTTCGTCTCGCCGTCCAGGCGCATCAAGCGCGATTACACATTCTCTGTCGCCGACAGCGGACCCACTCTGCACAAGGGACCCTTCGCCGGGCCGGAAACATCCTACATCCCCAATCCCACCATCCGGCCCATCAGCATTCAAGACGTCAAGATCGACACCACGGACGCTCTGGAGGCCGCCCTGAAGAATAAGGAGTTGAAAGCGTTCGCCGAAAAGAATCCCGATCTGCCGGTGCAGTTCGTGCTCGAATGGACCTCGCAAACTCCGCTGCCGGCCTGGCGCGTCATCTGGGGAAGATCCGTCGGCACCAGCGCCGCCTCGGCCTACATCGACAGCCGGGAAGGGAAGTTTCTCAGGAAGTCGCGCTGATCGAGCGCGCCTCCGGCTCAGACGGCGCGCCAGCGCCTCTGCGAGTTCTTCTGCACTGCCGCTCGCGGGGCCGGCTGGATCGACTCCACTTTCGCCACGCGCATGAGGGAGTTGCGCGACTCCGCCTCCGGCGGCCTGATGTTCCTGCCGAACTCCTCGTTCAATTCCGCGATGAACTGCTCCATCTGGCTCTGCATCGCCGCCATCTTCTCGCGCATGTTGAGAATGATCTCGACTCCCGCCAGGTTGACGCCCAGCTCGCGCGTGAGATGAAGGATCACTTCCAGCCTCTCCAGATCTTCATCCGTGTAGAGCCGCGTATTGCCCTCGCTCCGCGACGGGCTCAGCAGCCCCTCCCGCTCATACAGCCGCAGGGTCTGCGGGTGCAGCCCGTATTTTTCGGCCACCGCCGAGATCATGTACGCCGCTTTCGCTCTTGGCTTCGCCACTGCTCTATACCTTTGACCAAAGATCCGCGCGCGGGTCGGACTGCTCCAGCCGGGCAAGTTGCTTGAGCAGGTCGCGCGTCCGCTCGTCGCGGACATCCGGCGCCACGATCGAGATCTCGACGATCTGATCGCCGCGGCTGTTCTTGCGCGAGTTGAACACGCCCCGCTCCCGCAGACGGAACTTCTGGCCGTTCTGAGTTCCCTGGGGAATCTTCAACAGCGCGCGGCCGTCGACAGTCGGGACTTCGATGCGCGCCCCCAGCCCCGCTTCGCTGACCGTCACCGGTACGCGGATGTGGATGTCGTCGCCCTCCCGCCCGAAGAAGGGATGCGGCTCCACCCGCAGCGTAATGTAGAGGTCGCCCGACGCCGCGCCGCCGCTTCCTGCGTTGCCCTTGCCCGCCACTCGCAGGCGCGAACCGTTGGACGCTCCGGGCGGAATGCGCACTTCGACGGTATCGTTCACCGGCAGACGCCCCTCGCCGCGGCACACGTGGCACGTGTTGTGCAACCTCCCCGACCCGCCGCATCGCGAACACGTCAGGGAAAAGCGCATCGCGCCGGCCATCTGCGTCACGTTGCCCGTGCCCTGGCAGTTCGAGCACGTCGCCGTCCCCCCGCCCGCCGTGCCCGAGCCGCGGCACAGCGAGCATATGTCGAAGCGGTCGACGTTCAGCCGCACCTGCGTGCCGTTGATCGATTCCCAGAAGCCGATGTTCAGCGAATACTCGAGGTCCGTGCCTTTCTCCGGCTTCGGCCCCTCCGGCGCCCGGCCGCGCCGGCCGAAAAACTCGCTGAAGACATCGCTGAATCCGCCGAAGCCGCCCGGCGATCCGCCAAACGCTTCTGAAAAGTCGAATCCGCCGAAGCCGAAGCCCGCGCCAGGCCGCTGCGCTGTCCCGCCAGGAAAGCCCGACTCCGAGTAGTAGCCGAGCTGGTCGAACATCTTTCGCTTCTTCGAGTCGCTCAGGACATCGTAGGCTTCCTGGACTTGTTTGAATTTTTCTTCGGCTGCCTTGTCTCCGGGATTGAGGTCCGGATGATACCTGCGCGCAAGGCGTCTATACGCCCTCCGGACCTCATCGGCGGAGGCATCGCGCTTGACGCCGAGCGCCTGGTAATAGTCCTTTCCCCCACCCGTCATCTAGGCTTCCCTGCTCCAAAGGCCGATCCGGCTCTTATCGTTTCTTGCCTTCGTCGACGTCCACGAATTCGGCGTCGACGACATCGTCTTTCTTTTTCTCCTCAGCCTTCTGGCCGTCGCCGCCGCGGCCTGCGCCGCCGCCCGGCGGAGGCGCTTGCGCCGACGCGGCCTGGTACATCACTTCGGCCAGCTTGTGCGAGGCCTTCAGCAGCCGATCTTCGGCGGCGCGCATCGATTCCACGTCGCCCGAGTCCATCGCGCGCTTCGCCTCGGCGACCGCCTCTTCCACCGCCTTGGCGTCGGTCTCGCCGATCTTCTCGCGATGGTCGCGCAGCGTCTTCTCGGCGCTGTAGACGAGCGCGTCCAGCTTGTTGCGCGCCTCGATCTCCTGGCGCCGCTTCTCGTCCTCCGCCTTGTGGGAGTCGGCGTCGCGCGCCATTTTGTCCACTTCTTCCTTGCTCAGCCCGCTCGAGCTCGTGATCGTGATCTTCTGCTCGTTGTTCGTGGCGCGGTCCTTCGCCGCAACGTGCAGAATCCCGTTCGCGTCGATGTCGAAGGTCACTTCGATCTGCGGCATGCCGCGCGGAGCCGGCGGAATCCCGACAAGCTGGAACACGCCCAGCAGACGATTGTCCCGCGCCATCGCGCGCTCGCCCTGGTAGACCTTGATCTCCACCGACGTCTGGTTGTCCGCCGCCGTCGAGAACACCTCGCTCTTGCGCGTCGGGATCGTCGTATTGCGCTCGATCAGCTTCGTGAACACGCCGCCCAGCGTCTCGATACCGAGCGAAAGCGGCGTCACGTCGAGCAGCAGGACGTCTTTCACTTCCCCGCCCAGCACGCCGCCCTGCACCGCTGCGCCGACCGCAACGACTTCGTCGGGGTTCACCGTCTTGTTCGGCTCCTTGCCGAACAGCTCCTTCACCAACTGCTGCACCCGCGGAATGCGCGTCGAGCCGCCCACCAGCACGACTTCATCGATCTGCGCGGGCGTCAGCCCGGCATCCGCCAGCGCCTGCTTGCAGGGCCCTACCGAGCGCTGAATGATGTCCTCCACCATCTGCTCGAAGCGCGCCCGCGTCAGCGTCTTCACGAGGTGCTTGGGCCCCGTCTGCGGATCGCCATAGATGAACGGCAGGTTGATCTCCGTCTCCATGGCGCTCGACAGCTCGATCTTCGCCTTCTCCGCCGCCTCGCGCAGACGCTGGAGCGCCATCCGGTCGCGCGAGAGTTCGACGCCTTCATCTTTCTTGAACTCATCGATCAGCCAGGTGACAAGCCGCTGGTCGATGTTGTCGCCCCCCAGGTGCGTGTCGCCGTTGGTGGACTTCACCTCCACCACGCCCTCTCCCACCTCGAGAATCGAGATGTCGAAGGTGCCGCCGCCGAAGTCGTAGACCGCGATGCGCTCCTCTTTCTTCTTGTCCAGCCCATAGGCCAGCGCGGCCGCTGTCGGCTCGTTGATGATTCGAAGGACCTCCAGCCCCGCGATCTGCCCCGCATCCTTGGTCGCCTGGCGCTGCGAGTCGTTGAAATACGCCGGAACCGTGATCACCGCCTTCTTCACCGGCTCGCCCAGATACGCCTCCGCCGCCTCTTTGAGCTTTCCTAGTATCATCGCCGAGATCTCCGGCGGAGGATACTTCTTGCCCATCACCTCCACGCGAGCGTCGCCATTGTCGCCCCGCACCACGCGGTACGGCACGAGCTTCATCTCCTCGGCCACCTCGTCGTAGCGCCGGCCCATGAACCTCTTGATCGAGTAAATGGTATTCTCAGGGTTTGTCACCGCTTGCCGCTTGGCGACTTGCCCGACCAGCCGGTCGCCGCCTTTCGTGAACCCGACCACCGACGGGGTCGTTCGTCCGCCCTCCTGATTGGGGATAACCACGGGTTGGCCGCCCTCGACCACCGCGACGACGGAGTTGGTGGTGCCCAAGTCGATTCCGATAATCTTGCTCATGGGTTGGAAAGTCCTTAAAACTAAAGGGATTCATCGCCGCAGCACGCCGCCTTCCAGCAGGCTTCACTGCGCCTGCCTTTAGTATGGAATTTTAGTGTGTTATTGTCAAGTCAGATTATTGCCCTAATCTTCGCCACCCTCGCCGCTGGACCCGCTCTCCACGCTCAGCCGATCCTCGTCGCCGCCGCCTCGGACCTGACCCCGCTCGAGAAGCCGCTGGCTGACGGAGCCCGGTCGCAGGGCGCAGTCCAGATCCGTTTCTCCTTTGGATCCAGTGGAATGCTGGCCCGCCAGATCCGCAGCGGGGCGCCCTTCGACGTCTTTCTATCCGCCAATGAGGGGTTCATTCGGGAGCTCCAGGCAGCCGGCGCCCTCGTGAACGACACGATTCAGGTTTACGCGACTGGCCGCATCGCGCTCTGGTCTCACGACGGTCGCGTCCAGTCGCCGTCCGGCCTGACGCAGGGCTCGGTCCGGTACCTGGCTCTTCCCAGCCCGGAGCACGCCCCCTATGGTCTCGCCGCGCAGCAGGCTCTTGAGAGGCTTGGACTTTGGCCGTCCCTGAAGCGCAAGATCGTCTTTGCTGAAAACGTCCGTCAGGCCTACGAGTACGCCCGCACCGGCAACGCCGACGCCGTCATCACTTCCTGGACTCTGCTGCATGATAAGGAAGGCATTCTCCTTGCGGAAGCGCTGCACGCCCCTATCCGCCAGTCCGGCGCGGTGGTGCGGGGAACGCGGCGGGAGAACGATGCCCGCCGCTTCCTCGATTTCCTCACAAGCCCCGCGGGCCGCAAGATCCTCACCGCCGGCGGCCTCTTCCCGCCTCCGTAACATAGGCTTTAGCCTGTGGCGCTGGCGTAGTCTGTGGCGTTCCGCTCAGCAGACTCGCCGCGCCGAAGGCCGGCTCATCCTTGCGCCCGCGGTCTGCCCGGCGTGTCCTGAACCATTCAGCCGGAAGCCGTAGATGTGGACGTAGCGCTCCTCGGCCCACAACGCGCCGCCGGCGATCTCCATCCCGCGAATGCGAACGTCCATCCCGACGCCAATCGCGGGCTCTGTGAAGAAGTCGGCGTGCTGAGCCGTGGCCAGAAAGCGCCGCGCGGCGGCCTCATCGGCGCTCGCATCGGCGCCTCCGGCGTCCAACGCATCGAGCGCGTAACTCCGCAGCAGCTTCGGGGACGCCGCCGCGAACGCAGCCGGATGATCGAGCAGGTCGAAGCCCATCACGCGGCCGCCGAGGGCGAACAGCATCCCGCACTGCCTCTCCTGCACGTCGAAGGAGCGCAAGTATTCTTCGATCCTCGCCGCGTGCTTCTCGAAAATGTCCGACATCGCGCCGGTGGGCGAGTCCGCTCCGAGACGGCTCGCTTTCTCGCTCACCGCATCCCAGACCTCGCATTGATCCGAGCGCCGCGAGCCGAAACCCAACATCGCCGCCGTCACCGACGCCACCTTGAGCGCGCGGCCCGCGGCGAACTGCACGCACGGCGATGCCTCGAACTCAGGAGAGACCGCGCGCCAGCGTCCCTGCTCGACGCACGACACCGGGATCGTCGTCTTGCTGCGCGCCGCCGCCAGGATCGTGAGATTCAGCACCCGGTTCTGTTTCGCGCCGACGAGTTCCTCGCCGTCGAGCAGCAGCACGGGCTTGTCCGCCTTGTTCTCGAGCGCGAGCTCGGGCACGGACCCGCCGCGCGTCACCTCGGTCACGCGCACATGTCCGTTCTTCAGAGCGTCGTCGAGCATCAGGTAAAAAGGGGCGGGCTTCTCGGGCGCGGGCCGCAGCAGCGGAAAGATGGTGAGATTGCGAAATGTCTTGGCCGCGCCGAGGCCGACGCGGTCGAGTTCATCCTGGATCGTGTGCATGACGATTGCCTCCGCGAACGATCACGCAAACGGCGCGCCAAACTGCACATCGTGATTCTTCAAGGGGTTGCGGGCGTCCGCGAGCCGCAAGAGTCAACCGCGGTTGTCGCTCGAGTCAACCTGGCTTGACCCGCTCGATCAGGCGCTCGAGTCGAGCCCGCGCATGAAATCGCTCACTGCCTGACGGCTCACGCCGAGCAGTCGCGCGGCCTCCGCCTGCTTGCGTCCCGCTTTCTCGATCGCGCGCAGATAGAGCTGTCTGCGCACCTGGTCGAGAAACCGGTTGAGGTCGAAACCTTCGGCCGGCTCGGGCAAATGCGCGAGCGGGTCATGTCCTCCGGATGCTCCCTGGAGCAGGAGGTCGCCTTCATCGAGCAGCTCGCGCCGCGAGAAAAGCACCGAGCGCTGGATGACGTTCGACAGCTCGCGCACATTGCCGGGCCAGTCGTGTTTCTCGAGCCGCTCGAGCGCGCCCTGCGAAAACCGCCGTGGAGACTTGGCGAAACTGAGGTTCGCGCGGCGCAGCAGCTCCAGCGCGAGATGAGCAATCTCGGCGCGCCGCTGCCGCAGTGGAAGAAGCGCGATCTCGCCGAGGTTCAGGCGATGATAGAGATCCTGCCGGAAACGGCCCGCTTTGATCTCGGCGTTCAGATCGCGGTTTGTCGCGGCGATCAGCCGCACGTCCACCTTTTTGTCCTTCCCGCCGACGGGAACGATCACGCCTTCCTCGATCGCACGCAGCAGCTTGGGCTGCATCTCGAGCGGCAACTCGCCGATCTCGTCGAGGAACAAGGTGCCGCGATGCGCGTCTTCAAAACTCCCCTTGCGCGATTCGGTGGCGCCGGTGAACGCGCCCTTCACGTGTCCGAACAGTTGGCTCTCGGCAAGGTTCGCCGGAATCGCGGCGCAATTGACGATCACCATCGGCGCGCCGCTGCGGTCGCTCAGGCGGTGCACGAGCCGCGCATAGAGCTCCTTGCCCGTGCCGGTTTCGCCGATCAACAGCACGGGCACGGAGGTCCCCGCCAAAACCGCCGCGCTCTCGGCCGCGCGCCTCATCGACGCCGAGCCGATAAAGATGCCGAGCTCCTCGAGCGCCTCGTCGAGTCCCGGGTGAGGCGGCTCAGCCT
>CAYYNC010000035.1:24476-66539 GCA_964472745.1 uncultured Solibacteraceae bacterium
GGAGACTTCAATAATCTCGGGCGGGGCCGTGCTGCCGGCGCGCGGCCACTTCACGCTCAGCAGGCGCGCGGGCAAAGTCCCCGAGCTCGCCAGGATATACCACGCCGCGCGCATCTCGGCGGTGCCTGACGAGGAGCACGCCCAGAAACGCTCCTCCGGGTTCCCCGCCAGGCTCAGGCAGCGCGGCGCGAGCTCGGCGAGAATCGCGCTGTAGTCCTTCGGATTGGCGATCCGCAGCTCGTCAACGTTTACGCGGGTCTGCGGGTGCTTCTCCTCGATCGCCTGCCGCGTTTCGGCGGCGTTGGCGCGCGTGTGCGGCGTGTGGAACAGAACGACGCGCCCGAAATTTCTGCCGGCGAGCAGAGTCAGCACGGGGCCGGGGCGTTCTTCGTCGCCGATCAGCCAGCGCGTGTACGGATCCTGGTAATCGACGAAGGCGAGCAGGACGTCTTGTGCGGCGGACATACCTGCGGCGATTGTACATCCGCACGCCGGCGATTACTTCGCCCTCGGATGCGCCTTGTCGTAGACCTTCATCAGGTCGAGAAGCGTGAGCTGCGTGTACTTCTGCGTGGTGGACAGCGAGGCGTGGCCGAGCAGCTCCTGGATCGCGCGCAGGTCGGCGCCGGCTTGCAGCAGGTGCGTCGCGTAGGCGTGGCGCAGGCTGTGCGGGTGCATGCCGGAGTCGCCGGCCAGCGCAATTGCGTAGAGTTTGACGATGCCGCGCGCGCCGCGGGCGCTGAGCCGCGCGCCGCGGTGGTTTACGAAGAGCGCGCGCTCATTGCGGCCCGCGATCGCCAGACGGTCGTCGAGATACGCGCGCAGCGCGGCCATCGCCTTGCCGGGCACAGGCACCTGGCGCTCCTTCTTGCGCTTGCCGCGCACGCGCGCCCAGCCTTCGCTCCAGTCGAGGTCCTCGACATTCAGCGCCGCAAGCTCGCTGATGCGCAGCCCGCAGCCGTAGAGCATTTCAAGCAGCGCGAGGTCGCGCTTCGGGAACGGCCGCTCCAGTTTCTGCGACGCCACCGCGTCGAGCAGCGTGTTGGTCTGTTCTTCCGTCGGCACTTCGGGCAGCTTCTTCGGCAGCTTCGGCGTCGCCAGAAGCTTGGCGCGATTCGTCGCCACGACGCCCTCGCGCACGAGATGGTCGAACAGCCCGCGCACGGCGGAGAGCTTGCGCCGGATCGTCGCTTTCGAGAGGTCCTGCGCAAACAGGTCGGCCAGCCACTCGCGGAACATCAACTGTTCGAAATCGGCCGGCGGCGGCGGCTCGCCCGCGCGCGCGAAGTAGCCGTGGAACTGCCGCAGGTCCGCCTCGTAGTTGCGGATCGTGTGCGCCGAAGCGTTCTCGAGCCGGAGCGACTCCAGGTACTTGCCGATCCAGCCTCCGAGACCAGTGTCAGATGGAGGGGGCATAAACGCTCAGGTATTCGTCCATCGCGCGGATGGCGCGGCGGCAGATCTCGGCATGGCGCGCTTTGCGGTCGTGGCGCAGTTTGTGCTTCGTCTCCTCGTCCAGCGCGGGCAGTAGATCGAAGGCGATGTTGGCGGGCTGGTAGTGAGCGGCGTCGGCGTGCGTGATGTAGTGGCAGAGCGAGCCCGCGGCAGTCGCGCGCGGCAGAGGGCGCGGCTCCGCGCCGCGGGCGAGGGCCGCGGCGTGGAGCCCGGCGAGAAGTCCGGTCGCGATCGACTCGACGTAGCCCTCGACGCCCGACACCTGCCCGGCGAAGAAGATCCGCGGCTCCGTCTTCAGTTGCAGCGTCCCCGTCAAAAGCGCGGGGCCGTTGATGTAAGTGTTGCGGTGCATCTGCCCGTAGCGCAGGAACTCGGCGTTCTCCAGGCCCGGGATCATGCGCAGCACGCGCTTCTGCTCGCCGAATTTCATGTGGTTCTGAAAGCCCACCAGGTTGTAACTGTCCGCGCGTTGAGTCTCCTGGCGCAACTGCACAACGGCCCACGGGCGGCGCCCCGTGCGCGGATCGACGAGGCCCACCGGCTTCATCGGACCGAAGCGCAGCGTGTCGCGGCCGCGCCGCGCGAGCTCTTCGACGGGCAGGCACGCTTCGAAGAATGGGACCTTGCCGTCGTGAATCGAGGCGTCCTCTCCGATGTGCGCTTCAGCGCTCTCCGCGGCGAGCAGCGCGTCGATGAAGGCTTCATACTCCGGTTTGGCCAGCGGGCAGTTCAGGTAGTCGCCGCCGCCGTCCATCGACTTGCCGTAACGCGATGCGGCGAAGACCTTCCCGCGGTCGATGGTCGAGGCGTCCACGATCGGGCTGATCGAGTCGTAGAAGTAGAGCCGCGCGCCGCCCGTGCGCCGCGCGATCTCTTCGGCGAGAGCGCCTGAAGTGAGCGGTCCGGTGGCGACGATGACGATGCCGCTATCGGGCAGTGATCGCACCTCCTCGCGCTTCACAGTGATCAGCGGCTCGCCCTCGATGGCGCGCGTGATCGCGGCGGAGAAGACATCGCGGTCCACCGTCAGCGCGTGACCGCCGGGAACGCGCGCCGCCTGCGCCGCATCGAGACACAGCGATCCGAGCCTGCGCAACTCCTGCTTCAGCAGCCACGGCGCGGTGTTCTCGCTGTCGCTCTTCAGCGAGTTGGAGCAGACAAGCTCGGCGAAGTTGGCGGTGCGGTGCGCCTCCGTCATCTTCGCGGGGCGCATTTCATAGAGCGTGCAATGCAGTCCGGCCCGCGCGAGCTGCCACGCCGCCTCGCTGCCCGCAAGCCCCGCGCCGAGGATGTGGATTTCCGGCTGCTCCATCGATCTCTTACTATTGTATTTTCCCGCCCTGGAGCCGCCATGCGAACCGTCATTCACGCTTCAGTTCTCCTCGTTCTCACCATTGCCGGACTCGGTGCGCAGGAACCGGTCCGCTACACGCTGCGCTTCCCCGCGCCGCACACGCACTACGTGGAGGTGGAGGCCTCAATTCCCGCGGGCAAGCCCGAGATCGAGCTGTTCATGGCGGTGTGGACCCCGGGGTCGTATCTCGTGCGTGAATACTCGCGTCATGTGGAAGACTTCCGCGCATCCGACGAGCAGGGGCGCGAACTCCAGTGGGAGAAGACGCGCAAGAACCGCTGGCGCATTCGCGCGGGCAATGCGCCGCGTGTGCGCTTGAACTACAAGGTGTGGGCGCACGACCCTTCGGTGCAGGGCAACTGGGTGGACGCCGGCTTCGCGATGCTGAACGGCGCGCCGAACTTCATGACGCTCGTTGGGGCGGAGAAGCGCCCGTACGAGGTCGCGCTCGAGCTGCCGCGGGCGTGGAAGAAGAGCATCAGCGGCATGAAACGCACGGGCGAGCACGCGTATCGCGCGGATGACTTCGACGAGCTGGTCGATTGCCCGATCTACGCGGGCAACGCGCCGATTCACGAGTTCGAGGTCGCGGGCAAGAAACACTACCTCGTCAACGAAGGCGAAGGCCCGACGTGGGATGGCCCGGCTTCCGCTCAAGCGGTGAAGCAGGTCGTCGAGGAGTATGCGCGGATGTGGAACGGCCTGCCGTACGAATTCTATGTCTTCTTCAACATGATCGTCGAACAGGGCGGCGGGCTGGAGCATCGCAACTCGACGTGGATGAACGCGTCGCGCTGGGCGTGGGGCACGACGGCGGAAGCGCCGCCGGGCCAGCGCCGTCCCAGCCGCCTTGGCTGGCTCGGGCTCGTGAGCCACGAATACTTCCACGCCTGGAACGTGAAGCGCCTGCGGCCGCTCGAGCTGGGACCTTTCGATTACGAGAACGAAGTCTACACGCGCAGCCTCTGGGTCTCGGAAGGCTTCACCTCCTACTACGGGCCGCTCGCGGTGCGGCGCGCCGGGCTGTCGAACAGTGCGCAGTATCTGCGATCGCTCTCTGGAACGATCTCGCAGTTGCAGACGACTCCGGGGCGGCTCGTGCTGCCGGTGGAGAGCGCGTCGCGCGAGGCGTGGATCAAGCTCTACAGGTTGGACGAGAACACGCCCAACACCGCGATCAGCTACTACACCAAGGGCGCGGTGATCGGGTTCCTGCTCGACGCGAAGGTACGCAAGCTGACAAACGGCGCGAAGTCGCTCGACGACGTGATGCGGCTCGCCTACCAGCGCTATTCGGGAGAGCGCGGGTTCACGCCGCGGCAGTTCCGCGAGACGGCTGCGGAGGTCGCCGGCGTGGATCTCTCGGCTTGGTTCCACCACGCGCTCGAGACGGCGGAAGAGCTCGACTACTCCGAGGCGCTGGAGTGGTTCGGCCTGCGTTTCAGGACGGAGCCGCGGCGCGCCGATGCGGCGGCGCGCATACTCACGGGGATCACGACGCGCACCGACGGAGGACGGCTGGTGGTGTCGGGACTGCGACGCGGCACGCCGGGTTATGACGCCGGCGTGAATAGCGGGGACGAGATCATCGCCGTGAACGGCATCCGCGTGCGGCCGGAGCAGTGGCCGTCGCGGCTGGACAACTACAAGCCGGGCGAAACGGTGAAGCTGCTCGTCGCGCGGCGCGATCAGTTGATGACCATTGAGTTGCCGCTGGCCGCGGACGAGCCGGCGGCGTGGTCGCTCGAGGCCAGGCCCGACGCGACGGAACATCAGAAGGCGAACTTGAAAGCGTGGCTGAGGGAGTAGACTGTAGGTTCAATATGACTCGCCGCGATCTTCTCCGCTCGAGCGGTTCGGCCGCAATCGCCTGGACTGCAACTTCCTACAGCCGCATCTTCGGCGCGAACGACAAGGTGAACCTCGGCCTGATCGGCTGCGGCGGGCGCGGCCGCGGCGTGATGGGCACGTTCATCAAGACCGGGCAGGTGAACGTCACCGCCGTGTGCGACGTGTTCACCGAGCGCATCGACCAGGCGCAGACGCAGGCGCCGGGCGCGAAGGGCTTCGGCGATCACCGCAAGCTGCTCGAGGTGAAAGAACTGGACGCGGTGCTTATCGCGACGCCCGATCACTGGCACGCCGAGACCGCGATCGACGCGCTGAACGCGGGCAAGGACGTCTACGTCGAGAAGCCGCTCTCGCTCACGATCGAGGAAGGGCCGCGCATCGTCAGGGCGGCGCGCGTGAACAGCCGCGTGTGCCAGGTGGGCATGCAGCAGCGTTCGGGCAAGCTCTACTTGCAGGCGAAGGAAGAGTACTTCAAGACGAAGAAGCTCGGCAAGATCACGCTGGTGCGGACATGGTGGCACGGCAACGGCGCGCACCTGATGAAGGCGCCGCCGCGCATGGCGGCGAAGCCGTCGAACCTCGACTGGGCGCGCTATCTCGGGCGCGTGAAGTGGCGCGAGTACGATCCGCAGCAGTACTGGAACTTCCGCGCGTATCTCGAATTCGGCGGCGGGCAGGTGACCGATCTGTTCACGCACTGGATCGACGTCGCGCACATGATGATGGATGAGGACAACCCCATCTCGGCGGTCGCGGCCGGCGGCGTCTATTTCTATCAGGACGGGCGCACGGCGCCGGACACAATCAATGTGCTGCTGGAGTATCCGACGAACTGGACGGCGACATTCGAAGCGACGCTCGCGCCGGGGGTGACGGGCGCGGCGGTGGAGTTCTGCGGGACCGAGGGCAAGCTGTGGATCACGCGGTCGAAGTTCATCTACACGCCGGCGGGACGCAACTCTCAGCCGGTTGAAGTTCTGTCCCCGCGCGAGCAGACGATCGACCACGTGGAGAACTTCCTGGAGTGCTGCCGCACGCGGCAGCGGCCGAATGGCGATGTCTGGATCGGCCACCGCTCGGCGGCGGCATCGCATCTCGGCAACATCGCGTGGCTTCAGAAGCGGCGGCTGAAATACGATCCCGATCGCGAAGAGATCCTGCCGCTCTGATGAGCGCCTTTGTCGCGCTTGCTCTACTGCTCGCAGATGTGGCGGTGATCGCGCACCGCGGCGATCACACGCGCCATGCGGAGAACACACTGCCCGCTTACGAAGCGGCTTTCGACGCGGGCGCCGATTCCGTCGAGGTGGATGTGCGCAGCGCGCCGGACGGGCGGCTGGCGCTGAAGCACGGCCGCCTTGAGCCGGGCGAGGGCGCGGGCCTTCCGCTGTTCGAGGATGCGCTCAAGCTGGCGAAGCGGCGTGGGCGCGGGATCTATGCCGGCATCAAGGATGCACCGGCAGAGGCTATCGTGGCTTCGATCGACGCGGCGGGGATGGGTGAGCATGTCGTGATCCATGGCTCGATCCCGCTGCTCAAGTCCATTCAGCAGTTGCGGCCTTCGTGGCGTGTGATGCCCGAGGCGGTGAACCGCGAGCCGCTTGCGCGGATCATCGAGGAGCTGAAGCCGCGTGTGGCGGCTTTCGATGCGCGCGACTTCACCGAGGAGCTGATCGGCATGGCGAAGCGCGCCGGGGTGAAGGTGTTCGCCGACCGGCTGGGGCCGCTCGATCCTCGCGAGGCGTGGGGCGATGCGATCCGGCGCGGGGCGGATGGGATTCAGCCGGACAGGCCGGGGGAACTCGTCGAGTTTGTGAGGAGGCTGCGGTAGCGGCGATCGTCGATCGGCGGGCAGGTCAGGCGAGCTGCCCCGCAATCAGGTTCAACGTGGTCCTCGCGAGGCCGGCGTAGAAGGGGTGGCGGGCTTCGGCGATCACCTTTTCCAGGAACTCGGGCATCCAGGTGAAGTGGTCGCCGCGGAAGCGGGCGAGGTCGCCGTCGGGCGTTTCCTCGCTGAGCAGCCTGGCGTAGAACAACAGCAGCAGGCCGATGTGGTCGGCGGGCTCGTTTGTCGCGGCGGGCTCGAAGCCGGCGGCGCGATACCAGGCGAGCGCCTTGTGATGAGGCTCGCCCATCAGCCGCGGCGGCTCGCCTTCGGGCGGCTGGTAGACCGACTGCCACGGCGGGCAGGGCGCGCCGAGCGGGCTGAGGAAGAGGCGCGTGTATTCGGCCTCGGCCTCGGGGTTCGGGATGAGGAAGGCCCGGCCGGCCTCGGCGAACGCGCCGGCCAGGCTGACGCGATCCGTCATGCGATTAGAGCGGAACGACGCTGACCACTGCATCCATGATGCACGATGAGCCGCCCCAATTGCCGAGCTTGATCATCTCGTCGACGCTCGAATCGGGGACGAGGTCGCCGTCGCGGACGCCCTTGCCCGCGGCCGCGGTCAACAGCTTCGAGCGGTGGCCGAAGCCGTGCGCGATCATGACGGCGTCGGGCCGTATGACCTCGCTCAGGTGGGCGGGCAGTTGGACCTCGCCGACGCGCGAGATGACGCGCACCATCTGGCCTTCCTTGATATTCATCTGCGCGGCGAGCCTGGGGTTGATGATCGCCGCGTTGGCGGGCATGATCTCGTTCAGAATGCGGTTGCTCTGTGTCGAATTGCGGCGGTGGATCGCGGGGATGAAGGTGATGTAGTAGAAGGGGAACGCTTCGCTGGGCTGTTCGCGCTTGGGATGCCATTTGGGCAGCGGCTCGTAGCCTTTGTCGGCGAACTGCGGGACATAGATCTGGCACTTGCCGTCCGAGTTCGGCGCGGAGAACGTCGTGCGCGGCACGAAGGGCTGGCGATCCTCGACGAGGCCCTTGGCGCGGAATTCGGCGAAGGTCTCGCCGAGGCCGGCGCGCCTGGTCTTTTCATTGAGCAGCTCGGCGGGGTTGATCCAGTTGCCGTCGGGCTTCTTGAAGTATTCCGGGGCGACGCGCTTGCCGAGCTCGATGGCGACGGCGCCCATGCCGCGGACCTCGAACATCGGATTCACGATGGGCACGCGCGGGACGGCCTGGCGGAACTTCGCGTTGTACTCGCGCGTAACGATGTCGGACACTTCGAGATACGTGGTGGAGGGCAGCACGATGTCGGCCATGGCGACGGTGTCGGTGGGCAGCACGTCCATGGCGACGACGAACTCGACGGCCTGCATCGCTTCCTCGATACGCTTCGGGCGCGGGAAGCCCAGCGCCGTGTAAGCGTTCCAGAACGCCATCTTGATGCGGCCCGGATGCGATTCGAGCATGCCGCTGGCGAGCGCGGAGAACAGGCCGGTGTCGGTCTCGTTGACGAAGAACAGCTTGTCGCGGTTGTCGATGCGCACGCCCGTTTTGGGGGGGTAAGGCGGCGGCGGATAGATGGCGTCGACGCCGGGGACCGTGTAGGCGCGGGGGAAGTAGCGGCCGCCGGGACGGTCGATCGTGCCGGCCAGGATGTTGAGAATCATGATGGCGTGCACGAGCTGGGTGGCGTTGGCGTAGTTGGCGCAGAGCGTCTTCTTGTGCGCGGGAACGATGCCGGCCTTCGACGCGGCGAACTCGCGGGCGATGCGGCGGATTGTCGCAGCCGGAACCTCGCTGAGCGTTTCGGCCCACTCGGGAGTGTACTCGGCGAAGTGCGCGCGGATCTGGCTCTCGTACTTGGCGAAGTTCGTGTAGCTGTCGACGAACTCCTTGTTGTAGAGGTTCTCGCCGACGATGACGTGAATCATCGCCAGCGCGACGGCGAGGTCCGAGCCGGGGCGAATGTTGATGTACTCATCCGACATGCGCGACGTGGCTGTGTAGTTGGGACTGAAGTGGACCACCTTCGCGCCGTTGGTTTTCGCGTCGACGATTCCGGAGGCGTAGGCGAGCTTGGCCTTGGCCACGATGTCCCAGCCGAACAGGAGGATGTACTTGGAGTTCTCGAAGTCGTTGCACCAGGTTTTCGCGCCGATGGTGTAGCGGCTGATGATGCGGTCGGTCTGGAAGCACTCGTCGATGTGGTCGATGCGGTTGATGGCGCCGAGCGCATTCATGAGGCGCACCCAGACGTCGGGGCCGGGCAGTGTGACGAAGAGCAGGGAATCGGGGCCGTAGGTGTTGCGGTAGTAGGTGAGCTTCGAGGCGATGGTGTCGAGCGCCTCGTCCCAGGAGATGCGGACGAAGCCCGGGTCCTCGTCGAAGCCCTTTTTTGGGTTCGTTCGCCGCATTGGGTACTTCAGGCGGTCGGGGTCGTAGATGAAGCCGGCCGCCGAAGCGCCCTTGCCACAGAGCGCGCCGCGGCCGCTTTCGTCGCCGGGGAGCCCTTCGATAAACTTGACCACGCCGTCTCTAAGCGTCGCCTGGAGCCCGCAGCCGGGGCTGCACACGCCGCACGCGGAGACCACCTTTGTGTCGGCGTTCAATTCCGCCGCCGCGGGCTGGAAGAACTGGTCGAAGGCTTCCAGCGCCGGGCTGGCCGCGAGCGCCGCCCCCGTGGCGCCGCCGATCTGGAGCAAGTTTCGTCTTGTCAGTGCCATGGCTTCCTCCTTTTATTGCGCCTTGTAGCCTTCGTTGATGAACCGCACGCGCGGCCAGGTTTGTTTCGGGTTGGCGAAGCCATCAATCGCCGCGACGCCCTGTTTCTGGATCTCTTCCCATGGACCCCATTGGAGGGCGTCTGTCGGGCAGAGGGTCACGCACGCCGGCTCGAGGCCCGCTTCCACGCGGTCCGGGCACATGGTGCACTTGTCCATCTTCTTGATCCGGGTGTTGAACTGCGGGGCTCCATAAGGGCAGAAGGACTTGCACTGCTGGCAGCCGACGCAGGCGTCCTGGTCAATGAGGACCTCTCCGTTGGAGCCGCGATAAATCGCCTTGACCGGGCACACCTTCATGCACCAGGCGTTGTCGCAGTGGTTGCAGGCGCCGGAGACAGCCTGCTGGCGGACCGCGGGAAAGACGCCG
The DNA here is from genome assembly GCA_964472745.1 of uncultured Solibacteraceae bacterium. GTDB lineage: Bacteria > Acidobacteriota > Terriglobia > Bryobacterales > Bryobacteraceae > CAYYNC01. The sequence continues at coordinate 34,121 of CAYYNC010000035.1, forward strand.
TATTCCTTGACGCGCACCTGGCGCCGGCGGACGCCGACGCCAATCTCTACTCCATTCCATTGTTTGCAGGCGGCTTCGCAAGCCCTGCACTCGATGCACCGCTTGATGTCGAGCAACCAGCCGTAGAGCTTCATTCGATAAAACTCCCCGGGGCTTCTATGCAATCGTGCGGCCAAAAGGTGAAAGAGACCCTTTGATCCGATTTTGTCGAGAAGATCAACACGAGAAAGCGGGGTGGGTGGGGGATATTCAGCAGCGGCGCGCCGGAGTGTGTTTGTTGACCCGCAGCCGGCCTGTACAGGCACACCACGGCCCCGCGTTGTGGGAGCCCGGACCTGAAGATCAAGCTTGGCGCCGATCGGCGACCAGCGGGCAGATCGGGCGATCCGCCCCACAAGCGCAACAGAACGTCGAATAGCTCTTTGTCGCCCCCGGGGGCCGGAGCCCCCGGGTATTTGAGCATGGCGGAAAAGTGACGACTTATACACTTCGCGAGAGCGCCCCGGAGCGAATCCAGGGACCATTGAAGAAGCGTCGTAACCGAACCCGTAGAGTGAGGGTTGGTCCGCGCTGTCAGCTTTAGGCGAAGAGCGGCTCAGCCGGCCGGACCTGGCCACCCGCGGAAGATGGTGCGGGGGCTGTCAAACGAATTTGCTCCGCGCGAGGCCGGGGTCCGGACGCCGGTGTTTTGAAATCAGCGATTTAGGCCCGAAAATTAAAATTAATAAATGTTGTGAACGGCTATTTTGAGGGGGCTCGTTTTTTAGATCGTCATGGCCAGGTAGCCGCCGTCGACGCGGAGGATGGCGCCGGTGATGAAGCTGGAGGCTTTGCCGGAGGCGAGGAAGATCGTCGCGCCGACGAGCTCGTGGGCTTCGCCGAAGCGGTTCATCGGGGTGTGTGCCATGATCCTGGCGACGCGCTCTTCGGTGAGGATCTTGCGGTTCTGTTCGGCGGGGAAGAAGCCGGGGAGGATCGCGTTCACCCTGACGCCCTGGAGGGCCCACTCGCGGGCGAGGAACTGGGTGATCTGGTTCACTCCGCCCTTGGCGACGGAGTAGGTGAAGACTTTCGAGAGGGGCGGGCCGGAAGAGGCGGAGGAGATGTTGATGATGGAGCCGCCGCGGCCGGGCTGGGTCATCCAAGCTCCGAAGACCTGGCAGGCGAGGAACACGCTTTTCAGGTCGACGTCGAGAATCCGGCACCATTCTTCCTCGGTGATCTCGAGGAACGGGGTGCTGGAGTTAATGCCGGCGGCGTTGATCAGGATGTCGACGCGGCCGAACTCGGCGAGGATGGCGTCGAGGGCGCGCTGGAGATCGGCCTTTACCGTTCCGTCCACCTGGAGGCCGATGGCTTTGCGGCCCATGGCGCGGATCTCGGCGGCGCGGGCTTCGGCGGCTTGAGGGTTGAAGTCGAGAATCGCGATGCCGGCTCCGGCTCCGGCGAGGCCTTTGGCCATTTCGCCGGCGAGGACGCCTCCTCCGCCTACGACCGCAGCTACTTGTCCGTCTAATGAAAACAGGTCTTGCATTGAATCCTCTGGGTCTGTTCTAGCATGGCGGGGGCGTCGGGGTCACGCGCAGACCGGATCAGGATAGATTGGTTATGTTCGAAACATTTTTTAAGAAAACGTTTGTGTTTGACGGACGGCGCAGGTAGAATGGGGGTGTCTGGAAGAGATCGCACTGCTTCCATTCACTCTCCTAGATGGAGGCCCACTCCGCCTCATCTTCTTCTTGCCGGCCGGCCGCCCGGGAAAGGGCGGCCGGCGATTTTGTTTTGTGAGGGGAGGAGAGGGCGCACAGCCTTTAGGCTGTGCTACGGAACACACACAGCCTCAAGGCTATGTTACTGAAGACACACAGCCTAAAGGCTATGTTACTCGACCAATGAGGTGCGTTTGGGGCGGAGGCGCTGGAAGTCGGGGCCGCTGATGACGTAGTACCAGTCGGCGAACTTCGACCTTTGGGCATTGGCGATGGATTCGCCGGCGCCGCTGGTGTCGCCGTACCTGGCGGCGCGGGCGGCGTCGTAGCCGGCGGTGATCCAGAGGAAGCGGCTCTCGCCAGCGGCTTTGGCGGGATCGACGGCAGCCGGTTTGCCTTCGCCTTCGCCCTGGCCGGTGACGATCTCTCCGAAACGAAGCGTGTAGGTCACGCCGTTGCCGGCGTCCACGAGCAGCTCGCCTTCGTTGGCCAGGATGCGGCCTTGCGGCGTGAGGAAGAATCCGCGCTGGCGCAGGGAGAGCATTGACGTCAGCGAGAGCTCGAGGCCGCCGGGCGATTTCAACTGGGCGGCCAGCTCGGGGGGCTTGGGACGCACTCCGGCGACTTTCAGGCTCGCCAGCGCGTTGAGGAGGGATTGCAGCGCGGGCTGTTTGGGTCTGCCCCCGCCTTCGACCCGCCACGTATCGCCCTCCTTGCGCAGGGTCGTTCGCTCGACATTGGAGAGGCCGCCCATCCGCTCGTCGATGGAGTAGCTGAGCACGGTGAGGACGCGGATCTGGGATGGGTTCAAGCGGAGCAGCGAGGGCTCGGCCCAGTCCTCGAAGCGGGCGGATGGATCGGCGTCGGTTTTGACAGCATAGACCCGCTTGCCTCCGGGCTGGCGGGCGTAGCGGTAGCCCGGGCGCTCCTTCACCGGATAGCCGAGGATGAGATCGGCGGCAACGCTTCCCCCGGCCTGGCGGAGAGTGACGCGCTTGCCGCGGCCCTGGAGAGAGGCCACCTTGGGGTCGAGGGGATCGATGACCCCGTACTGCGCGTGGTCCTCGACGCGCTCACTGACGACGATGTCTTTCTTGAGTCCGAACAGCGAGGCGGCGGTCTTGGCGAGGCGGTCGCCGGACTGGGCGGGGTAGTCGTAATGCGAGGACAGCACCCAGCGGCCTTTTCGCAGCTCGACCTTGAGGGGCCGCGCGACAGCGTCGGCTGGGTTGAACTCGATGACCTCGATGGCCTGGACGGCGTTGACGTCGCGGAAACCGGGGGTGAGGCTCTCGCCCTGATCGCTGAAGATCTCGGGGCGGCGCGCCTCGGGCTCGACCCACGCCGCGGCAATGGCGAGCGCGACCGCGGCGCCGGCGGCGGCCAGCGTTTTCAGAGTTTCGCGGTTCACTGCGCCACCTCCTCGCCGGGCCCGGCCTTGCCGGTCTCGCGGCGGACGAGACGCTCGGGCGCGATGCGCGCCCGCTCGCGGCGCAGCTTGCGCAGCGACATGAACACGGCGAGGACAAAAGCCGGAATGGGCGGCAAGCTGATGGCGAGCAGCTTAATGGCGTTCTGGATGCCGCGCACCGAGCTTTCCATGGTGATGCGCGCGTTTTCGATCTGGCGCTGGCGCTCGTCCTCGATATTGGCGCGAGCGACGGTGAGGCGGCGCTGCTCGGCGGACTGCACGTTCGAAATCATGATCTGGCGCGTCTGATCGTCGAGGTCGGCGCGCGCTTCGATCGCTTTGACGGCGGCGTCGAGACGGGCCTGGGCTTCGCGCAGGCGCATCTCTGCGACGGCGGCGGCCTGCTGCGTCTCCTCACGGCGTTTCTGTTCGAAGGCGCGCGTGCGCTCTTCGAGGAGCTCGAGGGTGCGGTGGCGCGGGCGGCGCTTGCGGAGCGCGATGAAGCTCTGGTCGCCGGCGAGGTCGTCGATGGCGTTCAGAACGAATGTGACGTTGTCGAATGTCATGCCTTCGATGCCGCGGCGGCGGATCTCGAAGAACTCTTCGCCGATGAGGTCCGCGTCGGCGACGACGATGGCGTTGGTGTTGACATCGCCTTGGCGGCGCACTCGCGCGGCGAGGATGAAGGCTTCATCGCCGGGGTTGTGGGGGACAGTGCGCACGACGTTGAAGCCGCCGAACATCGAGGGCTGAACAAGCTGGCTCCAGCGCAGCGCGCCGCTGTCCTTGCCGGCTTCGAGCAGGGGGGTGAAGCGGATGCCGGGATCGGTGCGCGGCTTGAGAGCGCCGGGATAGAGCAGGACCATCTCCTGGAGGCCGGCGGTGACGTGGTCCTTTTCCTGGAAGGGCATCGCGGCCTTGCTGCCTTTGCCCACGAAGACCACCTCGGGCGGCAGCGAGCGGAGCGAGGGATGGGGGTTCCAGGTGTCCCAGACGATGCGGTCGCCGCGCCACTCGACGCCCAGCGCTTTGAGGAGCGGGGTGATATCGGCGGGCGCCTGCGCGGCGGCGGGGGAGAGGTTCAAATTGAACGCCGGCATGGGATCGAGGAGCACCAGGGCGGGGAGGCCGGCGGCGATGCGCGCGGAGAGGCGCTCAATCTGCGGCGCGGTGAGGGTGGAGGGCTGGACCACGACGAGCGCGTGGATGTCCTGGGGATACCCGGCGTCGGGGGAGAGGCGCTCGACATCATACTGCTTGCGCAGCTCGGCGGTGATCGACCAGTCGTTGGATTGCGCTTTCGTCTGGAAGTCGAAGCCGCCGAAGAGGCGCGCGCCGGTGTCGAGGATGCCGATCTTTTTGAGCCGGGCGCGGGAAACGACGCGGATGGAGCGCATGAGCTCGTACTCGACGGGCAGGCCGCGGTCGAAGGCGGGGATGACGAACTCCTCGCTGCCGCAGGTGAAGACGAGGCCGAGGAAGATCTCGTTGGCGGCGGAGCCGCTTGCTTCGGCGGCGGCAACGCGGAAGGGGTTGATGCCGTAACGCTCGCGCGCTTCGCGGGCTTCGGGCGAGTAAAGCAGGGTTTCGACGATGCGCGCCTGGATGCGGCCGCGGCTCACCGCTTCAAATTCGCGGAGGAAGGCCACGAGGTTGTTGCGGGCCTCGACATAGCTTTGGGGGACCTCGGGACTGAAGTAGGCCTGGATGAAGACGGGGCGCTTGGGATCAATGCCGGCGATGAGGCGCAGGGTGTCGCCGGAGAGCGAGTGGATCTGCTCGCTGGTGACGTCGAAGCGCGATGTGATGCCGGCGGCGAGCGAAGTGAGCGCTCCGGCGATGACGAAGGCCGCCAGCGCGCGCACGGCGGCGTGGAGGCGCATCGGGGGCGCGCCCTTGCGCTGCGGCCAGCGGCGGCGCCCGGCGAGCGAGACGCAAACGCTCAATGAGGCGCCGCCGAGCGCGATGAAGTAGACGAGCGAGCGCGGAGTGAATACGCCCTGGGAGAGATCGCGGAACTGGAAAGGGACCGAGAGGCGCTCGGCGAAGCGCGCCGCGCCGTCGGCCAGCACGTTCGAGGCGTTGGCGAGAAAGACGGGGATTCCGCAGAGCAGCGCGCCGAAGATGAAGGCGACGGTGAGGTTCTCGGTCCATTGCGAAGCAAGGAGGCCGAGGGGCAGCAGGGCCGCGCCCATGAGCCAGTAGCCGAAGTAGGTGGAAAGGATGAGGCCGGGGTCGGGACTTCCGAGCCAGGCGAGCACGACGGCGTGGCTGAGCGAGAACAGCAGGGCTACGGTGTAGATGGCGACGGCCGCGAGGTACTTGCCGAAGACCAGTTCCCAGGGGCGCGCGGGGAGGGTCAACAGGAGCTCTTCGGTGCCCTGGCGCCGCTCGTCGGCCCAAAGGCCCATGGCGATGGAGGGGACGAGGAAGACGAGGAGATAGGGGAAGAGGCGGTTCAACTGGTCGAGGTTGCAGAGGTTGTTGAGGAAGAACTCCTGCTGCCAGAAGGCGGCGACGGCGCTCAGGAAGACGAAGATGGTGATGAAGACGTAGCCGGTGGGATTGCCGAAGTAAGCGGCGAACTCGCGCGTGGCGACCGCCCAGAGCACGGCGCCGCGGTGTGGAATCCGGCTGGCCGTCATTGCCGCACCGCCGTGAGCTGGTAGAAGGCCTCGTCGAGATTGGGGCCGTGGTCGAGCATGCGCTCGGGCGGCCCGTCGAAGACGAGGCGGCCGGCGCTGATCATGATGACGCGGTCGGCGACGGCCTCGACCTCTTGCAGGATGTGGGTGGAGAGGAGGACGGTTTTTTCGCGGCCGAGCGTGCGGATGAGGTCGCGCACCTGGCGGATCTGGTTGGGGTCGAGTCCGGCGGTGGGCTCGTCGAGGATGAGGACCTCGGGCTCGTGAAGCAGGGCCTGGGCCACGCCGACGCGCTGGCGATATCCCTTCGAGAGCTTGTGAATGGGCTTCTCGAGGACTTCGCCGATGGCGCATTGATCGACGACGGCCTCGATGCGCGACTGGAGGGCGCGGCCCTTCAAGCCGCGCGCGCGGCCGAAGAAGCGGAGGAGCGAGAGCGGGGTCATCTCGCCGTAGAGCGGGCCGTTTTCGGGGAGGTAGCCGATGCGTGCGGCGCACTCTTCGCGGTGTCCGGCGACGTCGAGCCCGGCGATGCGGGCCGCGCCCGCGGTGGGCGCGAGGTAGCCGGTGAGGAGCTTCATCGTGGTCGATTTGCCGGCGCCGTTGGGTCCGAGGAACGCGCACACCTGGCCTTTGGGGACGGTGAAGCTGACGTCGCGCACGGCGGCGAAGCCGCCGTAGAACTTCGAGAGGCCCGCGGCCTCAATCATCGGCGCAGCAGTTGCCTGATCCATCTTCATACCCGATGTCGAAATCGCCCGGCGCGGGCCGGGCTCAAGCGGCCCGCAGCGCCTGGATGTGGACGGTGACGGCGGAGGCAAGGCCCGCGAGATTGTAGCCGCCCTCCAGCACGCTCACAAGGCGTCCGTTGGCGTGACGGTCCGCAATTTCCAGCATAACCGAGGTGAGTTCGGCGAAGTCGCCGTCCTTGAGCAGGAAGCGGCCGAGGGGATCGCCGCGGCGGGAGTCGAAACCGGCTGAGATGATGACGAGATCGGGTTTGAAGGCTTGGGCCGCGGGGACCAGCTTTTTGCGGAAAGCTCCGAGGATCTCGGCCGAGCCGGCTCCGGCTGGGAAGGGGCAATTGAGCGTTGCGCCTTTGCCGGCCGCTTCGCCGGTTTCGTTCGCGGCGCCCGTGCCGGGATACCAGGGCCACTGGTGGGTGCTGAAGTAGAAGACCGAGGGGTCTTCGTAGAAGATCTCCTGCGTGCCGTTGCCGTGGTGAACGTCCCAGTCGGCGATGAGGACGCGTTCGGCTTTGTGGACTTTCTGGGCGTGCCGCGCGGCGATGGCGGCGTTGTTGAAGACGCAGAAGCCCATGCCGCGGCGGGCGGTGGCGTGGTGGCCCGGCGGGCGGGAGGCGACGAAGGCGCGCTTGAGGTTGCCGGAGAAGACGGCGTCGACCGCGGCAATTGCGGCGCCGGCCGCGAGGCGGGCTACTTCGAGGGTATGTTCGCCGAGCGGCGTGTCGCCGGTGCTGAGCGCAGGCGCGCGGCGGGCGGCGTCGTGGCGGACGATCTCCATGTACTGGCGCGTGTGGGCGAGATGGATGTCATCGTCGGCCGCTTCCCGCGCAGGGATGCGAACGAGGTTGCCGGCGAGATGGGCGCGGTGCAAAGCGTCGTTGATGGCGGCGTAGCGGGCCGGGGATTCGGGGTGGCCCGGTCCGGGATCGTGCCGCGCGAAGGCCTGGTCGAGGACGAGCCCGGTCCTCGGCATAGGCTTGGGTTCCATGGGTGTCATTGTGCCAGAACGGTTAAGAGTAAGGGGCCACGGAGGGACAGGATGGAGGCGGAATTCAACGAACCCCGATTGGGGAATCTTTGAGAAAAGGAGGATCCGGGAACAATGGCGAGGTGCGGAACGTAGGGACCATTGTGGGGGTAGTCGCGAATGAGCGCCCTGCTTGAGCCTGGAGTTACGGCATTGTTGGCAGAGACGCCGCAGGGGCGGCGTTTGACCGCGGTTCCTCCACCGGCGCGCGTGCGGCGGACGATGAACCTGGGCGAGCACGTCATTGATCTTTTTGTTCAGACGCTGGCGAACTTGCGGCGCAACAAGCTGCGGAGCTTTCTCACGCTGTTCGGCATTGCGTGGGGGATTGCTTCGCTGGTGCTGATGTCTTCGCTCTCGGACGGTTTTCGGCAGGGGCAGCGGAAGAACATGTCGCAGATCGGCGACAACATTGTTTTTGTCTGGGGCGGCGTGACCGAGAGCCAGGCGGGGGGGAAGCGCGCGGGACGCAGGGTGATCCTGTATGAGCGCGACCTGGAAGCGATCCGGACGCAGTGCCCGGCGGTGCTGGTTGCGGGCGCGGAGATGAAGACGCAGGGCGTGCCGGCGCGGAGCACGACCAATTCAGGGCGCTTCATGACGCTGGGCGTTTCGCCCGAGTATCTGAAGCTGCGGAATTTGCCGGTAGAGCGGGGACGCACGGTGTCGGCCTCCGACGTGGCCGAGGGGCGGCGCGTGGCGGTGCTGGGCGATTCGGTGCGGAAGCAGCTTTTCGAGAAGAAGCCGGCGCCGATCGGCGAGCGCATCTGGCTCAACAACTATCCGTACGAAGTGATCGGCGTCATGGGCGAGAAGGAGCAGAACTCGAGTTACGACGGGTGGGACAACGACAAGATCCTGGTGCCCTCGACGGCGCTGAAGCGCGATATGCCGCCGAACCGCGAGGTGTACGCGGAGGGCAGGGTGAGCGGATTCCTGTACCGGCCGGTGTCGACGGACCGCTGGGAAGAGGCGCAGGCGCAGGTGCGCGCGGCGCTGGGGCGCGTGAAAGGCTTCGAGGCGACGGACAGGGGCGCGCTGGCGATCTGGGACACGATCAAAAGCGCGCAGATGTTTGACTCGATCTTCAACGCGGGCGAGATCTTTCTGGCGGTGGTTTCGCTGGTGACGCTGTCGCTGGGCGGCATCGGCGTGATGAACACGATGATGATGGCGGTGAGCGAGCGGACGAATGAGATCGGCCTGAAGAAAGCGCTGGGTGCGACGAGCGGCCGCATCCTGCTCGACTTCTTTTTGGAAGGCCTGTTCCTGGCGCTGATGAGCGGGGCGGGCGGCTTGCTGCTGGTGTGGGCGCTGTCGTCGATCGTGAATTCGCTGCCGCTGCCGGTGATGTTTTCGGGGCTGCCGATCGACTGGAAGATGATGACGATGGCGACGCTGGCGCTGGGCATCGTGGCGATCGGATCGGCGCTTCCTCCGGCGCGGCGCGCGGCGGGAATGACGCCGGTGGAGGCGCTGCGCTTCGAGCGCTGAGGAGCCGCGTATGAGCTGGCGCATCATCTTCGCGGAGTCGTTCGCCGCGCTGCGGTTTCACCGCACGCGCACGCTGTTCACGACGTTGAGCCTGGCGTGGGGGGTGGCGTGCTTCGTCATCCTGATTTCCTACGGCAACGGGTTCAAGGGCGCGCTGGTGAAGGCGTTCCGGGCAGTGGGCCAGGATCTGGTGCTGACCTTCGCCGGGCAGACGAGCTCGCAGGCGGGCGGGCTGCGGGCGGGGCGGCGCATCCGGCTGGAGTACACCGATGCGGCGACGGTCAAGGAAACGGTTCCATATGTCGGGAACTTGTCGCCGGAGATTCTGAGATACGGCGTGAAGGCGTCGAACCTGGGCCGCGAGAAGGATGTGGCCATTCGGGCGGTCTGGCCGGAGTATGAAGCGATCCGCAACATCAAGCTGATCGAGGGCCGGTGGATCAACGAGGACGATCAGCAGAAGCAGCATCGGGTGGCCGTGCTGGGATCGAAAGTGGCGAAGGAGCTGTTCGGCGGCGCGCCGGCGGCGGAGCAGGACATCACGCTGAACGGCATCCGGTTCACCGTCATCGGCGTGTTGGACTTCAAGCTTCAGATCGCCAACTACAACCGGCCGGACAACGAGTGCGTGTTCATTCCGTATTCGTCCTTCAACGTGTTCGGCGATACGAAGTACCCGTGGTTTCTGGTGTGGTCGCCGCAGTCGCCCGAAGTTCGGGACCGCGCGATCAAGGCGGTGCGCGCCAAGCTCGCCGAGATTCATCGCTTCTCGCCGACGGATGAGAAGGCGGTGGAGATTCTCTCATTCAGCAAGTTCATGTCGATCGTGGACGGAATGTCGCTGGCGGTGCAGGCGCTGTTGGGCTTCGTGGGCGCGCTGACCCTGGCCATCGGCGGCGTCGGATTGGCCAACATCATGCTGGCGAGCGTGATTGACCGAACGCGCGAGATTGGGATGATCAAGGCTCTGGGCGGATTGCGGCGCTGGGTGCTGAAGCAGTTTCTTGTGGAGGCTTCAATGGTGGTCGCCCTGGGCGGGGCGATCGGGATCAGCATCGGCGTGGTGGCGACCTGGATCATCGGATCGATGCCGTTCCTGGGTCCGGCGTTTGAGGATACGTCGGGAGCGGGGGACATCTACCTGGCTGTGTCGCCGGCGGCGATCGCTGTTTCGATGACGGTGCTATTCATCGTCGGGCTGATCGCGGGGATTGTGCCGGCGATCAAGGCTTCGCGGCTGGATCCGATCGAGGCGCTGCACTACGAGTGAGGGGCGGGGCCGATTGAATTTCTGGTTTTTGGCAGGCAGTGTGAGCCGAGGTGGGGCAGGCGTCCACGCCCGCCCCAAGGACCAGAAGCTTCGGCAGCCAACAGGAAGAGTTGTTCGCGGCCTGAGAGGAATCTGGGGGAGTGTAGTACATAGAATGGTGGCGTGGCGAGGCAGACTTTCGACTGGCTGGTGGTGGGGGTGGGCGACATCACCACCAAGCGCGTGATTCCAGGGATTCTGGCGGAGACGCGCAGCAGGCTGGCGGGCATCGTCTCGCGCAATCCGGGGAAAGCCGCGCCATACGGCTGCCGCGTGTGGACGACGCTGGAGACCGCGCTGGCCGACGGGGGATTCGACGCGGTCTACGTGGCATCGCCCGTGTTTCTTCATGCGCCGCAGACCATCGCATCGCTGCGGGCGGGCAAGCACGTGCTGTGCGAGAAACCGGTGGCGATGGACCATGCGCAGGCGTGCACGATGGTGGACGCGGCCGAGGAATGCGGGCGCGTTTTGGGAGTCGCGTATTACCGCCGGCTCTATCCGAAGCTGCTGCGGGCCAAAGAGCTGTTGGCCGCGGGCGCGATCGGCACGCCGGTGCTGGCCGAGATCAACTGCCACGGCTGGTTTCACCCGGAAAGCCTGCTGCACCGCGCGTGGCTGTTCGAGCCTGCGATGGCGGGCGGCGGACCGCTTTACGATATCGGCTCGCACCGCATCGACGTGCTCAACTTTCTCTTTGGCAGGCCGCGGCGCGCGACGGGGCTGCTGTCGAACGTCATCCACGGCATCGCCGTCGAGGATGCAGCGACGGTGATGATCGATTACGAGTGCGGGACGCGCGGCGTCGTGGATGTGCGCTGGCACAGCAGGGTGGAGCGCGACGAGTTCCGCATCATCGGCACGGACGGGGCGATGGCGCTGAGCCCGCTCAATTCGCCGCTGATCGAATGGCCGGGCGGGCGTGAGGAGCGGCCCGCTCATGAAAACGTCCATTTCCCCTGCATCGAGGACTTCGTCTCCGCAGCCGGAGAGGGGAGGGAGCCGGCATGCCCCGGCAGGGAGGCGATCCTGACCGATTGGGTGACCTCCCAGGTCACGGGCCGGCCCTGCGGGAGAGCGCGGTAATCTGAAGGTACGGCTGGATTTTCCCGACCATCAAGCCCGCACGACCATGTCAAGAGAACCCGAGCAGCGTACCGTCGGCATCAATAGCTGGCTGGAAGAAGAGCTGTATCAGCAATATGTTCACGACCGCCGCGAGGTGGATGAGAGCTGGCAGGAGGTCTTCGAGGGCGAGGAGGAGCCTGAGAAGGCTGCGGCCGCTATCGCTCCCGCGCCTGTGAGGCCGGCGGCGGCGGTTGCCGCACCTGCGGTTGGTCCCGCCGCTCCGCTACAACTCAGCGCAGCGGATCAGCTTGTGCCGTTGAAGGGCGCGCCGCTGCGCGTCGCGGTGAATATGAACGCGAGCCTGAGCGTGCCGACGGCGACCTCGCAGCGCACGATCCCGGTGAAGGTGATCGACGAAAACCGGCGCATGCTGAACCAGTGGCGCGACCTGCACGGCAAGAGCAAGATCAGCTACACCCACCTGATCGCGTGGGCGATCGTCCGGGCGATCAAGAAGCATCCGGGGCTGAACCACGCTTACGCGGAGGTGGACGGCGCGCCGCACCGCGTCGTGCGCAATGAGATCAATATCGGCATCGCGGTGGATGTGGCGGGCAAAGACGGCCTGCGCGGGCTGGTGGTGCCGAACATCAAGAACGCCGGGGCGATGTCGTTCTACGAGTTCCTTCAGGCGTTCGAGGAGATCGTGGCGCGCGCCCGCGCGAACAAGCTGACGCCGGACGATTTCGCGGGCACGACGATTTCTCTGACGAACCCCGGCACGGTGGGCACCAAGGGCAGCGTGCCGCGGCTGATGCCCGGACAGGGCGCAATCATCGCCACGGGGTCGATCGACTTTCCGCCGGAGTTCCAGGGCGCCAGCGAGGCGCTGCGCGCGCAGCTCGGCATCTCGAAGGTGATGACGATGACGTGCACCTACGACCACCGCATCATCCAGGGCGCGGAGTCGGGGATGTTTCTCGGCACGATGCAGGCGCTGCTCGAAGGGGAAGAGGGTTTCTACGACGAGATCTTCGCGACGACTGGAATGCCGTACCAGCCGGTGCGCTGGCAGACCGACCGCGGCGCGGGGATTACGGGCTTCCGCGACGAGCGGCGTATGGAAGAGATCGCCAAGCAGGCGGCGGTTCTCCAGCTCATCAATGCGTACCGCGTGCGCGGCCACCTGATCGCGGACTTCAATCCGCTGGGCACTCAGCCCGGCTATCATCCGGAGCTTGACCCGGCGACGTACGGCCTCACCATCTGGGACCTGGAGCGCGAGTTCATCACCGGCAATCTCGCGGGCAAGATGGGCGTCGCGACGCTGCGCCAGATTCTGGAGACGCTGCGCCAGACTTACTGCGGGCGGCTGGGGTGCGAGTACATGCACATCCAGCACCCGGAGGAGAAACAGTGGCTGCGCGAGCGGATGGAGCCTGAGGCGAACAACTGGGAGCTGGGGGCGGAGCATCGCCAGCGCATGCTCCAGCGGCTGCTGGAAGGCGAGAGCTTCGAGAACTTTCTGCACACGCGCTTCGTCGGGCAGAAGCGGTTCTCGCTCGAAGGCGGCGAGTCGGCGATGGTGATTCTCGACGAGCTGCTGGAGCGCGGCGCGGAGAGCGGCATCCAGGAGATCGTCATCGGCATGGCGCATCGCGGGCGGCTGAATGTGCTGACGAATCTCGTCGGCAAGTCGATGGCGCAGATCTTCGGCGAGTTCGAAGGCAACATCAATCCGGAGATGGCGCAGGGGACGGGCGACGTGAAGTACCACCTGGGCGCTTCCGGCATCCAGCGGACTTCGAGCGGCCGGGAGGTGAAGGTCTCGCTGTCGCCGAATCCAAGCCACCTGGAGGCGGTGAATCCGGTGGTGGAAGGGATCGTGCGCGCGAAGCAGGCGCGCATGCGCGACACCGGGCGCAATAAGGTGCTGCCGGTGCTGGTGCATGGCGATTCGGCGTTCGCGGGGCAGGGCGTGGTCGCGGAGACATTGAACTTGTCGCAGCTCAAGGGCTACTGGACCGGCGGCACGGTGCACCTGATCATCAACAACCAGCTCGGTTTCACGACGACGCCCGAGGAGAGCCGCTCATCGACTTACTGCACGGATGTCGCACGCACGGTGCAGGCGCCGATCTTCCATGTGAACGGCGACGATCCGGATGCGTGCGTGCGCGCCATTCAGGTGGCGCTCGACTTCCGCCAGCAGTTCAAGAAGGACGTCGTGATCGACATGGTCTGCTACCGCAAGTACGGCCATAACGAGGGCGACGATCCGTCCTACACGCAGCCGCTGATGTATCGCAAGATCAAGGACCATCCGTCGGTCTCGAGGATCTACTCCGAGAAGCTGCTGCGCGAGGGCGTCATCAATCGCGAGTGGATCGAGCGGACGCGCCGGAGGATTCAGGACGAACTCAACGCGGCGCACGAAGAAGCGCAGCGCAGCGGCGAGAAGTGGGAGTTGCAGGAGGTCACTGAATACGAGCAGGAAGAAGTAAAGCTCACGCGCACGCGCACGGCCGTCACCGAAGAGCTGCTTGAGGATGTCGTGGATGGCCTGACGACGTTCCCGGAGGGTTTCAAGCTGCACCCGAAACTCAAGGGCTTCATTGACAAGCGGCGCGAGTTTCTGAAGGGCGCGCCGGCCGACTGGGCGCTGGGCGAAGCGCTGGCGTTCGGATCGCTCGTGATCGAAGGGACGCCGGTGCGTCTGAGCGGGCAGGACTCCGGGCGCGGCACATTCTCGCAGCGCCACCTGGAGTATTTCGATTACGAAACCGGGGCAGTCTATACGCCGATGCAGCATCTGGCGGCCAAGCAGGCGCCGTTCGAGGTGGTGGACTCGTCGCTGAGCGAATACGGCGTGATGGGCTTCGACTACGGCTATTCGCTGGGCGATCCGTTGACTCTGGTGTTGTGGGAAGCGCAGTTCGGCGACTTCGCCAACGGCGCGCAGATCATGATCGACCAGTTCATCAGCTCGTGCGAGGTGAAGTGGGGCCAGCCTTCCGGCATCGTTCTGCTGCTGCCGCACGGTTATGAGGGGCAGGGCCCCGAGCACAGCTCGGCGCGCATCGAGCGGTTTCTCCAGCTTTGCGCGGAGAACAACATGCAGGTGGCGAACGTCACGACCCCGGCGCAGTATTTTCATCTGCTGCGGCGGCAGATGTACGCGGGCGAGGACCGCCGCGGCGTGCGCAAGCCGCTGGTGCTTTTCACGCCGAAAAGCCTGCTGCGGCATCCGAAGGTGGTGAGTCCCATGCGGGAGTTCACGCACGGGCACTTCCAGGAAGTGATCGGCGAGACGGCCGGCGTCGCGCCGGACCGCGCGCGCAAGGTGATCTTCTGCACGGGCAAGATCTACTACGAGCTGGCGTCGGAGCGCGAAAAGCGCGAGATCGAAGACATCGCCATCGTGCGGCTGGAGCAGATGTACCCGTGGCCCGCCGATCAGATCGAGTCGATTCTGTGGCGCTATCCGTCGACCGCGGAGGTGGTCTGGGTGCAGGAGGAGCCGCGCAACCAGGGCGCCTGGATGTTTGTGCGCGACAAGATGCAGCCGCTGCTCGATTCGTCGCGGCGGATTCTGCGGTACGCGGGACGGCCGGAGGCGGCCGCGCCGTCCACCGGTTCGCTGAAGCGCCATCTCCAGGAACAGGCGGCCGTGATCGACGATGCTTTCGCCGGCGGTACGTTCAAGCCGCGGCGGTACCGGGTGGTGCCGAAGAAACGGAAGGCGTTGCAGGAAGGGTGATTCTCCGCGGAGCGCTGCTCAGCCAAGCCTGAAGGCTGTGCTACGGGGTGCGGTCAGCCTCTTGACGGCGAACGGGGCCGTCTGTTACTGTGCTTACCCACAGAGGGACAAATGGAACTTACCGACCCAGTCCGCCACATTCTCGACAACAAGGGGTGGGACGTCTGGTCTATCGCTCCGCCGGACTCCGTGTATGAGGCCATCGCGCGGATGGCGGACAAGCGCGTCGGCGCCCTCGTCGTGCTCGACGGCGACGCGCTGGCGGGCATCATCTCGGAGCGCGATTACGCGCGGAAAGTGATCCTCCAGAACCGCTCTTCGCGCGACACCGCGGTGGGCGAGATCATGACCCGCGATGTCATCACCGTCCCCCTGTCCGCGACCGTGGACGAGTGCATGAACCTGATGACGAACCACCACATCCGGCACCTTCCCGTTGTCGAGCGGGGCAAGGTGAGGGGGATGATCTCGATCGGCGACGTCGTCCGCTGGGTGATCTCGGCTCAGAAGAAGACGATCGAGCAGCTGAGCGCCTACATTGCTGGCTCGTATCCGGCCTGACCGACAACTGTAACTTCTCCGGTCCCCGCGGATCGTATCAACCGTCTCAAACGTAGTTCTCCCCAGATGCCCGTGTAGCAACACGCGCGAGGACTCCGGGCCCGCGCGGCGCGGAGGGAGGGGGTTTGTCTGTCCAGGCATATCGTTTTCGCCGTCCTGGGCGCCTTGTCCCTGTTCGGACCGTCGTATGGACAGGCCACCGGCCGCCTTGCCGGCGCCAACATTCAACTCTTCCTGCCCGGAGGACAGTCAGCAGTGTTTGCAAGCGTCACGACCTCCGAGGGGCCGCACAGGTTCACGGGGATTCGGCCCGGGGTTTACGATCTCGTGGCCGAGTCCGCTGGCTTTCTGAAGGCGACCATTCGCGGGATCAAGGTGGATCCGGGTCTCGAGACCGCCGTGCCGCAGGTGACGCTCGAGCTCGCCGGCGTCCGGCAGTCCGTTGAAGCCGGCGCCGATGTTCAAACGGTGCAGATCTCGAACGCCGAGATCGCGGCGAGCGTGACCAACGAGCAGGTGCGGCAGTTGCCGGCGCTCGACCGGCAGGTGCTCAGTCTGCTGAGCACGCAGGCGGGGGTCAACAGCGGCCGCGGCCCGACTGTCGTCAGCGGCCTGCGCACGTCGTTGGCGAACGTCACGCTGGACGGGATCAACATTCAGGACAACCTGTTTCGCGACAACTCGCTCGATTCTTCGCCGAACCGCCTGACGATCGACCAGGCGGGCGAGATCACGGCCGCCGCTTCCAACGCGGCGCCGACAGTGGGCGGCGGAGGTGCGGCCGAGGTGAGCCTGATCACGCCGTCCGGCACCAACCAGTTCCACGGCTCGGCGTTCTTCTACAACCGCAACAGCCGCACGGCCGCCGACGACTGGTTCAACAACACCGACGGCATCGAGAAGCCGTTTCTGAACCAGAACCAGTTCGGCGGATCGATCGGCGGACCTGTGAGGCGCGACAAGCTGTTCTTCTTTTTCAACTACGAGACGTTGCGGCTGCGGCAGCAGTCGCTGGCGAATCGCACGCTCCTGACCGACGAGGCGCGCAGGGGGGTCTTCTCCTGGCTCGACTCCTCGGGCGCCGTGCGCAAGGCCGGCATCTTCCAGCTCACGGGTGCGCGGCCCGGAGGCGCAGAAAGTCATCGACCTGCTTCAGCCGGCGAGCGCTTCGAAGATCCGCGCGTCCGCGCGGAGGTGTTCGGCGCTCGCCGTGCCGAGGATGATGGCGGTGCGCTCCGGCGGCGTGGCTTCCAGCACCGCGCGGAGCGCTTCCCTTACACCAGCTTCTCCACCGGCGATGTGGCCGGAGAGAAGCGCCTTTTTCACCAGGATGCCGGCGTCCCTTGATGTTGCGGCCTCGACGAGGGGCAGTTGTGTGAGATCGTCCGCGTTCAGCGTGATCATGAGGACATCGGCCCCGGCTTCGAGCGCCATCAGTCCGCCTTCCACCGATTGCGCGCTCAGACCGGCTGCGCGGATGACGCCCTGGCCGCGCAATTCGAGAAGCGTGTCGAGAGCGCCGCGTTCGCGCATGATCCCGGCGTCGTCGCGGTGCGCGTGCAGCAGCACGATGTCGAGATAGTCGGTTCCGAGGCGGCGGCAACTTTCGTGGACGCTCGCTTTGAGGGTCTCCGGGCGGAAATCATACGTGCTCTCGCCGTGCGCGAAAAACTCTCCGGCTTTTGTGGACACGATCCAGGCTGCGCGCGATCCGAACCAGGACTCCGCGCGCATGAGGCGACCGATGCGCTCTTCGCTCGTGCCGTAGGCCGGCGCGGTGTCAATCAGGTCGACGCCCGAATCGAGGGCAGCCGCGAAGAGTTCTCGCAGCGTGTCGTCGGAGGGGAGTTCGTACGGTTGCGGGTACTTGACCTTTTCGCGGCGCCCGATCTTGACAGCGCCGAGTCCGAGGGCGCTGGCTGTGATTCCGCAGCGACCCAGTCTGACGGACCTCACCGCGACTCCCACGGCAGCGGCGCCACCGCGGCGCGTGGCACGCCGGCGAGCGCGCCGCCGGCGTTCCGGCCGCCCGGTTCGACCCCTTGATTCCGGACGATCCGCAGGATGTCCGCCGCCACGCGCGGGGAAAACGTCAGCTTCGTCGGCCAGACCACCGCGGCGCCCTCGCACTCGGCGATCACGGGGACGGAAGGCCTGGAGCCGTTGCTGGTGCGCCCCTCGGCCCTCTGGCATCTCACAGTGTTCCACTCGAAATCGGAGTGCGTCCAGTCGACGAAGCGAATGCTCTTTTGGAGGATCTTTCGTGCGGCTTCCACTTGTTCGCCTTCCGTCAACTGGACGCCGTGCTCGGCCACCCCGCCGCCCAGGTACCAGATGTCGCCGCCCTCCGGAGACGAGTGCGTGGTGATTGTGACCAGAGGCGTCGTCGAGTTGTCGATGCAGTGGCCGTAGACGTCGGGCAGGCTTCCGCGCGGGCCCCGGACGATGACCATGTGCAGCGGGCGTAACTGCATGCGCGGCGGATGGGTGTGGAATGCGGGGCGGATTGCGTCGAGCCGCGTGATGAGGTCCTCATTGCCCTGTCCGGCGGCAAGCACGGCGAATCTGAATCGCAGCCTCGCGGTGTGCTCTCCGCACGCGACCGCAATCTCGTCGGGGCCGGCTATTTCGAATGCATCCGCGCCATTCATCCGGAGGACCGGCACGGCGGCGGCCGCCGCCAGCTCGCCGAGGAGGCTGCTCATGTCGACCACGTTCTCGCGGACCCGGTGGACCACGGGGCGCGGCGATGAGTGCAGGAACGCCTGCGGGGTTTCGGCCTTCGGCACGGGCTCGCACGCGCTGTTCATCAGCTTCGAAGCGATGGCGCTCCTGAGATTTGCGCCGAAGCCCGGCGCCGACCAGATGTAGTGGTAGAGACTGCGAATGCGCACGCGGCTGAGGTCGATTTCGCCCTCGCCGTCGAAGCAGCGCTGCCAGATGGCCGGCATCGATGAGATCGCGTCGCTCGAGCTCAGCGTGCCCTCGGTGATGGCGTACTTCACGCCGCCGTGGATGATGCCCTGGCAGAGGATCGACTGGCCGGCGCCGATGGCGTTCGCTTCCAAAAGCACGCACGAGTAGCCGGCGGATCTCAATTTCGCCGCCGTCCACAATCCGGCGCCGCCAGCGCCGAAAAGCAGCACATCTGTCTCAGCCTCAAAAACTGCCACGAGTTTCTATTCTCGCAGCCCGGCGCTTTCCGCGCCCGGCAGGGGAGCGCCCGCGGATGCCGGCACGAATGCGCGGCGGTTGATCGAAGCTGCGATCTTCATCGCAGACATTGTACAGGCTTACCGTTTTTGTGCGACGATCCCGCCTGTCCGTGCGGGCTTCGTGCTCCAGTCGGCCCTATCGGCGGCGTCCCCGTCATGCAGGATGGCAAGCTGCTGGAACGCGCCGAATAGCGCGTTGGGCGGGCCGGGCTGCATGCCGCCGGAATTGATCTGCTCGACAAGGGCGATACGGCCGGGCGCGAGCGAATCACAGACTCTCTCTATGAACTTCTGATCGCGCATGCCGGTGAAGGCGTCAGTCGTGACGATCAGGCGCCAGCGCGAATTGCCGAATTCGAAATCGTCATGCGAGGCCTGGACGGCGTTGATCCTGACGCCCGCCTGTTCCGCATTCGCGCGGGCGATGGCAAGCCCCGCGTCCGGGAGGCCGTAGCCGGCGACGTCCCAACCCTGCTTCGCCAGGAACACGGAGTTGCGCTCCTGGCCGATTGCCACGTCGAGAGCGCGCCCCGGTTTCAGATCGCGCACGGTGCGCGCCAGGAAAGCGTCCACAAATCTCTGCGTGTCACATCCATTCAGACACCTATCGTTATTGAAGGTACCGCGGGGCCGCGCCGCGGCGCTGTGCGACACTGCGGCTGTTTGTGGAACGGCGGCCCCTTTGTTCGCATCGTGTGTGACGCGCCGAAATGGGGACGATCCGCGGCGCGCCGGGCCTCGGCGCGGCGTTCTGGTCGCTGGCGGCGGCAAGCTGGGTGGCGTGCTGCGTCATGCATCGCGCCGCGCGCAGAGCGGGGCTATGAGCTTTCGACCAGCCAACAGGCACTTGCCGCGCAGGCGAATCTGCTCGTGCATCCCATCGGGAGCAAGGCCGCTGTCGCAAGGCCAAGCCACGGCGCCGGGGCCGACCGAGACTTGAGCAAACGAAACGGGATCGGGCAGACATCCGGGGGGACCAATCCTTCGGGGGCGCTGGCGATCCCTGCGCAAACGCAGTTCTCAAGCAGCTCTGTCTGATGAAGCTCCGGCCAATCCAGAACGGGTTCGAGGGCGCGCCGGGGGAGTTCGCCATCGATCCCGCGAAGCCGTTCAATGCCGACGGTCGCCTGAGACTCCCCATGCAGGGCGCGGAAGTGAGGCGGCCCAAGATGGTTGAAGCACATTCGGATGATATGCCGTGGCGACTACTGATCGTGGGCGTGGCTTGAGGGCCGAACCACCACACTGTCTCCCCGGGGCAACCGCGAAGGAGAGCGGCGGCCGCCGAGGCGCGGCGGCGGTTTTCGGGATGGAGGCGCATCCACGCTCCTTCAGTGGAGATGGAAACGGCCGCCGCGCTCAGCGCGGCGGCCTGAAATTTGGTGCGGAGAGGGGGACTTGAACCCCCACGGGATTGCTCCCGCTAGCACCTCAAGCTAGTGCGTCTGCCAATTCCGCCACCTCCGCTAAGGGTGCTGTCGTACGCTCACCATTATACGCCGTCGTTGACGGCGGCGATGGATCTTACTTCTTCGGCGCCGGCGGCGTCAGCGGGACCGTCTGGCCGCTCACCGGGGCCTTCTTCGACGCCGGCGCCTGCTTTGCGGGGACCTTTTCGAGCACCGTGGAGCTGCCGCCGCCCGCGCCCTGCCGGGTGTAGAGGATCGAGAGCGACAGCGAGGTGACCATGAACAGCGCTGCGGCGATGGTGGTCGCCTTGGACAGCACCGTCGCGGAGCCCCGCGGTCCGAAAGCCGTTTGCGATCCCATGCCGCCGAATGCGCCGGCCAGATCGGCGGCCTTGCCGCTCTGGAGCAGCACGACAACGATCAGGAAGAAACACACGAGGACGTGCAGGATGGTGATGGCGATGATCATTGGGGAAACCTTCAAGACAAACCCGCGCCCGGTCGAGGGCGCGGGGCCGTCGATCGACCAGTTTACCAGCTTAGAAGATGTACCGCACAGCCGCCTGGGCGCGGCGGGCGTTGGTGCCGTCCGGGAAGCCCTGCGAAGCGCGGCCGGCGCCGAGACCGACCACCGGGGTGATGACTCCGTTGCGCGCCTCATAAGCGCGGTTGTTGACCGAGGTGTCGCTCACGTTCCCGAAGATGTTGAAACCCTCGAAGCCGAGCATCAGCCGCTGCCGCTCGGTGAGGCGGAAGTATTTGCTCAACCTGGCGTCCATGCGCGCCACCGAGTCGATCGGAATCGACGTGCGGGCTTCGAACGGCGCCCGCCGGTCGCCGTCATAGCCGTTCAGCGAGCCGTTCCAGGCTGCTCCCGTGAAGGGAGTGCCGATGACCGCCAACTGGGGGGTGTCATAACGCGGCGAGGCGATGGTCGCGATCATCGACAACTGCCAGTCGCCGGCGAGCGTCTTGAGCGCCGTTCCGGCGTTCTTCAACTGCGGCATCATGAGGATGCCGGTCATCACCAGGCGGTGCCGCTGGTCGAGCGGCGACGTGCCTTTGTTCTCGTCGCGGTAGTTCACCGGCGAAAGCGTGCGGACGGGGTCGGAAGAGATGAAGAGGTTATTGTTCCCGGCGCCCTGATTCAGATCCTGCGCGTGCGACCAGGTGTAGGCCAGGCTGCCCTGCATGTACCGGCCTCGCTTGCGGACCTGAATCACCAGCGCGTTGTACCAGGTCTGGCCGGCGCCTTCGAGAATGGACACCCGCCCGTACCTCGTATCCACGCGGTTTGCGAACCGGTACGTGGGAGTCGAGTAGACGCCAACCTGGTTTCCGTTGGCGTCGCGGATGGAGTACGTCACCGGTGCGCCAGGCGCACCGATATTGAGGTCGCGGGCCAGGAAGAACTTCACGCCGCGGCTGCCGAGATAGGAGACGGTGACGCCGAGGTCCTTCGCAAGCTGCCGCTCATAGCCGAAATCCCACTGCTGTGTGTAGGGCGTGGCCAGATCCGGCGTGGCGAAACCCAGGCTGACGGTCCCCGAGGCGGGGCGGTCGATGGCGGGCAGGAAGGCCGGGAACACAGGGCCGATGGCGCGATCCGCCGCGGTGTTCTGGAGCGTGACCGCCTTCTGCACCACGGCATTGTTCTGCATCAGGTTTCCGATGAGCGCACCGGGCATGCGGGCGAAGAAGATGCCGTAGCCGGCGCGGATGATGGATTTGCCGGCGTCGTCAATTGAGTAGGCAAAGCCGACGCGCGGCGCAAAGTTCGTGGCGGGCTGGTTGATGCTTCCGGTCTGCGGGTAATGGGGGTTGGAGATCTTGGGCTGCGCGAACTGAGCGTACTCGTAACGGACGCCGTAGTTCAGCGTGAGGCGCGATGCGAGGCGCCACTGATCCTGCGCGAAGAAGTTGAAGTCGCGCACGTAGAACTTAATGTAGGGGTCGCCGAAGGTCTGGCTGTAGCGCTGCCATCTCTTGCCGCCGTCGAGGTTGGTCAGGTCCAGCGCGAAGTTGGTAAACGTGTCGTAGGTGTAGCTGCCGCGGCCTTCGTTCAGCAGGTCGATCTGATCGCGGGCGTGGGCGAAGTCGAATCCGAACTTGTAGTTGTGCCGGCCCTTCAGCCAGGTAAGGTTGTTGGCGAACTGGAAACGGTCTTCGGTCGGTTGAACGCGAGGCAGGAAGGTGGCCACGCCGAGATTGCCCTGACCCTGCACCGAAAGCTGGCCCAGCAAGCCGTTGGGCGGGGCCAGCTCAGGGTTCAGGGTGTCGTAGAGACGGTCCTTGAACCAGCCGAAACGGAATTCGTTGACGACGTTCGGCGCCAGGATCCAGGTGTGAGCGAGCCGCGCGAAGCGATGGCGGACCGTGGAGTCGCCATTATTGCCGACGCCGGCGGCTGTCGTCAGCGAGGCCTGGGTCTGGATGCCGTTGGGCGACACCCAGTTCATCAGGTTGAAAGAGAGCGAGAGGGAGTGCGATTCGTTCGGACGGAAGTCGAGCTTCGCGAAGTAAGTCTCCTGATTCGCCGTGCGCGGGATGATGCCGAAGAAGCGCGAGAAATACCCGATCGCGTTCTGGCACTGCTGAGCCGTCGCCGGCGCGGCGCACTGGCCGATGAAACGGCCGTCCGGCGTAAAGAGCTGCGGGTTCTGCGCCGTCGAGTAGAGCGGGAAATCGCGCCGCGTGACGTCGGTGTTGAGGAAGTAGAAGAGCTTGTCTTTGCGGATGGCGCCGCCGAGCGAACCTCCGAACTGGTGGCGAACTTCCTTCGGGTTCGTCAGCGCGTAGCGGTCGCGCGCGTTCAGCGAATGGTTGCGGAAGAACCAGTAGGCGGTTCCGTGAGTGTCGTTCGTTCCCGATTTTGTGACCGTGTTCACGCTACCGCCCGCGGCTCTGCCGAACTCGGCCGTCATGCCGCTGGACTGCACCTGGAATTCCTGAACGGCGTCCTGTGAGAGGTTCGAGGAGATTCGCGTTCGTCCCGCGTTTTCGTTGTAGTACTGCTGCGTGGTGTCATTGCCGTCGGTGAGGAAGG
Source organism: uncultured Solibacteraceae bacterium (assembly GCA_964472745.1). GTDB lineage: Bacteria > Acidobacteriota > Terriglobia > Bryobacterales > Bryobacteraceae > CAYYNC01. The sequence goes on from CAYYNC010000035.1 coordinate 57,521, forward strand.
CGTTTCCGCCGGGAATGCCGCGGAAGGTAAGCAGGCCGAATGTGCCGTCCTCCGTGACGCCGGGCGTGAGCAGGACGAAGGTGTCCACGCGGCGGCCGTTGATGGGCAGCTCGCTGATCTGCTTGTCGTCGACCACCTGCGAGACGCCGGTCTTAGTGGAATCGACGAGCGGAGTCGCTTCGGTGATTGTGATCTCCTGCACCTGCTGCTGCACTTGCATCACAACGGTCAGCGTGACGTTCTGGCCAACTTGAATCTGAATGTCCTTCGCGGTGTACGGCGCGAAGCCTTCTTTGGCGACACTGACCTCATAGCCGGAGCCGGGCGTCAGCGAAGGGGCCGAGAAGAGCCCAACTTCGTTGGATTCGAGATTGCGGCGCAGGCCGGTTTGCGGGTTGGCAACCACCACCCTGGCGCCGGGAACAATCGCTCCGGTGGCGTCTTTCACGACGCCGTTGATGGCGCCGAGGCCCGCCAGGGACTGTCCGGAGACAGCGATGCCAACAATGAGCAGAATGGTTGCGATTAGAATGAGAGGTTTGGAAATTCGCACAAAGGACTCCTGACCGTGATCTCCCTCCAGTATAAGGGAGAGAGGTTTCAGTGCCGTGACACGACGCGACCTGATCAAAGTGCTACCCTCCGCGACCGCCGCCCCGGGCCTGCTCCTCGGTGCCAGGCGCCCCGCCGGCGACAAGCCGAATCTGCTCTTCCTGTGGACCGATCAGCAGCGCGCCGACACGATGGGGGCTTACGGGAATCCGCGGTACCGCGTTCCGAACATGAACCGGCTGGCCTCCGAGAGCGTGGTCTTCGACCGCGCGTATGTGACGCAGCCGGTCTGCACGCCCAGCCGGTCGTCGGTGCTCACCGGACTTTGGCCGCACCAGAACGGATGCGTGCGCAACAATATCGCGCTGAAACGCGAGGCGAAGACTCTACCGGAGCTGCTCGCCGATTCCGCGTACCGGACGGGCTATTTCGGCAAGTGGCACCTCGGCGACGAGATCTTCCCGCAGCGCGGCTTTGAGGAGTGGGCCGCCATCGAAGACGGCATCTATCGCAACTACTACTCGCCAAACCGGGACCGCAACGCGCGCAGCGGCTACCACCAGTTCCTCGCCGGCCTCGGCTACAAGCCCGACGATGCGAAGAACAACGACTTCACGCGCCGCTTCGCGACGAAGCTGCCGATCGAACACACGAAGCCGTCGTACCTCGCCAACGAAGCGGCGCGCTTCATCCTCAAGCACCGAAATGACCCGTGGCTGCTCCACGTGAATTTCCTGGAGCCGCACACGCCTTTCTCGAGCGTGCTGAACGATCTGCACGAGCCGGATGAAGCGCCGCCGCCAAAGAACTATCCCGGCGTTCCGGCCAGCGGCGAGCCGGAATGGTACAAGCGCCGGCGCGCCGACTTCGTCAAGGGCGGCATTGAGGGAGAATCGCTCGCCGACGAGGCCGGATGGCGCCGGGTGCAGCGCAACTACGCGGGTCTCTGCTCGCTGGTGGATCAGGCGGTGGGCCGCATTCTGTGGGCGCTCCAGGCCTCGGGGGCAATGGACAACACGATCATCGTCTACACCTCCGACCACGGCGAAATGATGGGATCGCACACGCTGGCCGCCAAGCAGGTGATGTACGAAGAGGCCTGCCGCGTGCCGCACCTGCTCCGGGCGCCGTTCCGAAACCAGCGTTCGATGCGCTTCCGGCCGCCTGTGAGCCACATCGACATCGTGCCGACGCTGCTGGACCTGATGGGCAAGAAGGGGGCCGCGGAAGGCTTGCCGGGCCAGAGCCTGATTCCGGCGCTCGAAGGGACCGCCAGGCGCGACGGCGACGTCTTCCTCGAATGGACGAGCGAATCGGAGAAGGCCGGCCCCAATGCCCGCACGGTGATTACGGAGGACGGCTGGAAACTGGTCCTTCACGACACGGACCGCTCGATGCTGTTCGACCACAACCGCGATCCGCTCGAGATGAACAATTTGTACGGCGCTCCGGCCGCCGCCGCTCAAACCGTGCGACTCCGAAAGAAGCTGGATGCCTGGCAGCGACGAACAGGCGACACTTTTCGAGCCTAGAATGGACCATGGCCGGCGCAGTCCCTGCCGCGTTTGAGCGGTTCGCGCCCGCCGCGCCCGAGGAGAGGAACGCGGTCCTCGACATCCTGCGCGCATTTGCGCTGTGTGGAATCCTTGACATCAACATGTCCGCGTCCGCCCAGCCCATCGCGCTGCGGCACGCGGGCGAGGCATGGGGCCGGACTCCGGCGGACAAGGCGGTTGAGTTCATCAAGCGTGTGATGTGGCGGGGCCTGGGCATCGGCGCCGTGTGCACATTCGGGTTCGCCGCGGGGATGATGGTGGCGGATCGCTCGCGGCCCACGTGGGGCGGTTTCTTCGCCGGCATGCTCTACAGCTTCGCGCGGCCCGCCTTCTGCATGTTCTACGCCACCGGCCTGACGTTGCTTGCGATGCGGCCGCAATGGCAGCGGCGATTCCGCGCTCTCGCGCTCACCGGAAGCATGCCGCTGACGAACTACCCGATGCAGCCGGCGATCGCCACGTGGATCTTCTACAGTCACGGCCTGCGGCAGTTCGGCAAGATCGGGCCGGCGGGCACGCTGCTGATCTCGATTGGGATCTTCGCCGTTCAGGCGCTCTACAGCAGTTGGTGGATGGCGCGGCGGCGCTACGGTCCAATGGAGTGGGTGTGGAGGCGGCTCACTTACGGGAAAACGCCGGCGATGCGGCTGGCCGGAGCATGAACCGCGCTCTCCGCATTCTGCTCGTGGCGTCGGCAGCCATCGCGGCGCCCCCGGATCCGGCGTTGTTTCAGGATCCTCCGAAACAATACCGGCCGTGGATGCTGTGGTGGTGGTCCGGCAGTGCAGCGAGTGAAAGCGACCTCGCGTGGGAGCTCGAGCAGATGGATCTCGCCGGGATCGGGGGCGTTGAGATCAAAGCGGCCGGCCCGGCGCTCGATTCCGGCGAATGGCGGTGGCGGCTCGCCGCTATATCGAGAGAGGCTGAAAAGCGGGGCATCGCCGTGCTGGCCGGCGGCGGCGCCGGAGGAGCGAGGGAAGCCGTCGCGGCAGCGGAGTGCTGCGACAGGTTGCCCGTTCCTCCCTTCCAGGTGACGCTCGCGGCGCTGAAAGCGGCCTGCGACGCCCTGTATCTCGATGGGTTCAATCACATCAAGAACAACGGTTATCCGAGTTCGCCGCGCTCGCTCGGCAAACCTGGACAGCTCTCCGGCGCCCGGATGCCGATGAATCACAACCAGACGTGGTGGCCGCACTACCACGCGCTGGCGAAGTACATCGCCCGCGTGAACTATTTAATGCAGAGCGGCGCGATTGCGGCCGGCGTGGCCGCGTATGCGGGGCTACCGCCCGCGATGGCGGAAACGCTCGCCAAGGCGGGATACCGATTCGACATCGTGGGAGACGGCGCGCTTCCCAGCCGGTACCGGGCGCTGCTGCTGGCGAATTCCGGCAGAGCCCCTGCCGCTTTGAGGCGGCGGGCGGCCGCTTTCGCGAGAGCGGGCGGCGCCGTCATCGATGCCGCGAGCCCGGAGGAGGCGTTGCGAATATTGGACGCCCGCATCGGGCCGGACTTCAAATCGGAAGGCGCGTCATTCCGCGCCGTGCATCGAATCAGCGGCGGGGTGGGCTGGTATTTCATCGCCAATCCGGATCGCGAAGAGCGCACTGCGCAGATCGCGCTGCGCGATGCGCGCGGTCCGATGCAGGTTTGGGACCCGTTGACAGGCGAACGGCGCCCCTTCGCCGGCGGAGAGCTCACGTTGGGGCCGTGGGCCTCTGCGGTCATCCTCTACGGGATGGGCGGCCGCGGCCTGATGCAGGGCCCGGCGCGCGAAAAGAGCATGGCGCGCAGCGTGGAGGTCAAGGGCCCGTGGTGGTTCAAGACCGACGGCACGCTCTATTACGCATCCGAGTGGCGCGAGCTGAAGAACTGGCCCGACGTGCCCGATCTGAAAACGTTCGCGGGCATCGGATCGTACCAGACTTCGTTCGAAGCGCCGGAAACGCGCCGGGCCGAGATCTGCCTCGGCCGCGTCGAGCAGTCGGCCGAGGTGCTGCTGAACGGGGCGAGTGCGGGAGTCGTCTTCCTGCCGTCGCGCTGCGTCGACGTTTCGGGAAAGTTGCGGGACGGCCGCAACATGCTCGAGGTCCGAGTGGCCAACTTGTGGGGCAACCGGATGGGCGCTCAGCCCGCGCTCCCCGGCGGATTGCTGGGTCCGGTGATCGTACGCTTCGACTGATCAGCGCTTGCCGGCAATCTCCTGCGCGCGGGCGGCGTCGGCGGCTGCGCCCTGCCTGTCGCCCAGCCGGCGGCGCGCCTCGGAGCGGTTGACGAGCGCATTGAGGTAATCCGGGTCGATCTCGAGGGCCCTGTTGAAGTCTTCCAGCGCCTTCTCCGGCTGCTTCAGCAGCAAGTGAACATAGCCGCGCGCGTTCCATGCCAGCGCATGGCGCGGGTCCAACTCGACGGCCGCCGTCAGTTCCACAAGGGCCTCCTGGAGCTTGCCCGCCCGAATCGCCGCGCGCCCCGCGAGATGGCGAGGTTCTGCGGCTCGCGGGCCCGCGAGCGGAGCGGATTTCGGCGCCGTTTGAATCGCCGCCCCGGCCGGTTGAGGGGTGATTCCCACGGCTTTGGAACCCGGCGGGGCGGCGGGCCGCCCGGCGCTTTGGAGGTTCTCCGAGGGTTTAGAGCCGGCCGGCACGGACGGTTGCTGCGCCGGACCGGGCTCCAGGGCGTGAGGTTGGGGCGGCGGTTCGGGAGGGTTGGCGGCGCTGCGCGCCTGGTGGAGGAGCCGTACCGCCTCAATCTCTCCCTCGATCAGGCGGAGCGCGGCTTCGAAATCGGCGGCGGCCTCAACGTACCGTTTCTCGCGCAGGTGCAGCGCGCCGCGCGCGCGGCGGGCGGCGAAGAACGAAGAATCCGCCTGGATTGCATCAGAATACGCAGCCAGCGCGGCGTCCAGGCGGCCCTCCATCTCGTCTTTCACGCCGCGCTCGAAGGCCTCGCGGGCGCGCGCACGGTCGTTCTGGCCGGGCAACGGCCAGACGGCCAGAACCAGCAAGGCGGAGCTCGTCAAGCACAAACGCATCGACTCAAGCAGGTTACAGCGCTTTGACGCGCTCTTCAAGCACCTTGGCGAGCGCGGCGTAGTCGTCTCCTACCAACGTCAGCGGCTCGCCGATTCTGACAAGCACCCGCGCCGGGCGGGCCATGCGCCACGTCGGATGCAAAACGCGGTTCGAGCCGCGTATGCGAACCGGGATGACGGGAACGCCGAGCTTCGCTGCAATCATGGCAGCGCCGGGCTGGAACGCGCCGACGGTTTCGTCGTAGCTGTGCTTTCCCTCCGGAAAGATGAGCGGCGCCCAGCCTTCCGCCACCAATTCACCGATGTAGCGCAGCGTGCGGCGCGTGCCGGCTTCGCGCTGCGGGATCGGGAAGGCATTGAACAGCAGGCAGGAGAGCAGGTAGTTGAGGCCGCTGGTGAGGCGCCGGCGCCAGGGAAAGCGCTCGGGATGAAACCACGCGTCGAAGAACTCCTTGCGCATGGCCGGCGCCAGACGGTGGCGCCACTTCCAGGGCATAGCGATGAAAACAATGGGCGCATCGAAGTAACCCTGGTGATTGGCTGCGATGATGGCCGGACCATGCACTTTGGAGAGGTTCTCACGCCCTTCCACCCGCACCCAGGCGAACAGGCGGGCCAGCGGCAGAATCCACAAATTGAGATGGACAATGCGGTGCCAGAGCGCCAGCCTGGTGCGGGCCCACGTGGGGAATCTGAACTCTTCCGGGGGGGACGAGATCCGGTCCGGGTGTTTCTCCAGCGCCGCGAGATCGGCGACCGTCCTGGCGTTGGCCAGCACGCTCTCATCAAGCTGCGCCCCGATCTTATGCTCGAGCGCCACCAGCAGCTCCACGCGATCGAGCGAGGAAAGGCCGAGGTCATCCAGCGAGGTGTTGGGATCGATCTTGCGGCCCGCGCTCCACTTCGCCAGCAGCGATTCCACGCCCTCCCCCGGCGCGGCGCCAGCGGCGGGAGGCTTCCACTCACCCGCCAGGCGCAGGCGGATCTCACGGCGCTTCAACTTGTGGGTGCCTTCGGTCCGCGGCAGCTCCGGCTCCGGCCACACGGTGTAGCTGCGAATCTTCTGATGCTCTTCCAGAGCGGCGTTGGCCTGCCGCACGACATCTTCGGCAAGCTCGGCGTCGTCCATGACAAGCGCGGCATGCACGTGCTCGCCGCCGTCCGCCTTGATCCCGACGACAGCGCTCTCCCGCACGCCCGGGATCGCGTTCACGACGCGCTCGACGTCCTCCGGAAAGACGTTGCGGCCGTCGGCGAGGACGATCATCTCCTTCTTGCGGCCCTTGATGCGCAGGCGTCCGCTTTCGTCGATCTCGCCGATGTCTCCGGTGTGGAACCAACCGTTTTCGAAGGCCTCGGCCGTGGCTTCGGCGTTGTTGAAGTAGCCGGCGGTCACGTTGCCGCCGCGGACGAGCACCTCTCCGTCGTCCGCGATTCTGATCTCGACGCCTGCGATCGGCGATCCCACCGTGCCGCGCTTGGCGTGAAACGGGTGGTTCAGCGTGACGATCGGCGCTGCTTCCGTGAGCCCGTAACCCTGAATCACCGCGAATCCCAGGTTGCCCCAGAACTCCTCAAGGTCCGGATCGAGCGCGGCGCCTCCCACGACGAAGCTCCAGAACTTGAAGCCGAACATCCGGTGCGCGCGCCGGTAGCGCCACCAGCGGTTCCAGAACTTCTCGCCCGGGGGGGCTTTCCGAGCCGTTTCCGGGGCCGCCCCGATGAGGTACTCCTTCAGCACCTCAAGCGTCTTGGGCACAGAGACCAGCACCGAGATGCGGCGCGTCTTGATCTGTTGCACGATCTCCCGCGGCTGGTGGCTCCGCTGGAAGATCACTGTGCCTGAGATCATCGGCGGAATGAAGATCGCCATCGCCTGGCCGAACATGTGACTCAGCGGCAGTAGATTGAGGAACCTGATCGGGGAGAAGGGTTTCGCGTACTTGCGATACTTGAGGACCTCGCGCTCGACGGGCACGATGTTGGCCAGGATGTTGCGGTGCGTGATGACGACACCCTTGGGGTCCGCGGTCGCCCCTGAAGTGAAGAGGATTTCACAGACATCGTCCGGCGAGGCCGGCGCCTCGGTGTAATCCAGCTCGCTCGTCCAGTCGAGCTTCGCGAGCCGCCAGACCGGCGGGCCGCCCTCACGCGGCGGCAGTTTTACTTCGTCGCCGAGCAGGATGGCTTTGGGCGCCGTGATGCGCTCGACGCGCTCCAGAAACTCGACTGAATGCCGCTCGTCGATAGGCGCGATGGCGACTCCACGCAGCACGCAGCCCCAGAATGCGGCAACCCAGGCCGGCCGGTTCTCGCACCAGATGATCACGCGGTCGCCGCGGCCGATGCCTGCCTGTTCAAGTTGCGCCGCGAAGTTGCGCGCAGCGCGCGCCGCGTCGCGATACGTGTAGCTTCTTGGGCGGAAGCCGTCGTCGTAGACGAGGTACTCGCCCTCGAGGCCCGCGACGGTCCGGAAGTAGTCGTGGAGCGTTTCGCGGACCATTCCCGGCTACGATTCTACTGGATTGTGCTCGAGCCCTCCACGCCGAGGTCGGATGGGATCACGTTCCGGTTGATGTAGTTGTCGAGGGTGATGACGTAGGTTTCGGGCGCGTCGATGAGAATCTGCGAGTGGGTGGCGCAGATCACCCGGAAGTTCTTCCGGTCCACCAGCTCCATCAGCATTTTCACGATACGGCGCTGGTTGGAGGACGAGAGCGCCATTTCGGGCTCATCCAGCAGCAGTACTGTGCCATCGGGCAGGGACGGAAACGTCTCGCGGAACATCGAGAGCATCACCTGTCCGTGGCTCGCCATCGAGACGAACTCCTTCATCTGGGGATTGTTCTCGAACAGCTCCAGGTGCATGCGCGGGTTGTGCTGCTCGGCGTCGAAGAGGAAGACCTTCGGGATCTCGGGCTTCTTCTCCAGCCGGTAGATGTAGCCGTCGATCTCATCGCCGCGCAGCGCATAGTAAATCGAGTGCAGCAGCGTCGACTTGCCGCAGCCGTTTTCGCCGGTGAGCAGGATGAGCGGATGCGAGAGATCGACCATCAGCGGCATGTGGAAGTTCAGGTTGACAAAGATCGGGTGGGCCAGGATCTTCAGAAGCATGGGATTTCCGGGGAAATCCCAGGATAGCAGCACTATGCGCGTTTCAGGCGAAAGTTGCGGAAGGCGCCCGTGTGGAAGAACGAGCCGAGCCCGATCCGGCCGGCGCCGAGACTGAGGTCACAGCCCCGCAGCGAGGGGTTCTTCGATCCGTTCACCCAGGTTTCGACAAGTCCCGTCGAGGCATCGTAGCCGATGCGCAAAGCAGTCCAGGCCGCCTCTTTGAAGGAGCGGTCGCCTTCTTCGTTGCTGATGCGCACGCGGTCCCCTCCATAGACATGAAAGACGCCGTTGTGGACCGGCTGTTCCCTGGCCGCGTCGCTCGAGAGGTGCACGTAATTGAAGTGGGTGTAGTCGCGCCACGCGTAGACGACAACAAGGTGGCCCGGCCTGTTTCGGTCGAGGCCGGGCTTCACCTCGACATCCATCGTGAAGCGCAAGAGCGGCTCGGTGCGGGCGAGCGCGTATTGGATGGGCGCGCGGGGGTTCTTCTCCTGGGGGCGCGCCACCGCCAGCTCCAATGTCTCGATGGCCCCCTCGCGCGTCACTTTCCAGTCGCCGGCGTCGATCACTTCCCACTCCAGTCCGAAGGCGCGGACTGTCTGGCTGTGCTCGGGAAGCGTGGGGGCGAGAAGCGCGGCGGACAGTGCGAGGAAGTCGCGGCGTTGCATGCCGCCATTATGTCACCGGGCGAGGGGCGCGGAGGCGAATCGAACGGTGGGTTTGGAGCGGGAGACGGGATTCGAACCCGCGACATCAACCTTGGCAA
>CAYYNC010000036.1:0-65881 GCA_964472745.1 uncultured Solibacteraceae bacterium
TGCTGACTCTCCTTCTCTCAAATCAGTGTCCAAGAAAATCGTGGGGCGGGGGAGGCGAAGAAACGACGTTCTCGCCCGTAGAGTCAGGCCGTTCGAGGAGTCGTCGGCAACCAGTTTGTAGAGCATGAGAAGAGCGGCCGCGTCAGGAACCTTATCGGGCTCCTTAGAACCATCGACCACGATCCGTGTCTTGACGATGTTCGAAGCGTTCGATGGCGCCTGCGCGGATGCCGAAGAGACAGCAAAAGCCACGACCAATGGGAGTAATAGCCTCATCGCTTCTCCTTTCTGCCGACGGATGAATCCGCGGCTACGGGAGGTTTAGATCACAGATATGCAGATGTCAAGGTCTGTTTAGGTGGATGTTCTGCCAATACCGGAGGTAAGTGCCGCGAAGATCTAGCGAAAAGCTTGGCCATTAGCGCACAAATGCAACTGTCGCGGCCAATGAGAAGGCTTTCACGAGATCGACTCGCAGCGGTGAACGAATTGACTCTGGCCTTCGCTCCGCGCAAGGACAAGCGCATCGACAAGCGCAGCGCCGTCAGCCAGCGGATGCTGATTTCGCTGCCCGAAAGCGCATTTTCGAATGTCGAGCGCCGCGCCGCAAGGACCGGCGCCGCAATTTCAACTGACCGCACGGCTATGAGACGCATCCGCTACACGCGCTACACGGGTGACGACTTCGGTCTCTCCGGCGCCGATCTCGCCCAGGCGCTCGCCGATTTCCTGCTCGAAAGCGGCTTCAACCGCGACTACTACGGCTTCACCGAGCTGAGCGAGCGCACGATGGAGCAGTTGAAGGAAGCGCTGCGCCGCGCGCTCGAATCCGGCGAGCTGTTCGATCCCGCGCAGGCGGAGGAGGTGCGCCGGAAGCTTCAGAACCTCACGCCCGAACAGCTTGACCAGGTGCTCGAGCGGCTCGCCGGGCGGCTCGAAGAGGAAGGCTACATCAGCCGCAAGGAGACGCCGCGCGGCGAGTTGAAGGTGGAGGTCACCGACAAGGCGATCGACTTCTTCGGCTTCAAGACGCTCAAGGACCTGCTGGGCGCGCTCGGCCGCTCGAGCTTCGGCGCGCACGAGACGCGCGAACTGGCCACGGGCATCGAATCCAGCGGCCCTTCGAAGCGCTGGGAGTTCGGCGACACGCTGAACCTCGACATCTCCGCGACGCTGTTTTCCGCCTTCCGCCGCGAGGGCGTGAAAGTGCAGGTGGAGATGGACTACGAAGACCTGCACGTCCACCAGGGCGAATACCAGAGCTCCTGCGCGACGGTGCTGATGCTCGATTGCAGCCACTCGATGATCCTCTACGGCGAAGACCGCTTCACGCCCGCCAAGAAAGTGGCGCTGGCGCTGGCGCACCTCATCCGCACGCAGTATCCCGGCGATTCGCTGCGCCTGGTGCTATTTCACGACACCGCCGAAGAGGTGCGCCTGTCTGAACTCGCGCGCGTGCAGGTGGGCCCGTACTACACCAACACCCGCGACGGCCTGATCCTGGCGCAGAAGATCCTCGCCGCCGAGCGCAAGGACATGCGCCAGATCATCATGATCACCGACGGCAAGCCCTCGGCCCTCACGATGGAGGACGGGCGCATCTACAAGAACCCGATGGGGCTCGACCCGTTCGTTTTGAGCCGCACGCTCGAAGAAGTGGGCCGCTCGAAGCGCGCCGGCATCCTGATCAACACCTTCATGCTCGCCAGCGACTACTCGTTGGTGCAGTTCGTCCAGCAAGTGACCGCGCTCTGCAAGGGCAAGGCGTATTTCACGACGCCCTACAACCTGGGACAATACCTGCTGATGGATTTCCTGGCCCGCAAGCGCCGGATGATTCACTGATTGCCGTCGCCATCCATTCCAAACACGGCCCGGACTTCGCCGCAAAACGCCGCGGCCAGCCCGCGGCCCGGGCCGTCCATCAGGCGGTCGCCGAAGACCCTGGCCAGCGACTCGTAATACCAGCGCTGCTTGTCGCGCGGGCGCTTGAAGACAGTGAACGCCTCCTCGCCGACGCGCCCGAGGTCGGAGCGTAGCGCCCGAATGTTGTCCAACTTGTCGGCGCAGGAGAGCAGGAGCAGCTCGGTGTCCGGCGTCTCCCTCAGGATGTCCAGCGTGTGTGACTTGCGCTGTTCCCAGACAGCGGTCTTGTCCGGTTCGGACGCGCCGCTCACCAGCACGGCCACGCGGCTGCCGAAGCGCGATTCGATCTCTTCGAGCGTGACGCCGGCGTCTTCCACCGTGTCATGCAGCAAGCCGGCGACGACGACCTCATCGGCGCAATTCAGCTCGATCAACGTGCGGGCAACGCCGAGCGGATGCACGATGTATGGGATGCGCGTGCCCTTTCTGTACTGCCCGCGGTGGGCTGCGGCGGCGAACTCCAGCGCGTCGAAGATCATCGTTGGAACCACGGCTGCTGTAATAGCCAGTAAACCACGGGAACGGAGAACAGGCTGGAGTCCACGCGGTCGAGCCAGCCGCCGTGACCGGGCAGCGAATTGCCGCTGTCCTTGACGCCGCCGCCGCGCTTGATCGCCGATTCGGCCAGATCGCCAAGCTGTCCCGAGAGATTCGCAGCGGCGCAGAGCACGCCGATTTGAACGAGCGGCAGCGACGGAAACCTCCAATGAAGGAACAAGCCGCCAAACACAATGGCCGCGATGACGGACGCCGCGGCGCCCTCCCAGGACTTCGCAGGGCTGATCGACGGCGCCATCTTGTGTCGCCCGAACGCGCGGCCGAAATAGTAGGCGAAGGAATCGCCCAGCCAGTTGATCGCCAGGGCGAAAAGAAGCCACCAGGCGTCTATCGCGCGCAGCAGCGTCGCGCAGCGCCAGGCGCCGAAGATGTAGACCACGCCCAAAACGAGCGACGCGCTGGCGGGCAGCACGGCGGAGAGATCCCGGAGCCGCAAGGAAAGCAGCATCGCCAGCAGCGCCAGCAGCGTCAGGAACATCGCTTCCTGGTTGGGCAGCACCAGCAGGAAAAGGCCGGCCGCGTAGCCGAGGGGGTTGCGCCGCAGATCGCCCGCGTGCGGGAAGGTCGCCGCCGCGATGCCGAGGTACTCGTAGAGACAGAGCACGCCCACGGACGCCAGCGCCACGAGAAAGAGCCAGTTCGGCGCGAGGACGACGAAATAGAAGAACACCGGGACCATGATCAGTCCGGTGATAAGGCGCTTCATCGCGTGGCCGCGCTGACTGCCGCCAGTTCGGCCTCCGGGGCCGTGGGTGCGGCGAGGCCGCCGAAACGGCGGTCTCTCTTCTGGTAAGCGCTCAGGGCTTCCAGCAGCGCCGCGCGGTCGAAGTCGGGCCAGCAGACTTCGCTGACGTACAGCTCCGCGTAGGCGATCTGCCAGAGCAGAAAGTTGCTGATGCGCATCTCGCCCGAGGTGCGGATGAGCAGATCGGGCTCGGGCTGGCCGGCGGTGTACAGGTTGCGGCCGAGGAGTTCCTCGTCGACTTTCAATTGGGCGAGGATCCCTCGGCGTCGCGCGTCTTCGATCAGCCGGTTCACCGCATCGACGATCTCGGCCCTGCCGCCGTAATTGATTGCGAGATTCAGAGTGAGCCCCGAGTTGGCCTCCGTGCGGCGGACGGCTTGCTCGAGGTCGCGGCGCACATCCTCGGAGAGCGCTTCCACCCGGCCGATGGCCCGCAGCCGGATGTTGTTCTTCATCAGGTGCAGGATCTCGCGCTTCAAGTAGTGGCGCAGAAGGCTCCACAGCGTTTCGACCTCGGTCGCGGGCCGCTTCCAGTTTTCGACTGAGAAGGCGTACAGCGTGAGATGTCCGATGCCGAGCCGCGCGCAGGTTTCCACTGTCATGCGGACTGGCTCGACGCCCGCGCGGTGGCCGGCCACGCGCGGCAAGCTGCGGCGTCTGGCCCACCGCCCATTGCCGTCCATGATGACGGCGACGTGCCGCGGCAGCCGCCCCGGATCGAGGGATTCGGCCAGCGCCCACTCCCGCGAACCGGGGGTGAGGACTTTCAGCAACTCCTGCATTCTTTGGGGAATCCCCTCCATCTTATCCCAACAAGTCTTGCCTGCCGGCCCATCATGGCTGCGGCTGAAATGCAGGCCCGTAGCCAGGTTTTTGCCAAGCCGTGAGCCGCCGCGGCGGCTTCATTGCCCGCTGGCCCCCGCGATCTGGAGAGCGCCGGCGAACAATCCCGCCGCCCCAAGGAAGGTGCCCAGAGGCAGCTCGTAGGTCGAGAAGTCTTTTCCGGTTAGCTTCATATAGGTCAGGCCCAGGATCGACCCGCCGAGCGACGCAATCACCATCGCGAAGATGGTCGCTTCGAGGCCGAGGAATGCTCCGAGCATCGCCAGCATCTTCACGTCGCCGAAGCCGAGGCCTTCCTTGCCGCGGAAGCGCAGGTAAAGGCGGCCGATGAGCCAGAGACCGTAAGGAAGCGCCGCCGCGGCCACCGATGCCTCGATGAACGACAGCAGTTGCCGGCTCCCGTCTGGGGCGATGAACGATGCGAACAGCGAAACGATGCCCGGCGGCATCAGAACGACCGGCGCAAGCATCAGCCCCGCCGCGATCCCGCCCTTGGTGAACTCGTCGGGCAGGATGCGCGTCTCGAGGTCGGAAAACGTCAGCTCGATGAGAATCGCCGCGAAGAGGCACCACTTCGCGCACTCCCAACTCCAGCCGTAGACCGCGCCGATCCACAGGAACGACGCGCCCGTCAACAACTCAACCGCCGGATAGCGCCATGAGATTCGCTCCTTGCACGCACGGCAGCGGCCGCCGAGAATCGCAAAGCTGAGCAGCGGGATGTTGTCGTACCAGGCGATCTCATTCCCGCAGCGCGGGCACTGCGAGCGCGGCGTCACGATGGAGAAGTCGTCGGGAAGCCTGCTGATGCAGACGTTCAGGAAACTCCCGATCAGCAGTCCCAACGCGCCCAGCAGCCAGGGCATCAATTGCGCTTCCGTCATCCGGCGACCTCCCGGTAAACCGCGAGCGTGCCTTCGGCCATCCGCTCCACGGTGAAATGCCTCGCCGCCAGATCGCGCGCAGCGTCCGCGAGCCGCCGCGCAAGCGCGGGGTCGCTCTCGAGCCGCTCCACCGCGGCGCAAACCGCTTGCGCCGTGTTTTCGACCTGCAATCCTGTTTCGCCGTCGATCACGATTTCGGGCAGACCGCCGGCCTTGCTCGCGATCACGGGCACGCCGTACGCCATCGCCAGCAGCGCCGCGGAGCCGAGGCCCTCGCTGTCGGTGACGTAGATGAACATGCGCGCCTCGCGCAGATCGCGATCGAGATCGCCGCTGAACTTGATCGGGAGGCCCGTCGCGCGCAGCACGGCGCCGCCTTTCCGCGGATCGGCGCTGGCGATCGCCAGCAGCGGCCCCTGGCGCGTGCTGGCGGCCTCCGGCAACACGACGGCGTCGGGCACGACTCGGATCTTCTCCCACGGCACGTGCGCCCGCAGCAGTTCGTCGCGGACGGCGTTCGAAATCGCGCAAAAACGTGCTGGAAACGCGTATTTTTTGCGGGAAAAGGGGCCTTTTTTCACCGCAAACGCGACTCTGCGCGAAACCACAGCCGGCGTGCGCGACCAGAGCCACGCCAGCGTGTGCGAGGCCGCGTCGTGGCAATGAACAAGGTCCGCCGCGCCCGACCAGGCGCGCAGCCTGAGCGCAGAAACCTCCGCCGCATCGAACCGTTCATTCCGCGCGATGTCGAGCAGCGGTCCGCGCGCCAGCACGCGGCATTCGACGCCGCGCTCGCGCAGCGCGCGCACCAGCAGCAGCGCCTGGCGCTGCCCGCCGCGCAATTCGCGCCCGCTGTCGACGTGGAGCACGCGCATCAGCTCATGAACCGCGCTTTGGCGTATTTCAAGAACGTGTAGAGCGACGCCATATAAGCGATCGACAAACCCTCTACGCCGTCGAGGAATCCGCGCTGGAGGAGGTAGCTCCTGACGAATGTCCACGGCGGATCGAGCAGCAAGTGGCGGTAGCCCACTTTCTTTTTCCGCGCGACGATCTCTTCGGCCGCCAGCGTCGTGTAGCGGTCCATCGTCTTGATGTGCTCGGACAGCGACCCGCACGTGTAATGCAGCAGGTTGCCGTGCAGCTCGCCGACTGTTCCAGTACTGACGACGCTTTCGTGCACGTACTCGCCGACCCAGCGCGCTTTGCGGCGGTCGAAGAGGCGGATCTTGCGGTCGGGATACCAGCCGGAATAGAGAATCCAGCGCCCGAGATACTGCGCCAGGCGCGGCACAGTGTAGGCGTCGAACTCGGGACCTTTCTTTTTGAGCGCCCAGATTTCGCCTTCGAGGTCTTCGCTGAGCGCCTCGTCGGCGTCGATGGAGAGCACCCAGTCGTGCGCGGCGCAGTCGGAGGCGTAGTTCTTTTGTCCGGCGTAGCCGCGCCAGTTGGCCTCGAGCACGCGCGCGCCGTAGTTCTCCGCGATCTCCGCCGTGCGATCGGTGGAGCCTGAATCGACGATCACGATCTCATCGCAACAGCGCAGACTTTCGAGCGCCCGCGGCAGATTGCGCTCCTCGTTGAAGGTGATGATGGTCGCCGAGATCTTCATTCGCGCCAAGGACTTCAGGGTGCAAAACCCTGCCCGCTATTGTACTGGACGGGGGCGGGAATGAAGGCCAGCAGGAAGATGACGGCAGCCAGGGCGAGCAGCATTTGGCGGCCTCTTCCAATGTCGATGTCGCCGTAAACGACGAAGTGCTTGCGGCCGATGAACCAGAACACCACAGCCCACAGCCACCACCACGGCCATCCCATGAAGCCGAGCGGAACCAGCGCGAGGATCGCGATCATCGAAATCAGCTTGTGCTTGTCGCCGAAAGCGGAATAGATCAGGTGGCCGCCGTCCAACTGCCCGAGAGGCAACAGGTTGAGCGCGGTGGCGAGCAGTCCCACCCACGCCGCGCGCGCCACCGGGTGAAGCGAAATGTCGGCGGCGTCGGCTCCTGGAAACAGCCACCACTCAATCAGGCGCATGAAGAGCGGCGTGCCGAACTGCATCTCGCCGCGCGCGGCGATGCCGGGCGCCACCTTCGACAGCGCGAGCCCGATGCCCGCGGCGGGGATGACGAAGACGAAGCCGGCCAGAGGCCCGGCGATGCCGATGTCGAACAGCTCCTTGCGCGAGCGCAGCGCGGAGCGGAAGCGGATGAAGGCGCCGAAGGTGCCGATCAGCGTCGGCGCAGGCAGGAAGTACGGCAGCGATGCGTCGACGCGATAGAAGACGCAGGCCAGATAGTGGCCCATTTCATGAGCCAGCAGAATCGCGAGCAGCGTGATGGAATATGGCAGGCCGGCGATGAACTGCGAGGGATCGCGGATCACCTCGACGAAGACGAGCACGTCGCGTTCGAGGTCAAAAGGCGGCAAGTCGTTGCGGAAGTTGAACGCGAGGCGCGATCCGAGCGCTGTGGTGGTGAAGAAAGTCAGCAGGAAGAGCAGGATGTGAAGCCACAGCCGCCGCGGCGCCTGGCGCGCGGGAGGCGGCGCGGCGGGCGGCCAGTTCACCCACGCGCCGAGGTCTGAATGGCGATCCACAAAGAGGCCGCCCTATTCGAGCGCCTGCAATTCCTTGCCGGGCTTGAAGCGCACGGCCTTTCCGGGCGGGATGGCGACCTCCGCGCCCGTGCGGGGGTTGCGCCCGATCCCGGTTTTCCGGGGCCGGACGTTGAAAATGCCGAAGCCGCGCAGTTCGATCCGCTCTCCCTTGGCGAGCGCCCGCTTCATCGACTCGAATACCGTCTCAACGGCCATTTCGGCCTTGGTCTTCGTGATTCCGGTGCGGTTGACCACTTCGTTGACGATGTCGAGCTTGATCACGGGGGCCTCCTCTTCAATGCTTGCGAAAAACCGCGCCAGCCGTCCGCGGCGCAATCGCAAACCCAATGATATGATTGGGTTTTTAGCCTTGTCAAGCAATCCCCTCCAGAGCCCTCCCCGGCCGGACCCGGTTGTCAGCGCGGAATACCGCCGCGCCTGCTCCCGATTCGCGACTGGAATCACCATCGCCACGATCGCCGGAGTGGATGGGTCGCCGCAGGGGCTGACGGCGAACAGCTTCAGCTCGGTGAGCCTCGATCCGCCGCTGGTGCTGGTCTCGGTGGACGTCGCGGCCTCAGTGCACGTGCACTTCGTAGCGGCGAAGTCTTTCGCGATCAATATCTTGGATGAAACGCAGAGGGAACTGTCGGAGCGCTTTGCATTCGGGCGGGGAGACAGGTTTGAAGGGCTGGACTGGGCGCCAGGCATCACCGGGGCGCCGGTGATCGCGGGGAGCCTGGCGGTGCTCGAATGCGTGGTGCGGGAGCATTTCGAGGGCGGCGACCACACGATCTTTCTGGGCGAGGTGGTGCGTGCGGAGTCGCGTGACGGACAGCCGCTGATTTACTACGCGAGCGAATACCGCCGGCTTGCGTAACAATAGTCGCCATGACCCCGCTCGGCTACGACTCATACTCCATCCGCGCGTTCCGCTGGAAGGCGATCGAGCTCATCGACTACGCGGCGCGGCTCGGGCTCGACACCGTGCAGATTTCGGGGCTCGACGAGTACGAGAGCCTGGAGGAGGCGCATCTTCGCAAGGTGAGGGAACATGCGGAGCGCAGCGGCATCGCAGTAGACGCCGGCATCGGCTGCATCTGCCCGACGACGAAGAGCTACAACTCACGCAATGGAAAGCCGGAGGAGTACCTGCTGCGCGGCGCGCGCGTGGCGCGCATCATGGGGTCGAAGTCGATGCGCTGTTTTGCGGGCAGTCCGGCGGAGCGGCGCGGAAACCTGCCGATGGAAGCGCACATTGAGAGCACGGTGAAGGTCGTGCGCGCGGTGCGCAGCCAGTTGCAGGACCTCGGCGTGAAGGCCGCGATCGAAAACCACGGCGACTTCACGGCGCGCGAGATGAAGACGCTCATCGAGCAGGCGGGCAGCGACGTCACGGGAGTCTGCTACGACACGGGCAATCCGATGAACGTGCTGGAAGATCCGATGCTGACGCTCGAGGTCCTGGCGCCGTATATCGCGACGAGCCACTTCCGCGACTCCGCGCTGTTTGAGCATCCGCGCGGGTGCGCGTTTCAGTGGGTGGCGCTGGGCGACGGGTCGGCCGGCATTGAGAAAGTGGCGGCGCGGTTCGCGGAACTGTGTCCGGGCAAGGCGATGCAGCTCGAGATCATCACCGGGCGCGCGCCCACGGTGCTGCCGTATCTCGAGCCGGAGTTCTGGAAGGCGTATCCGAATCTGCCGGCTGGGGACTTTGCGCGCTTCGTGAAGCTGGTGAATAACGGGCGGCCGTATTTCGGGCCGATGGTGATCGGCGGCGAAGGCAAGCAGCCCGAGGCGATCGAGGCGGCGCTCAAGGAGCAGCAGCGCGTGGATTTGGAGCGCAGCCTCGAATACGCGAAGAGCAAGCTGGGCGTGGGCGCGCGCAAGCGCGGATAATAGTTTTCATCAACGTCTGAGAGGGGACCGATGCAGATCAATCGCCGCACGTTTGTTCTTTCCGCCGCGGCGCCGCTTGTGGCGTCAGGCAACGAAGAGTGGCGCAACCGTCAGCCGGAGATGAGCTACCGCAGGCTGGGGCGCACGGGGATGATGATCAGCGAAGTCGTCTCCGGCGGCGATCCGATCCGGCTGAATTCGTGGGAGCAGTTGAAGCGGGCCGAGGAGATGGGGCTGAACTATCTCGACATGGCGTCGGCCTACGGGCGCGGCGAGTGCGAACAGGCCTACGGGAAATTTCTGGGCGGGTCGTCGTCGCGGAGGATGAAGTTCTTCCTGACGACGAAGGTGAGCGGGTTTCAGGGAATCCGTAATCGCAAGTACAAGGAGATCTTCGACGGTCTGCCAGGTGAGAAGCAGAGTGCGATTCGCAGGCGTGCGGAGGAGATGGCGCGCGAGCGCATGGTGGAGAAGCCGGGCTACTTCATCGAGTACTTTCCTGGGCAAAGGGCGCAGATTCCGCCGGTGTTTCTCGCCAACGCGATGACGCGCGACTACGCGCACAAGGTGGAGGCGAGCCGCGAGTTCCGCGAGTTCATGATGAAGTCGGTGGAGGGCAGTTTGCAGCGCGTGGGCACGGACCACTTCGACATCGTGATGTGCCCGCATGGCGCGCTGGCCGCGGAGGAGCTGGAGATCCCCGAGATCCTGGAGACGTTCCGCGAATTGAAGAGGCAGGGCAAGGCGCGGTTCCTGGGGTTCACGTCGCACACCGATCCGGCGGGATGCCTGCGCGCGGCGACTCGGCTCGGACATTACGACGCGGTGATGCTGGCCTACAACGTGATCAACGCGGGCTACCTCGACCAGGCGATCGCCGACGCGGCGGCCAAGGGCATCGGCATCATCGCGATGAAGGCGGCGCACGCCGTGGCGACACACCACAAGCCGCTTCAGCCGGTCCCGCAGTGGCGCGTGGACAAGGTGAACCGCATCGTGCCGGGCGACTTGAAGCCGCCGCTGAAGGCGTACATCTGGGCGTTGCAGAACCCGAATATCGCGGCGGTCTGCGCGAATTTGTGGGATGAGACGTTTGTGAGGGAGAACCTGTCGGTAGCGGGCAGGAAGGTGGAGTTGCAGCCGGCATAGTGCGCCCTGGGATGCGCGTCACGATGCGGGGCGCATGATGCGCGCCCCGGGGGAGTTTTTCCGGTCGCCGGCCGGCCAGGGCATCCGTCGGGCTGAGCGAAGATCCGCGGCGCTGCCGCCGGCATGCCACCCCAAGCGCCGCCTCGCATGATGCGGAGAGGTCCGTTGGCGGGGTGAAGGGATCGAGCAGTGGCGCGTGGCGGCAGGCGGTCGCTTCGTAGCCATCCTCCATCCATTCCCAGATGTTCCGGGCCATGTCTTCGGCGCCGCACCAGCTCCGTCAGGCGGGAAAGCCGCCGGCGGGACGCGTGCAGCGCAGGTTGAGCTGGTCCATGTTCGCGGCGCCGTCCATGAACTCGCCGCCCCGCGGGCAACGCCGGGCCTCGGGGCCGCGCGCCGCCCACTCCCACCGCGCCTCGGCCGGAAGGTTGCCGCCGCGCCACAGCGCATAGGCTTTGGCCTCGCACCAGGTGAGCTTGACGCGCGGCCGGCGAGGACCGTTGAAGACAGCCAGACCGGGATAAGGAATCGGCCGTCAATTCCTCCAGATAGACGCCTTCCGCAACCGCACGCGCGTGAATCAGGCTGCTCCCCGCCCGGTTGATCCACTCCCTGGCGTCAGACGGCTCAAGCCGCGGCATCGTAGACCACATACCCTTCCCGCAGTGCGGGATAGATTGCGAGGCAAGGCTCGTCGCGGTAGCACGCCACTTCCTCTGGGGCCGCCACGACGATATCGACCTGAAAAAGGCGTTTCCCAGGTGCGATAGATGCGCCGCGTGAGTTCACTGTGGCGAAGTCGCCCGACTTGATGACGAGCAGATCGAGGTCGCTGTCCGGCCCATGTCGCCTCGCGCCGTTGAGCCGAAGGGTAATGATCTTCTCCGGGCTGACGGCGCCTGCGATCCTGCGCACGACTTCTTCGATTGTGTCCGTACAGGTCATTTCGAGCGGCCGCTCCGGCAGCGCCATATCCGTATGCAAACCCGGATCATCAACGTTGCCGGAGCAGCGTTTGGTGAGCCGCCACTGTCTCCCGCCAGTCAACTGCAAGCGCAGCTTGCCGGCGATCTCCTCCAGCGACGCGAACGTGCCGCCCCCAGATTTAGGTTCCAGCCTCGACGTCGATCGGCTCGACCCGCGCTCTCAAGCTGACGCCGCGCTGGACCACGCGTCCGGTCAGAATGGCGCGGACCATCAGATCGCGGAGGCGGCAATCCGCAATCCTGCCCTACGGGGCCGCCGGCCACATTTTCGCGGCCGCACCCCAGGTCCTGACCGCGTGGCCTTCAACGTATGATGGGCTCGAAAGAGGAGGTACGCATGGCTGCGAAGAAGATCTTGATGCTGGTGGGGGACTTCGTGGAGGATTACGAAGCAATGGTCCCGTTCCAGATGCTGCTGATGGTGGGGCACACAGTGCACGCGGCGTGTCCGGGCAAGAAGGCGGGAGACACCGTGCGCACCGCGATTCACGATTTCGAGGGCGACCAGACGTACAGCGAGAAGCGAGGCCACAACTTCGCGTTGAACGCGACGTTCGACGACATCCGCGTGGAGGAGTACGACGGCCTGGTGATCCCCGGCGGGCGCGCGCCGGAGTATATCCGGCTGAATCCGCGCGTGCTCGAGATCGTGCGGCACTTCGCGAGCGCGAAGAAGCCGATCGCGTCGGTTTGCCATGGGGCGCAGGTCTTGACCGCGGCGGGAGTCGTCGCAGGGAAGAGGATCAACTGCTATCCGGCGGTGTCGCCGGACATCGCGCTCGCCGGCGGCACATACGTCGAGCTGCCCATGACAGGGGCCATCACGGACGGCAACTTTGTTACTGCGCCGGCGTGGCCCGCGCATCCGGCGTGGATGGGGCAGTTCCTGCTGATGCTGGGGACGCGGATCGAGCCGTAGCCCGGCGCGCGTGCAGGGCTGCGCATCTTTTGGTGTTCATCGGCTGTTCAGTTTGATATCCACTGCCGCCGGACCGCGCCCGGCGGCATGGCTCACCTGCTGAACTCCCGGCCAAGCGGACGCGCGGAACGGCTCATAATCCTGCGGAGAGGATTCGCAGCAGCTCCACACGCGTGCCGGGAACGGGATTTCCGCCGTGGTCCATTACTCTGCTCTTGCTCCGCGCCCGCATTCAAGTACGGCCGGGTGCAATCGCGTTGGGCGTCTGATAGATTCGGGAGCGATATGACTCGATGGCTGTGTGTGTGCCTGCTCGCTCTGGCGCCGGCGGCGGCGGCGCAGGTCAAGGCGTACGAAGAGGACCTCGTCATACCGACGTGGGAGATCGGGCCGCCGCAGGTGCACTCGATCTTTCGGGATGCGGGCGGGGAGATCTATCCCTATACGCTGAACGAGACGCTCACCAACAACAAGCGCGACAAGACCTACAAGGCGGTGTGGCTGGAGAACGAGTACATCCGCGTGCTGGTGCTGCCGGAGATCGGCGGGCGGCTGCACGGGGCGCTCGACAAGACCAACGGCTACACGTGGCTGTACTGGCAGAAAACGATCAAGCCGGGGCTGATCAGCATGACCGGCGCGTGGATCTCGGGCGGCATCGAGTGGAACTTCCCGCACGGGCACCGGCCTTCGGGCTTCATGCCGGTGGAGCGCCGCATCGTGAAGAACGCCGACGGCAGCGCCACCGTGTGGGTGGGCGAGACCGAGCCCATCTTCCGCATGCGCTGGCTGGTGGGGATGACGATCTTCCCGGGCAGGAGCTACATCCGGTGCGACTACATCTTCATCAACCCGACGCCGCTCAAGCACTCCTTCCAGTTCTGGGCGACGGCGGCGACGCACGCCAACGAGTACGCGCAGGCGCAGTACCCCGGCGACATGGTGACCGGGCACGGCAAGCACGAGTTCTGGAACTGGCCGATCCACGAGGGCGTCGACCTCACCTGGTGGAAGAACGTGCCGAACGCGAGCAGCTTCTTCGCGTTCAACAACCCGTCGGACTGGTTCGGCGCGTACGACCACAAGGCGCAGGGCGGCACGGTGCACGTCGCGAATCACTGGCTCGTGCAGGGCAAGAAGCTGTGGACGTGGGGCGCGGGGCCGTCGGGGCGCATCTGGGAGACGATTCTGACCGAAGGCGGCGGGCCGTATTTCGAGCCGCAGGCCGGCGTGTTCAGCGACAACCAGCCCGACTACCACTGGATGATGCCGTACGAGGTGAAGCGCGCTCACGACTACTGGTATCCCGTGCGCGACACGCGCGGTTTCCACAACGCCAGCCGCGACTTCGCCATCAACACCGACCTGCGCGACGGCAAGGCTTTCGCGGGCGTGTATTCGACGGCGGCGGTGAAGGGCTACAAAGTGGTGTTCAAGAACGCGAAGACGGGCGCGGTGCTGCGCGAGGCGGCGGCGGACATCGCGCCGGACAAGCCGTACACCGTCGAGATCCCGGTGAGCGGCGACACGACGGTGTACGATCTGCATCTCGCCGTGCTCAACCCGCGCGGGGGAGTCGAGATCGAGGTCCGGCAGCAGCCTCCGAAGAAAGTGGACCTGCCGCCCGGGCAGCAGAACCCCGGCGATCCGAAGAAGATGAATTCCGACGAGCTTTATCACGCGGGCGAGTGGCTGGACCGCTACCGCAGGACGGAGCAGGCGCTCGAATACTACAACGAAGCGCTGCGGCGTGATCCGAAGGATTCGCGGGTGAACGCGGAGATGGGCATTCTCGCGCTGAAGCAGGGACGGTGGAAAGACGCTCTGGCGCACTTCGAGACCGCGCTCCTGCGGGACAGCGACAACCCGCGGCTTTACTACGGCAAGGGCCTGGCGCTCGAAGGGATGCGGCAGTTCAACGCCGCCTACGACGAGCACTATCGGGCCACGCACGGGCGCGACGCCTACGCGCCGGCGTACTTCAATCTCGCGAAGCTGGATGCCGCGGCCGGGCGCTGGGGTGAGGCGCTGGAGAAAGTTCAACTCGCAGCGCGGCAAAATGCGGACTTCGCGGATCTCGCGGCGTTTGAGGCAGCCGTGCTGCGCAAGCTCGAGCAGCATGCCCGGGCGCTGGAGGCGGCCGGGCGCGCGATCGAGCTCGACCCGATGAACTTCATGGGCGGCTATGAGAAGCTGCTCGCGTTGAGAAACACGAGGAAGCCGGCGGAGGCCTGGGAAGCGGAGTGGCGCGGGTACATGCGCGGCGCGGCGCAGAATTACATGGAGACGTCGATGGCGTACTTCGGCGCGGGCATGTATGGTGATGCCGATGCGCTGATGGAGATGGCCGCGGCGGGCAAGCCCGACAGCGAATTGAATCCGATGGTGAACTACTTCCGCGGCTACTTCAGGGAAGTGAACGGGGACGCGGCGGGGGCGGCGGCGTTTTACGCGCGTGCGCGGCGCGGTCCGCTGAAATACGTCAATCCGCACCGCATGGAGGCGCGCTCGGTGCTGGAGTCGGCGATCAAGCAGGATCCTTCCGACGCGCAGGCGCATCATCTGCTGGGTCTGCTTCTCTACGCGACGGGACAGCGCGAGGAGGGCTTCGCGCACTGGACGAAGGCCGTGGAGATCAACCCGCGTCTGAGCCTCTCGTGGCGCAACGCCGCATACGCGCAGCGCCATCTGAAAAAGGACCTCGCGAAATCGCACGAGGCTTATCGCAAGGCGTTCGAGATCGATTCCTCCGACGCGCGCGTGCTGCTCGAGATGGACGACGCCGCCGAGGCGCTGAAGAGGCCGGCGCTGGAACGGCTGGCCTTGCTGGAGAAACACGCAAGCACGGTCGAGACGCGCGACGACCTCACGGCGCGGCTCGCCGATTTGCGGCTGGAGCGCGGCACGCCGGCCGATCTGAAGCAGGCTTACGATGTTCTGAAGAACCGTCACTTCCGCAGTTGGGAGGGCCGCTACGGCATTCACCATGCGTGGGTGGAGGTGAACAAGCGGCTCGGCGACCGCGCGCTGGAAGCGAAGGACTACAAGACCGCGCTTTCGCATTACGAGCAGGCGTGCGAGTATCCGCAGAATCTCGAGGTGGCGCCGCGCACGCCGGATTTCCGCGCGCACGTGAATTGGGACCTGGCGCGGGTTTACGCCGCGATGGGACAGGCGGCGAAGGCAAAGGAGTATTACGGCAAAATCCTCGCGGAGAAGTACGGCCGGCCGCATCTGGGGCTCTACTATCAGGCTCTGGCGCAGAAAGCTGCGGGGGATGACGCCGCGTATCGCGCGTCGCTGGCGAAGCTGGAGAAAGCGGCCCGCGATAAGGCCGCGGGCGGGTTCGCGCAGCGCGGAAACCCCGAGGTGATCGGCCGCTATCTGCTGGCGCTCGTGCTGGAAGAGAAAGGCGACAAGGCCGGCGCGGCGGCGGAGCTCAAACGCGCGCTGGAGATGAATCCGCGCGCGCGCCGGCTGGCCGTCACGGAGGCGCAGATCGACACGGCGCGCGCGCACCAGTAGCGCGGCGTCAGAGGCGGATCTCGATCGCGGCGCCGGCGGCGGGACGCGGGATGCGCAACGTTCCGTCCGCGAAAGGCGCGGTATGCCCGTCGACTGCGGCCGACTGCGGCCCTGAGGATCTTCGCACGCGCAGTTGCAGGGTGCGGCCGTTGAACGGCAGCGTTGCGCTGAGGCCGTCCAAGCCGTCGAGGAGGCGCGGGCGGATCACGAGCTCCGCCGGCGTGGGGCGCACGCCCAGAATTCCGCTCACGCCGAGAGCCCGCGCAGCACGCGCCGGACCTTGGCCGGGTCGCCGGCTTCAAGATAGGAGCGCGCAATGAAGAGCGAGGCGAAGGGCCACGGACCGGGCGAATCGGGCTCGCCGGTGACGTGGTAGCGGCCGTAGCCGCCTGTGCTCCAACGCTGGTTCCAGAGCGCCTCCATCGATTCGAGCGTCGCGCGCGCCGCTGCGCCGCGCGGATCGGCGATGCCGAGCAGCATGGGGAAGACGCTGGCGGCGTCGGGGTCGCAGTAGTTCACGGGATCGACCCGCAGCGGCATGCCGGGCGGCAGGGCGTTGCGATCCGGCGGCTCCATCGTTGCGTGATGGCGGCCATCGGCGAGCCGGCGCTTGATGAAGCGTCCGTTCTCGATGAAGGAATAGCGCGGGTCTTCAAGAAACGTGCGCTTCATGAGAGCCGCGGCCTCGCGCCAGCGTTGCGCGCTGCTTGCGTCGTTCATTGGACCAGCCATCTCCGCGGCGAGCGGCCGCTCGGCGATGTTCCAGGGCTGGGAGGCGAGTTCGTAGCCGTCGCGGACGCCGTGACCTTGAGAGCGCTCCCAGAACTCGCGCGAGTTGTTGACGAGACCGGGCGCGGGTCCGCGGAATGCGGGGCGCAGGGGGTAATCGGCCAGGGCGAGGATGCGGGACCAGTGGTCGCCGATGAGGGTGAAATCGCCGGTCCAGGCCCAGTGCGTCGGCGGCGCGTGGAGGAGCTGTCCGTTCTGGTCGAGCTCGATGGTCTCGGGCGGGCGGTGGAAGCTGGATTCGAGCGCGGCGCCGTCGTCGCGGACCATGCGCGCAGGGATGCGCTCGAGGATCGCCGCGGCGAGGTCGGGCGTCATTGCGGGCGCGTCGAGAGTGAGAACACCATGTGCGGTCTGGCGAGCCGATCTTGCGGTGGGGGCGATCCGGCGACATCGCCACGAGTCCGCAGCGCGTTCCGGCTTCGAGCGAGGGCGCAGACTGCACGCCCACGGTGATGAGGCCGTTCCCGAGCAGGAAGTAGAAAAGACCGCCGCGGATGGTTTCGGCATCGGGGAGGGACTGCGCAGCGGCCGGCAAAGCGGCGAGCGCCGGGGTGAGGAGGAGGTCGCGTCTGCGCATGGCAGGGACATCTTATGAAACACAAGGGCGCCGTGTGGTAGCGTTTGGAGCGAATGAACGGAGGTGCGCGAATGGCGAACGGCAGGGTCAAGGTCGGGATCATTGGGTCGGGGTTCGAGGCTGACATTCACGCGGCGTCGATTCAAATGGTTCCCGAGGCGGCGGAGGTGGTCGCGGTGGCGTCGCCCACTCCGGGGAACGCGGCGGCGCTGGCGGGGCGGTACGGGATTCCGCGCGTGTTCACCGATTACCGCGCGATGCTCACCGAGCCGGACATCGAGCTGATCACGATCACCGCGCCGAACTCGCTGCATTGCCGGATGACGGTGGACGCCGCGCGCGCGGGCAAGCACGTGGTGTGCGAAAAGCCGCTGGCGATGACGATCGAGGAAGCCGAGGAGATGTGCGACGCCGCGCGGCGCGCCGGCGTGCTGCTGCTCTACGCCGAGGAACTCTACTTCACTCCGAAATACGTCAAGGCCAAAGAAATGGCCGATCAGGGCGCGTTCGGCAAGGTCTATCTGGTGAAACAGAGCGAGAAGCACTTCGGCCCGCACGCGGAATGGTTCTGGGATGTGGAGCGGTCGGGCGGCGGCGTCTTCATGGACATGGGGTGCCACGGGATCGCGTTCTGCTGGTGGTTCCTCGGGCGGCCGAAGCTGGAGAGCGTGTACTGCCAGATGGGCACGTACGTTCACGCGGACAAGACGCGCGGCGAGGACAACTCGCACTGCATACTGGAATTCGAAGGCGGCGCGGCAGCTTTGGTGGAGAACAGTTGGGCGAAGCGCGGCGGGATGGACGACCGCGTGGAGGTGTTCGGCTCGGGCGGGCTCACGTACGCGAACCTGCACATGGGCAACGCGCTGCCCACATACAGCGAGACCGGCTACGGATACGCGGTGGAGAAGGCGCCGTCGACGCAGGGGTGGTCGTGGCCGGTGTACGAGGAGCTGTGGAACTACGGTTTTCCTCAGGAGATGCGCCATTTCGCGCGGTGCGTGCGCGGCCTGGAGACTCCGCAGGCGACGGGCGAGGACGGGCTATTCGTCATGGAGGCGCTGTACGCGGGCTACGCTTCGGCCGGCCGCGGGGCGAAGGTCATGCTGCCGTTCCGTCCGCCCGGCGTGAAAAAGCCGATCGAGTTGTGGCTGGGGACGTAGCCCGCTTGCCGCGGTATGAATTATCAGTCATACTCAAAAGTATGAAAGTCGGCGAACGCGGCCAAGTGACGATTCCGAAGAACATCCGTCAGAAGTTTGGACTCAGCCCGGACACCGAGGTTGAGTTCAAGGTGGTGGGTGGCAGGATTATGCTTCGGAAGGCGCCCAAGAAGCTCAATCTCGCGCGCTGGAAAGGGCGGTGCAAGGAGAGTTTCGCGCAGCTTGGCTACAAGTCCGTCGACGAGTTCATAGAGGACGTGCGAGGCAGATGATCACGGCGATTGACACGAACGTCTTGCTTGACATCCTGGGGCCGAGCGAGGAGTTTTATGAGGCGTCTGCGGCAGCCATGGAGAGCGCCGCGAACGAGGGGACATTGGTCATCTGCGACCTGGTTTACGCCGAACTCTGCGTGCACTTCCGCGCCCGGAGAGAGTGCGACGAGTTCCTCGAGAGTAATGACGTCCGCTTAGACACTCTGACCAGGGAGGCGCATTTCCTTGCGAGCCGCGCGATGCGCACATACCGCCAGCAGGGAGGCGCGCGCACTCGCATCCTGCCCGATTTTCTGATCGGGGCGCACGCCGCGACGCAGGCGTCCCGTCTCCTCACGCGCGATCGAGGCTTCTACCGGCGGCTGTTTCGCGGATTGGCGCTGATCGACCCGTCAGACTCCGCGCGCCCGGGCAAGAACTGAGTCGCCTCCCCCGATCGGGTTGCGGATCCGCTCAATTGAGGAACTGTCCGCCTTGGCGGCCCGACGAGGAAAAGGCCTTTTAATGCTAAGCGGATCTGTTTATACTTTACTTGGTTGGCGGCTGATCGCCGCCGCGGCCGGAATGGAGGAAAGGCGTTCGCGGGGAACCGACTCGGGCTCGGGGGCCAGCTCATCGGCTCGTGGAAGACGTCCGAACGCAGGCCTGCGCCTCTGAGCAAAGCGCACTCATCGGCACGACAAGGTGCGGGATGGGCCCCGCGGCGTAGGCCGGGCACGGAGAGGAGGCTGTGAGATGGGTCCCTTGGAGAATGCAGTTCTCGGCATCGTATTCGTGGCAGTGGGTGGCGCGGCCACGCTGCTGATGTACTTCCTGTGGGGCTTTCCGTTCGACCACGCCACATTGAAGAGCGAAGCGCCGCCGCGGCTGGTGAGGGTGCACCGCATGCTGGGCTATTTATTCGCGGCCATCTACGTCGCATTCATGGCTCAGATGCTTCCGCGGCTTTGGGGCTACCAGATCGAGCTGCCCGCGCGCAGCGTCGTTCATCTTGCGCTGGCGATCGCGGCGGGGGCGGCGCTGCTGCTGAAGATCCTGGTGGTCCAGTTTTACAAGCACATGGAGCCGGTGCTGGCGCCGGCGCTCGGGACCTTCGTGATGATCAGCGCCGTCGTGATGATCGGGCTGTCTGCGCCGGTGGCGCTGCGCGAGAGCTGGACCGCGCGGTCCGGCGGCATCTTCAACGAGACCGGCGCGGCGCGGGTCCGCGCAGGCCTGACGCTGGCCGGTCTGCAAGACGCCGCGCGCGCGGGGTCGCTGGCGTCGCCGCGGGAGCTACGGGCCGGACGGCGCGTTCTGGGGCAGCAGTGCACAGGATGTCATGATCTGCGCACCGTGCTGGCGAGGCCGCGCGAAGCACGCGCGTGGCGCGACACGGTGGAACGCATGGCCGCGCGCACCGCACCCATGAACGCGATGAGGGAGCAGGACTGCTGGCGAGTGACGGCGTACCTGATTGCGCTGTCGCCGCAATTGCAGCATTCGGTGAAGCTGCAACTTGCCGGCGAGGAGACTCAGCGCACGGCGCTTCGCGCCGCGGAGACCCTGGAGCCGGCGGCGCCGGCGGAATTCGACTATGCCGGCGCCCGCGCCATCGCGGAGGCGAAGTGCTCGCAGTGCCATGCGCTCAACTTGCTCCAGGCCAAACCCAAGCGGCAACCGGAAGAGATCCGCGCGCTCGTGAGGCGGATGGTGAACAACGGGCTTTCGGCGGATGCGCCGCAACTGGGCCAGATCACGCGCTATCTGACGCAGTCGTACGGAACGTAGCGCGGCGCAACGGCCGGATCAGCCGGCGAGCTCTTTCGCCTTGGCCAGCGCGGCGTCGTAGTTCGGGTGCTCGGCCACCTCGGGAACGTATTCGACGTGTGCGATCTTGTTGTCCTTGTCGATGACGAAGATGGCGCGCGATTCGATTCGCCAGTCCTTGATCAACGTGCCGTAGTTCTCGCCAAAGCTGGCGAACTTGTGGTCGCTCACCATTTTGACGTTGTCCACGCCGAAGGACGTGCACCAGCGCTTTTGCGCGAAGGGCAGGTCGACGCTGATGGTGTAGAAATTGACCTGGGGGAGCTTCGCGGCTTCGTCGTTGAAGCGCTTGGTCTGCATGTCGCAGACCGGGGTGTCGAGCGACGGGACGACGCTGAAAACGCGCACGCCGTTGCCCGTGGAAGCCAGCGTGACGGGCTGCAAACCGGTGTCCACCGCGACAAAATCAGGCGCGGGATCGCCCACTTTCAGCTCCGGCCCGACCAGTTCGAGCGGACCGCCTTTGAAATTCGTTGTGCGGGGCATGATTCCTCCTCTTTACGCCGATTGTAGCAACTTGACGAAGTCCTCCACCGAAGTGACGGGCAGCTTGCAGGCGAAGTTCTCGCAGACGTAGGCGGCGGTTCGGCCGTCTTGCGGGCGCATGGCGGCGACGGCGGGCTGCCAGCGGGCGATGCGCTCGCGATCGAGATCGTCTCTCAGGACAAACAGCGCGGTCCACGGATGAAAGCCGCGTCCGAAGGCCGCCAGGAACGGCGCCGGATCGGGGCCGGCGAGGACGACCTGCGACTTCGGCGCGGCGTTGAACATCAGCGCGCAGAGCATCTGCGGGATGGCGGCCGGCTGCTGATTGATGCGCTGGGCGAAGGCTGCGAGCGCGTCTGCGGCGGCTTCGCTCAGTTCGCTCCTGCCGGTGTACTGCGCGAGCCGCAGGAGGTTCATGATCGCGACGGAGTTGCCCGAGGGCTCGGCGCCGTCGTAATCGTCCTTCAGACGCAGGACCAGTTCCCCGCCCTCGTTCCGCGCGGTGGAAAAGAAGCCGCCTTCGCTCTTGTCTTCGAAACGTTCGAGCATGGCGAGCGTCAGCTTCAATGCGAAGTCGAGGCGCGCGATATCGCCCGACGCTTCGTAGAGATCGAGCTGCGATTGCGCGAAGAACGCGTAATCGTCGAGCATGCCGGAAACCGCGGCCTCGCCTTTGCGCCAGCGCCGCCAGAGCGCGTTCGAGGCGGGGTCGTACATCCGTCCGGCGATGAACGCGGAGGCGCGCCCGGCGGCTTCGAGGTAGCGGGGGGAGGACAGAGCGGCGGCGCCTTTCGCGAAGGCGGAAATCATGAGACCGTTCCACGCAACCAGGATCTTGTCGTCCAGGTGCGGGCGCGGGCGGCGGGCGCGCGCTTCAAGCAGAATGGCGCGGCACTCTTCGAGGCCGGCGGCGCCGCCCGCCTGGTAGAGAATATTGCGGCCGGTGAACTCGCCGTGGGGATCGTGATCGACATTGCCGTCCTCGCGGCAGCCGTAGGCGTTGGCGAATTTCGCCGCGCGCTCCTCGCCCAGCAGACCGGCCAGTTCGCCGTAGGACCAGAGGTAGAACGCGCCCTCGCCCTTTTCGTGCGGCCGCGCGGGGTCGATCGCGGAGTCGGCGTCTTCGGCGGAATAGAAGGCGCCATCGGGGTGCGTCATGTCGCGCAGCACGTAGTCGAAGATATCCCGGGCGACATCGGCGTAGCGCGCTTCGCCGGTGATTTGAAACGCCTCGATGTATGAGATTGCAAGCTGCGCCTGATCGTAGAGCATCTTCTCGAAGTGCGGAACGAACCAGCGCTCGTCCACCGAGTAGCGATGGAAACCCCCGCCGAGCTGGTCGTGCATGCCGCCCCTGGCCATCTCGCCCAGCGTGTGCAGCGCCATGTCGAGCGCTTCCTGCTCGCGCGTGCGATGCCAGTAGCGGAGGAGGAAGTTCAAGACAGACGGCCGGGGGAACTTCGGCGCTCCGCCGAAGCCTCCGAATGTCTTGTCACAGGTCCGGCGGAAGTAGAAGAACGTCTGCTCAAGCGCCTGCTCGCCGGGGCGCGCGCCGGATGACGCGACGGAGGAGTGTTTGGCCAGCTCGCCGAGGATCTGCTCGCTGGAGGCGATGAGCTTTTCGCGCTGCGTGCGCCAGGCGACCGCGATCTGTTCGAGGATGGAGCCGAAGCCGGGACGGCCGTAACGCGAGTCCGGCGGGAAGTACGTACCGCCATAGAACGGCTTGAGATCCGGAGTCAGCCAGACGGACATCGGCCAGCCGCCGCCTCCGGTGGTCGCCTGCACAAAGAGCATGTAGACGCGGTCGACGTCGGGCCGCTCCTCGCGATCGAGCTTGACGGGCACGAAGTACTTGTTCAGGATTTCGGCGATCTGCTCGTTCTCGAACGACTCGCGCTCCATGACGTGACACCAGTGACAGGTGGAGTAGCCCACCGAGAGGAAGATCGGCTTGTCCTGCTCGCGCGCCTTGCGGAAGGCCTCTTCGCCCCACGGATGCCAGTCGACGGGATTGTGGGCGTGCTGGAGCAGGTAGGGGCTCATTTCGCGGATGAGACGGTTGGCGGGCATGATGATCCGATATTCTGACTGACGAGGTATCGGATTCATGTGGATCGATGAAGGGTTCAAGAATCAGGCGCTGGAGGAGCTGAAGGAACTGTTGCGAATTCCGAGCATCAGCACCCTGCCCGAACACAAGGACGACGTTGCGCGCGCGGCATCGTTCGTTGAAAGCGCGTTGAAGACCGCGGGGATGCAGAACGTGCGGCTGGCGGACTGCGGCGGGCACCCGCTGGCGCTGGGGGAATGGCTGGCGGCGGAGGGCAAGCCGACGCTGCTGCTCTATGGGCATTACGACGTGCAGCCGCCCGATCCGCTGGAGGAATGGAAGTCGCCTCCGTTCGAGCCTACGGTGCGCGGCGACGATCTGTTCGCGCGCGGCGCGTGCGACGACAAGGGGCAGACGTGGATTCTGATCAAGGCCGTCGAGTGGCTGATGAAGCGCGACGGGCGCTTGCCGGTGAACGTGCGGTTTCTCATCGAAGGGGAGGAGGAGAGCGGCGGCGAATCGATCGAGCGTTTCGTGAGGGAGCGCGGCGCGGAGGTAAAGTGCGACGCGGCTGTGATCTGCGACACGGAGATGTTCGCTCCCGGCCTGCCGACGATCTGCACGGGGCTGCGCGGCATCGTCTATGGCGAGATCCACGCAGAGGGACCGCGGCAGGATCTGCATTCGGGCGTGTATGGCGGCGCCGCGCCGAATCCGCTGATGGCGATCGCCGAGATCGTCACCGCGCTCAAGCACCGCGACGGGCGCATTCTGATTCCTGATTTCTACAAGCGCGTGACGCCGCCGTCGGCTGAAGAAAAGGCCGCGTGGCGCAGCCTGCCGTTCAACGAGGAGGAGTACCGCAAGAAGGAGGTGGGGTCGATTGCGCTGACCGGCGAGCCGGGCTACAGCGTGCTGGATCGCGTGTGGGCGCGGCCGACGTTCGAGCTGCATGGAATCCGCGGCGGGTTCACGGGCGAGGGGGCGAAGACTGTGATACCGGCGCGCGCCGTGGCGAAGGTCTCGTTGAGGCTGGTGGCCGATCAGCGGCCGGACGAAGCGGTGGAGCAGTTGACGAAGGCGGTGAAGGCGGCGACGCCGGCGGGAATCAAAGCCGAGTTCAAGCTGCTGCACGCGGCCGCGCCGTCGCTGGTGGACACGTCGAGCCCCTACATTCAGAAGGCGGCGCGGGCGATGGAGGAGGTCTTCGGGACGAAGACGGTGTACATGCGCTCAGGCGGATCGATTCCGATCGTGGGCAGCTTCCGCGAGCACCTCGGCGCGCCCAGCGTACTGATGGGGTTCGGCCTGCCGGACGACAACCTGCACTCGCCGAACGAGAAGTTCCACATCCCGAATTTCTTCGCGGGGATGGAGTGCGTGGCGCGATATCTCCGCGCTTTCTGAAAGTCGATCTGCCCGATTCCCCAGGGAATTGGACGATTTTTGTCCCCTTCGATCCCGGTTTCCCGCTTATGGGACTGGAGGGACGAATGCGAGCGGCAATACTCATGCTTGGCGCGGCCATCTGGCCGGGGATGTGGGCGGACGTGGCGCAAAAAGAAAGCGGCGTTTGCCAAAAACTCGCGTATGGGCCTCTGACGCATAAGGGTCAGCCGAAAGCGGAACAGGACCACAACCGGAAGGCGGCGCGGGATTGCGCCAATATGCTGGTGGAGCATCTTGGCCGACTGGATGCGAAGCTCACGGGAGACGTAGTCGAGGTGAGCGTGGCTGGCGAATTGAGGGCTCTCCCGTTTGCCGGAGCACAGTGGTTCGCCACAAAGGACAACATCCGGCGCTACTTGATGCGGCTTCATCGAACTTACCGCAACTTGAAGGAAACGCTGGGAAAGGAGGACAGCGAGAAGCTGGATTCCATTCGCGAAGCCGACGAGTTGGTTCACCGCCTGATGGCGCGCTACGAATTGCGTGAGAGAATCGGCACGGCCATCGACACGGGGGTGACCTGGGCGGAAACCGGCAACGATGCCGTCAAGCCGGCGCGCGACGCCAAGCTCGAGACAAAAGGCAGGGGGCTCTTGCGCTGGGAGACGGAACATTTCGGCGACGACTCCCCCTGGGGTGGATTTCTGGATGGCAGCCTGGGAGGCAGTTTCGGATTCGCTCCGGTCATGACCCTCGTCGGCGTGCTCGACCCCGCGACGAATAACCCCGTCACGAGCGGCGGCAAGCCGGCGGCGTACGCGACGCATTACCAGGGGTTCACGTGGGATGTCGTCGGGCGTGTGCAGTTCCCGGGGCGGGTGAACAGATCCGAGCCTGGGGCGTTTCTGCGGTACGGCCACACACTGCTTCTTTCCGACACGGATTCGCTTGAGCGGAGCGGGGCGGAGAGCCAAAAAACAACCGTCGTCCTTCAGCGCCTTCGTAACGCCACGGGGCGCGTAGCACGGTTCTGGGAGACCGGCTTCGAGGCTCGCCTCTACGAGCAGGAATCGATGGACCAGATTCACCATGAGAAGTCGTACACCACTCCGGCTTTGTATGCGGCGGCCGGGTACCGGAACGACTCGCGGTTCCTTCCGGCAGGTGACTTGGAGCGCACGAATCCTCACCGCGCGTTCTTCCGTCTTGCCATCAGTTTCAACCGGCTGGTGAAAGGCAAACAGGAGGGAGAGAAGCCGTCGAAGGCCTCATTCCAGTTTGGCGTCGACTATGAGCGCTCGTTATCCGGCCGCGTTCCCAACAGCATCAGGTTCTTCTTCGGGCCGGACTTGAGCCTGCTTGGCTTCACGAACGGGAAGTAGCCAACCCGATTCCCGCGGCGTCACGAAACCGATTTCATTGCGCGCCGCAATGTTGCGCGAACGGGGACCGCGACTCCATGCGGCGCCGCACTGATGCCAGCCATACATCGCGGGGCGCACACAGTTCTATCGGGACGCGCCGCTTTGGCAGGCGTTGAAGCTCCAGGCGCGCCAGGCGGGCAAGACTCTCTCGGGACTGGTCCGGGAGGCGGCCGGGGAGAGGCGCCTTGGCGCAGCCGCGCAGCGAAAGAGGGCATTGCCCGGAATCGCCGGGACTCGCACTGAAGCGGCGGAACCCGCCGACACCGGGACGTACCTCCGCAGTCTGCGCAAGGGCCGCAGACTTGACCGCCTGTCAGCCCGATGAGGGTCCTGGGCGGCTCCGACGTCTTGATTGAGATCTTGCGCGCGCGATCGATCGTCGAGCGCCGGTTGAGAGTGGTTGACTCGAGTCATTCGCTCGAACTGGCCGGCGCCATGATGGCGGCAACTGCTCTGAGCGTACCGGCTGCTCTGTGGATCCGGAACTCCAAGCACTACCCGATGCCGGGGATTGAGTCTTACTGAAGCGTGACGCGCTGGCCGCCTTCGCGGCGCTGCGGGAGCTCGGCGAGCGCATGTGCGGCGGTGTCGCCGCGGTGGATCAGGGCCAGCTCGAAGCGCATGATGTCTTCCAGCAGCGGGGCGAGGCTGTAGATCTCGAGGCCTTCGAGCGCCGTGTGGCGCGCTTCGGCCAGCTCGCCCGCGCGGCGGAGAACATCAGTGGCGAGGGCGAACTCCTGGGCTTCGTCCTGCATGAACTCCTGGGCGTTAGCCTTGGCCTTCTTCCAGAGCTCGATGGTGCGGGCGCGCAGGCGGCGGGCCGCGGATTCGTCGCCGGCGTCGTCGCAAGCCCAGGCGCCGTGGAGCGCTGTCCAGCCGGCGTCGGCGAAGAAGCCCAGGCGATCGAGCAGCAGCGCGTGGCAGGCGAAGCGGCGGGCGGCGCCGGGAATGCCGGGCGCGTTGCGCAGCGCCTGATACTCCGCGCCGTGGACGAGAACCGGCACGCTGTCATCGGCGACCTCGGCGATGGACTGCGCCGCGTAGCCGCAGGCGGGGCATTGCTCGAGCCAGTCCTGCGGACTCGCGTCGGGCCGCGTGTCGAGGTCGCGCGGCGCAATGTCCGTGGACGCCCCGCTGTCGGGCTGGGTGGACGTCTCGCCGCAGATCGCACAGCGTCGAATCATGTCCGATCGCCTCCCGCCCGTGGTTTTAGCACAATGGAAGGGATGACGGTGGAGATCGAGGGCGTCACGCTTCATCTGGCTCATCCGGACGAGCTCGCCGTGCGCTGGGTGGGACAGGAGGAGTCTCTGCGCCAGCTTCTGGCCGCGTGGCTCGTCGTCGATGAGGACGACGTCCCGATGAACCCGCGGCTGATCGGCAAGCCGGGCGTCGGCAAGACAACGCTCGCCTACGCGGCCGCGCAGCGGCTGGGGCGCGAGATCTACATTATGCAGGCCACCGTGGACACGCGGCCCGAGGACCTGATCGTGCAGCCGGTGATCGAAGGCCCGAAGTCGCTGCGCTACGTCGCGAGCCCGCTGCTGTCGGCGATGATCCGCGGCGGCGTCGCCATCCTCGACGAGGGGAACCGCATGTCGGAGAAGAGCTGGGCCAGCCTCGCGCCGCTGCTGGACACGCGCCGTTATGTCGAAAGCATCGTCGCCGGCATCAAGATCAAGGCGCACCCCGCGTTCCGCATGGTGACGACCATGAACGACGACAGCTCGACGTTCGACCTGCCGGAGTACATCCATTCGCGCCTCCAGCCGCAGATCCTCATCGATTTCCCCGAGCATGACGAAGAGCTGGCGATTCTGCGGGAGAACTTGCCTTTCGCGGACGACAAGGTTCTCGAATATGTCACGGGGTTCTTGCAGCAGGCGCACGCGGCGGAAGAGCGCTACACCGTGCGCGACGGCATCAACATCGGGCGCTACGCGATCAAGCTGATTTCGCTGATCGACGGCGTGAGAGATCCCGCGCCCGTGATCGACTTCGCGATCCGCCAGACGCTCGGGGAAGAGGCGCTGCGTTATGTCCGCCGGCGGTGACGCACTGCTGGGCTCGATCACGAGCCTCGAGCGCGGGGCCTTCACCTACTTCCCGGTCGTTCCGGGATCGATCGAATTCGCCACGGAGGTGCGCCGCGCGCTACTCGCGAGCAGGCCTTCGATCGTGGCCGTCGAGCTGCCCGGCTGGTTGAGGCGGAGCTATTTGCAGGCCGTGGAGCGGCTGCCCGAGATGACGGCGATCGTCTACCCCGAGCAGGACTCCAATGATGAAGAGCGCGCCGTGTACCTGGTGGTGGAGCCGGCCGACCCGTTTATCGAGGCCGTGCGCACGGCGGTCGAGATTGGGGCGGAGATCACGTTCATCGAGCCGGACCGCACCGACCGCCCGCACTTGCCGGACGCCTACCCGGACACCTACGCGCTCAACACGATCGGCCGCGAGAAGTACGTCGAGAGCTACCGCCTGTTCCCGCAGCCGCGGGACGAACGGATCGCCGCGCACGCTTCGGGCATGGCGTGGAAGCTGCAATCGGCCCGAGCAAGCGGGGCGATTTTCGCGGTAGTCGCCTTGAACTCGCTCGACGCGCTGCTGGAGGCGATGGAGTCGCCCCAACCAGCTCCGGCGGCCCGCATGCCGCAGCAGCCGGATCTGCTCAACCCGCATCCGGACTGCCTCGCCGAAATCACCACCCAGCCGCCATGGCTTCAGGAGCGTTATGAGCAATGGCGGGTGCAAGAGTCAGCCGATCCGATAGACCGGCGGCGGGCGCTGTTCGAACTGGCGCGCGAGGCCGAGGTCAACTACACCGCGCAGACCGGCGAGAAGATCGCCCACTGGCAGCGCCGCATGATCTCGCGCTTCACGCGCAACCTGGCGATGATGGACGGCCAGATGGTGGCCGGACTGTTCGACCTCGTCTCGGCGGCGCGCTCGATCGTCGACGACAATTACGGCTGGGAGGTCTGGCACGCGGCTAACTCTTACAGCTTTCAAAGGGAGTTCGGCCCGCTGGAAACAGTCAACCTTTCCGGGGAGGAGGTCTTTCTCAACACGCGCCGCCTGAAGCTGCGCCGCAAGCAGCCGCGCCCGAAGCGCAGCCTGATGCCGCGCGGTCTCAAGCCGCACAAGCGGGAGAAGCGGCCGGGCGAGTGGGCGGAGAAGGTCGACGGCACATCGATTTGCAGCTACCCGCCGGAGGACATCGTCATCGAGGACTACGGCAAGGCGCTGCGCAGGAAAGCCCGCACGATGCTCTCCGAGGAGCGGCTGAGGGTGGAGCCGTTTTCGACCTCGATCCTGGACGGGATCGACATCCGCGAGACGATCCGCGACTGGCACCAGGGCAAGATCTGGGTCCGCCGGCACGACCGCCGCGAGGGCGACGTCGGCGCCGTCGTCGTCATCTTCGACGAGGATCGAGAAAACCGCTACACCTACCTCACCACCTGGCTGGGCGAACACGCCAACGAGAGCGACATGGCCTTCTACTCGACCCAACCCTTCGACCACATGGTGGGTCCGGGGATCGGCCGGGCTGAGTATGGCGGTTTCCTCATGGTGCTGCCGCCGCGGCGGATGTACGACGTCTGGTCCGATCCCGACTACGAGTACGCGGAAACCAAGCCGGAGCGGTTGCTGCTGGCGGCCATCGACTACTCGGTCGAACGCCACATCCTCTACGTGGCCGCCAAGCCGCCGCGTTCGATCTTCCGCACGATCGCCGGGCGGCTGGACCGCAGTATCCTCTACGTGCCCATCGGTCAGTTGTCCCCGACCAAATTGAAGAGAATACGGGCGGTTCACGTGCTGGACAGCCACGGCCGGCGGGAGATCGCAAAAGACTTCATCTGGTGAGGCGGCGACGGGCCGCAAGACATTGAAACTGAACGGGCTCTGAGCGCGTCGATAGGTTCGTGCGCATTGCTATACTAGGGGTTTGCGCAATCCTCGGAAAATCATGAAGTTGACTGCTCTGCTCCTGCTCGCGGCGGCTTGCGCCTCCGCACAGGAATTTTCGACTGGACAGGCCGCCCGGCTGGTGATCGGCCAGAAACCTCTCACCGCGGCCGAGCCCGGCGCCAGCGAAAGGCTGCTGGGCGCCGTGGGCGGGGTGGCCTTCGCCAACGATACGTTGATCGTCGCGGACGCCAACCGCCTTGGCGCCACGCCGGAGAACAACCGGGTCCTGATCTATCGCAACGTTTCGGGTTTTGTGCTCGGCCTGCGTGATCCGATTCCGCAAACCGATACGCGCTGTCCAACCTGCGTCGGCGTCGCCAACACCGTTTTGGGCCAGCCGGACTTCACTTCGAGCAAGCCGAACCAGGACAAGGCCGCTCCGGAAGCCAACACGATGCGCAATCCGACGGGCGTCGCCTACAACGGGCGCTATCTGGCGGTCGCGGACACGGGCAACAACCGCGTCCTTGTCTGGAGATCGCTGCCGTCGGCAATCAACGCCGCGGCGGATTTCGTTGTCGGCCAGCCTGATTTCACGAAAGTGGCCGTCACGCCCATCGGCACATGCACCGCCTCCAGCCTGCGCGCGCCCCAGGGCGTGTTTCTCGATGCCAACGACGGGCTCTGGGTCGCCGACACCGGCAACAACCGGGTGTTGTACTACGGCGTGATCACGCAGAACGGGCAGGCGGCGCGGTTCGCGCTGGGCCAGCCGGATTTGACGAACGACCAGCAGAGGCCGCTCAATCTCAAGATCGACGCAACAACCATGTTCGCGCCCACTTCCGTGAGCAGCGACGGGACGCGCGTCTATGTCGCCGACCTCGGCCTGAATCGTGTTCTGATCTGGAATGCCATCCCTTCGCGAAACGGGCAATCCGCCGACGTTGTCGTCGGCCAGAAGGAGATGACAAAGGGCGCGGCTAACAACTCCTCCGACCTGTGCGCCCCAACCGGCCAGGACAAGGATGGAAAGGACATCTACCCCGTGCGTTGCGCGGCGACGCTGGAGTTTCCGCGGCACGCGATCTCGGACGGGCGGCGGCTCTTCATCGCCGACAGCGGCAACGACCGCGTGCTGGTCTTCAACGAGATCCCGCGTGAGAACGGCGTGGCCGCAAACGCGGTCCTGGGGCACCAATCGGAATTCATCAACCAGAGCTCGGACTCCGCCGCTCCGGATCGCGTGTCGGGCTCCGACTCTTTCCGTACACCCAATGCCCTGGCGTGGGATGGCACGAACCTGTACGTCGCCGACACATTCAACCGCCGGGTGATGGTCTACTCCCCCGGCGACTTTTCCCTGCCCCTGACCGCCGTGCGCAACATCGCCAGCCCCGAGGTTTTCGCCCAGGGCGGCGTGACGTTCTCGGGCGAAGTCGAGCAAGACAAGGAGATCGTCATCAAGATCGGAAACGACGACGTGAAGGACGACAAGGGCAACGTCATTACAAAGGATTACAAGTACAAGACCGTCAAGGACGATACGTTCGGCAACATCATCGACAAGCTTGTGGAGGCGATTAACGCGGGCGAAGGGGACCCCTATGTCCGGGCGACGCCGAACAAGGAGTTCAACACGCTGATCCTCACCGCGCGCCAGGGCGGACTGCTCGGAAACAAGGTGACGCTGAGCGTGGCAATCACGCCCGAGGGCTCCAAGATCATCGCCACGGCCACGGGCGCGAACCTGAGCGGCGGGCAGGACGCAGCACGCATCGCGCCTTACACGATTGTGTCGATTCTCGGCGAGAACCTGGCGGATGAGACAGTCCCGCCGCAGGATCTCACCAAGCCGCTGCCGTTTGAACTGGGCGGGGTGGAGTTCTACGTGGACGGCATCAGGTGTCCCGTCATCGCCGTGGCGCCGGAGCGGGTGGTCGTGCAAATGCCCGTCGACGTGGACGGATCGCGATCGGCGGCCGGCATTCTGCGCGTGCGCCGCATTGACGGCCGGATCACAGTGAGCTCGGCGGTGGCGATCCCGCTGATCGGGCAGAACCCGGGCGTCTTCGTCGAAAACCCGCTGCCGCCGAACCCGGCGTTGGCCTACCATTTCTCCAGCTCGGCCACCGGAACGGTTTCGGTGGACGGCACGGCGAAAGCCGGCGACAAGGCCACGATCAAGATCCGCGAGCGTGAATATACCTACACCGTGCAGGCCGGCGACACCCTGCAAAGCATCCGCGACGGCCTGGTGGCGCTGATCAACGCCACCGATCCCGAGGTGGAGGCGTTCGGCTCGGGCACGTTCACGCGTGTCAGGCTGCGCGCGCGCACGGCCGGTCCCGCGGGGAATGGGATTCCGATCGCAGGCAGCGCTCCGGAAGGGGCGAATGTGATCATGACAGCCACCAACGCCGCGCTCTGCTGCGCCAACGAAGCGGGCGCGCCGGTGACGGAAGAGAACCCCGCGTTACCCGGCAGCACGATCGTCGTGCTCGCCACGGGGCTCGGCACCGTCGGACCGGAGGATGCGCGCGCGGCGATGAGGAACGGTCAGCCCTATGAAGGTCCGGCGCTGAATGATGTGACGGAATTCGTTTCTTCGCTGGCAGGCGGAAAGACGGCCAACGTCCTGTTCGCCGGTCTGCGGCAAGGCGCCGTCGGAATCTACGAGGTCCACCTCGAACTGAACGCCGATATCCCCACAAATCCCAAGACCAACGTGACTATTGCGCAGAGTTTCCAGGTGAGCAACATCTTCACGATCCCTGTGCTCAACCCCAAGGATCAGTTGCCGCCGGCGCCCTAATCGCTCTGCCCCTCCGCGGCCTCGAAGGGCTTGAATCCGCCGTCGCGCATCCGCAACCGCGCGGTTTCAATCTGGGCGCTGGTGGTGTAAAAGAACACGCCCACGCGCTCACTAATAAAGATGACGCCGCCGCGGTAGGTATCGAGCTCGATCAGGTAGTCGATGCCGGCCGCCTCGAGCAGCGCTTCCAGCTTCTTGGCCTCGCGCAGACGCCTGGCGACGTAGATCAGGCTCAGCTCCTGCTCTCCGAAAAAGTCCTCGTCCCGCCGCATTGAACTCCCAGAGTAACGCACCAGGCGAGAGAGACCGGCTGTAGCGGCCACTCACTTAAAGGACCATGGCAACCACTGTCTCCAGAACCGGCGAGGAACATCTCTACTGGCTGGCGTTGCGGCTCACCCCGGGCCTCGGCGCGCGCAAGGCGGTGGAGCTGCTTGAACACTACGGTTCGCCGGTTCCGCTCTTCCGCTCGTCGGCCTCGGAACTGATGGCGAGAGGACTGCCGGGCGGAGTTGCGCGGAGCATCGCCAGCGGCTGCTCGTTCGACGAGGCATCCGAGCAACACGGCCTGATGCTGAAACACGACGCGTTCCTGATTCCATGGGATGACCCGCTCTATCCTCGGCAGCTCCGCGAAATCTACGACCCGCCCTGCGTCTTGTTTGCGAAAGGCCGCGCGGAGCTGCTCGACTCGGTGATGATCGCCGTGGTGGGGACGCGCCGGCCTTCCACCTACGGCAAGGTGTGCGCCACCCGGCTTTCCGATGCGCTGGCGCGCGCCGGGGTCACCGTAGTGAGCGGCATGGCGCGCGGCATCGACACCGCGGCCCACGAGGCGGCCCTGAGCGCCGGCGGAGGGACTGTTGCGGTCTTCGGCTCGGGCATCGACGTGATCTATCCGGCCGAGAACCGCCAGCTCGCCGGCCGGATCGCGGAGGAGGGGTTGCTGCTGAGCGAGTACCCGTTCTCCACTCCGGCGTACCCGCAGAACTTCCCGGTCCGCAACCGGATTGTCGCGGGGCTTTCGGCGGGGGTGTTGGTTGTAGAGGGAGCGCAGTACAGCGGATCGGCCATCACGGCGCGCCTGGCGCTGGACAGCAACCGCGAGGTCTTCGCCGTCCCCGGCAACATTACCTCGGCGATGAGCTTCGGGCCAAACCTGCTGATCAAGCAGGGCGCAACGCTTGTGCAGGATGTGAACGACATGATCGACGCCCTGCCCGAGGAGCATCGCCTGAGGCTGGCGAGACAGAGGCCGCTGTTCGCGGCGCGCCAGCCGGATGATGGAGCCGGGGATCGTGCGGAGACCAACGGCCTGCCGCCGCAGACGGCCGCCCTTCAAACTAAAATCCTCCACTCGCTGCGCGTGGACGAGCCCTTCCACCTCGACCAGTTGAGCGAACAGCTCCTGGATTGGTCCCCCTCCGAGATCATCGCCGCGCTCTTCGAGTTGGAACTCGCCGGCTTGATCCGCCAGCTTCCCGGCAGGACCTACGTCAAAGTCTGGAAGGAGTGAGCGACAGCGCCGTCGCCCCTCAGTTCTCCGGGTTGGTGATGATCTCCTCGCCGGCTTCGGTCGGAATCTCGCCGCCGTCTCCGGGTAGAGGATCGGGCCTCAGGACGCGGATCCTGTTGTTCTGCGTGTCGGAGACGTAGATGTTGCCCGCGGCATCGACCGCCACCGCCGTGGGGAAGCGGAACCACGCCCTGGCGGCCGGCCCCCAATCGCCGCGATCCCCAAAAAGCCCGTTGCCGGCGATGGTGCGGATCGATCCGTCCGGGCTGACGGCGCGAATCCTGCCGTTGAAGCTGTCGGCGACAATCAGATTCCCGCCGGCATCGATGGCCAGACCCTTGGGATAGAACAAGGAAGCCTTGGTCGCCGGACCGCCGTCGCCGGAGTAGCCCGCGATCCCGTTGCCGGCGATCGTGCTGATCTTTCCATCGGTATCGATCATGCGGATGCGGTGATTGAAGGTGTCGGAGATGTAGATCCTGCCCGCCGAATCCAACACGAGACCCTGGGGATACCTCAGCTTGGCGCTCTTCGCCTCGCCGCCGTCGCCTACGAAGCCCGGGGCGCCCGTGCCCGCGAGAGTGGTGATCTTGCCGTCCGTGGCGACCACGCGAATCTTGTGGTTGTAAGTGTCTGCAATGAGAACCCGCCCTGCGGAATCCACCGCCACC
Source organism: uncultured Solibacteraceae bacterium (assembly GCA_964472745.1). Classification (GTDB taxonomy): domain Bacteria; phylum Acidobacteriota; class Terriglobia; order Bryobacterales; family Bryobacteraceae; genus CAYYNC01. Next base: position 34,915 of record CAYYNC010000036.1, read on the forward strand.
GCGGTCGGGTAGTTCAGTTGCGCAGCGGTGGCCGCGGCATCGTCGCCCGTCGAGCCGGCTTCGCCGGTGCCCGCGAACGCGGCAACCGTCCCGCTGCTCGAGATCGACCTGACACGATGATTCACCGTGTCCGCGAAATAGAGGGCGCCCGAGGAGTTGAAGGCCAGCCCGGTCGGGTAGTTGAACTTGGCGCTGGTCGCGGCGCCACCGTCGCCACCGAACGTGGCGGTGCCGTCGCCGCCCACCAGGCTGATGGTGCCTCCGGGCGCAACCTTGCGGATGCGCTGGTTCATCTGGTCGGAGAAGACGAGGTCGCCCGCGCTATTGAACGCCAGTCCCCACGGGTTGTTGATCTGGGCGGCTTCGGCGGACCCGCCGTCACCCGAGAAACCGGCCGATCCGTTGCCTGCGAACGTGTAGATCGTGTAGGTTCTGGCCGCGGGAGTCTGTCCGGAGAGCGGCAAGCCGGCGCATAAAACAGCCAGCCCGAGCGCCGAAAAACCAGCCAATCGTGCTTTCCTATCAATCACTTGGACGATAACCTCCACTCACCTGAGGCCGCCGGCGGCGGCGGAAACCTATACTGCCAGAGTAGCATCAAACGTGTGAGACGCCGGGCAGGGCCGGATGGTGTACCGCGAATCCGCGACGGGCGGCGAAGAGGGCGAGCCCGGCGGCGTTCATGTCCAGCCACGCTTGGGAAGCGATGGCTAAGCCTTTTTCTATCAAGAGCTTACTTTTCCCCGAGGCCGGGCTGCGGCGCGATCCGCGAGACCATTCCGGCCCTCACGGCTCAAATCGCGGGCGGAAACTATGCTAAGGTGTGGACGGATGGGAAAACCCGGGGGCGATTAGAATCTCCAACGCCCGGAGTTCCAGATCAACTCACTTTCATCCAACCGTTGTCAGACCTACTTTATGCCTAAGTCTCTAGTGATCGTCGAGTCGCCCGCCAAGGCCAAGACGATCGGCAAATACCTGGGAAAGAATTTCGTCGTGAAGGCCTCGCTCGGGCACGTCAAGGACCTGCCCAAAAAGGACTTGGCCGTGGACGTGGAGCGCGACTTCCGCCCGTCCTACGTCGTCATTGAAGGAAAGAAGAAGCTGATCGACGAGCTGCGCAAGTCCGCCAAGGCTGCCGAAGCGGTCTACCTCGCGGCCGACCCGGACCGCGAGGGCGAAGCCATCTGCTACCACTTGCAGGAAGAGCTCCAGCCCAAGCGGGGCGAGAGACCCAAGATCTTCCGCGTCACCTTCAACGAGATCACACAGAACGCGATCAAGCAGGCGTTCGCGCGCCCGCGCGCCGTCGACACCAACCTCGTCGACGCGCAGCAGGCGCGGCGCGTGCTCGATCGCCTGGTGGGCTATAAGATCTCCCCGCTGCTCTGGGACAAGGTCCGCCGCGGCCTCTCCGCGGGGCGCGTGCAGACGGTGGCGCTGCGCCTGATCGTCGAGCGCGAACGGGAAATCCGCGCGTTCCAGCCGCAGGAATACTGGAGCATTGAAACTCATCTCGCGGCGAAGAAGCCGCCTCTGCTGAAGACCAATCTCGCGAAGCGCAATGGCGAGAACCTCGAGATCCCGGACCAGCCGGCCGCCGATGCGATCGTGCAGGCGCTGGAGGGCGCGGATTACATCGTCCGCTCCGTCACAACGCGCGAGAAGCGGCGCAATCCGGTTCCGCCGTTCATCACGTCCACTCTCCAACAGGAAGCCGCGCGCAAGCTGCGCTTCAGCGTCAAGCGCACGATGATGCTGGCGCAGCGCCTCTATGAAGGAATCGAGTTGGGCAAAGAGGGCTCGGTCGGCCTCATCACCTACATGCGCACGGACTCCACGCGCGTGGCGGGCGATGCGTTGCGCGAGGTTCGCTCGTTCATCGGCGAGCGCTACGGCGAGCGCTACTTACCCGAGTCGCCGAACTTCTATCGCTCCAAGAAAGACGCCCAGGACGCGCACGAGGCCATCCGGCCCACAAGCGTGCTCCGTACCCCCGATGAGATCGCCAAGTATCTCTCCGAGGACGAGCTCAAGCTCTACCGCCTGATTTGGATGCGCTTCATCGCCAGCCAGATGACGCCGGCCCTGTTCGACCAGACGACCATCGAAGTCGTGGCGACGGGCAATGACGGCGCTGAGTACCTAATGCGCGCAACGGGCTCTGTCCCCAAGTTCGACGGATTCCTCGCGGTCTACGAAGAGGGCAAGGACGAGAAGGACGAAGAGGACGAGGAGCTGCGCCATAAGCTCCCGCAGGTGGAGGAGGGCGAGAAGCTCAAGTTCCGCTCGATCCACCCCGAGCAGCACTTCACCGAGCCGCCGCCGCGGTACACCGAGGCGACGCTGGTGAAGGAATTGGAAGCCGACGGCGTCGGCCGGCCTTCCACGTACGCTTCGATTCTCTCCACGATCCAGGAGCGCGAGTACGTGAAGAAGGAGGGCGGCCGCTTCGCTCCGACTGAGCTCGGAATGGTGGTGACCGATCTTCTGCTGGAGGCATTCGACGACATCTTCGAGGTGAAGTACACGGCGTGGCTCGAAGAGGAGCTCGACGAGGTCGAAGAGGGCAAGATCTCCTGGCAGATGCTGATGTCGGAGTTCTACGGCCGCTTCAAGAAGGACCTCGACAGCGCCGAGCGCAACATGCGCGACATCAAGCGCATGGAGATCCCCACTACCGTGACCTGCGAGAGGTGCGGCAAGCAGATGGTGATCAAGTGGGGCAAGCACGGCACCTTCCTTGCCTGTTCGGGATATCCAGAGTGCACGAACACCCGCCAGAGCACCATCGAGGCGCATGAGGTTTCCGGCGAGGAGCAGGTCCTTGAGCTCACCGAGCAGGATGCCGAGGAGTACTGCGAAAACTGCGGCCGCCCGATGGTGGAGAAGAAGGGCCGCTTCGGGACGTTTTACGCCTGCACGGGATACCCCGACTGCAAGACGACCAAACAGATCGGCGGCGCGCAGAAGAAGCCGGACGTGCCGCTTGAAGAGAAGTGCCCGCAGTGCGGGCACAACCTGAGCCTGAAATATGGCCGCTTCGGCGAGTTCACGGCCTGTTCGAACTATCCGACATGCAAGTTCGTCAAGCAGAAGACGATCGGCGTGGCCTGCCCTCAGTGCAGCGAGGGCGAGATCGTCGAGCGGCGCTCCAAGCGCGGCAAGACGTTCTTCGGGTGCAGCCGGTATCCGAAGTGCGAATTCGTGGCCTGGGCGAAGCCGCTGAAGGAGGCCTGCCCGGATTGCGGCTCGCCCTATCTCGTTGAGAAGTACCTCAAGACCGGCCAATTCGTGCAGTGCCCCAACAAGGAATGCAAGTATAAGCGCGAGCTTGCGCCGGCTGCCGCGGCGTCGTGATCGGGCGCCATTGAGATAGCGTAAAGGGCGATTCGGCGCATCGCCCTTCGCCTTCTGCGGCCGGGTGAAGCCGGCGCACGTCACCCCGCACCATTGATCCGCGGCTGAGATGTTGCTGCTCGGGCTCGAGATGCTGGCCCAGGCCGCCCCCCGCGGTGAGCTGGCGACCGGAGCCGGCATCCGCAAGGAGTGGCTATCGAGCCCCATGCGCGTCAGCGATGTCCACACCCGGCTGAGGCGCGTGAGCTGGCAGCGGGACGGGCGGAAACCGACAGTCGTGGCCGGGGGGAAACCGTCCCGCTTCCGCCCGGCGGGTGTGTTCTCGCGCAGTCTTCAGGTTAACAATCCCTCATTCTCCTGATTCCCATTGACGCCCTTTCAATGATGGGTTACTATCCCACTAATTGAAACAGTTGTAACGCGACGACTTGCCCGCCGACGAGGGGTCGTGTCAGGCGCCAGCCGGGCGGGTTGGCAGTCAGCTTCGAACCGGGGAGTAGAGGTGCCATGATTCTCCGCTTGATCAGCCTGTTGGCTCTCGTATTCGCTTTCTCCATCGGCGCGTTCGGCCAGACCGCGCCCTTGTCCGGGACCGTGACCGACCCGTCGGGCAGCGTCGTGCCGGGCGCCGACATCACGGTCCGCAACGTCGAGACCGGCGCGGTCTATCAGTCGAAAACGAATGAGAACGGCGCCTTCATTGTGCCCTCGCTCGGCGCCGGAACCTACGCGGTCGCCGTGACGTTCAAGGGTTTCAAGCAGGCCGTCGCCAACGACGTGAAGATCAACGTCGGCGTGCCGACCCACATCGAGATGAAGCTGGAGGTGGGCTCGCAGGCGGAGACTGTCACTGTCGAGGCGGTCGGCGCGATACTGCAAACGCAATCGGCGACCGTCTCGACCACTCTCGTGGGCCGCCAGATTGTGGACCTGCCGCTCGTCTCGCGCGACGCTCTCGACCTGGTGCTGTTCCTTCCGAACGTGAACACGCCGGGCCGCCCGCGCTCCTCCACCGTGGATGGGCTTCCGAAGGGCGCCCTCAACATCACCATCGACGGCATCAATGTGCAGGACAACCTTCTGAAGTCCTCGGACGGCTACTTCACTTACATCCGCCCGCGGCTGGACGCAATCCAGGAGGTGACGATCTCGACGGCGACCGCGGGCGCCGACAGCACGGGCGAGGGCGCGGTGCAGATCAAGTTCGTGACGCGCGGCGGAACGAACGAGTACCGCGGAAGCATCTACGAATACCATCGCAACCCCGTGCTGAACTCGAACTACTGGTTCAACAACCGGGATCTGCCGCCCGACCCGCGCACCGGCAAGGCGCCGCGCGCGCGCGTGCTGCTCAACCAGTTCGGCTTCCGCGTCGGCGGGCCCGTTTCGATCCCCAAGCTCTTCAGCGGCAGGAACCGCCTCTTCTTTTTCGTCAACTATGAGGAGTACCGCCTGCCGGAGCAGACCCTGCGCAATCGCACGATCCTCAATCCGTTGACCCAGCAGGGCGACTTCCGCTACAACACCTCAGCCGGCGTCCAGACTGTCAACCTGCTCCAATTGGGCGCCCGCAACGGGCAGACCTCGACTCTCGATCCGATCGTCTCCAAGCTGCTGGCGGACATCCGCTCCGCCTCGGAATCGGCCGGGAGCATCATGCAGTTGACCGACCCGAACCTGCAACGCGCCACCTTCATCAACCGCGGCGGCCAGTGGCGGCGCTTCCCGACGGCGCGCATCGATTACATCGTGAGCCCGAAACACAGCCTGGAATTCACTTACAACTATCAGGACTTCGCCGGGCGGGTGGACTTCCTGAACGGGACCGATCCGGCGTTCCCGGGATTCCCGAACCAGGGCAGCCAGGGATCGAACCGCTGGTCGGGGGTCGTCGCCCTGCGCTCCACGCTGACGGCCAAGATCGTCAACGAGTTTCGCGCGGGCATGATGGGCGGCGTCACGTTGTTCTTCCCCGAGGCAAGCCCGACAAGCTTCAGCGGTCCGCTGGCCAACCAGGGCGGATTCGCGCTCGGCATCAGCGCCGCCGGGATCACGAACGCCCACGTGGTCACCAATCCCTCGCGCCGCAGCACGCCCGTGCGGCAGCTCATGAATAACCTCTCGGCATCCTCGGGCCGCCACACAATGAGCATGGGCGGCACGTTCACGCAGGTTTACAACTGGTCCAAGAGCAAAGTGCTCGTGCCGTCGATCGGATTCGGCGTCGATGCAGTGGATCCCGCCAACGCGATGTTCGTGGCGGCGAATTTCCCCGGGGCATCCAATACCGACATCAATAATGCACGGAACATCTATGCCGTCCTCACGGGTCACGTGAACGCGATCAACGCCAATGCGCAGCTCAGCGAGGACGCGAGCGAATACGTCTACATCGGACCCGATGTGCGCCGCTATCGCTTCCGCGAGCAGGGCCTCTACTTCCAGGACAACTGGAGGATCAATCCGAATCTGACGCTGAACCTGGGCCTCCGCTGGGAAATCCAGTATCCGTTCATCGCCAAGAACCAGAAGTTTGCGGTGACCGACTACAACGAGGTGTTCGGCATTTCGGGGCCGGGTAATCTCTTCAAGCCCGGCGCGAGCGCCGGCAAAGTCACCTCGTTCCGTCCCATCGAGATGAACAAACACTCCTACAAGACCGACTACAAGAACTTCGCGCCGAGCGTCGGTTTTTCGTGGAGTCCGGACGTGGACTCCGGATTCCTGAAGACGCTGTTCGGCGGTCCGGGGCGCGGCGTGATCCGCGGGGGCTACTCGATTTCCTACAACCGCGAGGGCGCCACGTGGTTCTCCAACTATCTCGGCGCCAACCCCGGCGGGTTCATCACCGCCAACCGGAACAACACGATCGGCAACCTGGTGACCAACACGGGCGCCGACGTCATGCCCGTGCTTCTGCGCGAGACGAGCCGGCTGGGCCCGCCGCCGTTCTCCACCAAGCCGGTTTTCCCGGTGACCGGCGCGGTCACCGACCAGGTGAACGTGATCGACCCGAATCTCCGGATGCCGATGGTGCACAGTTGGAGCTTCGGCGTCCAACGGGAAATCGGAAAGGACATGGCCTTCGAGATCCGCTACATCGGTAATCGCGCGGTCCGGCCCTGGAGCGGCTCGATCAACTACAACGAAACGAACATTCTCGAGAACGGCATGCTCAACGAGTTCAGGCTCGCCCAACAGAACCTGCAAGCCAACATCGCCGCGGGCCGGGGATCGAACTTCCGCTACTTCGGTCCGGGGACGGGCACCGCGCCGCTGCCGATCACTTTGGCGTACTTCAGCGGCCTGCCTGCCTCGGAGGCCGGCAACCCCGCGCGCTATGGATCGGCGAACTTCGCCAACGCAACGTGGGTGAACACTCTGGCCCGCCAGCTCCCGGCGCCATTCACTTACGCGGCCAACCTCCACAGCGACGCCACCCGGCGCGCCAACGCGCTCGCCGCGGGACTTCCGTCGAATTTCTTCCTCGTGAACCCCGACAAGCGCGGCGGGGCGTGGGACCTCACCAACTGGGGCGGCTCGAACTACAACGCCGTCACGGTCGAGTTCCGCAGGCGCTTCTCGCAAGGGCTTCTGATCAACAGCAACTACACTTTCGGCAAGGCGATGCAGTACATCTGGGTGAGTTTCCGCAAGAGGGAAGGCGAACGGGGCGTCTCTCCGCTCAACATCACGCACGCGTTCAAGGCCAATTGGATTTATGACCTTCCCGTCGGGCGCGGGAAGAAATTCCTCTCCGGTTCCAACCGGCTGCTCGAAGGTCTGCTCGGGGGCTGGGGGGTTCATGGCGCGGGGCGGTGGCAGAGCGGATCGCCGTTCAACATCGGCAATGTCCGGCTCATCGGGATGACGCGGAGTGAGCTCCAATCGATGGTTGGCGTGCGAAAGGAGCCGAACTTCGTCTTCTTCCTGCCTCAGGACGTCATCGACAACACCATCAAGGCGAACAACGTGAGCGCCACGAGCTCGAACGGTTACAGCGCGCTGGGCGTCCCTTCCGGGCGGTACATCGCGCCCGCCAACGGCCCGGACTGCGTCGAGCTCTACGCCGGCCAGTGCGGCGGCGTCCGCCACATGCTGTACGGCCCCAAGTTCGTGCGCTTCGATCTCAGCGCCGTGAAGAGGATCAATATCACGGAGAAAGTGAACATCGAGTTCCGCGGCGAATTCCTGAACGCCTTCAACAATACGAACTTCATCGTGGGCAGCGCGGCCAATGACACCAACTCCGCCACCAACTTCTCCAGCCAGGAGTTCGGCAAGATCACCGCGGCCTACCAGGACACCTCGACGACCAACGACCCCGGCGGGCGGCTGGTCCAACTGGTGTTGCGCATCAACTTCTGATTCGCGGGGGAATCGGGCGGCCCGTGATAGAATCATCCCCAATGGGGATGCGCTGGGCCGCCCTTTTCTTGCCGGTTGCGCTGCTTGCGGCGGACCCGTATACCGCATTTGAGCGCAAGCACTGGGCTTATCAAAAGGTCCGGCGGACCGAGCCGCCGCGCATCGCATCGCCGTGGGTGAGGACGCCCGTGGATGCGTTCATCCTCGCGCGGCTGCGGAAAGAAGGGTTGACGCCCGCACAGCGGGCCTCGGCGCGGACCCTCGTGCGGCGTCTGCACCTCGACGTCACCGGGCTTCCGCCTTCACCCGAAGCGGTTGAGCAGTTCGCCGCCAGTCCGACGCGCGCCGCGTACGAAGAACTCGTGGATGCGCTGCTCGCCAGCCCGCAATACGCCGAGCGAATGGCGCAGCACTGGCTCGATGTCGTCCGCTTCGCCGAGACCGACGGCTTCGAGTACGACACGCACCGCCCCGACGCCTGGCGCTATCGCGATTATGTAGTGAAGTCCTTCGCCGAAGACAAGCCATACGACCGTTTTGTCCGCGAGCAGCTCGCCGGCGACGAGATCGACCAAACGAGCGAGGATCTCCGCGTCGCCGCGGGATTCCAGCGCCTCGGCGCGCTGCGCAAGAACGCCGGCAACCAGGAAGTGGCGAGCAGCCGCAACGAAGTGCTCACCGAGATGACGAACATCGTCGGCAGCGCCTTCCTCGGCCTCACTCTGGGCTGCGCGCGCTGCCACGATCACAAGTTCGACGCCATCCGCCAGAAGGACTACTATCGCGTGCAGGCCTATTTCGCGGCCACCCACGACAAAGACGTTCCCCTGGCGAGCGAGACTCAGCAGGCGGAATGGAAAAAGCGCAGCGGCGAGATCAACGAGCGGATCAAGAAGCTCCAGGCCGAGATGAAAGGGCTCGACGGCCCGGCGCTGATGGAGAAAAAGAAAGAGATGGAGCGGCTGGAATGGCAGTTGCCCGAGCCGCTGCCGGGCCTCTTCACCGTCGCGGACGATCCGGCGAAGATGACGCCGGTGCACGTCCTCGCGCGCGGCGAGTGGACCAAGAAGGGCGAAGCGGTCGGCATGCGGCCTCCGGGCGTGCTGCTGCCTCCGGATTTTCCCGAGGCCGATCCCGCGAAGTCGGCCCACCCGCGCCGCGAGCTCGCTGAATGGCTGACATCGCCCGATCATCCGCTGACCGCGCGCGTGATGGTGAATCGCATCTGGCAGATGCACTTCGGGCGGGGCATCGCCGCCACAGCGAACGACTTCGGCCGCATGGGCGCGCGGCCGACGCATCCTGAGCTGCTCGACTGGCTGGCGGCGGAGTTCGTCGCCGGAGGCTGGCGCATGAAGCCGATCCACCGCGCGATCCTGCTCTCGAGCGCGTATCAGCAGTCTTCCATCGCCGGCCCGCTCGCCACAAAAAAGGACCCGCAGAACAAACTGTGGTCGCGCTTCGAGCGCCGCCGCCTCGACGCCGAGCAGATCCGCGATTCGATGCTTGCGGTCGCCGGAGCGCTGAACCCGAAGCGGGGCGGCCCCAGCGTCATGGTCCCCGTGGAGGAGGAGGTCAGGCAGGCGCTGTACAAGCCGAGCCAGTGGAAAGTGACCGCTGATGAGAGCGAGCACAACCGCCGCAGTCTCTACCTCATCGTGAAGCGCAATCTGCGCTTGCCCTTTCTCGAAGTGTTCGACCAGCCGGACCGCTCGGTGAGCTGCGCGCGGCGTGAAAGCTCGACGCACGCGCCGCAGGCGCTCGAGTTATTGAACGGCGATTTCTCCAACCGCATGGCCCGTGCGCTGGCCGCGCGGCTCGACCGCGAATGCGGAGGCGACCGCCGCAAGATCGTCGACCGCGCGTTCCGCCTTGCCGCGGGGCGCGCGCCGAATCCGCGCGAGATGGCCGCTTCGCTGCGGCACCTCGCCGGCCAGCCGCTGAGCGAGTTCGCGCTGGCGGTCCTCAACTTGAACGCTTTCCTCTATGTGAACTGACCATGCAGCCGCACAGCCGTCCTACACGCAACCGCCGCGAATTCTTCCGCGACGCCTTCACCGGCTTCGGCATGCTGCCGCTGGCCTGGATGGCGGCCCAGGAGCGCGCCCGCGCGGCGCGCCGTAATCCTCTCGCGCCGAAACCGCCGCATCACCCCGAGCACGCCAAAGCGAAGTCGGTCATCTTCCTCTTCATGGCCGGAGGGCCGAGCCATCTCGAAACGTTCGATCCCAAGCCGCTGCTCAACAAGCTGCACGGCGAGAAGCGGCCGGCGACGTTCGGCGAAGGCAAGTATCAGTTCATCAAGCCGGACGCGCTGCTGCTCGGCACAAAGCGCGCGTTTCGCAAGTACGGCCGCAGCGGCATCGACGTCAGCGACCTGTTGCCGCACACCGCGCAATGCGTGGACGACATCGCCGTAATTCGCTCGCTGACTTGTGACATGGTGGTGCACTCGGCGGCGCAGTATCAACTGTTCACCGGCCGCATCATCCCCGGCTTCCCGTCAATGGGTTCGTGGGCGGTCTACGGGCTGGGCAACGAGAGCGATTCCCTGCCCTCCTATTGCGTGCTGCCCGATCCGCACGGCGCGCTCGAGGGCGGGCAGCCGATGTACGCCAACGGATTTCTGCCTGCTGTTTATCAGCCGACGATGCTGCGGCCCGGCTCGAAGCCGATCCTCAACCTCGAGCTTCCGTCCGGCGTCGGGGAGAGCTCGCGCCGGCGAACGGTCGACTTGATCCGCGAGCTGAACGAAGCCAACCTGACGCCGGGCGACGAAGAGTTCGAGGCGCGCATCAGCGCGTACGACCTCGCGTTCAAAATGCAGAGCGAAGCGCCCGCGGTGTTCGACATCAGTAAGGAGCCCCCCGAAACGCTTGCGCTGTACGGCATCGGCGAGAAGCTGACCGACGATTACGGCCGCCGCTGCCTGCTCGCGCGCCGCATGGTGGAGAAGGGCGTGCGCTTCATCACCGTCGTCAGTGGCGGCGGGACAGGCGAGACGCAGTGGGACGCCCACGCCGACATCGAAGAGAACCACGTCCGCATGGCCGCGCAGACCGACAAGCCCGTGGCTGCGCTGCTCGAGGATCTGAAGCGGCGCGGCCTGCTCGATTCGACGCTCGTGCTGTGGGGCGGCGAGTTCGGCCGCTCCCCCGAGGCCGAAGGCGGCAAGGGCCGCGATCATCACAACCTCGGCTTCACGATGTGGATGGCCGGCGGCGGCGTGAAAGGCGGAACTGTGATCGGCGCGACCGACGACATCGGCTTCAAAGCCGTCGAGCAGCCGCACCACATCCGCGACGTCCACACGACGATCCTCCATCAGCTCGGGCTTTCGCAGGAAGAGCTGAGCTACCCGCACCTCGGGCGCAAGGAGCGCCTCACCGAAGTCCTGGGCGAGGTGATCCCGGGAATCGTCTGAGCGCGATAGACTGCACCCATGAGAGCGCTCGCGCTGCTGGCGGTCTGCGCGGCCTTGGCGTCCGCGGCGCAGGAGCAGAAGCCGGCGTCTCCGGCTCAGCTTGCCGCCGCTGCAAAGTGCGCCACGCCGCAGATGCTCGAGGATTTATGGGAGGCCTCCGTGATCGAGGCCTCCAGCGAACTGCCGGAGGAGTACCAGAAGGGATTTCGCGCGGTAATGGCGAAGTCCTTCAAGCCGGAACGCATCCGCCCCGCCGTCGTCGAGTGGCTCGCGCGTCATTTCACTGCGCCCGAACTCGATGCTTTCTCGCGATTCCTCTCGACGCCAAGCGGGCGCGCCGCCTTCCGGAAGTTCGCCGCCTACCATGCGCTCCTCAAGCCGGCGATCGAGGGGGAGATCAAGCACGCAGCCGCGCAGACCGGTGACATCAGGTAAGGAAAACCCGATGAACGCTGAAATGATCCGGCTGCGCGAGGCGGACGAGAAGATTCGCCACTGGCGCCGCTGGGGTCCATACCTCTCCGAACGGCAGTGGGGCACTGTTCGCGAGGACTACAGTTCAACGGGCGACGCCTGGAATTACTTCCCGTTCGAGCATTCGCATCTGCGCACCTACCGCTGGGGCGAGGATGGAATCCTCGGCATCAGCGACAATCATCAGCGCCTTTGTTTCGCCGTCGCGCTCTGGAACGGCCGTGACCCGATCCTCAAGGAGCGCCTCTTCGGGCTTTCAAACGCACGCGGCAACCACGGCGAAGACGTCAAAGAGCTTTACTACTACGTCGACTCAACGCCCACGCACTCCTACATGCGAGGGCTCTACAAGTATCCGCAGGCCGAGTACCCGTACCGGCGCCTGATCGAAGAGAACATCCGGCGCGGCCTCGGCGGGCGCGAATTCGAGATCCTCGACGCGGGCGTCTTTGACGAGGGCCGGTTTTTCGACGTCGAAGTCGAGTACGCAAAAGCGGACGTCGACGAAATCCTGATCCTGATTCGGGCGACGAATCGCGGCCCCGAAACCGCTCCGCTTCACCTTCTCCCCACGCTATGGTTTCGCAACCGCTGGAGTTGGGGGCGACCCAACCGCCCGCGTCCGGCGATCTGGGAGGTTGGACCGGAAGTGCTGCACATGCGCGAGCGCCAGCTTGGAGATTTTCAGTTCGCGCTGGAGGGTGCTCCGCGACGGCTTTTCACCGAGAACGATACGAACACCGAGTCCTTGTACGGGTTTCGCAGCCAGACTGGCTTCTACAAGGACGGCTTCAACCGCGCGGTCGTCCACGGCGAGTCCGCGGCGGTGAACCCGGCGCAGCAAGGATCCAAAGCTTGCGGCGTTTACGAATGGACGCTCGCGCCCGGCGAGTCGCGCGCGCTGCGCTGCCGCCTGCGGCCGGGCCATGAGCCGTTCGAGCCCTGGGCGGATTTCGATTCAGTCTTCGATCTGCGCCGCGCGGAGGCGGACGAGTTCTATCGCGGCATCCAGATGCCCGATTTGGGTGAAGACGCGCGCCGGATCCAGCGCCAGGCCTACGCTGGACTGCTGTGGACCAAGCAGTATTACCACTACGTCGTCGAGCAATGGCTGGAGGGCGATCCGGCGCCGCCGAAGCCTCCGGCCTCGCGGGTGAACGGCCGCAACGCGAGCTGGGTCCACGTCTTCACCGACGACATCCTTTCGATGCCCGACAAGTGGGAGTATCCGTGGTTCGCCGCCTGGGACACCGCGTTCCACATGATTCCTTTCGCGCGCATCGACCCGGGCTTCGCCAAGCATCAATTGCAGTTGCTGCTGCGCGAGTGGTACCTCCACCCCAACGGCCAGATCCCCGCTTACGAGTGGGCGTTCGGCGATGTCAACCCGCCCGTTCATGCCTGGGCCTGCTGGCGCGTCTTTGAGATCGACGCTGCGCTCAACGGCGCCCCCGATCTGCTCTTCCTCGAGCGCGTCTTCCACAAGCTGCTGATGAACTTCACCTGGTGGGTGAATCGAAAGGACTCGATCGGCGACAACATCTTCGAGGGCGGTTTCCTGGGCCTGGACAACATCGGCGTCTTCGACCGCAGCAAGCCGCTGCCGACAGGCGGAGTCCTTGAGCAGGCCGACGGCACGAGCTGGATGGCCATGTATTCACTCAACATGCTGCGCATCGCGGTCGAGCTCGCCCAGGCCGACAGCGCGTATGAGGACATCGCCAGCAAGTTCTTCGAGCATTTCCTCTACATCGCCTCGGCCATGAACACCATGGCCGGCGGCGGGCTGTGGGACGAGGAAGAGGGGTTCTTCTTCGACCGCATCCGCCTGCCCGGCGGCAACCTGCTTCCGCTGCGCGTGCGTTCGCTGGTGGGCCTGATTCCGCTGCTGGCCGTCGAGGGCGCCGACGCGCGGCTGATGGACCGCATGCCCGGCTTTCAGCGCCGCATGGAGTGGTTCATCACGCACCGGCCCGACCTCTGCACGAACCTGTACATGGTGATGTCGGGACCGGGCCAGACCCGTGCAATGCTGTCGCTGGCCACGCAGGAGCGGCTGCGGCGAGTGTTGCGCGTGCTGCTCGACGAGCGCGAGTTTCTGTCGCCGTACGGCATCCGCTCGCTGTCGCGCCGCCACCTCGAAGAGCCCTTCGTCCTGCGAGTGGACGGCGGCGAGCAATGTGTCGCCTACAATCCGGCGGAGTCCGATTCGCGCATGTTCGGCGGCAACTCCAACTGGCGCGGGCCGATCTGGTTCCCGGTGAACTACCTTCTCATCGAAGCCCTGCGCAAGTACGATTTGTTCTTCGGCGAGTCGATGCAAGTGGAATGCCCCACGGGTTCGGGGCGCATGATGCGTTTGGCCGGCGTCGCGGACGAGATCTCCGCGCGCTTGGCGCGCATCTTTCTCCATGATGAAAAAGGACGCCGGCCCTGCTTTGGGGACTATGAGCTGTTACAGTCCGATCCGCAATTTCGCGACTTGCCGCTGTTCCACGAGTACTTCCATGGCGAAACTGGAGCCGGCCTCGGCGCCAGCCATCAAACCGGCTGGACCGCGCTGATCGCGACGCTTCTCGACGCGCAAAGCGGCGCCAGACTGTAGTCGCCATGACCTTGAAGGTGAACGCAGTGCAGGAAAACGGCGTCCTCCGTCCGCTGGAGCCGCTCGACCTGCCGGACCATCAGGAGTTCACTGTCAGCATCTGCACGCATCCTGAAGACGACGGGCTTTTCGGCAACGAGTTTCCAACGAGCCTCGAGGGCATGGGCCTTTCCGGCGTCAGCCACGAAGAGGTCCGCCGCCGCTTGGCCGGCTTCCCCGGCTCGCACTCGGACGAAATCATCGCCGAGCGCGAGGAGCGGTTCTGATTTGGCTGGTGTGTAGCTCGATTCGCGCGCAATGGTCAAGCTCCACCACGCTGAATCCGGCGCTGCGGAGATCGATACGATTGTCCCGGCTGCGCGGCCGGGAAGCGGCGTGCTGTGCAGTTCTCAGCTTGCCTTGGTCGAAGTACAATCCATTGTCGCCGAGCTGGTTCGGGTAGCCAGGCTGCCGGAGGAGGATTCAAGGCTGGCTCGAGAGCGTTTCCTGCGCGACGTTCGTTCGCGGCTGTTGCGCGTCATCAAGGTCCGCACGCCTGCTCTGGCGTCGCGGTAAAGACGATGGCCTTCGCACACTCGATGCGATTCAGCTCGCTGTTGCTCTGGACTTCACACGCCGTGGCGTGGTCGGATCGTTCGTTGCCACGCGTCGCCCCCTCGGCGCGGTTGCAGGCAAGCTGAAGTTGCGGCTGTCCAATCCCGAGACCATGTAGGCCAGCGCATCACCCTCGCGGCTCGCCCGCAAACGGGCTGCGCTTCCACGCGTAATCGAGCGCCTCCACCGGAACCTGGAACACCTGCATCCCCTTGTTGCCCGCGAAACCCAACGCCTTCGTACCCGCGGGCGATGTCGTCCAGGCGTCGACGACCATGCGACGCGCCCAGTCGAAAAAGCGGATCCCGGGGCCGTACTCCGGCCCGTCGTTGCGGCGGTACGCGATCTTGTCGAGCAGCTTGAAGCGCTCTTCGTGCGGGGCGTCGATGAACCTCCTGCCGCACTGCTGCGTCATCGCCGCGTCGAGCCACGCCAGCCCGCCGAGCCAGACCTCTCTCAGCAGGTCGTTGTTCGACGCCAGCAGGTCGATGAACTGCGGCGCGCCGGCGCCCGCGCCTCCGGGCGCATTCCCCTCGGGCGGGATGATCATGTCGGCAAGATGCGCGATCGTCCTGAATTCATGCGCGTTGAACAGCCGCGGCTTGTAGACGCCGCTCTTGTTCGCGGCCGCGGCGGCGTGCTGGTGAACATGCTGCGCCTCCTGAGCCGTCAGCGCGCCCGCCGCCATCGCCGAGGCTGCGCTGCGCAACAGATTGCGCCGTGTCATTCCCGCCCGCGGCATCAGAGGTTCCCCTTTCTCATCTCTTCGGCCATGTATTCGGAGGTGCGCCACGCCAGCGCGCAGATGGTCAGCGTCGGGTTCTTGTCGGGATTCGAGACGAACGGCGCGGCGTCCGCGACAAAGAGGTTCCTGCAATCGTGCGCCTGGCACCACTTGTTCAACGCCGACTGCTTCGGGTCGTTGCCCATGCGCACCGTCCCCAGCTCGTGAATGATCGCGCCCGGCGTCGAGATCCCCTGCTCGGCGCGCTCCAGGTTGCGCGCACCCAACACGCGCCCGCCCATGCTCTCGATGATCGCCGCGAAGGTCTCGTGCATGTGCCGCACCTGCTTGAGCTCGGAATCGCCCCAGCGGAAATGGAAGCGCAGCACCGGAATGCCCCAGCGGTCCACCTTGTTCGGATCGATCTCGCAGAAGCTGTGCTGGTTGGGGATCATCTCGCCGCGCCCGCTCAGCCCGATCGTGCAGCCGTAACTCGACAGAATTGCGTCCTTCAGGCCCTTGCCATAGCCTTCGTGCGAACGGCACACGCCGTTGAAGCTGCCCACCATCGGCATCCCGTAGCCGCCGCCGATCTCGATATGGTATCCCCGCGGGAAATCCTTGTCCTTTTTGTCCCACAGCCACCACGGAACGTAGACGTGCCCGCCCGCATAACCGTCCGTGTCGTGCTTCTGCATACCCTCGAGCGCCGGTATGTAGCCCGACAGGCCGTACCCCACGGTGTCAGTGAGGTAGCGGCCGACGACGCCCGATGAGTTCGCCAGCCCGTCGGGATGTCGCGATGACTTCGAATTCAACAACAGCCGCGCCGACTCGCACGCGCTCGCCGCCAGCACCACCACGCGGCAGCGAATCCGCTTCTCCGCCCGCGCCTCCTTGTCGATGTAGCTGACCTCACGAGCAAGCCCGTCCGGCCCCGTGACGATCTCGCGCGCCATGGCGTTGGTGATCAGCTTCAGATTGCCCGTCTTCAACGCCGGGAAGATCTGCACCTGGCTCGACGAGTAGTTCGAAGCAGTGACGCAGCCGCGCCCGCACTGCCCGCAGTAGTGGCACGCCGCCCGGCCGTTGAGCGGCTTGGTGAGGATGGCCATCCGCGCCGGGATGCAGGGAATATTGAGCTTGCGGCACGACCGCTGCACCAGGACCTCGTGCACCCGCAGCGCCGGCGGAGGGAGAAACTCGCCGTCGGGCGCGCTGCGAATCCCCTCTTTGGTCCCGCATATTCCGATAAACTTCTCTGTTTTATCGTAATAAGGTGCGATATCTTCGTAGGTAATCGGCCAATCGTCGCCCAGCCCGTCGGTGGAATAGGGTTTGAAATCGTAGTCCGCGAAGCGCAGGCTGATGCGCCCGTAGTGATTGGTCCGCCCGCCGACGATGCGCGAGCGGAACCAGCGGAATTCGCTGCCCTCGGCCACCGTATACGGCTCTTCGTCCATCTCCCAGTAGCCGTTCGGCGCGTTGAAAAAGCCGAAGTCCTTGCGTCCCGTGTACGATTCGCCCTTCTCGCCGGCGCCGCGATGCGGGTAGTCGGCCGGCGTCTTGTGCTCTTTGTAGTCACGGGCCGGAACGAGATTCGGCCCGGCCTCGAGCAGCGTGACCTTCACGCCCAGATTCGCCAGCACATGCGCCACCGTCCCGCCGCCGGCCCCCGACCCGATCACAACGACATCGGCCGCCGGCGCATCCCTTCTTAGCTGGAACATGACCAACACGTTTACCACATCGCGCGGCGCCTGCGCGTGCAAACCGGCCCTGGAATGCGCGATAATAAAAACATATCCGCCGGGTCATGTAATCCACGGTTTTTGCAGCCCTGCCGCTGAGCAGAATTCCAACTCCATCGGAGGAAAACAAGCCTATGCCCGCTCGAAAGAAATCCGTGTCCGAAGTCGACGCGACGGCTGAGACGGCCCCCGCGACCGCTCCGCGCCGCCGCGCCGTGAAGGCCGCCGCAACCGTTGAAGGAGCCGCGGAAAAACCCAAGGCCCCACGCACGAAGCGCGTCGCCGCCACTCACAAGTCCGCCGCGCGAGCCGCCGCGGCCGCCCTGGAAGTTCCGCCCGCATTCGATCCCGCGCTGCATGCGGACGAAATCCGCCGCGAAGCCTACTACCAGTGGCTGAATCGCGGCTGCGCGCACGGCGACGACGCGGGCGACTGGTTCCGCGCCGTCGAAGCCGTGAAAACGCGCTACGGCTACTGAACCGCCGCGCTCACCTGTATTTGCGCAGCACCGCCAGGACCCTGCCCTGGACCTCCACCGCATCGGCGGGCGCCACGATAGGGTCCATCTGCGCATTGGCGGGCTGGAGCCGCACGTTGCCGTCCGGCTCCCGGTAGAGCCGCTTCAGCGTTGTCTCGGCCCCGCGCACCAGGGCGACGACAATCTCGCCGTCACGCGCCTCGCTCACGCGCTCGACAAGGACATAATCCCCGTCGCAGATGTGGTCTTCGATCATCGAATCGCCGCTCACCTGCAAGGCGAAAGTCTCCCGTGATCCCGCGAAATCGGCGAAATTGAGCATCTCCGGATTCTCGTACGTCTCCACCGGCCGCCCCGCCGCGATCCGCCCGCGCAGCGGAACCTCAACCCCGCTCGTTTCCGCCTGCACCCGCTGCCTCTCCGACGCCATGTAGGCGGGCGCGACTTCGAGCGATCGGCTTTCATTGTACCGGCGAGTCAAATAGCCCTTCTGCTCGAGGGTCGAGACGTGCTTGTGGACCGTCGCGAGCGAGGAAAGACCCACCCCGTGGGCGATCTCCTCGAAGCTTGGACTGTAACCCGTCCTGAGCGTGGCTGCGACGATGAAGTCCAGGACCTTCTTCTGCTTCGGAGTCAGTGCCATGCTCGCATTGTGGGCGAACATGAAGCGAAAGTCAATACTGTCTTCGGAGTATGACTTAAGTTAGTTCATCGATCCGCCGCAGAAATCCGGGTTCCGGCAGACGCCGCCCGACGGGCAGGCCATGGGTGCGGGGGACTTCGCCGCGGCGGCGTGCGCGGCAAAGGTCGACAACTCCTGGGCAAGGCGGCGCTCGCCGCACTTGGGGCAGACGAGCGATTCGACGTCTGAATCGCGCCGGATCAGCTTCTCGAACTTCGTCCCGCAGTCTTCGCAACGGTATTCGTAAATCGGCATGGTTCAACGGTATCCTTCGTCCAGAATCGCTACTGCAATTCTATCAAGAGCCGCTCGAATCTCCGAGGACGGCGCCGTGTGGTGATTGCAGATGATGGAGAATGCGGCGCGGCGCGCGGGGTCCAGGCCAGCGTAGCCGGAAAGTGCGCTGACGTGGCTGATGGTGCCGGTCTTGGCGCGGATTGCCTGCGCCCCGCTCGCCCCACGAAACCGCGCGGAGAGCGTGCCGTCCTCGCCGGCGATCGGCAGCGTCTGCCAGAACGTGTCCCTATATTGCGTCGCATGCAGGTGCGCCAGCAGCGCCGTCACCGTGCGTGGCGAGACCAGACCGCGCCGCGAGAGACCTGATCCGTCAGTCAGCTCGGCCTCCTCGCGCGCGGCGCCGATTTCGCTGAACAAGGCGTCCAGCTCCTCCAGGGCCAGCGGCCTTGTCGCATCGCCTCGCCGCATCCGCGCCGTCTCGAGCAGCACGATCTCCGCATGCAGGTTCTGGCTGACTTTATTTAGCACCGTCAGCGTCTCGATGAGCGCAGGAGATTCGCGTTCGGCTATCGGCGTTCCGGACGGCGCGGCATAGGTTTCCCCGGGCGGCCGGTGCCGCGCCACAGCGCGCCCGCGCACCTCAATTCCCTTCTCCGCGAGCAATCCCCGCAACGCCTCGGCCGCGAACAGCGCCGGATCGTCGGCAGAGAGCAATTGCCACGTTTCCGCCGCGCCCGGCGGCGCCGTGCCCCAGATCCGCACCACCCTCCCGCCCGGCGCCCGGTCGACGCGAATCCGCCGCGGAGCGCCCGCGGCCACACGCAACTGGTTCAGGATCGTGAAGTACTCTACCGGCGGGCGCAGCATGATCTCCGCCGGCTCTCCGGACTGCTTTCCAGGCCGGACGCCCAGGCGTATCGAATTGTCGTTGACGACCAGCGCGCTCACGGCCGAACCGTATTCAAACAGCGTATCGCCTGCGCTCCAGCCGTCGGGATAGGGATCCCAGGGATAGAGCGTGTCGTCGCCGATGACGTCGCCCTCGATGCGCCGGATTCCCTTCTCCGCCACCCGCGCCGCCAGCTCGCGCAGCGCAACCAGCGGATCGCCCTCCACCGCGCCCTTGCGATACGGGATCTCACGCGGCGACAGCGTCGGATCGCCGCCGCCCACAATCACCAGGTCTCCGGCCAGCGTTGCGCCTTTCCTCACGCCGTCCGCCAGGATCCGGGTCTTGAAGCGATGAGCCGGCCCCAGTCTCAAGAGCGCGAGCGCCGAGGAGAACAGTTTCGTATTCGAA
The DNA here is from genome assembly GCA_964472745.1 of uncultured Solibacteraceae bacterium. Taxonomy (GTDB): domain Bacteria; phylum Acidobacteriota; class Terriglobia; order Bryobacterales; family Bryobacteraceae; genus CAYYNC01. Next base: position 54,913 of record CAYYNC010000036.1, read on the forward strand.
GCCGGAGTCATCGGCACGCCGGCGTTCTTCTCGTACAGCACATTGCCCGTCGCGAGATCGCGGACGTGAATTCCCCACACCGCGCGCTGGAGCGGCGGCGCAGCCAGAGTCCGCTCCACCGCCGCCGCCAGTCCATTCGCCGGAGGCGTCTGAGCCGCCGGCGAAAACACAAGTAGCAATCCGGCCAGAATGCGCACCATGAGATCACAGTGTATCCTGAGGCCGTGAGAACTCTCCTGGCTCTTTGCGCCGCCACCGCCCTCCTGACCGCCGGCACGGAGCCGAAAGCCTCCGCCGCGGACTACCCTGCGCACGCAACCGCGGGCAAGTGCGCGATCGGCGCCGAGTACCTCGCGCGGCTGATCCCCGCCCCGGATGGCGGCTTCTCCTCGGGCGACTACATCGTGGTCGAGGTCGCCGTTTATCCCCCCAAGGGCGTGACGCTGCCCATGCGCGCTTCCGACTTCCGCCTGCTCTTCAACGGCACGCGCCGCGAAATTCAGCCTCAGACGCCCGGCATCGTGGCCGCTTCGCTGAAGTATCCCGACGATGAGGGCCGCCGCGGCCTCCAGAGCGTCGTCGGCGTCGGCCCGATCGTTCTCGGACCGCGCCAGGACCGTACGCCGCGCTTTCCGGGAGACCCGCGCGGCAATCCGCCCACGCCCGCCCCGCCGCAAGTCCCGTCCGAGTCCAAGCCCGACGCCTCCGACTCGCCTCGCGCGGACTACGAGGCCGTCGGGCGCTATGCGCTGCACGAGGGCGAAGCCGATACGGCCGTCAGCGGTCTGCTCTATTACGGATGGAAAGACAAGCTCAGCAAGCTGAAGCGCATCGACCTCGTGTGGGACGGCGCCTGCGGCCGCGTCACGGTGAAGATACTGTAATCCCCGAGCCCGCCGGACCCGCACTGAGTCTGGACTCCAGCAGAATCAGCAGCAGCAGCATGAGCACCAGCACGCTCCCTGCAAGCGGCAGTCCCACCACCACCCAGATGCCCAGGTAGTGCGCCAGCAACCCCAGCGACGCCGGCGCCAGCAGCGCGCCGCTGAGCGCCGCCGAAAAGATTCCGCTGAAAAACCCGGGATGGAAATACGGGAACCTGTTGCCGACCTTCTCAAGCACAAGCGGCATGATGACGGCGAATCCGCCCCCCGCCAGCAGCACCCCCGTGATCGCGCCAAAGAGATTGTCCGTCGCGCTCAGGATCAGACAACCGAACATCGGGAAGAAAACCGCCCCCGTCAGCAGCCGGCCGTGCGAAACGCGCGGCAACACCCACTGCGTGAGGATCCGGCCCAGCGTGAGCGCCAACCAGTACAGCGCCAAAAGCAAAAGCGCGTTGGCCGGGCTGATGCCCAGCCGCACAGTGAGAAACAGCGCCAGCCACCCCGCCAGCGCGCCTTCATTGCCGAACGCGAAGAACAGCAGCAGCGCGAACAGCACGGTCACCGGGCTCTTGAATTCGGCAACGGTCTGCCGCCAGGTGCGTTCCTGGTGCGCTGGAGCGGACGGGAACCTCGTCCGGCCGTAGTAGACCGACGCGAAGCCGAACGGCACGGCCAGCAGAATCAGCATGCTGGGAACCGTGTAGGTGAAGAAAGACCCCGACACAGCCAGCGCCAGCGCCAGACAACCCAACCCGAACAGCATCCCGCTCAGATTGAGCGTCGCCGCCGGGTGCCGTTCATACGCGCCGGTGACGGCGTGGAAGACCGAGGTGTTGATCAACCCCGCCGCAAAGCCGATCAGCGCCAGCCCCAGCATCCGCCACCCGAACGGCGCCGGAGGGCTGAACGCCGCCAGCACGAGCATCGCAACGGTCGCACACAGGCACCCCAGCCAAAAGCCCGCCGCGATTCCCTGCTTCCGCAACATCTTGGCTCCGGCCACCGGCCCCAGCAGCATCCCGATGTTCTGGCACAGAAAGTAGCCGCCGATCAGCAGGAAGTTCGGCTCGATGTGGTAGCGCCAGACGGGGAGGATCGCGCCCAGGAAGGCGACAAGCACCCCGGAAAAAAACATCCCGGACAAGCCCTTCCCCGTCATCGACGTAACATAGCCTTCAGGCTGTGTGGTCGCGCCGTCGGGCTGCATGTTCCCGGCTGCCATAACCTCCACTGTCGGGCTTCATTCTACCGGATCTGGGAGCGAATCGGAGGTCCTCCTACAACATTCGGAAGCCCGCGCGGCCGGCTGCGCGTGTTTTCAACAGGTTGCGATTGGCTCGCAAATTGCTCCCTTGAGACGCGGGGTTAGACAGTTTCGCTAGTGGAGAGTTGCCTCTCCAGACTTGGCAGCCTCGCTTCGGCGAGGCTTTTTGTTTTGCGCGGCCTCATGCCCGCGGCGCTCCAGGCCCACCATATCTGGGGTCCCAATCCGTCAAGCCCCGAAATCTCGCCCCCCATGTGAAAAAACTCTTGACAGAATCCCCAAACTGCGATTAGGATTGGGGCAACACTGAAGAAAGGAGGTGGTCCAGGTACGATGAGTTCTGGTAGTTGTCTTATGCATGAGGTGGTCGACTCCTGAACTGACCGTGCCCGCGATCAGGCTCCTTTTCAGTGAAGGGAGTCGGTTCGAGCGGGTTGGCCACTGAGGGCATTCGGAGACCGCAGGTCTCCACTCAGGCTACCGAGAGCCCCGCCGCCGGTGTCCGGCCGCGGGGCTTTCCGTTTTGGGGCGCTCCGCTGTGCTATCCTGGTGGAAGTTAAGGATAGTTCCCGCATGAAATCTGGCATCCACCCGGCCTACAGCGAAATCAATGTCATCTGCGCGTGTGGCAACACGTTCAAGACCCGCTCCACGCACAAGGGCGACATCCGTGTTGAAATCTGCTCGTCCTGCCACCCGTTCTTCACCGGACGCCAGAAGCTCGTGGACACCGAGGGCCGCGTCGATCGTTTCCAGAAAAAAGAGGCCCGCTCGGCCGAGATCAAAAAGCAGCGAACCGAAAAGCCGCAGCCGGTCGCCTAGAGTCGGATCTATCTGGGCGCTGGCGGGATCCGGCCCTGCTTCTCCATCGCCTTCCGCCGCTCATCCCGTTCTTTCCGCATGAGAGCGTACTCGGTCTGCTGATCGGCGTTGAGGATGGCATTGATCCGCTCGGTTTGCTCGTCCTGAATCGCCTTCATCTCCGGCCCGTACTTCTCCCTCACCGCCCGGAACTTGTTCCGCGTCTCGTCGAGGATCTTCTCCAGCTCCGCCACTTGCGAGTCGCTGAGTTTCAGCCTCGATCTCATGTCCTGCAAGTAGCGGGCGCGATACTCTTCGGGATTGCGCGGGCGGCTTCTCTCATTGGCCGCCACCCGCTTGTCGAAGTACTGCTGGCCAAGCACGCCGACGGCGATTCCACCTGCGAAGACGAGAGCGACGTAGAGCGCCAGCGAAGCGGTGGTGCGTCTCATTTGGGCAGCGCCTGCTCCGGTTGCGCCTGATCGGGCCTGGTGTCGGTCAATGCAACGTCCTGGTACAGGAGGCGATCCGGCGCCTGGTCTTCCGCCAGCACCTCGACGTAGGTGTAGGGCATCACGCGCGGCGACACCTCGGGCAGCACCTGGAGCAGCAAAATCACGGCGCTGGCCGCGACGGCGAGGCTCACGAATCCTTGAGCCCACCGTCTGAACTGGTAGTAGACGTTCTGGCGGCCCTCAATCTTCTCCCAAAGCCGGGGCATGAAGTCCGCCGCGGGCTCGGGATCGGGCACCGCGCGCCGGAAGGCCGCAAACAGCTCATCCAGCTCGCGATCGTAGGGATCCGGATGAGTTCTCATTGCTCACCTCTCCTTTTCCCGGACTTCTTCCCCGCGCCGGGCCGCGTACAATTTGAGAACTCTCTGCCGCGCCCGGAACAGACGCACCTTCAAAGCGTTCTCGTTGACATCATAGACCTTTTCCAGCTCCTTCAGGGAGAGTCCCTCGACCTCTTTCAAGGTCAGGAGCAACCTGTCTTCCTGCGAAACCCCCGACAACAACGACTCGACCAGCTCCCGCACCCGCGCTCTGTACTGCGCGTCGTCATCCTGCTTGGCGCCGGCGGCCGCATCGGCCATCATCACCTGCTGCTCGCTCAGATCCGCCATCCGCGACTCCAGCCGCCTCCGCCGCTTGCGAAGGTGATCCAAAGATGCGTTCACCGTCAGCCGGTAAAGCCACGGCTCAAACACCTCCGGAGTCCGGAGCTGATCTAACGAATAATACAATCGGAGGAATACCTCCTGCCCTACATCCTCGACATCCTCAGGCCGGTTGATCATTCGGGCCACGGTCCCGAGAATGCGCCGCCGGTACGCCGACACGATCTGATTGAACGCGCCTGCGTCGCCCTCCTGGGCCTTCCGTACGGTCTCGAAATCAACGAGCATTGCCGCAGTTCGGGCGCCGGCAATCCGTTCCTGGCAGGAAAGGCGCTCGGGCCTAAAGTCAGGTTACAACAGAAACAGGTGATTCTGTGCCATGAAAATTCCTTCATCAAGTTTGTTAACCTCTTCTTTTCCTTAGGCTTGCAGCAGGATTCCAACGCCCCGTGGTAAAATCTTGGATGCTCTCCCAATGGATTTCCTCTCCGGCTTGAACCCCCAGCAGCGCGAAGCTGTCGAACATGTCGAAGGTCCTCTGCTGATCCTGGCCGGCGCCGGCAGCGGCAAAACCAGGGTCATCACCCATCGCATCGCCAACCTCATCCTCCGCCGCGGCGTCTACGGACCCTCGATCCTGGCCGTGACTTTCACCAACAAGGCCGCCGGCGAGATGAAGGACCGCGTCCTGAAGCTGCTGGCCGGCAAAAGCCCCGACAGCGGCCCCATCGTCTCCACCTTCCACTCCTTCTGCGTCCGCCTTCTGCGCCGTGACGGCGCCCCCCTCGCCGCTCTGCGCCCCGGCTTTACCCCCGACTTCCAGATCTACGACGACGCCGACCAGCTCGCCCTCGTCAAGCAGATCTACAAGCGCCTCGGCCTGGACGAGAAGTTTATGCAGCACCGCGCCGCGCTGTCCAGGATCAGCCATGCCAAGAACCACAAAAAGAGCGCGCACGACATTCAGCGCATGGCCGCCGACCCCAAGGCCGAAAAACTGGCCGTCGTCTTCGACCACTACGAGCAGTCCCTGCAAAAGGCCAACGCCCTCGACTTCGACGATCTCTTGCTCGAAGCCGTCCGCCTGCTGCACCACAGCCAGGAAACCCGCGAGCGCTGGGGCCGCCGGCTCCAGTTCCTGATGGTCGACGAATACCAGGACACCAACCGCTCGCAGTACGAGCTGCTGCGCTTGCTCGCCCCGCTCCACGATAACGTGGCCGTCGTCGGCGATGAGGACCAGTCCATCTACGGCTGGCGCGGCGCCGATATCCGCAACATCCTCGACTTCGAGCGCGACTTCCCCGGCGCGAAAGTGATCCGTCTGGAGCAGAACTACCGCTCCACGAAAAACATCCTCGACGCCGCCGGCGCTGTCGTCAGCAACAACAAGGCGCGCAAGGGCAAGTGGCTCTGGACCCAATCCGGGGAGGGCGCGCCCGTCTGCCTCTACGAAGCCCTCGACGGCGAGCAGGAGGCTCTCTTCATCGCGGACGCCGTGGAGAAGATCTTCGCCCGCGAGACCGATACCCACGTCGCCATCCTCTACCGCACCAACTTTCAGTCGCGCCAGATCGAAGAGGCGCTGCGCCGCTACGGCCGCCGGTATGTCGTTGTCGGCGGCCTCAGCTTCTACCAGCGCGCTGAAGTCAAGGACGCGCTGGCGTATTTGAAGGTCCTGCTGAACCCGCGCGACAACATCAGCCTCCTGCGCATCATCAACGTGCCGGCCCGTGGAATCGGAGCCACAACGGTCGCTCAAATCGAGAAACTGGCCGCCGAGCGCGGCCTCACCGCCTGGGAAGCTATCGCCTCGGGCCTCGAGACGCACTCCTTCGGCTCACGCGCCGAGGCGGCTCTGAAGAGTTTCCAGACCCTCATCGAAGGGCTTCGCGCCGCCGCGCAGTCCGGCGGCGCCCGCGACACCCTGCAAGCGGTCCTGGAGCGCACCGGCTACAGGGAAATGCTCGAAACCGACGCCGCGCCGGACTCCGAATCGCGCCTCGGCAACCTCGACGAGCTCCTGTCCGCCGCCGCCGATAGTGACGAGCGCGGCGACACGCTGGCCGAATTCCTCGACCACGCCGCCCTGGTCTCCGACGCCGATATGGTCGACGAAAAAGCCGCCGTCTCGCTGCTGACCATGCACAACGCGAAGGGCCTTGAATTCCCCGTGGTCTTCATCGCCGGCATGGAAGAAGGACTCTTCCCCCACAGCCGCTCGCAGGAAAGCGAAGCCCAGCTTGAAGAGGAACGCCGCCTGTGCTACGTCGCCATGACGCGCGCCGAAAAGCGCCTCTACCTCACCTGGGCCCGTACGCGCCGCCGCTACGGCGGCAGCCCGCCCGAGCCTTGCGAGCCCTCGCGCTTTCTCCGCGAAGTCCCGGCGCACCTCACCCAGGACCTCGGCGAGCGCCTGAAACCGGGACACCTCGACCTCTTCGGCGAACGCGAAATGGTTCGCGAGGCCGTGAGGAAGAATACGTATACTGGGAAGACATACAACTCGCTCGATCACATCGCACAGTTTTTTGCCGATCGCGGCATCCGGCCGCCCGCCCAGGCGCCGGCGCCGGAAGTGAGAATGGAGCCTGAGCCCGTGAAGTCTCTCCCGGCGCCGGCCGCCGCGAAAGCGGCGCGGAGCGAGCCGGGAGTGCGAGCCGGCGCGACCGTGATGCATCCGAAGTACGGACGCGGCACGGTGGTCAGGAAGGATGGCGACGGTGAGGACGCCAAGCTCACCATCAGCTTTCCCGGCTACGGACTGAAGAAGATCGTGGCGAAGTACGCCGTGCTGAAGGCCGGCAACTGAAGATTCTGAACAAGGAAATCTCATGGACACGAAGAAAGTCACCGACAGAGCAGAACGCAAGAAGCTGAAGCGCGCCGCGCGCAAAGAGGCCCCGGCCAGACCGAAGCGGCCCAGCGGCGTCGCCCGCGGATCCATGAAGCGCAAACTGAAAGTGATGGCCAAGGGCCAGCGCAAGCGCTAAGTCGTTCGGGCAGCTCAATTCCGAGCCGCGCACGTCAACAGGCGGCTGTTCGAGAGCGATCGTGAACCAACTCTTCCGCAAGAAATCCATCGATGCCCTTGTGGCCGCTTCCCTCGAACCGGGCAAGCGCCTCGAACGCTCCCTCGGCCCGTGGAGCCTGATGGCGCTGGGCATCGGCGCGGTGATCGGTTCCGGCATCTTCATCCTCACCGGCACCGCCGCCGCCGGAGAGGTCCGCAGCTTCCAGTCGGTTCTTCACGCTCCGCTGCTCGACCTCATCGTCTCGGGCGGCCAGTCCAGCTTCACCGTCGGACGCCCCGGCGCCGGCCCCGGCGTCGCGCTGTCGTTCCTCCTCACCGCGATCGCCTGCGGCTTCGCCGCTCTCTGCTACGCCGAAATGTCGTCGCTGATCCCCATCGCAGGCAGCGCTTACACCTACGCCTACGCCACCATGGGCGAGCTCGTCGCCTGGATGATCGGCTGGAACCTCATTCTCGAGTACGCTGTCTCGAACATGGCCGTGGCGGTCGGCTTCTCCGCCTATCTCAACGACATTCTCGAGAGCATTTTCGGATTTCATCTCCCGCCCCAGCTCTCCGGCCCGGCCATTATCGGAGGCCGCTACACGGGCAACTGGTTCAATCTCCCCGCCTTCCTCGTGCTCATGGTGCTGACGTGGATTCTCGTCCGCGGAATCCGCGAAAGCACCCGCGCCAACAACGTGATGGTGGTGGTGAAGCTGGCCGCGATCCTTATTTTCGTCTTCGGCGCCGCGCGCGCCGTGAATACCGCGAACTGGCATCCGTTCCTCCCCAACGGCATGTCCGGCGTCCTCACCGGCGCGGCCATCGTCTTCTTCACCTACATCGGATTCGACTCCGTCTCCACCGCCGCCGAAGAGTGCCGCAATCCGCGCCGCGACCTGCCCGTCGGCATCATCGGCGCCTTGATCGCGTGCAGCCTGCTCTACATCTCCGTCGCGCTCGTGCTTACCGGCATCGCTCCGTGGAAGGACCTCAATAACGCCGCTCCGGTCGGCGGCGCTTTGAAGGCCCTCGGCATGAACACCGTTCGTCAGTGGGTCGGCGTCGGGGCCATCGTCGGCATGTTGTCCTCGCTGCTGGTTTTCCAGTACGGCCAGGCCCGCGTCTGGTTCGCGATGTCCCGCGACGGCCTGCTGCCTCGGCTCTTCTCGAAGGTTCACCCCACACACCACACCCCGCACATCAGCACCTGGATCGCCGGCTTCGTCGTCGGCGTCCCTTCCGGCATCTGGGACATCGGCACCTTCGCCGACCTCTCCAACATCGGCACCCTCTTCGCTTTCGTTGTCGTCTCCGGCGGCGTGCTCGTGCTGCGCCGCACTCAGCCCGAACGGCCACGCGCGTTCACCGTTCCCTTCGGCCCGGTCATTCCCGTCCTCGCGATTCTCAGTTGCTCCGTCCTGATGCTGGCCCTGCCGCTGGAAACCTGGGTCCGTTTCTTCTTCTGGTCGCTCATCGGCGCCGCCATCTACTTCGCTTTCGGGAGGAAAAACAGTGCTCTCGCGTCGTGACATCCTGCTGTTCGCCGCGGCGCCGCTCGCTGCCCAACGCGTCGGCGAGCACCGCATGGCCCACACCGCCGAGGACTACCTCGAGCGCCTGGACGACCCCCAACGCGACTCCTGGCAGAGGCCGCACCAGGTCGTCGCCGCTCTCGAGCTGCGCAAGGATGAAGTCCTAGCCGACATCGGCGCCGGCTCCGGCTATTTCTCCAGGCGCTTCGCCCGCCACGCCGGCAAGGTCTACGCCGTCGACATCGAGAAGAAACTGCTCGATGTCGTGGCGAAGGACGCCCCGCCCAACCTTCAAACGATTCTCGCCGCGCCCGCCGACCCGAAGCTGCCCCCGGCCTCCGTCGACACGATCTTCTTCTGCAACGTGCTGCATCACATCTCGAACCGTCCCGCCTATTACGAGAAGCTGGCAAGAGCGCTGAAGCCCGGAGGACGCCTCGCCGTCATCGACTTCCACAAGCGCGAAGCCCCCGTCGGCCCCTCTATCGAGCACAAGATCAGCGAGCAGGACATGACCCGCGAAATCGAGGCCTCGGGTTTCCGCCGGACGAAAAGCTGGGACTTCCTCCCGCACCAGTACTTTCTTGAGTTCCGCCGCCGCGAAGTGTAATGTGAGGCGGATCGCCGCTCCGCCCGCCGGTCTCCGGGCGGCGCCGGGAGCGATCACTCTACTTCGATAAACTGTCGGCAAAGCTCGCCTGCAAGCCCCATGCTGACCGGCCTCTTCGAGTTCGAGACCCTCCGCTACGCCGCCTGGGCGGCGTTAATCGCCCTTTCGGTCGCGACCTTCCTGGCCATCTTTTGCTCCCGCCGCGCCATCCGCCTCGTCTTTCAGATCAGTTACCAGACCGCGAAGGAACCGCACCACGGAGTGACCCTGCGGCACGGCTTCATCGCCCTGTTCGCCCTGATCGGCGCAGCCCTGGCCCTCGAAATCAGCAGCCAGGAGCTCCTGCCGCTGCGCATCATCCTCGTCGTGATCTCGGCCGGAGTCATGGGCATCACCGGCGCCTGGATCTGGCAGACCGTCTCGATCGAATCCGCGCGGCGCTCCGAGGAGCGCGACTGGTGGGAGCGGCGCTCTGCCATCTGCGCCGCCGAGTTCGTGAACGCCCTGGACGCCGACGACATCCGCAACAGCCTCTGCCAGATGCTGGCCCGCGAGCTGGGAGCGTCGCCGGTCCACTTCTTCCTGCTCACCGGACGCGGTTTCGAGCGCCTCCACGGCTCAGGGCCGCTGCCCGCCAAGGAGTCCGTCTTCCCCTCTTCGAGCCTCCTCGCCGCCGCGCTCGCCTCCACGAAATCGATCTGCGCCATCCGCCTCGTCGATCCGCGCTCCGGCGCTCCACTCAAGTGGGGACGCTTCGCCGAAGACGAGACAGCCGTGGAGCAGGCCATCGCCGCCTCGCTCCACGCCCAGGCCGCCGTCGGCTTCCGCGATGGCGGACCTCTGGGCGGCTTCCTCCTCCTCGGACCGCGAAATGACGGCGGATCCTACGGCCCGCCTCACTTGCGCTTCGCCTCCGAACTGGCATCGCGAGCCGCCTTCGCCGCGCAGATGGCCCTGGCGTGCGAGCGCAAACTCTCGCTGCGCCTCCGCGAGCGCGGCGACCTCCACCGCGTCATCGCCGTGCGCGGTGCGCGCTCGGCGCTCCAGCCGCCGGAGACCGTTTCGTCGCCGCTGGTCGACCTCGCCGCATCCTCATGGGTCGGCGCCGCCGGCGACTCCTTCTACGACGTGCTCTCGCTGCCCGGCGGCTTGGTCGCCGTCGTCAGCGCGCAGTCCGCGGCCGGCGGCGAGGACGCGGCCATTGACTTCGTCCGGCTCCAGACCTTCTTCCGCTCCCGGCTGCGCCAGCCCGGGGCCGACCTCTCCGCACTTGCCAGGACGGCGGTGAAGCAGGCGCAGCACCCGCCGCTGAAGCTGTTCGCGTGCCTCTACCACGCCGCGGAGCGCGCGCTCGCCTGCGTGAACGCCGGCCACCTCCCTCCGGTGCTCCTGCATGGCGGCGAATCCGGCGCTGCCGCCACGCGGCTGTCGCCGGAAGCCGGCGAGATCACGTCCCTCAAACCCGGCGACCTGCTGATCGTCTTCAACGACGGCCTCGTCAACGCCCGCAACGCCGGCGGAGAATCCTGGGGCGAACGCCGCATGTTGGATACGCTCCTGGCGTGGGAACAGCAGCGCGCTGAGGACCTCGTGCGGCTCACGCTGCGCACCGTCCTCGAGTTCACCGGCCACGCCGCCACTCAACCCGACCGTACCCTCGTGGTGCTCAAGCCCGTCGCCGAGTAATCCCTCAGTCTCGGGGACGGGCTTGAAGATTTCGCTGGACATTCGGCGAA
>CAYYNC010000037.1:0-64148 GCA_964472745.1 uncultured Solibacteraceae bacterium
CTAGAGGGTCATTCTAGGGCGATTGAGAGGATCGCGATGAAATTGTCGTGACGTTGTGACGAAGGCCTGCTAACGTATACGAATATGGGGAAAGCACTCGCCGTCATACTCTTGCTCTGCTCCGCCCTGGCCTGGGCGCAGTACGACACGGCAACAATTTTGGGAACCGTTACAGATGCGTCCGGAGCCATCGTGCCGAACGCGAAGATCACGCTGCTCAACACACAGACCGGCGTGACGATCGTCCAGACGACCGATGAGAACGGCAACTACCAGTTCCTGAACCAGAGGATCGGCGCTTACAGGGTGAGCGCCGAGGCGGGCGGATTCAAGAAGGCTTCCTCGCAGGAGTTCACGCTGACGGTGAGCGCGCGGCAGCGCGTGGATCTCGCGATGCAGGTGGGCGAGGTCACTGAAACTGTGACGGTTAGCGACTCGGTGAAGCTGCTCGAGACCGATTCGAGCGACCGCGGGCAGGTGATCAGCCGCCAGGCGATTGTGAACCTGCCGCTGAACGGGCGGGCGTACGCGGACCTGGCGCTGCTCTCGCCGGGCGTGCGGCGGTCGAATATCAGCAACCGCGACGCCTCGTTCAATGTGAACGGCCTGCGCAGTTCGCTGAACAACTTCATGCTGGACGGCGTCGACAATAACGCGTACGGCACTTCGAACCAGGGATTCTCGAACCAGATCGTGCAGCTCAACCCCGACGCGGTGCAGGAGTTCAAGGTCCAGACGAACAACTTCTCGGCGGAGTACGGGCGCGCGGGAGGAGCGGTGATCAACGCCAGCCTGCGGAGCGGGACGAACGAGTTCCATGGCTCAGTATGGGAGTTCCTGCGCAACACGAAGCTGAATGCGGTCGGGTTCTTCCGGCCGTCGACGGGTGTGAAGCCGGTGCTGGTCCAGAACCAGTTCGGCGGCGCGGCGGGCGGTCCGATCGTGCGTGACAAGATGTTCTTCTTCGCGAACTACGAGGGTTTTCGGAGGGTTGAGCGCTCGCTGGGATTCGCCAGCATCGCGACGCTCGAGCAGCGCCAGGGGCGGCTGGGAGTTCCTTTACGCAATCCGCTGACGGGCGAAGTCTACACGGACGGCGTCATCCCGCAGAGCGCCATCACGCCGTTCGCCCGGCGCGTGCTGGGCGACCTTCCAGCGCCGACGCGGGCGAGCAACCCCGGAGTCGCGCCGTCGAACAATTGGGACTACCTCACCCCGACGCCGACCGAAGACAACAAGGGCGACGTGCGCTTCGACCACTACGTGACGAGCAAGCTCAACTGGTTCGGACGCTACAGCCACCGGCTTTCAAACAGGATCGAAAACCACGTGATTCCGGGGCCGTCGGGCGGCGACGCCAACGGCAACGTGCGAGTGCTCAACAAGCAGGCCACGGGCGGCTTCAACTACAACCTGACGCCGGCTTCAATTCTCGACTTCCGGATCGGAGTGAGCTTGTTCGAGGGCGGTAAGACCGCGCTGGGCTCGGAGCGGCCGAACATGCTGGCTGAATACGGCATCCCCGGTCTGCCGGATTCACCGGTGATCGGCGGCGGGCTGACCTCGCAGTCGATCGGCGGGTTCACAAGCCTGGGACGGCAGTCGTCCAACCCGCAGTTCCAGAATCCGTTCACTGTGAACCCGAAGACGAACTACTCCAAAATCGCTGGCCGCCACGTGATGAAGGCGGGCTACGAATACCAGGCGATCAACACCGACATCTTCGATTTCAACCCGCAGTACGGCCAGGATGCGTACAACGGGCAGTTCTCGCGGCCGACGGGGGCGGCCTCGAACAACCTGTACAACCTCGCGGATTTCCTGTTCGGCGCCCGGTCGCGCTACAGCTTGAACAACGAGATCGTGCTGAACTACCGGCAGCGAATGCACTTCATGTACTTCCAGGACGACTGGAAAGTGAATTCGAAGCTGACGCTGAACGTGGGGGCGCGGTACGAGTTCGCCACGCCGCAGTGGGAGGAGCAGAACCGGATTTCGAACTACGACCCGGTGGCGAGCGCGATCATTCGCGCCAAGGCCGGCAGCATCTACGACCGCGCCCTCGTGCACCCCGACAAGAACAACTGGGCGCCTCGCGTGGGCCTGGCGTATTCGCTGACACCGCGGACGGTGATCCGCAGCGGCTACGGGATCAGCTACATTCATTTCAACCGGTTGGGCGGCGAGAACCTGTTGGGTTACAACGGCCCGAGCATCGTGAACCTCTCGATCGACCAGTTGCCGACGCAGCCGCTGTGCTCGGGCGACCAGTATCGCGGGTGCTTCCGCACGACGATGATGGGCTATCCGAAGGGGCTCGTGGATCCCGCGAACTTCTCCACGGCCACAACCCGGACGAACTACACGCCGGCCGACTACCGCACAAGCTATGTGCAGAGCTGGCATCTGACCATTCAGCGGGAGATCGCGAAGGACCTGCTCTTCGACATCGCCTACGTGGGCAACCGCTCGAACGGCCTGATGATCCTGGGCGACTACAACCAGGCGCGCCCGAACAATCCTGGCCAGAACATCCCGCTGGCGCAGCGGAGGCCGATCCCCGGTTTCGATTACATTCAGATCTCGTGGGGCGGCGGATTCGCGGTGTATCACGGCATGCAGATGAAACTGGAGAAGCGGTACGCCGGCGGTCTGTACCTCTTGAACAGCTTCACGTGGTCGAAGGTGATCGACAACGCCGCCGGCCACCTGGAGGCGTTTAACGGCGACAACTCGCGTGTGAACTTCCGCGACATTCGCAACGAGAAAGCTCTGGGCAGCTACAACCAGCCCGTGAACAACACCACGACGTTCGTCTGGGAAGTGCCTTATGGGAAGGGCCGCCGGTGGGGCTCGGGCTTGAACCCGTTGGTCAACGCCGTGCTGGGCGGCTGGCGGCTCACCGGCATCAACACGATGACGAGCGGGCAGCCGATCAACATCAGCTATGCGGCGCCGGCGGCGTTCCAGGTGTCGACGGCGCCGACGTACCGGCCGAACTATGTTGGCGGCGACATCTATTCGCCGGAGCGCAGCGTCACGAACTACTTCAACAGGAACGCAGTGTCGGCGCCGAGCGTGGCGACGCCCAACGACCCGTCGCGGCCGTTCGGCAACCTGGGCCGCAATGTCGCGCGGACCGAGGCGATCTTCAACTTCGACGGCGGCGCGCACAAGGACTTCAACCTGCCGTGGGAGGGGATGCGCGTGGAGTTCCGCGCGGAGTTCTTCAACCTGTTCAACACGACGAATCTCGGCTCGGCGCAAGGGAATGTGCTGGCGAACAACTACGGCACGATCACCGGGTTGTCGTCCCCGGCGCGGCAGATTCAGTTCGCGTTGAAGCTGGTGTTTTGAGGCCGCTCCGCGGGCTCACCAGCCGGAGAGGATTCTCAGGCTCCGCCGGTCGAAGAACGTGGGGCCGGCGGCGCGGAAGTAACGCCGGATCTCGGCCTGGCCGATGGTGACATCGCTCTGGTCCCATTCGCATTGGGCGCAGTAGGTCGAGGTGGTGTTTGCGCCGGCGAAGTGGGCCCGCGCTTCGCGGTACTTCGGCGAGTTGAAGACGTCCTCGCCGGCGCCGTCGAACTGCGCGAAGACGAGGTCGGCGTCCGGACGCGGCGAGCCGCAGCAAGGCATGATGCGGCCGGCGGCGTCCATCGAGAGGCTTTTATAGAGCCAGTGGCAGGTGTGACCCTGACTCGCGTTCCCTTCAACAGCCGCCCTGCCCGGCCATGGATCATTGAAGGCGTGGCCGATTGCCGCGGCGTCGAGATCCTCCGGGAACGGATTGAAGTTCTCAGGCGGATTCTGCGCGGCGGACCAGTTCAGCCGGCGCACCCGCCCGCGGACAGGCGCAGGGCGGATGGCGGGATCGTCCCAGGTCACGTCGAAGGGATTGACCACGCGGAACTGGTCGACTCCGAGCTCGCGCGCTTTTTTCCCGGCGGCGCCGATCTCGTGCGCGTTGTGCTCAAACGCGAGGAAGTTCCAGGAGAGGACGGGCGTTCGCTTGCGCAGGCGCCGGCGGGCGGCGACCAGATCGCGGACGTTGTTGAAGACCAATTCGAGGTCGCCGTGCCGGCGGAACTGCTCGTAGACCTTTTGGGTTGCGCCGTCGATGGACAGCACCATGAAGTCAAGTCCGGATTGGACATAGTCCTCGGCGTCGAAGCGTTTCACGGACAGGCTGGTGGAGAGCGCGGTCCACATCAGGTAGGTCTTTGAGCGGCGTATCAGCTTGGGCGTGTTCAGGTTCAGCAGCGGCTCGCCGTAGTTGCAGAAGTAGACTCCGACGGCGTACGGGCCGTACTGCTTGAGCAGCGCGGTGAAGCGGTCTTCGAGCAGCGTGCCCTTGGGCCATAGGAAAAGGCCGAGCGACTCCGAGCGGTTTGAGTGAACGCAGCCGGGGCAGGCCAACTGGCACATGTTCGACGGGTCGATGACCAGGCCGGCGGGGCGGGAGATCACCTGCGTTGCGCGGGCGCGCTGGTGATAGCGCGCGAGGAAGATGTTCAGGATTTTGAGCGTGAGCGCCATCGCAACGGCCGGGCTGTAAACGCGGCGCAGCTTTTCATATTGGCGCGGCTGGAGACTACGCAGAGTCTCCACCGCGTTTTGGGCGGTGGCGCAGGTCGAGAGCGCGTGGTCGATCTCCGAAACGAGCGGCCAGGCGGTGGGGCCGGCGGCGAATGCGGGGGCAAATCTCTGGAGCAGTTCAGTGAGCACGGCGTTGCGCGGCGGATTCTCCCCTCCATTCCGCTCGCGATACCGTTATTCTACCCCTCGCGGTAGATCCACGCGCCGAGGACAGCGCTGAGCAGCAATTCGACAAGGCCGATCGCCGCCCACTGGACCAGTATGCCGGTGGGGAAGAGGCCCATCATTTTGTAACCCAGAATTGAGACCAGCATCGCGCCGAGCCAGAAGACGAGGGCGACCAGGAGCGCGGTTTTCGGTCCGGGGCCGAAGCGCGGGCGCGCGGCGGCATAGAAGAAGACGAGCGCAAAGCCGGTCAGCAGGCTGACGGCAACGGAGAGCGCGAAGCCCGCCGGAGTCATGTCCATCGAGATGTTATGCGCTTTCATGGCCTCCTGCATGGCGTCCATGTAAAGCGTGCTGGCGGCACCTTCCATCAGCCACATGAGCACTCCAGCGCAGAACGCGCCCAGCAGCAGGCGCTTGGTGTTGATGCTGCTCATCGATCCTCCTTGGCGTCCGGCAAGTTCGCGCGCGGAGGCGCGGACCATTCTGAGATAGTACACGGAGCAGCGGCTGCCGCAAAGTAAAATCTGCGGCTTCGGCCCCGGAATGAACGGTCCGGGGTAAAATACGGCTTTCATGGCAATTCCCCAGGCGGCCGCCGAGTTCATGGCGGCTCAGATTGCGCGCGTCAAGGCGCTGAAGTCCAGGCAACGGATCGCATTCCCGGAAGGGGACGATCCGCGCGTGCTGGAGGCGGCGGGGCGGCTGGCGCGCGAAGGATTGCTGGAGCCGGTGCTGGTGGGCCGGAGACCGGCGAATGCTCCGGCGGGAATCACCTTCATCGATCCGGCGGAGTCGCCGAAGCTGAAGCAGTACGCGGCTCTCTATCACGAACGGCGCCGGACGCGCGGCGTCACGATGATGGAGGCGGAGCAGGCGGCGCGCAGGCCGCTCTACTTCGCCAAACTCATGGTGGCGGCGGGTGACGCGGACGGCAGCGTCGGCGGGGCTTCGACTTCGACCGCCGAGGCGGTGCGGGCGGCGCTGCAATGCATCGGCACGATGCCGGCGGTGAAGACGGTTTCGAGCGTGTTCATCCTTGCGCTGCACAACCGCGAGTTCGGGCACAAGGGGCTGCTGGCGCTGGCCGACTGCGCCATCGTCGTCGAGCCGACTGCGGTGCAGCTCGCCGACATTGCGATTGCGACGGCGGACAGCGTCCGCACACTGATGGACACCGAGCCCATCGTGGCGCTGCTTTCGTTTTCAACGAAAGGCAGCGGCAAGCACAGGGGGTCGGACAAAGTGGTGGAGGCTCTGCGCATCGTGAAGGCGCGCGCGCCTGAGCTGCACGTGGACGGCGAGCTTCAGGCGGACGCGGCGCTGGCGCCGGCGGTGGGGCGCTCGAAGGCGCCGGGGTCCACCGTGGCGGGCAAGGCGAATACCCTTATCTTTCCCTGCCTCGATGCGGCGAACATCGCCTACAAGATGGTCGAGCGGTTGTGCGATTCCGTGGCGATCGGGCCCTTCTTGCAGGGCTTGGCGAAGGCGGGCAACGACCTGTCGCGCGGATGTTCCTCCGATGACATCTTTAACGTCGGCGTGATCACTGCGTTGCAGGCCGCGTACCGGAAGAGATGACGGCGAGCGTCTCGCGCGCGATCAGCAGCTCTTCGCGCGTGGGGATCACCCATACGCGCATTGCGGCGTCATCGGCCGAGATGTCCGCTTCCGTGCGCATGACGGCGGCGTTCTTCGCGGGGTCGATGCGGATACCGAGCGCGGAAAGAGAATCGCAGATCTCGGCGCGCACGGGCGCGGCGTTTTCCCCGATGCCCGCGGTGAAGACGACGGCGTGGGCGCCGTTCAACACCCCGTGGAAAGCGCCGATGTAGCGCTTGACGCGGTAACAGAAGACTTCGACCGCGAGGCGCGCGCGCTCGTTGCCGCTGTCGCGCGCGGCGAGCAGCTCGCGCATATCGTTGCTCAACCCGGACAGGCCGCGGAGACCGCACCGCTGGTTGAGAAAATCGCGGGTCCGGGCAACGTCGAACGACTCTTTCTCCATGAGATGGAGAACGGCGCCGGGGTCGATGTCGCCGGGGCGCGTTCCCATCAGCAGGCCCTCGAGCGGTGTGAAGCCCATCGAGGAATCGACGGAGCGGCCGCCGTCGACCGCGCAGACCGAGCAGCCGTTGCCGAGGTGGCAGGTGATGAGCTTGAACTCTTCGGGCGGCCGGTTGTGGATCTCGGCGAAGCGCAGCGCGATGTAGCGATGCGACGTGCCGTGGAAGCCGTAGCGGCGGAGGTGATAGCGCTGGTAGTGCTCATAGGGCAGGCCATAGAGATAAGCGCGGGGCGGGACCGTTTGGTGGAAAGCGGTGTCGAAAACGGCGACATGCGGGCAGTGGGGGAGGACGGCGCGCGCGGCGTAATAGCCGGCGAGGTTGGCAGGGTTGTGCAGCGGGGCGAGGTCGTTCAGAGCCTCGAGTTCGCGGGCCACGGCATCATCGAGCAGGACCGCCGCGGAGAAGCGCTCGCCGCCGTGGACGACGCGGTGGCCGACGGCGTCGATCGCGGCGGGACTGGAAACAAGGTGGGCGATGGCTTCGCGAACCGCATCCAGGTAAGAGGTGATGTGCTCGACAATGCCGCGGCGCAGCGACAGCCCGGCATGGCCTTCGATCAGCTCGTACTTCACCGAGGCGCTGCCGCAATTCAGGACGAGAATGCGCATGGAAGGTGTGAGTATAGCATCGGCCGCTCGTGATACGATCCGGTTCAAAGGGCCGTGTCAATCACATGCCAGTGAAACGCCTCGTCCTGCTGGTTCTGCTGGCGGCGTGCGCGCCGGCGCAAGACCGCATCCTCGTCTACACGCGCAATTACGTAACGAACGGGAAAGGCTACGTTCACGACAACATCGAGACGAGCCTGGCGGCGATCCGCAAGCTCGGGGCGGAGAACGGGTTCGCCGCCGACGCGTCGGACGCCCCAGCGGTTTTCACCGGCGAGAATTTGAAGAAGTACAAAGCGCTTGTTTTCTCGAACAGCAACAACGAGGCGTTCGAGAATGATTCGCAGCGCGAGGCGTTCAAGCGGTTCATCCAGCGCGGCGGAGGATTCGTGGGGATCCATTCGGCGTCGGGGTCGGAGCGTCAATGGCCCTATTACTGGTTCGTGCTCGGCGGAAAGTTTGTGCGGCACCCGAAACTCCAGAAGTTCGTGGTGCGCGTGAAAGATCCCAATCATCCGGCGACGCGCGATCTGCCCGCGACGTTCGAATGGACGGACGAGTGCTACTACCACGACAACATCAACCCGGGGATCAAGCCGCTGCTGGTGACCGATCCTGCGCAGCTCGACGATCCGAAGAAAGCGGAGTACCTGGGGGACCGCTTCGGCGACTCGCTGCCGCTGGCGTGGTATCACGAGGTGGACGGCGGGCGGGCGTTCTTCACGGCGCTCGGACACGCCAAGGAGCACTACTCGAATCCGCTGTTGCTGAAGCAGATTCTGGGCGGAATTCAGTGGGCGATGCGTGTGAGGTAAGGAGAGACGGCGATGACGCAAAGCAATGAGACTTCCAGGCGCGGATTCCTGAAGGCCGGGGCGATTGGGTTCCCGGCGATCGTTCCGTCGCGCGTGTTTGGACAGACCGCGCCGGGCGACATGATCCAGATCGGGCAGATCGGGTGCGGGCGGATCGCGCGGGCTCACGACTTGCCTGAGACGCTGCGGCATACCGGGGTCGCGCGCGTGGTGGCGGTGTCCGACCTGGACTCGGTGCGGCTGGCGGACGGCAAACAGTTCGTCGAGAGCTACTACGCGAAGCGGCTGGGCGGCCATCCGGTGGCGGTGAAGACGTATGCGAACTACCAGGAGCTGATCGCGGACAAGAGCATCGACGCGGTGATGATCAGCACGCCGGACCACTGGCACGCGCAGCCGGCGATCGAGGCGGCGCTGGCGGGCAAGGACATCTACCTGCAAAAACCGACGTCGCTCACGATCAGGGAAGGCCGGCAGATGGCCGATGTCATCAAGCACACCGGCAGGATCTTGCAGTTGGGCAGCCAGCAGCGCTCCGACGCCCACTTCCGCCTGGCTTGCGAGCTGGTGCGCAACGGCAAGATCGGACGCATCAAGGAGATCTACGTCGGTCTGCCGGAAGACCCCGCGGGCGATGAAGAGCCGGAGATGCCCGTGCCGAAGAACCTGAACTACGAGATGTGGCTGGGCTCGACGCCGCGGGTGTACTACACAGAGAAGCGCGTCCATCCGCAATCGGACAACATCCGCGCGCGCTACGACCGTCCGGGCTGGCTGCGCTGCGAGCAGTTCGGCGCGGGGATGATTACGGGCTGGGGGGTGCATCACATCGACATCGCGCACTGGGCGATGGGCGTGGAGCATTCGGGTCCGGTGGAAATTTCAGCCACGGCGGAGTTCCCCAAAAAGGGACTGTGGGACGTGCATGGGCCGTATCACGTGAAGATGCGCTATGCGAACGGCGCGACGATGTATCTGAGCGAGAAGTATCCGAACGGCCTCCGCTTCATCGGCGATAACGGCTGGATTTGGGTGACGCGCGGGCGCTACAACCCGCAGAACATCGATCCGGCGACCGGACATCCGCGCGGCAACGCGCTCGACGCGAGCGACCCTCGCATCCTGACGGCGGAGTTCTCGCCGAACGACGTGCGGCTGCACGCCAGTCCAAACAACGATCATCATCTCGACTGGCTGACGAGCATCAAGAGCCGCAAGGACCCCGCGACGCCCGCCGAGGTGGGGCACCGGTCGTGCTCGGCGTGCCTGGTGGCGCACGCCGCGATGCGGCTTGGGCGGACCCTGAAGTGGGATCCGGAGAAGGAGCGGTTTCTCAACGACGACGAGGCGAACCGGATGCTCGCGCGGCCGCAGCGCGCGCCGTATGGCACGGATGCGATCGTGGCGAAGCTCCAGTTGAGGTCGAGCGCGTAAGGACAGCGAATGCCAAACCGGCGGTTCAACCGCTTCGCGTGGTTCTTTGTGGCCTACATGGCCGCGGTGATTCTGTTTGGAGCCTGGGTGCGGATCACGGGCTCGGGAGCGGGGTGCGGGAGCCACTGGCCGGCGTGCCAGGGCGAGATCATTCCGCCGTCTCCAGGCACGCAAACTCTGATCGAGTACACGCACCGTTTGACGAGCGGGCTGTGCGGAATCCTCGGGATCGCGCTCGTTATTTGGGCGCGCCGGGTGAGCCCGCGCCTCTTTCGCGCGGCGCTGGCCACGCTGTTCTTTCTCATCGTGGAGTCCCTGATCGGCGCGGTGCTGGTGAAGAAGGAGCTTGTGGCGGGCGACGCTTCGGCGTCGCGCGCGGTCGTCATCGGGCTGCATCTGACGAACACGATGCTTCTGACGGCGTGCGCGGCGACGGTGGCGTGGTGGTCCGGCTCAGGTGGAGCGATGCGCATTCAGGGCGCGAGGCGCGCGGCGATCGCGGCGTCGATCGCCGCCCTGCTGTTCACGAATGTGAGCGGCGCGATCACGGCCCTGGGCGACACGCTGTTCCCGGCTCAGCCGGCGCTCGGCGCGTCGATCTTCGCCAAAGTGCGCGATGATCTTTCGGCGAGCCAGCACTTCCTGGTGCGGCTGCGGCTGGTTCACCCTGTGGTGGCGGTTTTGACGGCAGTGCTGTTGGCCACGATGTATTACCGTCTGCTGAGAGGAGGAGGCGGTCCGCAGTTCGCGCGCCTGGTGAAGATCGCCCAGATCGCCGTGCTTTCGCAGGTGGCGCTCGGCGTGATCAACATCATGCTCGCCGCCCCCGGCTGGATGCAGATCGTGCACCTGCTGGCGGCGCAGGTGGTGTGGCTGACGCTATGGCTGATCACTCTCTCGGCGTGGCGCGCGCCTCAGATCTCGAGGCCGAGCTGAGCGGCCATCGCGGTGAGGCTCGGCCCATGTCCGGGCAGGCACGAGAGCAGCGCCGCCGCGTGCCGCGCCACCCAGGGATCCGCGGCAGGCGTCGCCTTCATGCCGCCCGTGAGCCCGTGCAGTTTGCGCCACTCCGAGGTCCAGCGGCGGCCGTAATCGGCGAGCTCCGAAAGCGGCGCCCCGCCGCGCAGGATGCGGCGCAGAGCCCCGGCGAGGTCGTACGCCTCGAACAGCCCGACGTTCATGCTCTGAATGCCGGCGGGGCCCGTGAGATGCGCCGCGTCGCCAGCAAGCCAGATACGGCCTGCGCCGAAAGCCGAGGCCAGGCGGCGCTCGAAGCGGACCACGATGCGCCAGCTCAGCTTGTCGATGCTGCCGCGGAACCACGGCGCGCGTTCTTCGATCAGGTTCTGAAGGCTTCGCTCGGTGAGCACTGGCGCGCCGGCGCCTTCCGACATCATCGTGCGGTCTTTGAGCCGTTCGGTGGGGAAGTAGCCGAAGCCGGCGTCGAGGAGATGGTCCTTGGCGCTCTCCACCGTGGGGTCGCTGTAGTCGGGCAGCTCGAAGCTCCAGCGCGCGCCGCCGTCGGGCAGCGGCCACAGGACGTCGGTGGTGCGCTCGCCGGGCACGATGTGGACTTCGTTCTTGAGGTCGACGTTGGTCTTGAACTCGAAGACGGCGTAGTATTGCGCTGCGCCGACTTCGGGAAATTCGATGTCGAGCGCGCGGCGCACGCGCGAGTTGTAGCCGTCCGCGCCGACGACGAAGGGCGCTTCGATCTCGCGCGATTTGGCGACCACCCATTCGGTCTGCGCGATGATGTAGCCGCGCGACTCTCTCTCGTACTTGTCCACCTTCACGCGCGCGGCATCCGCGGTCTGCGTGACCGCCGCGGCCTCGTGACGCCACTCGACGCGGACGCCGTTGTCTTCGAGAGCCTTTTCCAATAGTTCTTCGAGCGCATCCTGGCGAACGACCGCGAGGCAGCCGTTCGGATCGTCGCCGCCGAGCGTGGCGAGCGCTCTTCTCTCCCCGCCCTCGTAAAGGCCGATGCTGCGCACCGGATACGAGCGCTCAAGTATCGGCTGCGCGAGGCTGAACTCGTCGAGCAGCTTCAGCGCGTCGGGGTGCAGCGCCAGGGCGTAGCTGTGCGTGCAGGCCCACACTCCGGTGTCGACGATCTCAGTGCGCACTCCGCCCTTGGCGAGCGACAGCGCCGCGAACTGTCCGACCGGACCCGCGCCGACGATGAGGACTTCGGGGTTTGATCCGCTGAACATGGCTTCTCCTTTCGCAAGCCGCGAATTCTGATCGTGCTATCCGGCTGGCCTGAGTATATAACGGCCTCAAGCCCCGAGATCCCACCGCCTGAAGTAGAGCGCCTGGCGCACGATGGGCAAGGTCCGCTTTTCAAGCTCGCGCATCTCGGCGTCGCTCAGCGGCGTGAAGTTGGAGGCGAACGCAACGTTCTGCTCGAGCTGCTGGACATTGTCCACGCCGATGATGGTCGTGCTCACGGGCAACGAGAGGTTGTAGGAAAGCGCTTCCTGGATGGTGAGCGTGCCGGGCTTGCTGGTGCGCATGCGCTCGTTTTGCTGTTCCAGCGGCGGCGGGGTCCACGTGGAGAGGACGCGGCCGCGCGTGGCCACCTTCATGCCGATGGTGCCGAGCTTCATCTTCTGCGCGACGGGGAGGAGGTGCTCGATGAAGCTGAGGTAGTGGCGGTCGGCGGCGTTGACGGCCATCAGGATGGTGTCGAACGGGAAACGGCGGATGGCCTCGATCAGCACGTTGGGCTCAAAGTGGCCCGTGACGCCGAGGAAGTCCGCCGCACCCTGGTCGCGCGCTTTCTCGAGCGCCTTGATCGCGCCGCTGGGCGCGAAAATCTGCTCGAGCTGCTCCTTGGTCTGGAGGTTGTGAATCTGCCAGAGGTTCAGATGATCCGTCTTCATGTTGGCGAGCGTGCGTTCGAGCAGCCGCATGGAGCCGTCGTAGGTGCGGTCGGCTGTTTTGCTGGTGACGAAGACCTCGTTGCGGCGCGATTTAAGGACGAGGCCGATGTGCTGCTCGCTGGCGCCGTTGCCGTACCCGGCGGCGGAGTCGATGTAGTTGATGCCGAGGTCGATGGCGCGGTTGATGATCGCTTCCGATTCGGCCTCTTTGCCGGGGATCTCGAGCGTGGCCTGTCCGCCGAGGCTGAGCAATCCGACGCGATAGCCGGTGCGGCCGAGGTTGTTCATTGGCATCGCTTTGTGCGTGCGCGGGTTGAACGGCAGCGGGCGTTTGGTCTGGCCCGCGGGCGGTTGCGCCTCAGCGGCGGCGCCCGCCGTCGCCGCGAGGATGCTGGTTCCAAGGAAACTGCGCCGGTCCATCTTCTCCTGCCTTTCCGGATCTCAAAAACCCAAACTCACGCTAATGCTCGCGAGGGCGGCGTGTCAAGCGGGAGGTCGGCTTGCGCTCCATCATCATTGAGCCCAGTGTTTCTTGACGAGCCGAAAGGTCCCGCTCAGCGACGGCCTACGCTGCTTCGTGATCAATGCCGAAACACTGATGCGCGAGCACGTTTCGGAATGAGCCCGTCCTCGTCGAAGGGCTTCCGCCCGCTCTGCGGGTACTTCTCAATCCGCCCTATCGCGTCCCAAATGTCCCCGCGGCGGAGCCGGCCGTCTCTCATAGGGGCGCCGCGTCGCGGATGACGCGATCTCGCACTCTCTCACGCAAACGTCGGGATGAAACCACGCCGACTCTCGCAGCAAGCGACGCCGGCATCCGCATCCCTGCCCGCGTCCCGGCGGGTTTGAAACTGCGGGGGCCGAAAGGCGGCCCTGCCTTGGGTTCCCGTCGGCGCCGGCGCCGGCTGCCACGACTGGGGCGTCCCCGCCCGCTGCGGCGAAACTCCCCGCAAAATCACTTGAATCCGCCGCCCACCGGGAGTATTCTTGACGGATAGTGCTGGGATTCTCGTCGCACGACGTATTGCTCGTTGGCGGCGGAGGGGCAGGGCTTAGAGCAGCAATCGCCGTGGCCGAACAACACCCCGGCCTGGACGTGGCTGTTGTCTCCAAGGTCTACCCCATGCGCAGCCACACCGTGTCCGCCGAAGGCGGCGCCGCCGGAGTGGTGCGCGAAGACGATTCCCTCGACGAACACGCCTACGACACCATCTCCGGAGGCGACTGGCTCTGCGACCAGGATGCCGTCGAAGCGTTCGTCAAAGAAGCGCCCCGCGAGTTGCTGCAACTCGAGCACTGGGGCTGCCCGTGGAGCCGCGAACCCGACGGAAAGATCGCCGTCCGCCCGTTCGGCGGGATGAAGAAGATGCGCACGTGGTTCGCCGCCGACAAGACCGGCTTCCACATGCTCCACACGTTGTTCCAGACCTCGCTCAAGTACCCGGCCGTCAGGCGCTACGACGAGTTCTACGTCACGAAGCTGCTGGCGGACGACGGGCGAGTGCAAGGCGTGGTCGCCATCGAGCTGGTGACGGGGAATGTTCAGGCGATCACGGCCAAAGCGGTGCTGCTCTGCACGGGCGGCTGCGGCCGCGTCTTTCGTTTCACCACCAATGCCAGCATCAAGTCGGGCGACGGGATGGCGCTCGCCTTTCGCGCCGGCGCGCCGCTCAAGGACATGGAGTTCGTGCAGTACCACCCCACCGGACTCCCCTTCACCGGCATCCTTATCACCGAAGCCGCTCGCGCCGAAGGCGGCTACTTGCTCAACAAGGACGGCTATCGCTACCTCCAGGACTACAATCTCGGCAAGCCGCAGCCGAAGCCGGTGCTGCGCAGCATGGAGCTCGGCCCGCGCGATCGCCTCTCGCAAGCCTTCATGAAAGAGGTCGAGAAGGGCCGCACGATCGACAGTCCGTATGGCCCGGTGGTGCATCTTGATCTCCGCCATCTGGGCGAGAAGATCATCAACACCAAGCTGCCCTTCGTTCGCGAGCTCTGTCTGAAGTACGAGAACATCGACCCCGTGACGACGCTGGTGCCGGTGCGCCCGGTGGTCCATTACATGATGGGCGGCGTGAGCACGGACATCGATGGCGCGGCGCCGATGCCGGGGCTCTACGCCGCGGGCGAGACGGCGTGCGTCAGCATCAACGGGGCGAATCGCCTCGGCTCCAACTCGCTACCTGAGCTGCTGGTGTTCGGCGCGCGAGCAGGACGCGCGGCGGCGGAGTACGCGCGTGGGCGGCCCGCGGCGTCGCGGGCCGTTCACGCCCAGGGGTTGGAAGAGTATGAACGCCTCCGCCGCCAGTTCTTTGACGGCGCAGGGGGCAAAGAACGCGTGGCCGCGATTCGCGATGAGATGCAGCAAATCATGGAGGACTGCGCCGGGATCTATCGCAACGGCCGGGCGCTCTCTCGCGGGGCGGACAAACTGCGCGAGTTGCAGGACCGCTACCTGCGCGTGTCGCTCGACGACCGCAGCGAAGCCTTCAACACGGAGCTTGTGGCAGCCCTCGAACTCGGCTGCATGCTCGACGTCGCCGAAGCGATCGTCGCCAGCGCGCTGCGCCGCGCCGAGTCGCGCGGCGCGCATCAGCGCACGGATTTCCCGGCCAGGGACGACGAGAAGTTCCTGGCCCACTCGCTGGTCTATCGCGCGGCGGATGGCGTGCCGCGCGTCGAATATTCACCCGTGGTCATCACCCGCTGGCCTCCGGCCGAGCGTGTGTACGGAAGCTGATCGGTCATGGACAAGATTGCGCTCGAAGTCACCCGCTACGATCCGAATCGCGACAGCGCCCCGAGGCTCCAGACCTGCGAAGTGCCGCTCAAGAAAGAGTGGGTGGTGCTCGACGCGCTCAACTACATCAAGGACCGCATCGACGGCTCGCTGACGTTCCGCTGGTCTTGCCGCATGGGCATCTGCGGAAGCTGCGGAATGATGGTCAACGGCGAGCCCAAGCTCACCTGCGCGACGTTCCTCTCCAACTACGCCCCGGGACCTGTGCGCGTCGAGCCGCTGAAGAACTTTCCGGTGCTGCGCGACCTCGTCGTCGACATCTCCGACTTCCTCGTCAAGCTGTCGCGCGTCCAGCCGTGGCTGATCCGCCGGCAAGAAAAGCCGGTCGAGCAAGGCGAATACCTTCAAACGCCCGAGGAGCTGGAGGCTTTCAAGCAGTACAGCCTCTGCATCAACTGCATGCTCTGTTACGCGGCGTGCCCTGTGTACGGCCTCGACCCGCTGTTCGCCGGGCCCGCGGCCCTCGCCCTCGCGCAGCGCTACAACATGGATTCACGAGACCAGGGCGCGAAGACGCGTTTGCAGATTCTCTCGCAGGAGGATGGCATCTGGGGCTGCACATTCGTCGGCGAGTGCACGCAGGTCTGCCCCAAGCACGTCGATCCCGCCGGCGCAATTCAACGGTACAAGCTGACCGCCGCGGTGGACTGGATGAAGTCTCATCTGCTGCCGTGGAGAGGCGAATGAGCATGGCGTCCTCGATCAGTTCCCCCCGCAATGCGTACCGCAGGCGCCTCTCCACGTACTGGTGGACGAAGCGCTGGCCCTACCTGCGGTTCATCCTCCGCGAGATCAGCAGCGTCTTCGTGGCTTGGTTTGTGCTGCTCACCCTGATGCAGGTCGCGGCGCTCGGCGGCGGCGCGGAGACGTATTCGGACTTCGAACGGTGGCTCGCCCGTCCCTGGGTGGTGGCGCTCAATGCGGTCAGCCTGCTGTTCGTCGTCTTCCATGCGGTCACGTGGTTCAACCTCGCGCCGAAAGCGATGGCGGTCCGTTTTGCCGGGAAGCGGATTCCCGGGTGGATGATCGCGCTGTCCAATTACGCGGCGTGGGCGGCGGTATCCGCCGCGCTGTGCTGGCTGCTCTGGAGAGGCTGAGATGCGCAAGCGATCCAACGAGCCGTTGCTCTGGCTCCTGTTCAGCGCCGGCGGAGTCATGGCGGCGCTGTTCATTCCCATGCAGTTGTTTCTCTTCGGACTCGCGTTTCCGCTGGGCTGGGTCGAGCCGCCCGGCTACGAGCGGCTGATGGCGCTGGCGTCGCATCCTTTCGCGCGCATCTATCTCTGGCTGCTGTGCACGCTCGCGTTGCTCCATTGGGCTCACCGTTTCCGATACACGATCTACGACGGCCTCCAGATCAAACACCTCAACGAGGTGATCAACGTCTGCTGTTATGGAGGCGCCATCGCCGGGTCTCTTGCAGCCGCCTGGCTTGTCTGGCGGCTGCCATAGTGTCTGACGGCGGCGGCTGGCGTAGATTCCGCGGCCGGCGCCATAACCGGAGAGAGGTGATCATGTTTGAGCTAAAGCGAATCTCAAGAGACGGCATCCCTAGGGCGCTTGAGCGGGTCGAGCGATACCGGCTCCTCCAGGAGCCGGAGCAGGCCGAAAGCATCTGCCTCGACATCCTGGGCGTCGAGCCCGATCACCCCCAGGCGCTCGTCTACCTGCTGCTTTCCATTACCGACCAGTTTCACCACCGGCTCGCCGGCCTTGTCCAACGCGCGCGCGAGATCCTGCCGCGACTCGGCGGCGAGTACGAGCGCGCGTATTACGCCGGCATCATCGCGGAGCGGTGCGCCCGCGTGCACGTGCATCAGGCAACGCCCGGCTCAGGCCAGCGCGCCTTCGACGAGTTCGCCGAGGCGATGGAATGGTACGAGAAGGCGGAAAAGCTGCGCCCCCCCGGAAACGACGACGCGATCCTGCGCTGGAATTCGTGCGCGCGCACCATCATGGCGCATCATCTCCAGCCTGCCACCGTCGAGAGCGTAGAGTATCCGCTGGAGTAACCCCGCCGGCGGCGGAGCGTTGTTCACCGCGCTGCTTGCCTGTAAGATACGGCCATGCGTACTCTTACCGGCATCGTTCTATTCGCGGCGTGCGCCGCTGCGGCCGAGGTTCCCATCATCCCCAGGCCGGTGAACGTCGTTGCCGGCCAGGGCGTCTTCCTGATCCGGGCCAACACGGCGCTGATCGCCGACTCTCAATCCGCCCAGGCCGGCCGGCTTCTGGCGCCGCGGCTGTCGCTCAGGCCGTCAACCGCGGCGAGGGGCCGCGACAACAGCATTCGAATCGCGGTCGATCCCAAGCTCCGCGTCCCGAGCGATGAAGGCTACGTCCTTGAGGTCACCGCGAAGCGCGTGGAGATCCGAGGCAAGAGCCCGGCCGGGGCCTACTACGGCGCGCAGTCGCTCATTCAACTGGTCGCGCCTGGCGATCCGTCCGGCGGGACGAAGCAGATTCCCTGCCTGCGCATCGAAGACCACCCGCGTTTTCCGTGGCGCGGGATGATGCTCGACCCCGCGCGTCACTTCATTCCAAAAGCCGCCGTGCTGAAGTTCATCGACGCACTGGCGATGCACAAGATGAACTCACTCCAACTGCACCTGACCGACGATCAGGGCTGGCGCGTTGAGATCAGGAAGTATCCGAGGCTGACTGAAATCGGCTCCATGCGCAAGGAGACGCGCCTGGGGCACGAGCGCGACAGGAAGGGCTTCGACGGCAAACCTCACGGCGGCTTCTATTCACAGGCCGATATCCGGGAGATAGTCGAGTACGCACGCGAGCGGTTCGTGAACGTTGTGCCCGAGATCGAGATGCCCGGACATGCGCAGGCGGCGATCGCGGCTTACCCTGAGTTGGGCAACACGGGCGAGAAGCTCGAGGTCTGGACGCAGTGGGGCGTCAACAAGAACGTCTTCAACGTGAACGAGAGCACCATCGTGTTCTTGCAAAACGTGCTCGACGAAGTGCTCGCCATGTTCCCCAGCAAGTTCATCCACGTCGGCGGGGACGAGGTTCCGCTCGACCAGTGGAAGGCGAGCCCAGCGGCCCAGGCGCGCATGAAGGAGCTGGGTCTGAAATCCGAGATCCAACTGCACGGCTACTTCATCCGGCGGATGGACAGGTTCCTCGCCGGACGCGGCCGGCGGCTGGTCGGCTGGGACGAGATCCTCGAGGGCGGCGTCGACCCCAGCGCCATCGTGATGTCCTGGCGCGGGAACAAGGGCGGCATTGCCGCCGCGCGCGAAGGCCACGATGTCGTGATGGCGCCGAACACCCACACCTACTTCGACTACTACCAGGCCAAGGGGCCCGGCGAGCCGCTGGCCATCGGCGGATTCGTGCCGCTCGACAAGGTCTACGGATTCGATCCCGTTCCGCCGGAGCTGAGCGCAGAGGAAGGCAAGCGGATCCTCGGAACGCAGGGCCAGTTGTGGAGCGAGTACATGCCGGCGCCCTCGCATGTCGAGTACATGGCATTCCCGCGAGCCACGGCCCTTGCCGAGGCCGCGTGGACGCCGCCGGCGCGCAAGGACTACCAGGACTTCCTTCGACGCCTCGCAGTGCATGAACCGCGCTTGAAGGCGCTGGGCGTCAATTTCCGCCCGCAGAGGCAGTGATCGCCGGCCTCAGACGCGCTGTGCGCGGCGGGAGTGCACCAGATACAGAACGCCTGTGATGAGCGGAGGCAGCGACAGCATCAGGGCCGCTGCAATAAGGACCCCGACGCCAAGCCGCTGGCGGAACAGGTAGAGGTACAGGCAGGCGATCACGAGAGCGAGCCCAGCCAGAAGCCAGCCGCCGGGACGCTCCCACTTCCAGGCCAGCAGTGCGGCTGCCAGGAAGACGAGTCCGGGCAGGGTGTGCATGAAGATGTAGGATGGGACCGGATTCTCGTGGATCCCGGAGGCGATGCCGAACCAGATCCAGAATCCGGCCCAGAGCAGGCTCAGGCCGCGGGCGGCGTAGAGCGTCCATTGGTTAGCGGCCGGTGTCAGTTGCATGGGTGTCGCTCCTTGTCATCCAAGAGTACGCGCGGACGGCCGGAGAAGGAGCTTCGAAATCGTTGAAAGAACCCTTCGCGGTTACAGAAGCTCGGTGACGCCCGGCGTGAAGACTGGATAAATCCCGTCTTTGTCGGGCTTCACGGGCGCTTCCATGTCGAGCCGCACATCTTCGGGCCGGGGCGGGTAGTAGTAGTCGGAGGCGTTGAACTCGGCCCATGTCACCTGCTTTCCGGTGTAGCAACTGAACTGGCCCATGAGCGCGACGGCGGTGCTGCGGACCATGTAGTCGCCGCTGTTGACGGTCTTGCCGGCGCGCAGCGCCTGGAACAGCGCGACATGCTCGAGATCGTAGGGATTGGTCTTCGGCCCCGAGTAGGTCCAGTTGACGTCGCCTTCGATGCGGCCCTGCATCACGTAGCAGCGTCCCTTCGTGCCGAGGTGAACGCTGGAGTTCTCGTTGTAACAGTTGTCGATGGTGCGGCAGGCGGCATAGATGCGGACTCCGCCGGCGTACTCGTAGACCACGGAGTGATGGTCGAAGACGTTGCCGTAGATCTCGCCGCGCAGCGTGGAGCGTCCGCCCATGCCCCAACACTTGAGAGGCTCCTGGCCCTGCAACGCCCAGGTGGCGCGGTCAAGGTTGTGGATGAGCGTCTGCGGGACGTCGTCGCCCGAGAGCCAGTTGAAGTGGTACTGATTGCTGCACTGGTATTGGACTTCGGACATGCCCGGGCGCCGCGGATAGAGCACGTAGGGAGGCCGCAGCCACGTTTCCTGGATGGCGACGATGTCGCCGATCGCGCCGTCGTGCACCCGCCTGATCGCTTCCTCATAGACGGGGTTGTAGCGGCTTTGCAGCCCCGAAAGGACGCAGAGGTTGTTGCGCCGCGCAAGCTCGCATGCGCGGGCGACGGCCTTCAGCCCGGCGGGGTCGATCGCGTGGGGCTTCTCGACGAAGACGTGTTTGCCGGCCTCGATGGCCGCGGTCATGTGCAGCGGATGGAACTTGGCGGCGTTGGCGATCAGCACGACATCGCAGTTCGCGATCACTCCCTTGTAGGCGTCGATGCCGCCGAACATGCGGTCGTCGTCGACATCCACCTGCCCGGAGTATTTCAGCTTGAGCGCGGTGCGCTTCTCCTGAACGCGGTCGAGAAGGACATCGCCCATCGCGGTCAGCCTGACGCCCTTGTCGGCGTTCATGGCGTTCATCGCGGCTGCCTCTCCGCGCCCGCCGCAGCCGACAACTCCGACGCGAATGACATCGCTGCCGGCGGCGTGAACCGCGGGCAGGCCGCCGGCCATGAGCATCGCGCTCGTGGACTTGAGAAAGTTGCGGCGCGTGCCGCCGCCGTTGTCGTTGTCGCTCATGAGCGTCTCCCTTGCGCGGGCTGCGCGGCTCCAAATATACATCAACCGCCCGATCACTTTTTCCAGAACGCGGGCGTCAGGACCACGATCAAAGTGTAAAACTCGAGCCTGCCGGCGATCATGCACGCGCTGAGCGCCCACTTTGCGAGCGCCGGGAGATGGCCGTAGTTGTCGGCCGGTCCGACGGTTCCAAAGCCGGGGCCGATACTGAAGATGGCCGCTACGACGGCGGAGATGCTGGTCAGCAGATCGACTCCGGTTCCGGCCAGGATGAGGATTGCGGCCAGCATCACAAGCAGCGAGAGGTAAATGAGGTTGAGCAGGCTTTGAATGGTCGGCTCGGGGATCACCTGGCCGCCGAGGCGCACGACGAAGACGCCGTGTCTTTCCGAGGTGCGCTTGAATTCGCGATATACCAGGCGCGCCATCAGCATGACGCGGGAGACTTTCCAGCCGCCCGCCGTGGAGCCGGTGCACCCGCCGACGAACATCAGCGCGAACAGGATCGCGTGAGTGAGCGGCATCCATTTCTCGTAGTCGGCGGAGGCGAATCCCGTCGTCGAGCCGATGGATGCGGCCTGAAACAGCGCGGCCCTGAAGCTGTGTCCGGCGGACATCCCCTCGTGAACGAACAAGGTGATCGCGATGACAACCGTCGACCCGCCGAGGATGGCGAGTATCCCTCGCACCTCGATGTCGGTAAAGAAACTGCGCACCTGCCCTTGAATCCAAAGCTGGTAGTGACGCGTGAAGTTGATCGCCGCGAGGATCATGAAGACGGCGATGATGTACTCGACGGCGGGGCTGGCGAAGCCGCCGACGCTGGCGGTGCGCGTGGAGAAGCCGCCGGTGCCGAGAGTGGAGAAGGCGTGGCAGATCGCCTCGAAGGAATTCATGCCGGCCAGCCGCAGGAGGAGATACTCGGCCAGCGTCAGCGCGACGTAGATTCTCCACAGCGCGATCGCCGTCTCTGCGAGGCGCGGCTTCAGCTTTTCCGATCTGGCGCCCGAGAATTCCGCCCGGTAAAGCGCCATGCCGCCGGCGCCGATCAACGGCAGCACCGCGATGCCCAGCAGCACGATGCCCATCCCGCCGACCCAGTGCGTGAAGTGGCGCCAGAACTGAATCGCCGGCGGCAGCACTTCGACCTCGGCGAGGATCGTCGCGCCTGTCGTCGTGAAGCCCGATGCGGTCTCGAACACCGCGTCGGTGTAGCACCTGAATTGCGGCGAGAAGTAGAAAGGCAGCGCCCCGAAAAAGGAGACCACAAGCCAGACGCAAACGGTCAGGAGAATGCCTTCCCTAGCCGACAACTCCGTGGCGGGCCGCTTGAAAGCGGCGAACAGCAGGAGCCCCGATGTGAGCGTGATGGCGGCGGCTTTGAGAAGCGGTCCGAGGCCGCCCCAGCCGAGGGTCCAGCCGGCGAGCAGCGGCACGCACATGGTCCCGGCAAGGATCGTCAGGAAGAGGCCGAGGATGTGAGCGATCGTGCGCCGCCTGATCATGACTCGTCCCTGCGCGACTCCGCCAGGAAGGCCTTCTCGAGCTGGGGCACCGCGCTTTCAAGAGCGAAGAAGATCGCCTGGTCGCCGGCCTGGATCGCATCCATGCCGCGCGGCACGATCACTTCGCCGTCCGGCCGAATGATGGCGCCGACGATGACCTCGCGCGGCAGGCGCACTTCCTTCAGCGGACGGCCGATGTAGCGGGAGCTGCGCGAGGCCGACAGCTCAATCGCTTCGGCGGCTTCCTCGCCGAACGTCGTCACCGAGATCACGCGCCCCTGGCGGACGAATTGCAGGATGCGATCCACGGTGACCAGCCGCGAGCTGATCGAGGCGTTGATGCCAAGCCGCTGCGCGATCGGCAGGTAATTGAGACGATTCATCAGCGCGACCACCTTGCGCGCTCCCAGCCGGCGCGCGAGGATGGCGGCGATCAGATTCTGCTCGTCGTCGTTGGTCAGTGCAAGATAGGCGCCAACGTCCTGGATGTTCTCCTCGACGAGAGTCGCGGCGTCGGTGCCGTCGCCGTGAACGACGATCGTCTCCTCGAGGATCTCGGAGACTTTCTCGCAGCGCTTGAGGTCGCGCTCGAACAGCTTGACGTGAACGCCCGCCTTCTCGAGCTTCTCGGCGATGAGGATTCCCAACTGCTTTCCGCCGAGAACAAAGGCGCGGTCGAGCCTGTCCGCGCCGGGAAGTCCGATGAACCGGAGCGACTCCGCCAGATCCTGATCGCGGCAGAGAACGTAGACCTGGTCGCCGGGCAGGATCGTGACGGGGCCGTGGGGGATGATGGCCTGGCCGCCGCGGAAGATCATCGCGAGAAGCGACTGGCGTGGAGGGCCGGCGGCCGCGAGATCCATCACCGTCTTGCCGGCGATCCAGCTTCCTGCTTCGATGTTTGTGGCGAAGAGCTTCACGCGCCCGCCGGCGAAGTCGACGATCTCGGAAACTCCCGGCATGTTCAGCACGGGCAGGATGCGGCGGGCCGTCTCCGTTTCCGGATGGATGATCAGATCGATGTTGAGACGGGCTTTCGCACAGATGTCGCGCCAGTGCTCGAACTCGTGGGTCCTGACGCGCGCGACCTTCACACGCACATTGAACTCGGCCTGGGCGATCATGCATGCCAGCAGGTTCACCTCGTCGGAGCTGGTAACGGCGATGAGCATGTCGGCGTAGCGCAGCCCCGCGCGGGCCAGCGTGCGGAAGCTCGACGCGCTGCCCTGGATCACCTTGGCGTCGTGGATGTCTTCGAGATGAGCGCAACGCTCGGGGCTCTCATCGAGGATGGTGACGGCGTTGCCTTCGCGGGACAGCCGCCGCGCGATGAGCGATCCGACTTCACCTCCGCCAGCGATCAGAACCTGCACTCGCCCCTCCCGAATCCATCGAGAAGATATGTTACATCAGCCAAAGGCGGGGCACCGCGGCGTAGCGGGCGCCGGCGTGGCCGGCGCCCGCTGCATCGACGAACCAGCCGTGCAGTTTCGTCGGCGTGCGGCCTTTCAGATCGACGCGGAAGACGGCGCTCACATCGTCAGGCTGAGTATCGGCGGACATCTTCCGGCCGGCTGCCGCGAGTCCCGCGCCGGCGACCGGCAGGGCATTGCCTTCGGGCAGCGCGCCGGCTGTCATCTTCAGTTCGGGCCGCCCCGCGGCGGGCGCAAGGGACGGCTGCGGCGGCCAGCGCGGGAGCGATGCCTGGCACTCGCCGTCTTGCTCGACGAGGGCGTTCCAGGGACAGCGCCACGGGGTTCCCCCGCTGCGAGCCGATGCTGATGGGCGGGAGGTGGTTCAGGCCCGTCTCTACTCCGGCCCATCGCCTCTCGCAGTGATCGCGCATCTTCGCGACGATGGCGCCGTTCTGCGATGCGATGTCACGATGGCGGGGGCCGGCCATGATGTTGTAGAGCTCCGTGCCTTCGACCAGGCGCCGCTTGCCGAAGATGCCGGTGCGGCAGCCGCTCGCGGCGAAGAGATCGGCGATGGCGGGCAGGTCGCGCCTCAGGACAGCGCGGCCCGCGGTGACAGACGTCGGGCGATTGCGGAGCGCGCCGACGCTCAACAGTTGGCCGCGCGTGGGCGTGCACATCGGCGAGGCGTCGAGATCGGCGAAGCGCACTCGCTCACGATGGAGGCCGTCCATGCCGGGCGGCTTGAGCACGGGGTTGCCGTGACAGGAGAGGCCGCCCGCAGCCCTGACCGCCGCTGAGGATCACGAGGACATCGGCCCGCGCCGCGGGCGCCGAATGAACGAGTCCGCCCGCGGCGGCCTGCTTGAGAAAGTCACGCCGGCTCCGTGGTGGCACGGTTCTCTTCCTCCAGCCTCATGACAGTTTGCGCCTCGGCCCCATGCGCGCGCCGCGCGGGACTTCTGCGCGACCATGCCCGCTCGAGCCTTTCGCCGAGGTCATCCAGGTAGGTATATACGACCGGGACGACCAGCAGAGTGAGCAGCGTCGAGGTGATCAGTCCTCCGATAACGGCGCGGGCCATGGGCGCGCGGAACTCGGCGCCCGCGCCCCATTCGAGAGCGAGCGGCAGCATGCCGAAGATCATGGCAAGAGTCGTCATCAGGATCGGCCTCAGCCGCACCTTGGAGGCGGTGATCACAGCGTCGCGCCGGGTCGCGCCCGCCCGTCTTTGCACGTTGGCGAAGTCGACGACAAGGATCGCGTTCTTCGTCACAAGGCCCATCAGCAGAATGAGCCCGATCATCGACATGATGTTCAACGTGTCGCCGGAGAGCGCGAGCATCCCGGCGACGCCGACGAGCGACATGGGCAACGAGAGCATGATGGCGAGCGGCTGGAGGAAGCTGCGGAACTGCGAGGCCAGGATGGCGTAGATGAGGATGACGGCGAGCACGAGCGACTGAGCGACGTAGCCGAAGCTCTCCATCATGTCTTCGTATTCGCCGGTGAACTCCACCGCGTAGCCGGGCGGCAGGTTGAGCGCTTCAAACTGCGGCCTCGCCTCGGCGACGATCTCGCCGAGCGAGCGGCCTTGCGTGTTGGCGGAGACGCGGACTTCGCGCACGAGGTCGCTATGGCGGATGCTCGATGGCGCCGCGCCTGAGTGGACTTCGGCCACCTGCCGCAGCGGGATGTGCGTGCGGCCGCGGCCGGGAAGGTCCATGTCGAGGATGTCGGCGTTGCGCAGGCGCTGATCGGGGTCCACCCGGAGGCGGACGTCGAAGCGGTCGCCGTCGGGATCCTCGAACTTCGAGACTACTTCCCCGGCGATCATGCCGCGCACGGTGGAGGCGACAGTCCCGAGGTCGAGGCCGAGATCGGCGGCGGCTCTGCGGTTGAGCACAACGCGGACTTCGGGACGGCGCGGCTGCTCGCTGGTGTCGATGTCGACGGCGCCGGACACTTTGCCAAGTATCCGCATCACTGTTTCGCTGATGGCCCTCACACGGGCGAGGTCGCTGCCGCGTACGCTGATCTGAACCGGCTTGGTCTCATCGCCCCGGTCGTCGGCGCTGCTCACGGCCGCTGTGATGGCGCGGAAGCGGCGCAGCCTTTCGCGCAGCTCTCCCTGGATCACGGTGAAGTGCGGGCGCGTGCCGCGCTCTTTGAGCTTGACGAAGATGCCGCCTTCGTTGAACGGCTTCCCCGCGCCGCCGATGGCCGTGTAGGTGTATTCGACGTGCGGGATCTTCTTGATTTCAGCGATCAGCTCGCGGGCGACGCCGCTGGAGGCCTCGAGGCTGACGCCCGGGTCGGCGCGGTAGTTCACCATGAACTGGCCCGGGTCGGCTTCGGGCATGAAGGCCGAGCCGAGCGTGCCGAAGATCTTGAGACTCCCCCAGACCGCGAGGACCGCGATCAGGACGACCGCCCAGCGGCGCTTCAGCGACCGCCCGAGCAGCCACGCCAGCACCTCTCTCAGACGGTCCAGTTGATCGTTGACCACCTGAAGCGCACGGCCGAGCCAGGCGCGCTTCACGTTGGGGTCGGCCGCGGGGTCGTACCAGCGCGAGGAGAGCATCGGGTCGATCGTGAAGCTGACGTAGAGCGAGACGAGCACGGCGAAGCCGACGGTGATGCCGAACTGGTAAAAGAACCGGCCGATGATTCCGCCCATGAAGGCGACGGGCACGAAGACGGCGATGATCGTGAACGTGGTCGCCATCACGGCGAGGCCGATCTCGCTGGTGGCTTCGCGCGCGGCGGTGTAGTGGTCCGCGCCGGCGTGCATGTGGCGCACGATGTTCTCGCGCACGACAATGGCGTCGTCGATCAGCAGCCCGATGGCGAGCGAGAGGCCCATGAGCGTGAGGATGTTCAAGGTGAAGTTGAGCGCGTTCATGATGATGAAGGTGCTGATGACGGAGATCGGCAGAGCAAGGCCTGTAATCACGGTGCTGCGCCAACTGTTGAGGAAGATGAAGACGATGAGCACGGTGAGGAACGCGCCGATGAGCAGCGTCGTTTGAACGTCCTCCACGGATTCGCGGATGAAGGTGGAGCGGTCGACGACGGCGCGCACGCGGATCTGCGGGGGCAGCTCGCGGTTGATGCGTTCGATCGCCTCGTAGACGCCGTCGGCCACCTCGATGGTGTTGGCGCCGGATTGCTTCACGACGTCGAAGGAGAGGCCCTGGCTCGAGTTCATCAGCGAGGCGCTGCGCATCTCTTCGATGCCGTCGACGATCCGCGCGACTTCCGGGAGATAGACGGGGCGGCCGCGGGGCATGGCGACGATCAGGCCGCGGAAGTCGTCGACCGATCTGAATTTGCCGGCCACGCGGACGAGCGGCTCGCGCTCGCCCTGCTCGAGCTTGCCGGCGGGAAGGTCGATGTTCTCGCGGCGCAGCGCCGCGGCGACGTGAGCGTAGGTGAGGCCCAGGGCGCGGAGCTTCTCCTTGTCCACGAAGACCTGGATCTCGCGCCGCGCGAGGCCGACGGGCGTCACCTGTCCGACTCCGGCCACCGTTTCCAGACGCTTCTTGATGAGCTTCTCGCCGATGGAGGAGAGCGTCTTGATGTCCGCCGTTGCGCTCTCGACCGCCACCGACACGACGGGCATGGCGTTGAAGTCGATGCGCTGGATGACGGGTTCTTCCATGTCCGAGGGGAATTCGGCGCGGATGGCATTGATCTTCGCCTGTGCGTCCTGCTGCGCGGTGTGGATGTTGGTCCCGAGCCGGAACTCGACGATGACGGCGGAGAGGCCCTCGGTGGTCGTCGAGCGGATGTGGCGCACGCCGGCGATGGTGTTCAGCGCTTCTTCGATGCGCTTGGTGACCTCGCGCTCGACGGTCTCGGGCGCGGCGCCGGCGTAGACCGTTTGCACCGTGAGGACGGGGATCTCGACGTCCGGCATCAGGTCCACGCTCAGCTCTTTGTACGAGTAGGCGCCGAGCGCGACGAGCGAGACAGCGATCATCGTGGCGAAGACGGGCTGCTTGATGGAGAGATCGCTGAGCAGCATGATGAACTCCTAGCTTTGGGGCGAGACCCGGACTCCCTCGGTGACTTCGATGGTTCGCTGGACGATCAGCAGGTCGCCGGCCTTCAGCCCGGCGGCGATTTCGACCTCGGAGCCGCGCTCGCGTCCGAGCTTCACTTCGCGGCGGGCCGCCTTGCCATCCTCGACGACGAGGACGTGCGATGAGGCGGCCGACCGGTCGTCGCGATAGACGGAGGAGACCGGAATCACGATGGCCTGCATGGCGACGCCGGTGCGGATCTCGCCCTGCGCGAACATGCCGGCCTTGAGGCGGCCGCTCGCGTTGTTGACCGCGATCCGCACTTTGGCCGAGCGCGTCTCGGGGTCCACGGCGGGACTCAGCTCGACGACGCGGCCTTCGAACTTCACGCCCGGGTGCGTGCTGACGGTGAAGTCTACGATTTGTCCGGCGCGAATCGGCGCGAGGTCATCGGCGGCCACCTGGCTTTCGAGCTCGAGGCGCGAGTTGTCGACGATGGTCGCCACCGTTGTCGGGGGCTCGACATAGGCGCCCGTGTTGATGTGCTTGCGTTGGATCTCGCCGGCCACGGGCGCGAGAATGACGGTGTCCTTGTAGCGCTTCTGAGCGACGCTCCAAGCGGCTTTGGCCTGCTCAAGCTGGGCGAGCGCCACGGCGGTCTGCGCGGCGGCGTCCTTGACGGCGAGCTGCGCGTCTTTATAAGCCTTGTCGGTGATGCCGCCCGATTCGAGGAGCCGCTGCGCGCGCTCGAGCTCGGAGCGGCTGTGCGCTTCGACGACTCGCGCACGGTCGAGAGTCGCCTGGGCCAGGCCGACAGCGGCCTCGGCCTGCTTCACCGCGAGGCGGTAGTTCTCTTCGTCGACCCACGCGATCGGCTCGCCCGCGGCGACTCGCGCGCCTTCCTCTTTGGGATAGCGCGCGACGCGGCCAGTGGTTTCGGCCTTGACGTCCACCTGCGATCTGGACACCAGCGTGCCCGTGACCGCGACGCTCGCCAGGAACGGGCGAGGCTGAACGGCCACGGTTTTGACCTTCACCGGCGCGGACTCGGCGAGGCGCGCGGGCGGCGGGTCTTTCCTGGCGCAGCCGACGAAAGCGGCTGCGAGGACAATGGATGCGGCTCCGATGCGATTCATCGCGATTACTCCCATGGGGGCCTTCCCATGACCCAGCGCAGGTTCGCGGCGGCGGCGGCCTTGTCGAACTGGCCGCGCAGCAGGTTTGTGCGTGCGACAGTCAATGCAGTTTGCGCGTCCACGACGTCCAAGGTTGTGGCCGCGCCGTACTTGTAGTTGGCCTGCATCATCGCGAGCACCTTCTCCGCTTCGGCCACGCTCGCGCGGGCCGCGGACACGGTCTCGCGCGCGGCTTTCAGATCGTCCAGGCCCTGCTGCAAGGCGAGGCGGACCTGCTGCTCGGTTCTGCGGCGCTCGAGCTCGGCGGCGCGCTGGTTGGCCGCCGCCTGGTAGACCATGCCGCTTCTGCGGAAGCCGTCGAAGACGGGCAGCTTGAAGTTGACGCCGATGCTCCAGCGGGCGAAACGGGAGTCGGCCAGATTCGAGGTCAGGCGCGACACGATGCCGTACTCGCTGGTCATGTCGGCGCGGAAGCGGCTCTCGGCGCGGGCGAGGTCGAGCATCGCGCCGGCGCTGCGCTCGGCGATGCGCAAGCGGCCGATCTCGGGGCGGCGGCGCAGCGCTTCTCTCGCGAGCGTCTCGAACTCGGCGTCCTCCCAGCGGCCTTCCTCGAAGCCGGTGGCCGCGCGAGTGGGGAAGTCGAGCGGCCGCACGAGGTAGTAGTTGAGCAGGGCCCGCGCCTGGCGGATGGCGTTGGCGCTGCGCACGAGGTCGGGCCGCGTGTTGGCGACGGCGACCTCGGAGCGCAGCACGTCGACCTGCGTGGCGACGCCGTTGTTGAAGAGCGTGCGCGCCATTTCGAGGTGGGCTTCACGCTGGCGGCTGGTCTCGGCGACGACGCGCTCGTAGCTCTCGGCCCACAGCAGCGCGAAGTAGGCCTTGACGACGTTGAGCGCGAGGTCCTGCGCGGCGCGGTCGACGTCGAGTTGCGCGCCTTCGGCCTCGATCCTGGCCAGGCGGAGGGCCGTGCCGACTTTGCCGGCGGTGTACAAGGGCTGGGCCACATGCAGCCCGTAGGAGAAGAGGTTCGCTCCGACGGGATTCAGAGCGTCAAGCAGCTCCCTGGGGAACCGGTCGAGGCTGGGCGAGTTGAGGAAGCTGGGATCGCGCATCCGGAGGGCGCCGCCGGTGATGTTGACCTCGGGCAGCGCCTGGGCGCGGACCTCGCGGATCCTGCCCTTGAGGACTTCGGCGCCGGCCTTCGCTTTCGCCACGTCGGGGTGGCGCTGGAGCGCGATTCGCACCGCTTCGGCGAGCGTGACGGACTCGGGCGCGGCGGTTTCGGACTGCGCAGACAAGGCGGCTGCGCAGAGGATGAAGCAGGATACGATCCTCATACGCCTCTGGTCATCTCCTCTAATCGCTTCAGAACCTGGTTGCGGGTGCGGGCGTCGATGGAGATGCCGAACAGGGCTCCCATCCACAAGCCGTCGGCGGCCATGTGGACCACCATTGCGGTGACGGGATCGATCCCGTCCTTCTTCAACATGCCGTGAGCCGCTTTGGCGCGGGTGCGGACCTTTTCGAGCAGCGACGGCTTCTCAACGACGGCCGCGAGCAAGCTTGCGGCGAGGCGGCCGGAGCGGTCCGGGCCCTTGATGGAGCGGCGGGGGAAGCTTGCGCGCAGCATTGCCCGCAGCCTGCGTCCTTTGGGGTCGGGGTCCTTCGCTTCGAGGGAGGCCACCTGGGCTTCATATGTCTCGACGAGCCGGTCGATCATTCCGGCGATGAGCGCTTCCTTGCTGGGGAAGTGATAGAGCAGGCCGCCCTTGCTGAGCCTGGTTTCGGCGGCCACGGCGTCCAGCGTCAGGCGGGCGACGCCGTCGCGGAGGACGATGCGCTCGGCGGCGTCCAGGAGGCGATCTTTCGGTCTGAATATCATAAACTGACTCACTCCACTATACCGTCCGGACGGTTAACACGCCACTGCGGCTGGTCCGGCGGGCGGGCTGAGGGGCTGCCCCAGGGAACACAGCCTGAAGGCTATGTTACTGGGGCTGGGCGAAGGCGTAGAGGGCGCCGCGGGTGCGGACGTAGACGCGGTCGTCGGCCAGGGCGGGGGTCGCGTGGCAGGCGTCGTCGAGGTCGTTCACGGCGAGGACCTCCCACTCGGGGCCGGCCTTCAACACGGCGAGGCGGCAGAGCTC
Organism: uncultured Solibacteraceae bacterium; assembly: GCA_964472745.1. Classification (GTDB taxonomy): domain Bacteria; phylum Acidobacteriota; class Terriglobia; order Bryobacterales; family Bryobacteraceae; genus CAYYNC01. The sequence goes on from CAYYNC010000037.1 coordinate 31,000, forward strand.
GCTGACAGTGTAGATCTTGCCGGCGGCGGCGACGGGGGAGGCGAAATAGGGGTCCATCGCGCCGGCGATGCGGCCTTGCTTGAGGACCTTGCCGGTGGCGGCGTCGAGCGAGGTGAAGACTCCGCCGTCCTTGAGCAGATAGACCACGCCGTCATAGACCAGCGGCGAAGGCGCATTGGGCAGCGACTTCGTGTAGCGCCAGAGGAAGCTCTTCTCCGTCATGTCGCCGCGGCCGCCGAGCCTGAAAGCCGCAATTGCATTGAGCGCGCGGCGCTTGTTGCGGTACATCTCCCAGTCGCGCTCTCCGAAGACGCCGTCCTTGTCGAGGTCGGATTCTTTCCAGTCGCGCAGGAGCTTTTGGTCTTCGACTTCGTTCCGGGAGAGCTTGCCGTCCTGATTGACGTCGCGCTGCTGGAGGATTTCAGTCCATGAGGGCAGCTCTTCCTGGTTGCCTTCGTCGGAGCCGCCGGCCCAGCCGAGAACATACAGCGTGCCGCCGCTGATGACGGGCGTGGGCTTGAGCTGCCAGGTGAGGCCGCGCACCCACCAGACCTCCTTGCCGCTGGCCACGTCGTAGGATGTGAGGCGGTACGAGCCGGCAACGAGCGCCTGCGTGGGGCCGCCGGGAGGGTCATAGAGAATCGGCGTGGAGAAGCCGCGGCTCACATCGGGGCGTTCGACGCGCCACAGGACTTTGCCGGTGTCCTTGTGGACGGCGAGGATGAACGAGTCGGTCTCGGAGTCGCAGTTCATGACGATGCGGTCGCCGACGAGCAGCGGCGACGCGCCCATTCCGAAGGGATTGTTGAACGGGCCAAGAGGCAGGCGCCAGCGCTCTTCGCCGTCGGGGCCGTAGCTGACGAGTCCGAAGTCGGTGAAGAAGGCGACGACGTTGCGGCCGTCGGAGACGGGGCTTGGCGAGGCGGGGCTATTCGATTTGTGCAGCTCCTGCCGGCGGGGCCGCTTGAGCTCACGGCGCCAGATGATCTTTCCGCTTTTGCGGTCGAGGCGGTAGGTGAGGAGGTTCTCGCCTTCCCAGCCCGTGAGATAGATCGCGTCGCCCACGAGGACCGGCGAGGAGTGGCCGGGGGCGAGGGGCGTCTTCCAGAGGACGTTCTGCGAGGGCCCCATTTCGACGGGCAGGTTGGCGACGTCGCCGACGCCCGATGAGTTAGGTCCGCGGAAGGCGGGCCAGTCGGCGCAGTGCGCCGCAGGGGCGAGGAGCAGTGACAGGAGAAGTCCGCGCATAATGTCAAAGGTTACCCGATAGCCGCCGTCCATGGCAGAATGCGGGCCATTTCGCGAAATCTGGTATCTTGATCTGAATCCGCCCACAGGAGGAGCACCGCTTGAACCGCTCGATCTGGAAGTCCATCGCCACTGACGTTCATTTTTGGGCGCCGGTCGCAGTCCTGATTTTTGGCGCAGCCCTGCTGGCGGCGATGAGGTGAGACGGTGAAATCTCCAGGCTCCAATCTCTCGCTGCACCGGCTGGGCGTCATTAGCGGGCTGGCGGCCGGGGCGTGGCTGGGCGCGGCGGAAGCGCCGACGAAGCTGGTCACGATGGGCTTTTCGCCGTTTGTGATTTCGCTGGGCATGGTGGCGGGAGTCTTCGTCGCGCGGTGGACCGTGCCGATGGCTCTGAAGGGCACGGGCTACATCTGGGAGGACCTTCGGGAGAAGCCGCATCTGATCGTGTGGGCGATTCTGGCGGGCATGTTGTGGGCAGTAGCGAATACGCTGACGGTGTTCGCGATCCGCGATGTCGGGTTGTCGATCGCGTTTCCGCTGTGGAACACGAACAGTCTGGTGGGTTTGTTCTGGGGCTGGCTGCTGTTCAATGAGCTGCGCGGCTCGAAGGCGCGGGATTGGATGAAGGTGGTGGGCGGGGCGATCGCGATCGTGACCGGCGCGTGCATGCTCGCCTATGCCACTTCGCACCAGACGGGCGGCACGAACCAGCGTGCGGCTCTTGGGATTCTTGCGGCGCTGGGCGCGGGCGTGTTGTGGGGGACGATGTACATCCCGTATCGCAAGGCGTACATCAGCGGGATGAATCCGTTGTCGTTTGTCACTGTGTTCACGTTCGGGGAGCTGGGGACGGTGCTGGCCCTGGCGCTGGCGTTCACGGGCGGGGTTTCCGGGGTGAGGGGGGAGCTGACTCAGGCGAAGCCGGCGCTGTTCTGGCTTTTTCTGGGCGGTTTCTGCTGGGTGCTGGGCGATCTGTTTCAGCAGTACGCGGCGAAGTATATCGGCATCGGGCGCGGCATTCCGCTGTCGAACACCAACCAGCTTTGGGGGCTGGCTTGGGGGGCGCTGGTGTTCGGGGAGCTGGCCGCGCTGGGCGTCAACGGCCAGATACTGGTGGTGGCGGGATCGCTGGTGATGATTCTGGGGGCGGTGGCGATCTCGATGGCGGAGGCTCCGGCGTCGGAGCAAGAGTCGTGGATGAAGGCGGTGCGGCGCGAGTGCAGCCGGTATGGGATGAATCCGGAGCGGCTGGCGGCGATTCTGCGCGGGGAGGATCCGCTGGCGGAGGGCGCTCCGCGGCGGCGGTGGTGGGAGTTCCTGGTCGTGGCGGCCGCGATCGGGATCTTCATCTGGCTGGGAACGCTCGCGGGCGCGCATCCGATCGCGATCAAAGGCATGTGGCTGGCGGTGCTGTGCGCGGCGACAGTGCTGTTGCTGATCGTGGGCGGAGTGGCGCTGTGGCGGCGGACACGTTTCTCGTGAGGGGGCGCAAGTGGGGCGCATTTTAGAGCGGCGAGAGGTCTTCATTCGGGCCGCCCGCCGCCGGCAGCGCTCTCCAGCTTCCTGAACGACTCGTCGAAGCGGCGGATTTCGGTGTAAAGCTCGCGATAGGAGGCCTTGGACATGAGGTCCTTCTGGACGGTGAGCTGCTTGAAGAGGGAGCGGAAGCTGATGAGCGGGCTGAGATCGTGGATGGTGGGCTCGCCGGCGGGTTGGGATGGGGCATCGCCGCCGGCGGGCTGCTCCTCGAGGCGGTAGAAGCGCTCGGTCTGGAGGGCGCGCAACTCATTCATCGCTTTGTACAAAGAGCGTTCCGCGCGGCGGTAGTAGGCTTCGAGCCGGCGCAAATTGGCTTCGTTTGTCTCGATGAGCAGCGGGTCGGCGGAAGCGGGGGATTCGGGGTCGAGCAAGCCGGCCTCGAGCAGGCGGCAGCGGCGAAGATTCCAGGAGGAAAAGACGATTTGTTCAAACAGGATCTCCTCCATCGGACCGAGGGGGTGGAGCTGGGCGAGAAGGCCCTCGCGCATCTTGTCGTATTCGGCTTCCTCGCCGGGGTGGACGACGGCCTGGCGGCCGCGGAGGCCGTGTTTTTGCGCGTTGCGGGAGGAGGCGGCCTTGCCTTCGGGAGTGCGCGGGCCGGTAGAGAGTTTCGAGTTGGCCTGGTTGGCTTCGATTTGAGATGGGCTTGCCATGGAGGCGCTCCTTTTTGCGGTGATTTCGGCGGAGGTCCGCCGGAGGGGAAGGATCGCTCGGGGCGTCAAGGGTTTTTGCTCGGCAGGGGTGGTTTCGGGGCCGGGCGATTCGCGTCAATGTATTGAGGATAAGCAGGTTAAGTCCATTGCAAATTTATTTGCATTTCTTGTGAACGGCCGTTTTGAAGGGGTGCGTTTTTGGGGGCGCCGGGGCTGTGGGGGAAGCGGGCGCGGCTTGCCGAAGCGGGAGATGGCGGCGCGGATGGCAGGGGAGTTGGATCCGGGGGAGGCGCCGCGGTTCGATGATATTGCCTGCCTTGACGTGGAAGAGGCGAGAGCTCACTCGAAGATCCCGACGGGGATTTGCTCCAGGAGGGCACGGCCGGCTGGGATCTCCCTGCGGAGTTGGAGGTCAGCCGCGATCATTTCGCGGAGGGCATCTTCGAGCATCTCCCCGCGCTCCTCGAGCGATTTGCAACCGCACCATGCGCCCCGACGGGATTCTTGTGCAGGATGCAGCGAATGTCCGCGTCAGGCGGCCTCCACGATTATTGCGTGGCATCGCGGGTGACTGGCGGGCCGGCCGGCGAGACGATTGCGCATGCGGGATGGGACTGCGCGGGCACGACGCAAGTTAGGGTTCAATGATCAGGCGGTCGGGGCCGTGGGTGAGGGTGAGGCGGGGGACTCCGGGTTGGGCGTGGAGGAAGGGGCCCGAGAAGGCGGGCCAGTTGGCGTAGTCGAGCGGCTGGCCGTCGATTTGCGGCGTCTGGCCGTAGGTGAAGTCCATTCGTTTGCCTCTCAGGTTGGTGAATTGGACTGAGGGGGCCGCGGTGAATCGCAGGGGCAGGGCCAGGATGGCGTTGCGGAAGGCTTCGACGTTGGGGAATTCCTTGACGGAGGCGGCTTGAACGATCGCGCCGTTTTTCAGGTGCGGGCTGAAGAGGCGGCGGCCGCCTCCGGCGATGGGCTTCCAGGAGTAGGGGGCCAGCGGGCGGTAGGCGATCCAGGTGTCGCCGCCGCGGCAGAAGATCCAGCCGGAGGGGTGCTCTTCGAAGTGGGTGAGGTCTTTGGAGAAGAAGCCGTTGATGTGGGGGAAGCGGGTTCCGGGCGGGATGTCGTAGAGGGCGATGACGGCGTCCTCGCTTTGCAGGATCTTTTCGAAGGGCGAGCCTCCGAGGAGCTTGTCTGGGGAGTCGTAGGATTTCTTGGAGCGGTAGACTTCTTCCGTGCCGAAGTCGGGGCTGAAGGTGAAGTAGGACTGAAGCTCGAGCGGGCCGGAATAGGGGTGGAGGGAGAAGAGGGTGTTGTGGACCCCGCGCGGATCGGGGACGCGCCAGGTGACGTCCCAGGAGTGCTGCTGGACAGGCTGGAGGACTCCGCCCTGATCGGAGCCCACGGCGTAGTCTGCGGTCATGTACGTCGTCTTGTAGACCGGGCCGTGAAGCTCGTCGTGGAAGCGCCAGCGGTTGCGGGTGCGCTTCTTTTCGTAGTGCGTGTAGGGCTTGGAGCGGTCGGTGGCGATGCGCTTGAGGATATCGGGGGGCTCGTAGTTGGAGGCGAGGATGTAGTAGAGCGCGTAGCCGGAGTGGGGCTCGAGCGGGCGGCCCTGGCCGAACAGGAGCCAGCCGAAGTCGGAGGAGACGCCGGCCCATTTTTCGACCACCTGGCGGTCGTCGGTGCGGGCGTGGGCTCCGGCGTAGAGGCCGTCGAGGGATTCGGCGGCGTAGTCGGCGATGAGCCAGTCGAGCATGGCGCGGGCGCGCTGTTTCAGGCGCGGGTCTGCGGCCCATTCGGCGAGATAGGATGCCGGGAGCAGAAAGACTCCGATGTAGTGGGTGCAGTCGTACTCGCCCTGGCCTTTCCTGGTGGTGAGATCGATCCAGGAGTTGATCCAATCCGCGGCCTCTTTGTGGTTCTCGGCGCTCGATTTGCCGTTGAACCACTCGCCGCCGGGGAGGTTGGGCCACATTTGCGTCATCAGGTAAAGCGAGGTGTAGTAGAGGAGCCAGTGGTTTTCGGTGTCGCCGCGGAAGGGCATGTAGGTTTTCCAGGCGTGGCGGAGGGCGGCGCGGGATTCGGGGGTGAGCTGGCCGCGGTCGAGGTAGGCGACGGCGGTGACGGGGAACATCCAGAACATGTCGCCGGAGGGTCCGGCGGCGAGGAGTTCCTGGAGGCGGCTGTTGGCGAGCGCCGCGTCTTCGCGGAGCCAGAGCCTGGCGGCGATGGTGGCGTAGCCGGAATCGGCGGGTTTTTGGGGGCGGGCGTAGAACTCGACGATGCGGCGCGCTCTGGCGTTGAAGTCTTGCGCGTGAATGGCGACGCAGAGGAGGAGGCAGGCGGCGAGGCGTTTCACCGGGCGCCTCGCGCGGGGAGGAAGGCCATGCGGTAGATGATGCTGCCTGGGAGGCCGTCCGGGCTCCAGGTGCGGCCGGCGTCGTTGGAGACGTAGAGGTGTTCTTCGTGGACGCCGGCGTAGAGGCGTCCGGGGTGATCGGGATCGAAGATGCAGCTCCAGACGTCGTAGCTCGGGAGGCCGGCGTTGCGCGGCTGCCAGGTCGTGCCGCCGTCCTCGCTGACGACGACGCCGACGCCCCAGCCGCAAGTGGCGATGCGGGCGGGGGCTGTGGGGTCGAATGCGATGTCGTAAAGGTTGCGGTTGACGCCCGCCTGGCCGGGGTTTTCGAAAGTCCGGCCGCCGTCCGCGGAGCGAAAGAGGCCGCCCTGCTGGGTGGCGGCGAGGATGAGGCCGGGGTTGTGGGGGGACTGGGCGATGTGCATGATCTGGAAGCCGGCGGCTCCGGCGAGGGTCCAGGTGCGGCCTTCGTCGGTGGTGAGGTAGAGGCCGTTTTCGGCTCCGGCGAGGAAATGGCCTGGGCGGACGCGGTCGGCGAGGAGGGCGTTCATGTAGCGGCGGGGGAGGCGCGCGGCGATTTCGGTCCAGGTGCGGCCGAGGTCCCTGGAGATGCGGATGCCGGTGGTGTGGCCGAAGGCGACGGTCCCGCCGGCGCCGACGGAGATGGCGCGGAGCTCGGTGACGTCGGCTCCGGTGAGGATGCGCCAGCCGGGTTTGACGGGGTCGACGCGGATGCAGCCGTTTCCGGCGGCGAGGTAGATGGCGCCGGGGTCGCCTGGGAGGGAAGCCACGCCGGTGATGTAGGGGTGGCGGTGGCCTTCGTTGCGCCACTCGCCGGATGAGGACTTGACGAAAAGGCCGCTGGGGAGGAGGGGATAGCCGACGACCCAGTTTTTCGTGGTGATGCCGACGGCGTGGAGGCGGTGCTGGGCGGAGGCGGAGAGGGCGAGCGCGAGGAGAGGGACCAGCCTGCGGAGGCTCATGGAGAGAAGGTAGCAGAATGTCAGTGACTGCTTGTCACCTCCGCCCTGGAGGGGCGCACGGTCACATCTCGTTCCGGTCAGGGCACGAGACCGATCGTATTGTTCTGATCAATGTATCGAGTCGTTCTTGACACCAACGTGCTCGTCGCGGCGTTGCGCTCGAAAACAGGCGCCTCTTTCCGGCTTCTCAGCCTCCTTGGAGATCATCGATGGAAACCGGTCGTCTCCGTTGCCTTGGCGCTCGAGTACGAGGAAATCGCCAACCGGCAAGCAACTCTGCTTGGTTTGGATGAATGGGTGATCGAGAGCATCATCGACATGATCTGCAAAGAGGGCGTTCACCAAAGCATTCGTTTTCGCGTGCGGCCCGCATTGAAGGACTGCTCCGATGAGTTCATTTTGGAGTTGGCGGTCGCTGGCCAGGCCGATTTCATTGTGACGCATAACGTGCGGGACTTCGTTGGCGCCGAATCCTACGGTGTTCGTGTGGTGACACCGGGCGAGTTTTTGAGGACAATAGGGGCGTAGCCATGAGTAGGAGCATCTCACTGCCTGACGAGCTTTTCCGCAAGGCGGAAGAGTTGGCTGCGCTTGAACGCATGAGCGTCGAGGAACTTGTCTCCGCGGCGTTGTCCGAGCAGTTTGCGGCCGCGGAATACTTGCGCAGGCGCGGCCAAAGAGCGAGCTTGGAACGCTTCCGGATGGCTCTCGGGCAGATTCGGGATGCGGAGCCGGAGCCGCAGGACCGGTTGTAGGAACAGGGCGGCCTGAGAGGCCGCCGCAGGCACGAGTGCGTGCCCTACTTTTAATGGTCGGCGACGGCGCCGTCGGGGAAGCGGAGCTGCTGGCGGTTGTGGGGGACGTAGGGGCGTTTGGCGGCGACGGCTTCGTTGAGGGTGACTCCGAGGCCGGGGCGGTCGGGGGGCAGGGCGAAGCCTTTGTCGTAGACGGGGCCGGCGCCTTCGAAGAGGTCGGTCCAGAACTGTTCATTGCCGCGATGGGTGATTTCCTGGATGACGAAGTTGGGGGTGGAGAAGTCGACGTGGAGGGAGGCGAGCGTGCTGACGTCGCTTTGCGGGTTGTGGGGGGCGAGCTCGATGCGGTGGGCTTCGGCGATGACGGCGATCTTCTTCATCTCGAGGATGCCGCCGCAGTGGAAGACGTCGGGCTGGATGTAGTCGACCAGATGCCGCCGGCAGATTTCGGCGAAGCCGTACTTGGTGAAGAGGCGCTCTCCGGTAGCGAGGGGGATGCGGGTGCTTTTGCGGAGGTGGTCGAGCTCGTCGAGGTCCTCGATCTGCGTGGCCTCTTCGACGAAGAAGGGCGAATATGTTTCGGCGCGGCGGCAGAAGTCGACGGCCATCACGGGGGTGGCTTTGCCGTGGAGGTCGATGCAGATGCGGAAGTCTTCGCCGACGGCCTCGCGCACGGCCTTGAGGTTGGCGATGCCTTCGCGGACTGAGCGCACGGGGTCGATGACGTCGCCTTGCGTGGTGATGAACTGGCCCTTGCAGGCGGTCCAGCCTTCCTCTTTGGCTTTGCGCCAGTTTTCGGCGTATTGCGCGGGCGAGCCTCCGCCGGCGTGGACGTACATCTGGACGCGGTCGCGCGCCTTGCCGCCGAGCAAGCGCCAGATGGGCTGTCCGAGGGCCTGGCCGAGGATGTCCCAGAGGGCGATCTCGACGGCGCTGATGGCGGAGTTGAGGATGGGACCGCCGCGCCAGCGCGGCCAGCGGAACATGGCCTGCCAGTGCATTTCGATGTCGGCGGGATCGCGGCCGACGAGGTAGCGCTTGTGTTCCTCGATGGCGGCGGCCATGGTGAGGGCCTTGCTGGTGACGGAGCCTTCGCCGAGGCCGGTGAGGCCCTGGTTGGTGTAGATCTTCACGAAAACATAGTTGGGGGCGTTTGTTCCGCCGCGGTTGACGATGAAGGTTTTGAGATCGGTGATTCTCAGGTTGAGGGGTTTCGCTTTGGCGCGCGCCTGGGCCAGCAGCCGCTGGGGGAGAGCGGCGAGGGGGAGAAGGAAGAGCTCGCGGCGGGTCATGGGAACCTCCCTGGCGAAGCTACAATAACACCGTTGGAGCGAGTTTCGGAGGGGTACGCCATGGAACATCTGGAGATGAGCGCGGCGACGATTTTCCGGCCGCAGCTTCTCGAGAGGCGGAAGCGGCTGGAGGCCGCCAGGGGGACGGCGCCGGAAGGGCATCTGAAGACCCTGCTCGATGAAGTGGATGCCGCGCTGCGGCGGATTGAGGAGGGAACATACGGGCTGTGCGAGACGTGCCACGATCCGATTGAACAGGACAGGCTGCTGGCCGATCCGCTGGTGCGATTCTGCGTCGATCATCTGACCGCAGAGCAGGCGCGGGCGCACGAGGAGGATCTCGCGATGGCGGCGCGCATTCAGGCGCAGATGCTGCCGGCGGCGGAGTTCAGCGTTCCGGGGTGGGAGACGCACTATCATTACCAGGCGGCGGGGGCCGTCGGCGGGGATTACTGCGACCTGATGACGCTGGGCGAGAAGTCGTTCTTTTTCGCGGTGGGGGACGTTTCGGGGAAAGGAGTGGCGGCGTCGCTGCTGATGACGCATCTGAGCGCGATTCTGAGGAGTCTGCTGTCGGTGTCGCTGCCGCTGCCGGAGGTGATGGCGCGGGCGAACCGGCTGTTCTGCGAGAGCACTTCGGCGTCGCATTACGCGACGCTCGTTTGCGGCAGCGTGAGCGACGGCGCGGTGGAGATCACGAACGCGGGACATTGCCGGCCATTGCTTGCGCGAGGCTGCGCGGTGGAGCGCCTGGAAGTTTCAGGGCTGCCGCTGGGGATGTTTTGCCATGGGGAGTATGCGGTGGAGCAGGCCGCGCTGGCTTCGGGCGACAGGCTGGTGCTGTATTCGGACGGCGTGACGGAGGCTCACGATCCGGAGGGCTCGGAATACGGAGAGGAGCGGCTGATGGAGGTAGTGAGCCGGGGTGGCGCCGGGGCGAGAGAATGCGCGGAGGCGATCCTGCGCGATCACGCGGTGTTTCGCAAGGGCGCTCCATTGCGCGATGATTTCACGCTGCTGGTGGTGCGGCGGCGCGAGTAACGGCGACACCGCAGATCTTCACTTGGCGGAGGACGACGATATCCGGGAGGATGTGAGGCGGCGGCTGTCGCGGTTGCGGACCGACTTGATGGCGATGCAGCCGCCGCCGGCGCCGCAGGTGCAGCCGTCGATGAGGAGGAGATCGCGGCGGGAGTTGGCGCGTGGCCCCGCTCTCAGTTGCATCAGAAAAGCGGCGGAGCCGCTGCGAGGGAGCCCCCCGGACACAGCCTGAAGGCTATGTTACGGCATTGAGACGAGGTGGCCGGTGACGTTGGCGGCGCAGCAGGCTCCGATGTAGCCCCGGGCCTGGGCGCGGAGGGGCGAGCCGGGGCCGGCGTAGGAGGTGAGGGAGGCCTGAGCGGTACAGCGGGTCTCGGGGTAGCCGAGAGGCATGGGCTGAGCCTGCATCGGGATGCAGGTGGCGATGGGGGTCCAGGGAGCGCCGGAGAGCAGGCCGCCGACGAAAGCCTGAGTGATGGTGTAGCCCGACGGGGTGCTGCAAGTCAGCGAGGCGCTCTGAATGACGAGGCGCTTGGGGGCCGGCACGTCATAGAGCGTGCGGTTTTGGTTGCCGTTGACGTTCCAGCCGATGCAGCAGGCGGCGTAGACGGCGTTCTTTTCGGGTGCGCCGGCCGATCCGCCTTTCAGAGCGAAGGCGGAGGCCGCAGTGAACGACAACGCGCAGGCGGGGCCGGCGCGCAGGATCGATGGAGAGATTCGCGTGGGTTTGATGCGCGTGGTGAACTCCTTTCACCCGGAGAATGCGCAAGCTCACGGCGGATTTGATCAGGGGAGCCGCAAAAGTGAAGGGGGACGGCGCGCGGCCGTCCCCCTTGGATTGCCGGTTGGATGCGGGATCAGAAGCCGATGCGGAGGCCGAAGCGGAAGACGCGCTCGTCGATGCCTTCGCGGCCGGTGTTGCGGACGCCCGTGACTTCGAAGACGCCGCTGCGGAAGCTGCCGTCCGGGTTGAGGACCAGGTTGGAGATGTTCCCGCCGGGGTTGGAGAAGTGGGGCGTGTTGGTGAGGTTGAAGGCCTCGGCGCGGAACTGGAGGTTGACGCGCTCGGAGATTCTGAACTGGCGGAAGAGGCCGAGGTCGAGGTTGACGATGCCGGGGCCGAGCAGCGTGTTGTAGCCTGAGGTGCCGAAGCGCGGCTCGGTGACGGGCGCGTAGGCGGTCCAGTCGTAGAACGGGAGGCCGCGGCCGACAAGGCCGAGTTTCTTCACTTCGGGCTTGACCTGGTCGGCGCGCTGGGAGCTCTCCGGCGCGTTGAGCGAAGCGCCAGAGCTCGAGACCGTGAAGGGGTTGCCGGACTGGAGAGTCAACAGGCTGTTGATCTGCCAGCCGCCGAAGAGGGCGGCGGCGAGGCCGGATTCGGCGCGGCCCCTGCCGGGACCGAAGGGCAACTGCCAGACGCCGCTGGCGCTGAAGCGCTGCGGGGTATGGATGCCGCACTGGGCGCGGTTGAGGCGATAGTACTGGGGGATCTTGATTTCGACGCGATCGCCGGAGTTGCCGAAGCCGGCCATGCTGATGCACTTAGACCAGACATAGGCGAGGTTCATCTGGAGGCCTCCGGAGAAGCGGCGGTCGAGGGTGGCCTGGAGCGCGTCGTAGGTGCTGTTGCCGAGGCGGTTGACGACGGCGAGGCTGACGTTGCGTCCGGTGGAGGGGAAGTAGACGCGGCTGGCGGCGCCGCCGCCGACCTGTCCGTAGTTGCGCTCCTCGAAGCCGAGCATGCCGGTCTGGCGGGTGGCGACGTAGCCGACCTGGCCGACCATGCGGAAGGGCAACTGGCGCTGGATGGTGAAGTTCCAGCTCTGGACGTAGCCGCGCTTGAACTCGCTGTCGAGGGTGTTGGCGACGACGGCGCGGGGCAGGTCGATGACGCCGTTGCCGAGCGAGGGCTCCTGGATGACGGGGATGCCGTCCCTGAGCAGGCCGGCCCAGGTGAAGGCGTTGGCGGCGTTGACCGTCTGGGCGGTGAGCAGGGGGTGGTTAGTGCGCATGGCGCGGGCGATGTTCCAGGGGTCGATGTTCATGCCGTAGCCGGTGCGGATGACGGTGCTGTCATTGAGGCGGAAGGCGATGCCGACGCTGGGGGCGAAGAGGCGCTTGCTGGTGGAGACGCCGCAGTCGGTGGGGACGTTGCCGAAGCCGCAGACCAAGACCTTGTCGGCGTACTGGGGATCGCCGGGGAAGACGTAGCGCTCGAGGCCGCGGTCGGCGCGGGTGGGCATGGGGAAGTAGTTCCAGCGGACGCCGTAATTGAGAGTGAGGCGGCGGCTGGCCTGCCACTGGTCGCGGATGTAGTAGCTCTGCATGGAGGTGCGGGTGGAGTACATGTCGGGCCACTGGTAGATCTTGCCGATGGTGGTGGACAGGCCCATGAGGAAGGCGCCCATGGCGTTGAACTGGTTGGAGGCGGGACCGCCGTTGAGCGTGGTGGGACCGCCGCCGAAGCTGAAGCCGCCGGGGGCGCCCCAACTGCCGCCGTAGAACTCGGGCTGGGTGTGATTGAGGCGCTGCCAGCTCAATTCGGCGCCGAAGCGGATGTTGTGCGAGCCGCGGGTCCAGTTGCCGTTGCCGATCCACTGGAACTGGGGATCGTTGCGGAAGTAGGGCATGTAGCTGTCGGCGAGACCGAAGGTATCGAAGCCCGAGATGCCGAAGCCGGGCCAGCCGCCCTCGAAGCGGCGCGTGCCGTTGGTGCCGGGGATGCCGAGGTCGAGGCCGATTTTCTTGTCGAGGTCGGGCTGCTCGACGTTGGTGTCCATCAGCGTGTAGCCGAAGTTGGTGTCGAGGATGAAGGTCGGCGTGAGAGTGTAGGTCATCGCGGCGGTGACGCTGTAGGTGTTGCCATAGCCGTTACCCGGATTGCCGCCGGCGAGGGAGGAGCCGAGGAACCTGTTGCCGAAGCGGGTGGGGAATTTGCCGGTGTAGTCGAGGTAACTGAAGCGAAGGTAGCTGGTGATGTTGTCGGTGACGTTCCAGTTCACCTTGCTGTCCACGGTCTGGCGGTCGAAGAGGTAAGTCCCTTGCGAGAAGTAGTTGCCCGTGAGCTGGCTGGGGTCGGTGGGATCGGGCATGAAGGGGAGGAGCTTAGCGCTGATGGGATCCCAGCGGCTTTGAGGCACCCGGTTGCCGGGGAAGGGCGTGCGGTTGAGGCCATTGACGGTTCCCGAGGCGGGGTCGTAGACCAGGCGCGGGGATTCGGACATATCGCCGCGCTTCATGGCGGCGGTGGGGACGGTGGAGAGTCCGCCGGCGAACTGGCGGTCATAGGTGCCTTCGTAGCTGACGAAGTAGAAGAGCTTGTCTTTCTTGAGGGGACCGCCGAGGGTGCCGCCGTTCTGGTTGTAGACCAGTTTCGGCTTGTCCTGGTTGGAGGGGAGGAAGAAGGGGCGGGCTTTGGTGGCGTTGTTGTTGTGGTACCAGAAGGCGGAGCCGTGAAGGTCGTTGGTGCCGCTCTTGATCTGGACGTTGATGGCGGCGCCGCCGGCGAGTCCCTGTTCGGCGTCGAAGGAGTTGGTGACGACGTTGACGTTTTCGATCGATTCGAGAGCGGGGACGTAGGCGGTGATGTGCGGCAGCCAGACGTTGTATTGGGTGGCGCCGTCGAGCCGGACGTTGTTGGAAGCCGCGACGACTCCGTTGACCTCGAACTGGAGCGAGCGGGAGGGGTTGGAGGGGACGGAGTGGGCGTTGCGCGGCGGAGTGAAGCCAGGCAACATGTTGAAGAGCTGCTGGTAGTTGCGGCCGGGCGGAACGGGCACGTTGAGCAGCGTCGTCGTGCCGACTTCGGCGCGGACTTCGGAGCGGTCGGTCTGGAGCAGGGCGGATTCGGCGGCGACGACGATGGATTCAGCCAGCGTGCCGACGACGAGCTCAAAGTCGGCGCGGGTGACGGCGTTGGTGGAGACGGCGAGTCCTTCAGTCACCGCGGTTTTGAAGCCCTGGGCGGTGACCTTGATGTTGTAGGCGCCGCCGGGGATCGTCGGGAAAGTAAACTGGCCGACTTCGTTGGTCGTGGTGGTACGGGTCTGGTTCGTTTCCACGTGCGTGATTGTGACGGTGGCGTTGGCAACGGCGGCGTGGCTGGGGTCAGTCACGTTGCCAACCAAGGAACCGTACAGGATTTGGGCGACCGCGGGCGCCGCGAACGCGGCGACGAGAAGCGCGCCGGCAAGCGCCGCGGTTCCCAGTGAAAACGAGCGATGGGAAGGTTTTCGAAAGCTCATTGTTTCACCATGAAGCACTCTGGATTGAGCGCCGGGGCCCCTCTACAGAGTCCCAGCATTTGAGAAGAGTGTAGCTCGAAAGCCAGGCATCTTTCCAGTGGGTGCGGCGATCTTCCCGCGGGCAAGGGCTATACTGCGAGGGGACGGGACAATGGGCGAACGGCCGGAGATGAGCGGGTATGCGAAGGCGGCGGCGTATGCCGGGCTGGCGTTTGTCACTCCGGCAAGCGGGTGGATCTGCTACAAGATCGGGCAGTACATGGACAAGGAGTGGTCAACGAACTACATGGGCGTGGCGGGCCTGATCCTGGGATGCGCCGTGGGAATGTACGAGACGTTCCGGCAGGCGGTGAAGATCGAGGGGCTGGACAAGAAGAAGGACGGCGGTGGCGGCAGCGGATCTTGATTATGACGCCGTCGTGGGGCGGATTCTGAAGGTCTGCCTGGGGGTGGCGGCGGCGGGGCTGTTGATTTCAGCGGTGTGGCAGGGCTTGCGGGGGGCGTTGAGTTTTGGCGCCGGCGCGGCGATCTCGGGGTCGAGCTTCTACATGCTGCACAGGCTGGTGCGCGAGGTGGGGAGCACGCTCGCCGGGGGGCGGCGTCCTGGGGCTTTCTCCGTGATTCTGCACGGGTTCCGCTTCTTTCTGTTGGGCGGGGCGGCGTATGCTATCGTAAGACTTTACGAGGTTTTTCTCCCTGCCTTCGTCGCGGGGCTGCTTGTTCCGGTGACGGCGGCGACTCTCGAAGCGCTCTACGAACTGATCTATGCACGGACATGAGTTGTGGTTTACCGCCCTGCTGAACAAGTACCTGGCCGGGCCCGCCAACGCTGTGCTCGCGATCGCGGGAATGCACGCCGAGGATCCGCACAAGCCGTGGACCAATTACATGGCGATGGAGATCCTGGTGATCCTGTTCCTGATGGCGGTGGCGTTGATCGTGCGGACGCGGCTGAGCGTTGACAAGCCGGGCAAGCTGCAACTGATCCTGGAAGGCGTTTACGGATTTCTCTCCGGGCAGGCGCACGACATCATCGGGCACGGGCACCGGCGGTACGTGGCATTCTTCTGCACGATTTTCATCTTCATCCTGACGTCGAACCTGCTGGGCGTTGTGCCGTCGTTCGAGTCGCCGACGATGTACTACTACGTCCCGGCGGGCGCGGCGCTGTGCAGTTTCATGTACTACAACGGGCAGGGGATCCGGGAGCTGGGCATCATCAAGTACTTGCAGCATTTCGCGGGTCCGATGTGGTGGCTGGCGTGGTTCATGTTCCCGCTGGAGATCATCAGCCATTGCATTCGTCCTGTGTCGCTGACGATTCGTCTCTTCGCCAATATGTTCGCGGGCGAAGAGGTGACGCTGGGCTTTCTGGCGCTGGCGCCGTATGTGGTCCCGGTGGCGCTGATGGGGCTGCACGTGTTCGTTTCATTCCTACAGGCATTCATTTTTACGATTCTGTCGATCGCCTACGTTGGCGGCGCGACGGCGCACGAGGAACATTCATAGCGGCTTGATCGGCTTGCAGTGTGAGCCCCCGGCGTCCCAACGCACGGAGCGGAACCACCTCCTGCGGGCCATTTAATAAGGAGAAAAGAACAATGACGATTCGCAAGGTGTTGATTCTGGCGGCGCTGTTTGTGGTGGCCGTCCCGATGTTTGCGCAGCAGACCGGAGCGAGCAGCTCCGGCGGCGGGTTTGTGCTGCCCGTGGCGTTCGCGATGGCGATCGCGTCGAGCTTCTGCGGGATGGCGCAGGGCAAGGCGATCGCGGCGGCGGCCGAAGGCATCGCGCGGAATCCTGGCGCGGCGGGGGCGATCCGCATTCTGCTGCTGTTGGGTCTTGCATTCATCGAGTCGCTGGCGCTGTTCACGTTCGTGAAGGCGACCTAGGCGGCGAATTCCCAAAGAACAGAGCCCGGCGCCCCGGCCTCGTGCCGGGGCTCCGGGCGTTTATGGGGCAGACGCAGCGGCGGCGTCTGGAGCGAGCAAGTCACGCGCAACTTCCTCGACATCCTCAATCGTTCACCGGCGGCCGCATGGGCGCCGCTGTGTTCGCGAAACGAGATTCCCTCCTCAATCAGCAGCGCCTGGGCCGCGTCAAACATCGCATAGTCCGCCAGTCCAGGGGCGAAGTCCGGAGATCTATCCGCGGAGAGCCTGCGCGCCGCCTCAATGGCGCGGCTGCTTCGCCAACGTCTGGAAGGGCACTGCCTTCAAGCAGGGACAGCCTCCTCGCGCACGCTGGCGAAGAAGGGCAGAGCGGATGTCCGCCGAGTGGCTTCCGCAACGGGAACGCGGCTGATGCCGACGCCGTAAGGAAGGGAGAGCTCTGCATTGAACTCCCTGGCGCGGCCGATTTCCGCAGCATGCGAGTCGTCGCGGTCCAGGACGATCAACAGATCCACGCCGGGTTCGGAATCGGCCTCGTCCCGCGCGCGGGAGCCGAACAGTGACAAGCCACGAAGGCGTTTACGGCAGATCTCCTCGAGACGCCGGCGATACTCCGTGGTGAGTTGCCGGAGTAGCGCGTTCATCGATCCCTCGGGCCGCTGCTCATTGTCAGCGGGGCGCGGGCGAGAGATCATAGAGGCACGGCGGGCCGCGGCGCGCGGCGGCCGGGAAGGACTGGCATATGGCTGAAGGCAAGAGCGGCGCGGGCGTGAGCCGGCGCGGTTTGTTGAGGAGGAGCGGCGCGGCGGCTGCGCTCGGGGTGGCTCGGGGCGCGGCCGAGGCGGCTCCGGCGAAGAGGGCGAAGGGCGATATCTACCGGGCGATCGGCGTGCGGCCGCTGGTGAATGCGAAGGGCACGTTCACCATCATCACGGGCTCGCTGATACTGCCGGAAGTGAAAGCGGCGATGGAAGAGGCCGCGAACGCATACGTGCACCTGGATGAGCTCATGGAGGCGGCGGGCAGACGGCTGGCCGAACTGACCAAGGCCGAGTGGGGCATCGTGACGGCGGGTTGCGCGGCGGCGTTGACGCATGCGACGGCGGCCTGTGTGGCGGGCGCCGATCCGGAGAAGATGCAGCGGCTGCCGCGGCTGGAAGGGCTGAAGGACGAGGTCATCATTCCGCGCCATTCGCGCAATGTGTACGATCACGCGGTGCGGATGGCGGGCGTCAAGACGGTGGAAGTGGAGACGCCGGAGGAGCTCGAGGCGGCGATCAACCCGAAGACGGCGATGATCATGGTACTCGCATCGCCGCGCGCGGACCGTGGGCCGCTGAGGACCGAGGCAGTGTGCGCCATCGCGAAGAAGCACGGCGTGCCGGTGATCGTCGATGCAGCAGCGGAGAAGCTCACGATCCCGCCGATTCACTTGCAGAAGGGGGCGGACATGGTGGCCTACAGCGGGGGCAAGTGCATCCGCGGTCCGCAATGCGCGGGCCTGCTGCTGGGGCGCAAGGACCTTTTGCAGGCGGCATGGATCAACAGCGCGCCGCACCACGCGTTCGGGCGGTCGATGAAGGTGGGCAAGGAAGAGATCATGGGCATGCTGGCGGCGGTGGAGGCGTGGACGAAGCGCAATCACGACGCCGAGTGGAAGACGTGGGAGAGCTGGCTGGACATCATCGGGTCGCGCGTGAAGTCCATTCCGTCGGTGAGGACCGAAATCTTGCAGCCTGAGGACCTCTCGAACCACGCGCCGCGGCTGCGGATTCACTTCGACGCGGCGAAGACGGGGATCACGGGCGAGGAGGTGCTGGATCTGCTGCTGAAGGGCGAGCCGCGCATCATTCTCGGCGACGGCCGGGGCAACCTGCGCGAGGGATCGCAGAATTGGGTGACGATCATGCCGTATATGATGATGCCCGGCGATGCGAAGATCGTCGCGGATGCGCTGCACAAGGCGCTGACAAACCCGCTGAAGCGCGGCGCCCCGGAGACGGCGCAGGCGGCGCAAGTAGCCGGGGAATGGGCGGTGCGCATGGAGTATGTCAGCGGCAGCGCCGAGCACAGGCTGCGCATTGAGCAGAACGGCGCGGCGTTGACGGGCACGCACAGCGGGACCTACCTTCATGCTCCGCTGCGGGGCTGGGTGGAGGGCGACCGCGTCCGGTTCCGCAGCTCGCACCGCTATGAGGGCGCCTCGATCGGCTATGCCTTCGAGGGCGCGGCCAAGGGAGACCGGATGGAAGGCACGGTCGATCTCGGCGAGTATGGGAAGGCGCGCTGGACAGCGACGAAGGCCGGGTGAGCGCTACTGCTTTTTGCGGTCCTTCGAAGGAGGCTCGGGCTTCGGTTCTTCGGGCGGAGGCGGGGGCTCGGGATCGGTGACGCGGCGCCAGCCGCCGCGGGGGGGCTGAGTTTGCGGCGCGGCGGTCGTGCCGGCGGCGGGGGAAGGCCTGGTGATGACAGGGTCGGGACCACGGGGCCAGCCTGAGCCGTCGACGGCGCGGCGGCGCTTGAGGGAGGGGCTTTCCCGGGCGGGTTCCGTGGCGGGCTCTTCGACGGCGGGCGGCGGCTTCGAAGACGAGACGACTTCGGGATCGCCGGCCGGCGCGCCGGCGCCGTCGGTGACATAGTACGTGCGGCGGTAGAGCAGCTCGGCTCCGGGGTAGCGCCGATTGGCGGCCGGGGCAAGGGAGAGCTGGATGGTGCGTATCTGGCCGGGGCTCGCGCCGTGCGGCACGAGGAAGTGGAGCGCGTAACGCTGGCGAATGCGGGCGAACGTCATTTCAAGAGCCTGGGCGTCTTCGACGGGCAGGCTATCGCCGCCGGATTCGCGGGCGATTTCGGCCGTGCCGGCGGAGCGGGTCCGCCCGCCGGCGATCACGGGCGGCACGGGGCCGCGGCCTCCCGGGGAGCGCGGGCCGAAGATGATGTCATCGAGAATGCCTCCGCGCCGCCGGGGAGGCGGCCAGGTGGTTCCGCCAGGGTATGCCGCGCCGATCGCGTCGGGGGCGAGGAGCGCGCTGAGAACGGCGTCGGCGCGAGTCAGCTCGCGCATGACGCCGGCTTCGTCGCGGTTGAGCTCGGTCTGATCGTCGGTGAGGATCACGATGGCTTTTCGCGCGTCGTGGCGGGCGTTGCGGGCCGAGTAGCGCGCGGCGTCGTAGAGAGCGCGAGTGATGTCGGTGCCGCCGTTGAAGCGTTCCTGGCGGAGGAGCTCGCCAAAGGCCTGTTCCACGGCTTCGATGCTTTCGCCGAAGGGCAGCTTGAGGCGGGTGGAGCGGTCGAAGACCATAATGCCGACGCGGTCATAGGGGCCGAGAACGGCCATGGCCTGGCGTGAAGCATGGGCGATGCGCTCCACGTGCGGGCGCATGCTGGCGCTGACGTCGAGAAGCAAGAGGACGTCGGCGGGCATCGATTCGCGCGAGAAGTTGCGGATTTCGCGAAGCTCGCCCATTTCGCGGAGCTCGAAGTCCTCGGGGCGGAGTCCGGTGATGGCGCGGCGGTCGGAACCGAGCACCTGGGCGTCGACGCGGACCAGGGAAACGTCGCTGCGGAAGGTGGGGACGGGTTCCTGCTGCTGGGCCAGGAGGGCCGCGGAGAGCAAGGCGGCGCCGAGGGACAGGGAACGCGTCACGCTGGTAAGACGCGGGCGGGGAGGGCGGGGTTGCGGCTAGCCGGCTTCACGCTCCAACTCCTCGCGGGCGCGAGCCAACAGGTCCTCGACGCCGAGGCGGCGGGACCAGTGGGACAAGTATGCAGAGTCGAATACCGGGTTCGCGGCGATAATCCCGAGGATGTCACGCCATTGCCGCTCGGAAGTTTCGCCGCCGAGGCGGTACCACTGGAGTTTCGCGAGAAGAATGTCCTCCGCCGTGGCGACGGGGCAGCGGACTGTGCCGCCGGGTAGTCTGAGATCCATTGGCTTTGCTCGCGCGAGCTGTTCGGCGTGGAACTCGCTGACGCATGGAAAGAGGTCGAATTTCTGGCCGCTTGGGTTGTGGATCACATTGAAGTGCCGGCCGGCGGCTATGGCTTCGCGGATAGCCCAAGGATCTGCGTACCAATCCGGGCCAAGGATCCCGCTGAGTTTATCGGCTTGCGTTGGCAGGATACGCGCGAGGAGATCGACATCAACCGTCGCAC
This sequence comes from uncultured Solibacteraceae bacterium, assembly GCA_964472745.1. Taxonomy (GTDB): domain Bacteria; phylum Acidobacteriota; class Terriglobia; order Bryobacterales; family Bryobacteraceae; genus CAYYNC01. Next base: position 51,161 of record CAYYNC010000037.1, read on the forward strand.
GAGGAACACCGCGCGCCGCTGAGGCGATTGATCCGCCGATGAAGTAAGGCACGCCTAACCGCTCAAGCGCGGAAGCGAGGAGGCTGAGAGCGCTAGGCGGTGGGTTTGTCATCGGGGAGCACGTCTCCGTAAGCGCGATGGAAAAGATCATGCCCGAGCCGCTGCCGTGTGGCGCGGAGGAATATCTCGTGTTCGCCGGCGTGCGGGTACTTCTCCCTCAAGCCCCCTTCGGCGAACTTCCTGATCAGCTCGGACATCTCGAAAGCGCGCTGGACCTTCACCTCCGGCGGTGTGCGCCGCCAGATGTCCAGATAGACGCGCCATGCCTCGGGCGTCGTGTCCTGCGGCCGGAACATGAGTTCAGTATCGCCCCTTCAGCTCGAGGACGGCGAAGATGGGGCGGTGGTCGCTGGCGACGGGCTCGTCGAGCACTCTGATCTCGACGGCGCGCCAGCGGTTGGCCGGACGGTAGAGGATAAAGTCGATCTGGCGGCGCGGTTCCTTCACCGGGATCGTCGGGAGGATGTCCGGCGCGCCGGCGCGCGTCCACGCGGATTTCGCCTCGAGCAGCGTGATCGTCTCGCTGCCGGGAACGGCGTTGAGATCGCCGGCGAGGATTGCGGGGTTCTTCCCTTTGGCAAGCTTGAGAATCGCTTTTGCGGCGGCGACGCGCGCGGTTTCCTCGCGCGAGGCGTCGAGGTGGGTGGCGAAGAAGGCGACCTTCGCGCCCGCGACGTCGAGCGTCACCTCCATCAGCGCACGGGGTTCTTTGCCGGGCAGCGGGGCGTTGCGCGCGAAGGTGGCGGGGAGTTTCGTGAGGACGGCGTTGCCATAGTCGCCGCCCTGGTGGTCGATCGTTTTGCCGAAGAACCACTTCATGGAAGTGAGGCGGGCGAGCTCCTCGATCTGGTGAACGCCGCCCGAGCGCGCGGTCTTGACGTCCACTTCCTGAAGTGCGACGGCGTCGGGGTTGACGGAGAGGATCACTTTCGCGATGCGATCGAGATCGATCCTGCCGTCCATGCCCTCTGCGTGGTGGATGTTGTAGCTGAGCACGCGCACGGTCTGCGCGTGCAGCGCGATTGATGCGAGAGCGAGAAGGATGATTCGACGCAGCATGGATCAGGGCTTCCTCCAATCTTCCGCCATCTTCGCAAGTTTTCTCATCGACGCGGCCTGAGTGCGCACTTCGTCGAAGTCCGAAGAATCGCGCGGGGCGTACTGCGTGCAGAGCTCAAACCGGTCCGCGGCGCCGGCGTAGTCTTGATAGATCTCCGGCGAGCAGCCCGGCGCAAGCCCGATGACGCGCGCGGCGAGTTCGGATGCGCGGGCGGGATCGCTCTCTTCCGCCGCCATCGTGGTGCACTCGATGAGCGGAGGCAGGTAATTGGGATCGGCTTGGCTGGCGGCTTGGAACGCGGTCCGCGCCTGTCCGCGCAGCCCGCGGCGGTCGAGGATCTGGCCTTTGCTGAAATGCGATGCGGCGTAGCGCGGGTAGAACTCGTTCGCTTTGCCTGGGCGCTTGAGCGCTTCGCCGCAATCCTTTCCGCCGATGAGCTGACGGGCGCGAACGTATTCGCTCCCGGCGCGCTGCGGCGCGGCGTAGCTATTGGCGCTGATGACCGTGCCGCCGACGCCCGGCGCGGCATGCAGTACGAGCACGCCGGCGCCGGCCTGCTTATCCGGCTTGATCACTCTGCGGCAGGGCTCCGTGCCGGGAATGCGGTACTGGAGCTCACATCCCGAGAGCGAGATGGAGACGACGTGATAGGGCGCGGTCCCCGAGACGGCCTGTCCGCCGGGAATGAAGAAGCGGCCTTTCGAACCGGCCGATGAGGAGGCGCGAAAGCCCGCGCACGCCAGGGTCGCGGCAATGGGCCCGGGCGGCGGAAGCTTGTTCTCCAGCACTCGCCGGCCAGCGGCTCCGATGTCCATCATGGATCCGGCATCCGAATCACTTCGCGAGGGCATGGGCCTCACTCCGCCAGGAGTCGAAGACGGCAGCCCCGGCGGGGGAGGAGGCGCGGGCGCGGGTTTTGGGGCGTGCGCGCGCATCAGCGCTCCAAGCAGGCAGGGTGAAAAGGCCCGCAGCCGTTTTCACGAGACCCAGTCGCCGCGCCACGGCGGATCGACGTACTGGTTGACGGCGCTGTTGTTGGTCACCTTCATTGCAGCCGTGTCCCATTGGTATTTTTCTCCCGGAAGGCGCTGCGCGATGCAGCCGAGGAGGAAGGCTTCGGTCACCGGCGCCTGGACCGCGAAGTTGGCGGCGGGCGCGGGACCCTGGCCTTTGATCGCGGCGATCCATTGGTCGATGGCGAAGTCGCGGCGGCTGGCGTCGCGGTCGGGCGGCGGCGCGACGTAGTTTGGATTCGCGGGCAGGACGCGCGGCGCGTTGCCGTTGAAGCCGGCAATGATCATCCCCTTGTCGCCGATGTAGAGAATGCCTTCGTTGCCCTTGCCGAAGTAGCGCGCGGCCTCCTGATCGGTGAGCCCCGCGGGACGCGGCGGCTTCAGTCCGCCGTCGTACCACGACAAGCGCAGCGGCGGCCGTCCGGCGTTGGCGGCGAAATCGAGATGGACGATAGAGGCTTTCGGGTAGGTCTCCTCGAAGATCTCGCTGGTGGACGCTTCGAACGCGGCGGGCGGCGTGAGATCGAGGATGTGGAACAGCCCGGCGAAAGAGTAGCAGCCCATGTCGCCGAACGAGCCGCAGCCGAAGTCGTACCAGCCGCGCCAGGAGAAGGGCGCGTAGATCTTGTGGTAGGGGCGCGCGGGCGCGGGACCGAGCCACATTTCCCAATCGAAGCCATCGGGCACGGGCATCGATTCCGTGGGACGGGCGACGCCCTGCGGCCAGTAGGGACGGCTGGACCAGTTGTGGATTTCGCGCACCGCGCCGATCGCGCCATCCGCGAGCCACTGCCTGATGAGCTTCGTGGCGGGGCTCGATGGGTTGTTCACCGTGACCGATGTCGCGACGCCGGTCTCGCGCGCGACCTGCGCCATGCGGCGCGCCTCGCCGACGGAGTGCGCCATCGGTTTTTGACCGAGCACGGCTTTCTTCTTGCGCATGGCGGCGATGGCGATGGGGGCGTGCCAGTGATCGGGCGTGGCGACATAGACCGCGTCGAGGCCGCTCTCCTTTTCGAGCAGCTCGCGAAAGTCGGCGTAGGCGTGGCAGCCTTTGTATTCGCCGGAGGGCTTGTGCCCCGCGTAGTAGGCCTCGACGAGGCGCCTGGCGGGCTCGCGGCCGCCGAAGCCGAGGCTGGTTCGGAAGTTGTTGGTGAGCATGACCGCGCCGGGCGAAGCGAGGTCCTCGCCCCACTTTTCATACCCCGCGCCAAGGAGCCGCCGCGCGGCGTTGAGCATCGCGTTGTCGGAGTATTCGGCGTAGTTCTTCGCGGCGCGATTGCAGTCGCAGACCGCGATCACCTGGATTTCAGGGCGCGCCAGCAGGTCCATGGTGACGGCCATACCCTGGCGTCCCATGCCGATGGAAGCGAGATTGATTTTGTCGCTCGGCGCCACGAAGCCGGCGCCGAGAACGTGGCGGGGCACAATGGTGAACGCCGCGGCGCCCGTGAAGGCGCGCCGGGAGAATGTTCCAGCGGGCATCGCTGACTCCTTCAGGCTTTCTTGAAGACGACTTTGTCGACGATGGCTTTCACTTCGCGCACCGTTTTGATCTCGAGTTCGAACAACTCGTCGGGCGAGGGCATGGGGGCGCTGCGGTCCAGCCGCGGCGAGACTTCGATGGACCACCAACCCTTGTAGCCGCCGGCCAGCGCGGTCTCCATGAGCTTCACCATGTCCATGCCGGGATCGATGCGCGCGCCGTAGGTGCCTTTCACCGAGAGGGCGCGGCCGAAGGGGATGGTCTTGGCGACGGCGGCGTAGCGGTCGTCGCCTTGGTTCCAGTTGCCGAGATCGACCAGAAGACCGAAGCGCGGGTGATTCACGGCTTTGACAAGCGCGACGAGGTTGTCGGGATCCGATGAAGCGCGGCCGTGGTTCTCGACGAGGATCTCAACGCCGGAGTCCTTGGAGTAGTCGAGCAGCCCGCGGATGGTCTCCGCGGCGCGCTTGACGAGGCCGGCGTCCTCGCGCCAGTTGTCGAGACCGCCGTACATGTTGATGCGGACGTAGCGGCAGCCGAGGAAGTGCGCGATGTCGAGCCACTTGCGGTGGGCGATCTCGGCCTGTTTGCGCTCCGCCTTGTCGATGGCGGCGGTGGCGCCCTCGTTGTCCACCATCAAGAGCAGCGATTTGATGCCGTTGGTTTCGCAGGCGCGGCGGAGCTTCTGGAGGTAGTTGAGCGTGGGGTTCTCGAAGAACTGGTTGACGTACTCGATGCCTTCGATGCCGAGCTGGTTCTTCATGATGCCCGGCATGTCGAGCAGTTTCCACTTGCCGACCCAGAAACTCTGGTTCATCGACCAGAGGGCGAGGGAGACGCCGAGCTGGGTGGCGGGCCGCGGCGGGGCGGGCGGCAGCGGCTTCACGGAGCCTTTCACGGGCGCGGTCTGGGCCGCGGCGGGGATCGCGGCGGTGGAAAGAACGAAGTTGCGGCGTGTGGTTCTCATGGCTGTTCCGGCATCAGTTTATCTGAACCGGGCCGCGCGAGGAACCGCGCGCCGGGATTTCTTACCCTGGTAGACAGATATGAAGCTGCAAGGCATTTATCCACCCATCGCGACTCCGTTCAACTACGACGGGGAGATCTACCAGGCTAAGGTCCAGCACAACGTCGAGAAATGGAATAAGACCGGGCTTGCGGGCTACGTGGTCTGCGGCTCCACCGGTGAGAGCGTGTACCTGACGCAGGAAGAGAAGTTCCTGCTGTTCGAGCTGGTGGCGAAGCACGCCGCGCCGGAGAAGACGCTGATCGCCGGCACCGGCATGGAGAGCGTTCGCGAGACCGTCTTCCTCACCAACAAGGCCGCGGAGATGGGCTACAAAGCGGCGATGGTGCGGACGCCGCACTACTACAAGAACATGGTGAATCGCGGCGACGCGCAGGCGCTGTTCTTCCGCGCCGTGGCCGACCAGGCGAAGATTCCGGTGATGATCTACAACTGGCCGCAGGCGACCGGCGTGGACATTCCGGCGGAGACGGTGGCGGCGCTGTCCGAGCATCCGAACATTATCGCGATCAAGGAGAGCTCGGGCAACATCGAGAAGGTGATGCAGATGATCCGCGAGACGAAGCCGGGGTTCCAGGTGCTTGTCGGATCGGCTCCGACGCTCGCGCCGTCGCTGGCGGTAGGCGCGGTGGGGGCGGTGCTGGCGTACGCCAACGCGGCGCCGTACTCGGTGATCGCGATCTGGGAGGCGCACCGGCAGCGCGAGTTCGACGCGGCGATGGATTGGCAGCGGCGGATCGCGCGGGCGGCGGTGCTGGTGACGGTGAAGTACGGCATTCCGGGGCTGAAGTACGCGATGGACCTGAACGGGTACTACGGCGGTCCGGTGCGGTTGCCATTGACTCCCGTGGGTCCCGAGGCGAAGAAAGAGCTTGAGGCGGCGTTCGCCGTCATGAGAGGCTAAGCGAGGATTTTCTCATCGCAGCTTCAGGCCAAAAGTACTCAAGATGCCATTCTGCTACCCCTCCACCGTGATGGCATCGGCCAACGCGCTCAGTCCGCGTTTGCGTCCTGGTAGGCCGCGCGGGAACATCCGGCACTTGCGCCTTACCGCAGCCTCCCTATGCGAAGGGAGTGGACGGAGGGCTCGCACGAGGGGGCGCTAATGGGCTTGCGCCAAGAGCCTTGCTACGAAGAGGCGATCGCCTCTTCGTAGAGTTGTTGAAGCGCCAGGGCCGTTCCAGCGGCCGTAAACAAACGCTGGCAACGCATTTGCCCGGAAGCACCCATCATCTTCCTTCGAGCACTGTTCAACAGAAGGGTCCTTAGCTTTTCCGCCAAGTCCTCAGCATCCCCGGGACGAAACATAAGGCCCTGCTCTCCGTCCTCGATCAACTCACTGCTCGCGCCAGAATCTGCGAGCAGCACGGGCACACCCATCGCCATGGATTCAAGAACGCTCTGCCCCAGCGCCTCGCCTTCGCCGCAACACGACACGATATCCGCTGCGGTATACGCCCACCTGACGTCCTCTTCGAACCCGAGAATGTGAACATTTTCGGGCCTCCGAAGTCGCGCCGCCTGCGTGCGGAGATGTGATTCCCAGGCGACTTCACCATGCCTATCACCCACGAATACTAGGTGCCAGTCTTCAGAGACCGAACCCGCCAATCGCTGAACTGCGGCAATCAGCAGGTCTTGGCGCTTCGCCGGAGTGTATCGGCCGGGCATCAGGACGAGCACGGCGTCATCGGCGACGCCGAGACGCCCGCGGCAAATTGTGCGGTCAAATGCCTCCCGCGAAAACCGGGCCATGTCCACGCCGTCATAGATCACTCTGACGGACGATGGCTGGATGGTCTTTTCGGCGAGCAGCGTCTCCCTCACAAAGTAGGAGACTGCGATAATGACGTAGAATTGCCGGAGCGTCTCGGAAGGGAGCGCGCATCTTGAAAGTCGCGCGTGGTAAAGCAGCGGGATCCCATTGGCTGCCGCCGCAAGAATGATCGGCAACCCACAGTCGCCGTTGAGGTGAATGACGTTCGGCCTTAGGTGTTTTATGATGGAATCGCAGGATTGGAAACTGCGAAAAGTGGCTGCAGAGAAGTCCTCCCCCAGAACATGCACGTTGACTCCCGCCGCGGCGAGCTTATCGGCAAAGTAACCATCCAGGGAGATAAAGGCGTGCAGATCCCAGTACGATCGCCCAATCGCTCCGACGGCTGTGACGAGGGCTTCGTGGGCTCCAGCATAGGCCGACTGATTGGCCGCGAGGAGCACGCGCGGTCTGCCCTCTCGTCCGCTAGTGCAGGTTTTTTGGAACAGTCCGATCCGCGGGAGCGCCTCGCTGGCTAACTCTTTCTCTCTCCAAAGTTCCATCAAAGTCTCTGGCGGGGCCGTGGCCGTTTGATCCGAATCGATCAGTTCATCCAGCAAGCGGCAGCCGCGATAAGTCGTCCATTCAATGACCTCTGGGAGTTTCTTGCGATCCAGGGCGAACTCTGAAACGGCGTCAAGTACTTGGACCCTGGCGCACCGGTAGTTAGGATCAGAGGACTTCTGGCATTCCCCCACGACAAGAGGCGCCATCTTCCGGAGATCGAAAAGGCTGCCAATCTCTTCAAGTGGCAGAAGTTCGAGCAAGGATCGGGAAATGACGAGCGGATCTACTCCACGAGGCAACCCCCGTACGTTCGTGTACCAACTCCCCGCGCTAACGTGACGATGCGTTAGCAGTTCAACGAGTTTGAAGGGGGATAAGGCAAGTTGTTCTTCGCCGACGACCACGATCTGTTGACTGGCTCCTCCCGCAAGTTCCAAGAGTGCGGCAGCCCAGCAGGCCGAGCTATACTCGAAAACCTGGTGCCCCTGTTGATGCGCCAATTTCGCGAAGTCAGACGTCCGGTATCCAGCAGGTACCAGGCACACCACATCGAGGTTTTCAGCTTGACGGCGCAAGCGTTCGAGGATCCATCGCCCCCGACGCAAATCTCCGAGGACAAACGGTGCTCTGACGGTGACTGATTTCGGACTCTCAGGAATTACTAATGTGATTCGTTCTGCCATCACCGATGTTGCATTTCACGTTGGGAATCAACTCCTTTCCCATCGACGCTTTGCATCTTTTCAGGAGTTGCGCCCAGCGGCCAAAAATACTCTGCCATGCCGCGTTTCAGGGGACGGCGCGATGAACCAAACATTGGTGGATTCCTATTTCGCGCGAAGCGCGGGGAGAGTTATGGTTTTGCTCTCTTCTGGTCCTACCTTCACCGCCGCACCTTTGGATAACCACCGACGAACGAAAGCAGGATCCTGGCCCTCCCCGTACTCCAGATCCGCAAAGGCAAGCGCCCGGTAGTTTCCCGGGGCCAGATTGCCGAATTCGAATCGGCCGTTCTGGTCGGCATAGGCGGCGCGGACAACGTCACCCGAAAGTGTTTCCGGCAATGACTCAGGTGATAGAATGACAATCGCATCGCGCACAGGTTGATTGTTGTTGTCAGTAACTCCACCGGAAATTGCGCCGGCGTCGCACCCCAGCACGACGGTAAGCCGCTCACAGCCCGGACGAATGGTCTCCTGCAGCACATCGCGGGCCCCACAAAAGGCTCTTTGCACGTAGAAACCTCTTGGCGCCTGGACGGACACGCGATAGTCGTCTTGAAATACACTCTCCACCACAAACGAGCCTTGACGATCCAGGCGGATGAGCGGTGTTTCATTCATGTGCCGATAGCGATTCATGGGCAACAGCCCAATACTCGTCCCGGCCGGCTGTGGCGCCCCTTTCGACTCGCCTGCAACTAACAGTTCTCCTTCAATACGTGTTCCCTCTATCATGAGGAGTCGGCCCAAATCGACAGAACGGTTGGTAATGATCAAGTCCGCCTTGCCGAATCGTGCGGCGTGGCCCTCAGCGGTCGGAACCGTGGCCTGGACTTCGTAGGAGCCACGCGCAAGCCCGCATACTTCAAACATCTCGCCCTCTACCGTTGAGCCACAGGCAACCGTCAGTCGCCAGCCGGTGGCAACTTCATCGACGCACACGCTGCTCTTTCCGGTGGGACCCACGCCTGCCACTACCCCGCTAACACAGTAGGTTTCCCTTTCGGCGAGAACGATGTCCAAGCCCTCCATCTGTTGGCCCGGCGCGAGAGATAACGCTACCGCCTCGCCAGGCGAGATCCCGTTGGGATAGAATGTGCGGACGTTTCTCCGGACGGGATCTGCGGGCATTGGGTCTCGGCCCGCTCTTTTACGTAGGGTCGCCAAAGGCGGAGCCGCTGACAACAGGTATTGTCCTGCTCTTAGCGCAGGAATCCGGAATTCTCCCAAGTCATTCGTTCGAGCCTGGCCCCTTGCCAAGTAACTCCATTCGCCTTGAATGTAAGACCGCGCCCAGCATGTCACGCGGATGCCGCTCAACGGTTTCTTGCCAATGTCGAGGATTCTTCCCGAAATCACCGATTCGCGGTGGATTTCAAAGTCAATCCCCGAGACTCGTTGGCCCGCCGCCAGCCGCACGCGGCGGGCGGAGGCGGCCATTCCCTTGCTGCCGTAGCCCTCCTTGCGCGGGAAGAGGGCATAGAATCCCGGCGGAACGGCAGTGATCTTGTAGCGACCGTTCGGGTCTGTTCTGGCGGTGCGCTCAGGTCCGGGTCCCCCGAGAACGATCGTCGCATCCGCAACGGGCGCCCCACCCTGGCCCTCGGTCACCACTCCCTCCACCGAACCCAGATTGGAGCCCTCTCCACTGGAATCTTTCGGTGCCTGTTCCGCCGCAAATGAGGGAGCATTGATCAGCCAGACTCCGGCAGCCAGACAAAGAACCAACCTTGGATTCAACGCTCGCCTCATTGTCCTACTCTCAAGTCGGCCCTGACTTCCTCTCCCCCCTTCACCGCCACCTGAACGCCCTCACCCTGTTTTTCCGAGCAAACCACGGGATCCAGGGCCTGCATCGAATCCATTGGCCTCACCGCCACAAGACGATACCGGCCATGCTGCACGTGCGGGAACTCAAATCGCCCATCCGGACCGGTCGTGACAGTAGCCAACTCGGTGTCCACTTCAAGCATCTTGCGTGATTCCGGCACGAGGCAGACCCAAGTCGCCTCAACCGGTTCCTCGGTGACCGTGACGACGCGTCCCTGCACACTTCCTGCCTCCGTGCTTATCAGGATGATCAACTCCTCCCATTCGCGCTTTTCCCCGAGAGTTATGATTCGATCCTCGATCCCCGCCTTGCCTTGCATGACTGCTTCGATGAAACATCGTTGGTCGGCATGACGCAAGAAGACTTGATACGTGTCAGGGAACAAACGCGGGAATCGAAGTCTTCCGCGGTCATCGATCCTTGAAGTCACTTCGGCTGTGGCCACCGTCGTGCCCGTTGGGTGTAAAACGAGTTCAGCGCGAGATAAACAGTCAATTTGCGGCTCCCGCTGCTGCACCACCCTCACCTGTCCTTTCAGCTCCGCAGGCGGCCGAAGGGGAACAACTACCTCCGTCAGGTCCTGACCGCCCACCTCGATTGCTACTCTGCCACGCCGCGCATTGGACCCCGTTACGGGTCCCGCGGCCGCCAACCCCATAACCGGCCCTTCGCCAACCAAATGGTATTCGCCAGCCGGAACACCCTCAAAGCGGAACCGGCCCTCGGCATCGGCTTGAGCTGCACCGATGGCAAATCCCTCCTTTGTCCAAAGCGAAACCATGATGGCTCGGCCAGACCAGTCCGCTGGCCCCACAGAAACCATCCCCGTGATGCTTAAGCGTGGACTCTCGGGCACCACAATATCGGTCTGAGATCGTCTTTCACCCGCGGAGAGGGTGAAATATCGAGCTCGCTCCGAGCTCATTTCGCCGGGGAAATACACCTGCGGGAAAACATTTCCCTCACGCCATCGAAGTGGCACAGCCGCCACCGTATATACTCCGGGCGCAAGCCCGTGCAGACGATACTCTCCGCGGTCGTCCGCCTGCGCTCCGCCTCCCTTCGGAAGGAGCCGTACCGCGCCGCCAACCAGGCGGCGGGCGAATGGAACAACGGAAACGCCCCTGATTGGCTGGCCGGTTCCGTCAACAACCCTCCCTGAAACCACAGCCGCCGGAGTGAGGACAAGCTTCACCACTTGAGCTTCGGTCAAAGTAACAGCAACAATCCGGCTCGTGCTCCACGACGGAATCAGGTCCACGTAGCCCTGCGCACCACCGGCTATTCGATATCTCCCCACAGCCACACCACTGAAAGTGAACATTCCGTCTGGACCGCTTTCGGTCTCCGCGAGCGGCTCATCGGTCCACGCCGCACTGAGCTTCACGGTGGCGCCCACGATCATGTCACCGGACTTGCCGTCGATCACCACGCCACGGACGTTGCCGCGCGCTCCGCTGCTCTGCGTTCCGCCAACAACTGCCATGCTGACCAGGAGGGCGAACGCCCATATCACCACTCTCCCATACACGTGGGTCTTGAGACCGCTCCGCTCCAAATTGCCCTCACATGCCATGCTTTTACTCTGACCGCTGACTGGCTGGGCCGGACAATTAGATCACATGCCCTCACTCAGGGGTGAAAACGCAACTGAGGCGCAAAGCCCCAGCTCCCACGTGCCTCACATCGAAACCCTCTTTAGTCAGCCTCATCACACCGAGTTTACATTGATCCTTTGCTAGATTAGTGCAGTCGACCACCTGGAGTTTCGCGCGATCCAATTCGAATGCCGCCCTGACTGGCAGTTCTGCCAGGGGAATGTTTGTTGCGCCGTTCGTATGCCATTGATCGAATGGCTCTCGTTCGCGGACGTCGAGCAGAATTGCACGGCCCGCTTGTCGAAGTCTGTTCAATTCGTCCACGGGAATAGCTTTCGGAGAATCAGGAAGCGCCTCTTCCTCCGGTGTCGGTCCTGCGGATCCTCTCGCAACTCTCAGTATCTCCTCTTGTCCTTCATCCGTCATCGGCCGACCGATCCAGATCCTTCCCACCCGGCTTTGCTGATTTACTGCCATAAGCGTAGGTGTTCCGGCAACACGAAATGCCAAGTCGGCCCAGCCTACTACCGTGCAACGGCTCAAATCCGAAGCCTCCAGGTACTCTTTCGCCACCGCAGGCTCCGGGACGGCGACATACATCGGCACACCATGCCTACTTGCCTCGTCACAAACGCGACCGTGGAACGACGCGCTTGCCTGACAGTGCGGACAATTCGGGGATGTGACAAGGACCAGACTGAGAGGATGGCCATTGAGCGCAACCCTCAGGATTGAGAGTGGCGCTCCTACCGCCGCTATGGGCAATTGAGCGGACCTCTTTTTCAGGTGCACTTCCCCCATGCCTGAACCTGCTGAAAAGAACGTCTTGGCTATGTTTAGTCCAAGGACCGCCAAGAGAGTCGCGCCTCCAACGAGCCCGATTTCTCTCGCTGCGGCTTTCACCTTGTCGATTCTCGAGGTACCACTCCGGTAATGTTCTCCTCCTGTCGGCATGGCGCAAATCATCTCCCGCGTGACGGTTCCCACGCGCCGGCAGCAATCGCGTCAATCACCTTGGGATTACCATCCACGAACTTGAAGTAGAAGACCAGCCTTCCTCGCGCGCGAACCGGCAAACCGTTGAACTTAAACGGCTGGAATCGCCATTTGCTTAGCGCTGCACTGAGTGCGGATCGGATGTAAGAGTCGGGTGTTTCCAGCATTTGGACTGCGGCGGCAGCACCACTTAGGCTCACGGTGAGCTCAGCGACGGCGACTCCCTGGCTCCTCCGAGCAATCGACTCGGCTGGGTAATCCGGCAGCACGACATGAACAGCTTGAGATCTCAAAACACCTCCGCCAACGTCGATCAGGTCTGCCATCGAAGTTCCTGCTGCGATGAAAACAGGGAAGCACGCCAAAACAACCCGGCTTAGTATGGTTAGCATGACAGTTCGCATTCCTCGCTTTCCTGTGCAACGCTTTGCCATCAGTTACTTTGGCTTGTGATCAATGCAGTCCTGGCTAGCCGAAGCCGCCACCCGGGACCGCCGGGCACCTCCTCCCTTAGGCGCAGCCATCCTCTACCGTGCATGGGTCGCCGAAATCGAAGCCGGGTTCACAGGACATGTAAATCCCGGAACCGCTCAGGCACACACAGGCCCTCCCCTGGGGGTAGTCGATGAAATACGGCTGAAAGCAAGCACTCACATCGTTTACCAATGGGTCGAGGGCGAGCGCAAGTGCAGCCGCAGCCGCGACGCGGATCGTCAATCTTGTCCCTTTCATTCCAGCCTCCTGGGCTATCAGCCTTAAACGACTAGCCCATCCTACCCTCGCACGCGTTTCATGTCAAGCATGATTTTCGTGGAATCGTAATCCCTCAGTCTCGGGGACGGGCTTGAAGATTTCGCTGGACATTCGGCGAA